>NZ_DS264586.1:1230526-1830526 GCF_000154225.1 Schaalia dentiphila ATCC 17982 | reverse complement strand
CCTCTCACTGCGTGCCGTCGTGTCCCGGCCCAATGCGACCCCTGTGTTTCCCACCTTGGGACGCAAAGGTCCACACCAATCTGAAATGGAGAGACCACTCAAGTGGCAGTTCGAATTCGCCTGAAGCGCGTGGGTAAGATCCACGCTGCCCAGTACCGTGTTGTCGTTGTCGATTCGCGCAAGAAGCGTGACGGCCGCGTCATCGAAGAGGTCGGTTACTACGATCCTCAGCCCAACCCGTCGATCATCCGCATCGACTCTGAGCGTGCCCAGTACTGGCTCGGTGTTGGCGCTCAGCCTTCCGACCAGGTCCGCAAGCTGCTGGTCCTGACCGGTGATATCGCCAAGTTCAACGGCAAGGCCGACGCTGTTTCCCGCGTCATCGTCTCCGAGGCTGACAAGGCCGCCCAGGCCGAGCAGGCCATCAAGGACGCCGAGGCTGCTGCCGAGAAGTCTAAGGCCGCTGCTTCCGCCAAGAAGGCCGAGGAAGAGGCCGCCGCAGCCGCTGCTGAGGCTGAGGCCGGCGAGCAGGCTTCCGAAGAGGCCGCCGGAGAGGATGCCTGAGCATGCTCGCCGACGCGTTGGAGCACCTGGTCAGCGGCATCGTTGATCACCCCGAAGATGTCGAGGTGACGCCTCGTTCCATGCGACGTGGCCAGCTTCTTGAGGTTCGCGTGAACCCCGAGGATCTGGGTCGCGTCATCGGACGCGGCGGTCGGACGGCTCGCGCGCTGCGCACCGTCATGGGTGCGTTGTCCACGCGTGGCACCGTCCGCGTTGACGTCGTCGACACGGATCGCGAGTAAGACTCGCACACGTCACGAAGGGGTCCGGCATTGCCGGGCCCCTTCGTTGTATCCTTCGGGGGAGTCCCCGTTTACCGTCAGGAGAACACATGCAGCTCACAGCCGCTATCGTCGGCCCCGCCCACGGCTTGCGAGGCGAGGTCATCGTGGACGTGCGCAGCGACGATCCCGAGGTCATGGCACCCGGTTCGCGCTTGGACATTGCGGGAGATCAGCGCAGCCTCACTGTGCGCACCGTTCGCGTGCACAAGGATCGCGTGCTTGCGTCGTTTGAGGAATGCGTGACGCGCGAGGATGCTGAGGCTCTGCGCGGTGCCCGCCTGCTCGTCGACGCTCACCCCGAGGAGGATGCCTGGTATCCGCACGAACTCAAGGGGCTCCAGGCGCGTACTCCGTCCGGCGATGTTCTCGGTAGCGTCAGTGGACTGACTCCGGGCGCGGCGCAGGATTTGCTTCTCGTTGCCACGGATCGAGGCACTGTTTTGGTTCCCTTCGTGACGGCCCTCGTTCCTACCGTCGACGTCGAGGGTGGATTTGTCGTCATCGATGCGCCCCCCGGCCTGTTCGACGACGATGCCGTGTCGGAGCGCGAGGGCGACTGACACCGTGCGCTTCGACCTTATTTCGATTTTCCCTGACTATTTTGCGCCTCTTCGTCTCTCGCTGATGGGGAAGGCAGAGGATGCCGGCCTCGTGCATCTCCAGGCGCACGACCTGCGCGAGTGGGCCACCGGCAAGCATCGTAGCGTCGATGACACCCCCTACGGCGGTGGCGCGGGCATGGTAATGCGTGCGGATGTGTGGGCTCGCGCCCTTGACGAGGTGCTTGCCACGCCGCTCGCGGAGCGCGACGGCGATGGGACTCAGGCCTCGCTGCGTCGCGTCCTCGCGATCCCGACGCCGTCGGGAACGCCGCTGACCCAGGCGCGGGTTGAGGATCTTGCGCGCGCCAACCAGATCATCGTTGCCTGTGGGCGCTATGAGGGGATCGACGCCCGCGTTGCCGAGTACTACCGCGGCGCTGGCGTCGAGGTTGTCGAGTTTTCTATTGGCGACTATGTGCTCAATGGTGGCGAGGTCGCCGCGATGGTTCTTACTGAGGCTGTTGCGCGTCTTCTCGAAGGATTTATGGGAAACCCGGGCTCCCTCGTTGAAGAATCGCACTCGGGTGCGGGACTCCTCGAATACCCCGTGTTCACCAAGCCCAGGGAGTTCCGCTCCCTTGAGATCCCCGAGGTGCTTCTCGGCGGTAATCACGCGGCGATTGAGCGGTGGCGGCGCGATCGCGCGATTGAGAAGACGGCACGCGTGCGCCCCGATCTCGCGCTGTCGCTGGATGCTTCGTCGCTGACGCGCGAGGACCGTGCGATGCTGGCCCGCTGCGGTGTTGCGTATCCGCGAGCTGGCGGGGCGGAACGGCTCGACGTGCGACAGGCTGAGCTTGAGGACGTCGTCGCAGTCAGCGAGCTCGCGGCGCGTACGTTCCCGGATGCTTGCCCGGAGAACCTGCCCGAGGAAGCGATTGCGCAGCACATCGCCACGCAACTCAGTGCCGACGTGTTTGACGATCTTGTTTCCGATCCCGAGCATCATCGCCTGTTCGTCGCCGAGGTCTGGGGTGGCCTCGTTGGTTACGTGCTCACCCACGTTGGACCCGATGCGCTGCCGAGCGACATGGTGCGTCCCGGGCGCGTGGAGGAAGGTAGTGCCTACCTGTCCAAGTGCTATGTTGACGAGGCGTGGCGTGGCAGCGGTGTTGCAGATGCGCTCATCGAGCGTGCTATCGCCGATGCGCGAGACTTGGGGCATGCCGCTGTTGTGCTCGGCACCAATCGAGGGAACAAGGAGGCGCAGGCCTTCTACAAGCGCCACGGATTCCGCAAGCGTTCGAGCCGAACCTTCGATGTGGGCGGCGTACGCAACTACGACGTTGTCATGGTGCGTGATCTCACCGCATAACACATCCGCGGACTAGCCTTGGTGTGTCCTGCTGTGGGAGAATAAACGAGATTGTGCGCGGTTCATCCTGCCGCAGGGGGACACCGAGGCGCACGATCACACGTCAAGTGAGCGGGTTCGACCCGCCCAACCAGGCGCTTCCGACCTGCGGCAGTTGCGTCAAGGAGAAGAAATGCAGAAGCTGGACGCCGTTGATGCGGCTTCGCTGCGCGATGACATCCCCTCGTTCCGAGCTGGCGACACCCTCAAGGTGCACGTCAAGGTCATCGAAGGTAACCGCTCTCGTATCCAGGTCTTCCAGGGTGTCGTGATCGCTCGTCGCGGTCACGGTGTGTCCTCCACGTTCACGATCCGCAAGGTTTCCTTCGGTGTGGGCGTCGAGCGTACCTTCCCGGTCCACGCCCCCACGATCGACCACATCGAGGTCGTTACCAAGGGCGACGTGCGTCGCGCTAAGCTCTACTACCTGCGTGAGCGTCACGGTAAGGCTGCGAAGATCAAGGAACACCGTTCCGGCAAGTCCGCCTGAGGCTTGCCAGGCATACGCCTTGGCATTTTTCACGGAAAGGCCCGACACCGCGCGCCGGTGTCGGGCCTCGCCGTATCCTGGGATGGTTGACGCAACGACAAGGAGATTGCATGACCCCGACAGCAGGACCGTCACTCGGCCCACTGCATTCGCCTTCTCTTCGGGATCGTGATCGCGCGGAGGCTCGCGCTCGTCGCAACCCTCTCGTGTGGCTGCGCGAGATCCTCATGATCATCGTGGTTGCCCTCGTGATTTCGTCGCTGCTGCGTGCCTTCATCGTCCAGGTTTTCTGGATTCCTTCACCGTCGATGCACAACACGCTGGTGGAGGATGACCGCATTGCCGTCTCGCGTATCGATGCGCTTCGCTCGAACGTGCACCGCGGGGATGTCGTCGTCTTCGATGATACCCTCGGCTGGCTGGGCTCGTCGCAGGTGACTTCTCCCTCAGTGCTGCGCCGGCTGGGGGAGTTCACCGGTTTCGTTCCGGGAGGCAGTGAGCAGACGCTCGTGAAGCGCGTCATCGGCGTCGGTGGCGATCGTGTGTCATGCACCAGTGCGAACGGCAAGGTGAGCGTCAACGGAGTTGAGCTTGACGAGACCTACGTGCCCGATGGCCAGGTGCCGTGTGGCGAGCGCACTTTTGATGTTGTCGTTCCCGAGGGACACCTGTGGGTGATGGGTGACAACCGTTCGAACTCGGCTGATTCTCGCTACCACATGGGGTCGGGGCAGTCTCCCTACGTGCCGGTTTCCTCGGTCGTCGGTACCGTTCAGGCGGTCATCTGGCCCACGTCGCGTTGGACGACGGACATCGCGCACCACGAGGTGTTCGCGTCTGTTCCGGACGCCTCATGACGACCGCCTCGCGTGACCTTGAGGTCTCTCTCGCGCGTCGGTGGGGGATCGTTGCGGGGATGGATGAGGTGGGGCGCGGGGCTCTGGCCGGTCCTGTCGCCGTGGGTGTGGCGTTCATTGGCATCGATGCCGCACCGGTTCCTGAAGGCCTCACCGACTCGAAAGCGCTGACTGCTCGTCGGCGGGAGGCCCTCGTCGATCCCGTGCGTGAATGGACCTTGGCTTGCGCAGTTGGCTACGCCTCCCCACAGGAGATTGATGACTGGGGCATCATCGCCGCGCTTCGTCTGGCGGGTCGGCGCGCCCTGGCCGAGGTAGCCAGCCACGGCCTCGTTCCCGGTGGTGTTCTGCTGGACGGCTCGCACGATTGGCTGTCCGCACCCGACGATCTGTTCGGTGCCATCGACGGGCCTGGGGATCCTTTCGGCGTCGATCTGCCCGTCCAGATGCAGGTGAAGGCCGACGCGTCCTGCGCGGTCGTTGCAGCAGCGTCCGTCCTCGCGAAGGTTGAACGTGATCACCTCATGGCGGAGCTCGAGGATCCGGGCTACGGATGGGCATCGAACAAAGGCTACGGCTCGACCGCCCACACTCGCGCGATCGTGGAGCTCGGCGTGTCGGATCAGCATCGTCGCTCGTGGAAGATGCCGACGCAGGCCACAAAGTAGGGCGCGCCGGGGTGGCGTGACTCGGCTGGGCGCGCGGCCCGGCATGATGGTTGCGTGAGCGAAGAAATCGAAGGTTACGAAAACAATCTGGAGCTGGACCTCTTCAAGGAGTACCGCGACGTCATCGGGTTGTTCAAGTACGTCGTGGAGACCGAGAGGCGTTTCTATCTGTGCAACCACGTTGATGTGCAGGCACGCCCGGTCGGCGGCGACGTCTTTTTCGAGCTGGCGCTCAGTGACGCGTGGGTGTGGGACATCTACCGCTCGTCGCGCTTCGTGCGCTCTGTGCGCGTCATTACCTACAAGGACGTGAATGTCGAGGAGCTCTCCAAGCCGGAGCTCGACATCCCGTAATTGCGGATGAGCCGCTCCGCGGTTGTCCACAGGCCTTTTTGCGAACCGCTCCCTATCCACAGGGGGCGGTTTTCGCATTGTGTCACAGACTGTCTCAGGCGCACTGTGGGTGCGGAGGTGATCCGTGATGGGATGCTCAATACGGCCCGATCGTCGGGCCATTGGCGCTGCGGGTGAATATACCGCTCGACTGGCGCTCGAAGAGGAAGGCCTGCGCCTTCTTGACACCAACTGGCGAGATGGTCGTCGGGGCGAGCTCGATATCATCGCGCGTGACGAGACCGATCCGTCGCGTTCGTGGACCGTGATCGTGGAGGTGCGCACCAGGGTCGGGCGCAGGAAGGGGAGTGCGCTTGCCTCGGTCGATCATCGCAAGGTGGCGCGGCTTCGGGCGCTGACGGGTGCCTGGTGCAGGGCACACGGTCACCTTGCTTCGCGTGTGCGTATCGACGTCGTCGCCATCACCGTGGATGTGCGGACGCTGGAATCCTGGCCGGCTCCCATGGACGAGGCAGTGGATCTTCGCGCTCTGGGGGCACAGGTCGTGTGGTTGAGGGGTGTGCAATGAGAGGGCCGGGACTTGCGCGCACGTATTCCATGAGCATCGTCGGCATCGAGGGACACCTTGTCGACGTGGAGACATACGCGGGGTCGGGCCTCGTGGCGTTCACGCTCGTCGGCCTGCTCGACACCTCCGTGCGCGAGGCACGCGATCGCGTGCGTGCTGCGTTCGAGTCGTGTGGCCTGGACGTCTTGGACCAACGCATCACCGTGAATCTGTCCCCTGCTGGTATTCCGAAATCGGGGTCGGCTTTTGACCTCTCGATCGCGGCGTCCATCGCTCTGGCCACAGGCCTCGTCTCGCCGGTGGCTTTTGAGGACGCGGTCCTCGTTGGTGAGCTTGCGTTGGATGGAAGTATTCAGCCGGTGCGCGGGGTGCTGCCGGCTGTGCTGGCCGCACGTTCGCGGGGCGTGCGCAGGGTGATCGTGCCGTCGGGATGCGCCCAGGAAGCGCGTCTGGTCAGCGGCATTGAGGTCCTTGACTTCGCGCATCTGGCTGACCTCATCGCCTGGGCCGGGGGAGAGGCTGTGAAGGCTCCGTTCCACGGGAGAATGGGTGTGCGCCGCGAGGGAGACAGTGATGCTGATCCGACCCTCGCAGACATGGCCGACGTGCGTGGTCAGCCCGAGGCAATTGCGGCGATGGAAGTTGCAGCTGCCGGTGGGCACCACGTGTTTCTTCTCGGAGAGCCCGGATCCGGCAAGACGATGCTCGCCTCCCGACTGCCGACGATACTTCCAGATCTCGACGCCGACACCGCTCTCGTCACCACCTCGTTGCATTCGGTGGCGGGCCTGTTGCCTTCCTCGATATCGCTGATGACGCGGCCTCCATTCCAAGCCCCACACCATTCGGTGACCATGCCGGCGCTGATCGGTGGCGGCACGCGCACCCTCGTCCCCGGCGCAGCGTCGCTGGCGCATGGAGGGATCCTCTTTCTCGACGAGGCCGCCGAATTCGCTCCCTCGGTCCTTGACTCGCTGCGTGAACCCCTTGAATCAGGTGTCATCCATGTGCACCGCTCGGGCGTTCAGGCGCGTTATCCCGCCGCATTCCAACTGGTGATGGCGTCTAATCCGTGCCCGTGTGGAGGCGGATACGGAGGGCGGCGATGCACCTGTTCCTCGATGAATCGACGCAGGTATCTCGCACGTTTGTCCGGGCCGTTGCTGGATCGGATGGACATCCGCATCGACGTGCATACCCCCAGTCGGGCGGACCTGGCGTCGACACAGACACGCGATTCCGCGTCGATACGTGGACGTGTTATCGAGGCGCGCTCGAGGGCACGCACGCGCCTTAAGGGCACGCCGTGGACCATGAACGCGCAGCTTCCGGGAGCGTGGCTGCGACACCACTCAGGCATCGATGCTTCGCTCATTCATCAACTTGATCGGCTCGTCGATTCCGGTCACTCGTCTATGCGCGGAATCGACCGGATGCTACGCCTGGCATGGACGCTCGCCGATCTCGAGGCTGCGCCTCGGCCGACCTTTGACCACATTGTTGCAGCGCAGCAGCTGCGGAACGGAGCGGATCACTATGAATGACACAGAACTGTGGGAGGCCGCCTGGTGGTCTGCCGTCGCCGAGCCGGCTGATCCGTGCGCACGCATCCTTCGTCAGGCCTTAGGGGATCGAGATGCGCGCGCATGGCTGATCGGGAGCTGGTCGGCGCCGCCGTTGGCGCTTGCCCGTCACTCGAGGATTGACTGGCACACGCAGTGGAATCGGTGGAGGCAGCGCGCCCTCTCGGTCGACATCGACAGTGAGCTCACACGTGTCGCTCATGCGGGCGGCGGGTTCATGACACCCGGCGATCCACGCTGGCCAGAGCACCTTGCGTGCCTGGGGGAGGAGGAGCCGATGGGGCTGTGGTTCCTCGGCGAGCTGGTCGAGGCTCCGCGGGTGGATCGCCATCTGTCTATCGTGGGAGCTCGCGCTTCCACCGGTGCGGGAAACAGGTGTGCACGCAACATGGCGGCATTCGTCGCTGCGGCAGGCGTGACGGTCGTGTCTGGGGGAGCGATCGGCATTGACATTGAGGCTCACCGCGGTGCACTGTCTGCGCGTGGGCGCACGATCTGCATCCTCGCAGGGGGCGTGTGCAATCCCTACCCCGCATGCCACGGTGGCGACTTTCGCGCCGTCATAGATGGTGGTGGTGCCCTGATCTCCGAGGTCGCTCCCACCGCGAGGCCGGCGAAGTGGCGTTTCCTGACCCGTAACCGTCTGATTGCTGCATGGAGTGGGGCGACCGTGGTCGTCGAGGCGGGAGCGCGCTCCGGTGCCCTTGCGACGGCGCGGCGTGCCATGGAATACGGGCGTGAGCTAGGTGCAGTCCCCGGCGCGGTCGACGCGCCGATGTCAGTGGGGTGCCTTGAGCTTGCGCGCAACGGAGCGACGATCATCCGCGATGGGCGTGACGCCCTCGAACTCGTGCGCCCGGTGAGCGTTGACGCCGCCCAGCCTCTGTTCGGTATGCCGGTCGACGATGATCACGGGGTTGATGCCCTAGAGCCGACTCAGCGTCGGGTGTGGGAGGCTCTTCCCCGGAGTGCTCCCGCGTCGGTCGAAGCGATCTGTGTTGCTGCGGCACTGTCGCGCGAAGAAGTGAACTATGCGCTCATGGAGCTCTCGGTTGCGGGTCTAGTGGCCGGATCGACGCGTGGGTGGACGCGAACAGGCGGAGGCAGACCGTAGGATATCGATATGACACGCAATGTGGGGGAGCGCTGGGAAGAGTACTTGCGTCTTGGGCGGCGGATGAGCCCCCACACAGTTTCCGCGTACCTCGGGGATCTTCACTCGCTCATGGAGTTCCTCTCGCTCGACGCGGACGCGACCCCCGAGCAGTTGCGTGAGGCGCTCACGCAGCGCGCAGTGCGTTCCTGGCTGGCTCGCACCCTCGCGGATGGGGGAGCACGCTCGACGATCGCGCGCCACACCGCCGCGATTCGCAACTTCACCTCCTGGGCAATGCGTGAAGGAATCCTGGTGAGCGACCCCGCAGCGCTCCTGTCGTCTCCGCGCGCGGACCAGCTTCTGCCGTCTCCGCTCGATGAGTCCGATGCGAGGGTGCTCCTCAATACTGCTCGCGATGAAGCCGCGGCGGGAGGGGCCTCCCAGATTCGCAATTGGGCAATCCTCGAGCTGACGTACGCGTGCGGGCTTCGCGTCTCCGAAGTCTGTGCCCTCGACATCTCCTCCTTGAACCGCGACGCCCTCACCGTGCGCGTCGTTGGTAAAGGCAACAAAGAGCGGGTGGTTCCCTACGGTCCTCCTGCTGCCGACGCCCTCGACCATTGGCTGGTACGAGGCCGTCCCCAGTTGGCCGGGGAGCGCAGCGGGAACGCCCTCTTCCTCGGCGATAAGGGTGGTCGCATCGATCCGCGTATCGTGCGGTCGATGGTACACAAGACGGCGGCTCGCGCAGGCGTGCACGACATCGCGCCACACGGGCTGCGCCATTCCACGGCGACGCACCTGCTGCAGGGCGGAGCCGACCTACGTGCGGTCCAGGAGATGCTCGGTCACTCCTCGCTGTCGACCACTCAGCGCTACACCCACGTGGATACCGCTCGTCTGAGCGCGATCTATCAGCGGGCGCACCCCCGCGCCTAGGACCCTCGGGCTGGGACGCGCTGTCTCGCCGGTGATCGCCGACCGCGGTCGGTAATTCGCATGAGGCTATCGCGCCAACGCGTCGTCCCAGGGGAGAAGGCGCGGACGCCCGAGCGTCATACGTATTGGATCGATGTACGTGCGCCTGCCGGTCTTTGCACCCCAGTGCAGCGTGGGTGAGTCCCCTTCGACGAGGCCGATGATGCTTCCTTTCTGGACGTGATCGCCAACAGCAACGGACGGCGTCACGGGCAGATACGTCGACCAGACGACGCGCCCGCCGACCTCGTGTCGAATCGATATGACGCCCCTGCCCGCGATGGGACCGGCAACGGTCACAGTGCCCGATGCGCACGCGTACACCGGGGAGGGAGCCGGATACTGCAACGTCACCCCACGCCGCCCGGGAAGCCAGTCGTGGGCGGGTGGGGCGAATCCTTCGACGACGGCCACGGGCCCACCTGTTGGCCACTGCCACCGCTCGCGGTGCGCGGTTGCTACGCCCGGCGTTGCCGCGACAAGGAGCAGCGTGCCGACGAAGGTGGCGATCAGTGTAGCCGCTCTCAATCGGCCACGGTTCGGGATTACAGAGGTCATGACATCAGCGTGAGGGGACACGGCGCACAGGTCTAGTCGCCCGGCGTTGGTTGTGGATACTGCTGCGACGCGAAAGGAGCCTGTGGATAACGAGCGAAGACGGCGTGTCTGTACCGAGCTGCCCCGGCCTCGTCGAAGATGAATCCAGTAGGCAACGTCTCATGCGCCTGGTTTCGGACATCTGTGCACTTGTGAGGTAAGATAGCCGGGCACTTGCCCTGTGCAGGTGACTTCGCGTGCCATTATCGCGACCCACGGGAAACCGCCAGGGGAGCGAGGCGCGGCGGCTTCGGTCCTTTCGGGGATGGTCGCCGGTCATGGCACCAGGGTGCGCAACGCGCATAGCTAACCGATAACCCGGGGGAAACCCCACTGATCACTCGCGACTTGCGGGGAAAGGACGAACCATGGCAGTCGTTACCATGCGTCAGCTCCTCGAGTCCGGTGTCCACTTCGGCCACCAGACTCGCCGTTGGAACCCGAAGATGAAGCGCTTCATCCTCACCGAGCGCAACGGCATCTACATCATTGACCTGCAGCAGACCATTGCTGACATCGACATCGCCTTCGACTTCGTGAAGCAGACCGTTGCCCACGGTGGCACTCTGCTCTTCGTTGGCACCAAGAAGCAGGCACAGGAAGCCGTGGCCGAGCAGGCCCAGCGCGTCGGCATGCCCTACGTGAACCACCGTTGGCTCGGCGGCATGCTCACCAACTTCTCGACCGTTGCCACCCGTCTGCAGCGCCTGAAGGAACTCGAGCAGATCGACTTCGACGATGTGGCCTCCTCCGGTCACACCAAGAAGGAACTGCTCATGATGCGCCGCGAGAAGGACAAGCTCTCGCGCACCCTGGGCGGCATCCGCGACATGACCAAGGTTCCCTCGGCCGTGTGGATCGTCGACCCCAAGAAGGAACACCTTGCGGTCTCCGAGGCTCGCAAGCTGCGCATCCCGATCGTCGCCATCCTCGACACCAACGCCGATCCGGACGAGGTCGACTACCGCATCCCCGGCAACGATGACGCCATCCGCGCCGTCGCGCTGCTGACCCGAGTGATCGCCGACGCCGTTGCCGAGGGCCTGATCGCTCGCTCCGACGTCCGCAAGGGCAAGGGCGAAGAAGCCGCCGCGGAGCCTCTGGCCGAGTGGGAGCGCGAGCTCCTCGAGGGCGAGGTTGCGGCCGACGAGGCCGCTGCCGCCGAAGAGGCCGCCGACGCCCCCAAGCAGGACTGAACTTTTAACTGAGAGGAATCATCCGATGGCGAATTTCACCGCTGCAGATGTGAAGGCGCTGCGTGAGCAGACCGGCGCCGGCATGATGGATGTCAAGAAGGCTCTGACCGAGGCCGACGGCGACGCCGAGAAGGCTCTCGAGATCATCCGCCTGAAGGGCCTGAAGTCCCTGTCCAAGCGCGAGGGCCGCCAGGCCTCCGCCGGCCTGCTGGCCGCGCAGACCGACGGCACCGTCGGCGTGCTGGTCGAGGTCAACTCCGAGACCGACTTCGTCGCCAAGAACCAGAAGTTCATCGACTTCTCCAACGAGGTTCTGGCCGCCGCCGTTGCCTCCAAGGCTGCCGACCTCGACGCGCTGCTCGCCGCCCCCATGGGTGAGGGCACCGTCAAGGACCGCCTGGATGCCTTCGCCGCCATCATCGGCGAGAAGCTGCAGGTTGGCCGCATCGTGCGCGTTGAGGGCGAGAACGTCGACCTCTACCTGCACCAGACCAACCCTGACCTGCCCCCGCAGGTTGGCGTGTTCGTCGTCACCGACGCCGCCGGCAAGTCCGTCGCCCACGACATCGCGATGCATGTTGCCGCTTACATGCCCGCCTACCTCGATCGCGATTCGGTTCCGGCCGACGTGCTCGACAAGGAGCGCGCTACCCTCGAGAAGATCACGCTTGAGGAAGGCAAGCCCGCCAACATCGTTCCTAAGATCGTTGAGGGCCGCCTGAACGCGTTCTACAAGGACAACTGCCTCGTTGACCAGGCCTTCGCGCGTGACCCCTCGAAGTCCGTCGCTCAGGTCCTCAAGGAGGCGGGCGCCACGGTCACCAACTTCGTGCGCGTGCACGTCGGTGCCTGATCTGGCCACGTCGTCAGCTTGCTGACAAATGGGAGCGGTCCCGCCGAACGGCGGGGCCGCTTCCCTTTTACCAGGTAGTATGGTTCTTAACCGTTCCGCCCTTCCGGGGCCGTTACAAAGGAGAAGCGTCATGTCGACGAACCGCCGCGTTTTGCTCAAGCTGTCCGGAGAAGCATTCGGGGGTGGATCGATCGGTTTGGACCCCAAGGTTGTCCGCAGCATTGCGGAGCAGGTCGCGACGGCTGTGCGTGAAGGTGTCCAGGTGGCGATCGTCGTCGGTGGTGGCAACTTCTTCCGTGGTGCACAGCTTGCTCGCGAGGGTCTTGAGCGCTCCCGCGCGGACTACATGGGCATGCTTGGCACCGTTATGAACGCTCTCGCACTCCAGGACTTTATCGACCAGTCCGGTGTCCCCGCCCGTGTGCAGACGGCCATCACGATGGCTCAAGTTGCCGAGCCCTACCTGCCGCTTCGAGCGATTCGTCACCTGGAGAAGGGGCGCGTCGTTGTCTTCGGCGCTGGCGCGGGCCTGCCGTACTTCTCGACGGACACGGTGTCCGCACAGCGTGCTCTGGAGATTCACTGCGACGAACTCCTCGTCGCCAAGAACGGCGTGGATGGCGTGTACGACGATGATCCGAACAAGAATCCCGACGCTCACCGCTTCGACACGCTGACCTATTCTGAGGCGCTGCGTCGCGATCTCAAGGTGATTGACGGTTCGGCGCTGGCCCTGTGCCGCGACAATGGACTGACGACGCGCATCTTTGGTATGGGTGGCGACGGTGCCGTGACCCGCGCGCTGATGGGCGATGAAATCGGTACCCTAGTGACGGCGTGATATAACCTTCACAGACCACTGACTTAAAGGAGCTCATAGTGATCGACGATATTCTCCTCGAGGCCGAGGAAAAGATGGACAAGGCCGTGGAAGCGGCCAGCCACGAGTTTTCGAACATTCGTACCGGGCGCGCGACGTCTGCGATGTTCGAGCAGCTTCTGGTGGACTACTACGGCGCTCCGACGCCGATGCAGCAGCTTGCTAGCTTCCAGATTCCCGAGGCTCGCACCGTCCTGATCTCTCCCTTCGATCGCACCGCGACCCAGGAGATCATCCGTACTCTGCGTGAGTCGGACCTTGGCGTGAACCCGACCGACGATGGCAACGTGGTGCGCGTCGTTCTGCCCGCCCTGACGGAGGAACGCCGTAAGGAGTACGTGAAGCAGGCCAAGAGCAAGGCTGAGGACGGTCGTGTGTCCGTGCGCGGCGTGCGTCGTAAGGCGAAGGATCAGCTCGACCGTCTGAAGAAGGACGGCGAGGCCTCCGAGGACGATGTCGAGCGCGCTGAAAAGCAGCTTGATGGCCTCACGAAGGCCCACACTGAGCAGATCGACAAGATGCTCGCGACGAAGGAAAGCGAACTGCTGACGATCTGATGGCGTCGACGGATCGTTCACTTCTTGCCCGAGTCTTCTCCCCGGGCCCCACTCGTGACAATCATCCCGCGGGTGGGGCAACGGGGAAGGCCGGGCGTAACCTTCCGCAGGCGATCACGACCGCAGTTGTCCTGATTGCTGCGGTCGCCATTCCTCTATTCACCTCGCTGCCCGCGTTTGTGGGCGTCATCGCCTTCGTGTGCCTGGTTGGAATCTGGGAACTCGCGGGTGCTTTCGCTCGCATGGGCATCACGCTGACGGTGACGCCCCTGTATGTCGGCGCTATCGGCATGGTGACCTGCGCGTGGTGGCTGGGCACAGAGGGCATGCTCTTCGCCCTGTACATCACGGTATTCGTCTGCGCGGCGTGGAGACTCCTGGACCGTCGTCAACAGTCGCGAATGAGCGACGTTGTGTCGTCAACGTTTGCCGCCGTCTACGTGCCGTTCCTGGCTTCGTTCGTTGTGCTCATGATGGCGGCGTGGCACAACGCCTGGGTGTTCGTCGTCTTTGAGCTCATGGTCATCGCCAACGACACCGGCGGCTGGGCTGCTGGCGTCATGTTCGGCAAGCACCCGATGGCTCCCGCACTGTCTCCCAAGAAATCCTGGGAAGGCTTCGCAGGTTCTGCCTTGACGGCTATCGCCGTCGGCGTGGTCGGGCTGTGGCTGCTGGGAGCTTCCTGGTGGTGGGGTGTCGTTGCGGGTATCTCCATCGCCTTTGTGGGTACGATGGGCGACCTGACCGAGTCTCTCATTAAGCGTGAGGCCGGCCTGAAAGACATGTCGCAGATCCTGCCGGGCCACGGTGGTGTTCTCGACCGAGTGGACGCGCTGCTCATGAGCGCGCCGGTTGCCTACTTCATTTTTGCGTGGGCGCTGCCGGGTATTTCTTGGGAGTCTAGCCATTGAGTCAATCGACGAAGGGGCCCCGTGGGGCGCAGGCGCGTACGCCGAACACCCTGGGGGTGTCGGATCTGCAGCGTCGCAGCCCGCGCCGTGAGGTTCGTCCGACCGATCAGCCGCCGGAGGGGGCGACTCACAAGGACGCTAAGCCGGTCCTGTCGTTCACCGCGAAGCGGCGTGGAAAGGCTCCGTCGCATCTCGCTGATCTGGATGCTGTAGCCCGCAAGCAGGTGCTGAAGGACCTGGGGTTGCCCGCTTTCCGCGCCGATCAGCTGTCGCGCCATTACTTCACGCATTTTCAGGCCGATCCTGCGAACATGAGCGATATCCCGGCTGGGATGCATGAAGCGGTCTCGGATGCCCTGTTGCCCAAGCTCGTGACGAAGGTTGTATCCCTAGAGGCTGACGGTGGGCGCACGATCAAGGATTTGTGGCGCCTGTACGACGGCGCGCAGGTCGAGTCTGTTCTCATGCGTTACCCCCAGCGAACGACGCTGTGCGTGTCGTCGCAGGCGGGCTGCGGCATGGCCTGTCCGTTCTGTGCGACGGGACAGATGGGCCTGACGCGTAACCTGTCGACAGCGGAGATCGTTGACCAGGTTCGCGAGGCCCAGGCGTCGTGCCGAGACGGCAAGCTCGCGGGTGGGCCGACGAAGCTGTCGAATGTTGTATTCATGGGCATGGGTGAGCCCCTCGCTAACTACAAGACGGTTGTCGCCGCGCTCCACCGTTTGATCGATCCGGCGCCGGAAGGCTTCGGTATGAGTGCCCGCAACATCACCGTGTCCACGGTCGGCTTGGTCCCCGCGATCAAGAAACTGGCGGGGGAGGGCATGCCGGTGACGCTCGCGGTCTCGCTCCATGCGCCCGACGACGATCTTCGTGACGAGCTGATCCCGATCAACTCGCGGTGGAAGGTCGGCGAGCTGCTCGATGCGGCGCGCGGGTACTTCCTCGCGACGGGTCGGCGCGTGTCGATCGAATACGCGCTCATCAAGGACATGAACGATCAGGAATGGCGCGCGCAGCTGCTGGCCGATGAACTCAATAAGCGCGGCCACGGCTGGGTGCATGTGAACCCCATCCCCTTGAATCCGACGCCCGGGTCCATCTGGACGGCATCGACGCGGGCTGCTCAGGAGGCGTTCGTCAAGCGCCTGCAGGACAACGGCATCGCGACGTCGATCCGCGATACGCGCGGCTCGGATATTGACGGCGCGTGCGGGCAGCTGGCGACGGTGGTCGCTGACGGTAAGCGCCCGGTCGGGGAGGTGCGCGCGTGATCAGGACAGATTTTTCCCGTAGTTTCCTGCGGATGGGCTACGACGTGAGCGAGGTCCTGACTTTTCTCGCGGACGTCGAACGCACACTGACTGGCGAGGAGATGGATCCTGAGAGGATCGTGACGGCTCAGAAGGCTCTGGATGTGGAGTTTTCTACGAAATTGCGCGGCTTCAATGACGAGGAGGTCGATGCAGAGATCGACCGTCTCATTGACATGCTGCGTCACGCCGAGCGCAGGCGAGTGGCGTGCCGTGCGAACAGTGTGGGCAGTGACGTTCACGCTGCGACGCTGCCAGCTACGGAGCCGACTACCGTTTCTTCTGAGTATGCTGATTTCGGCACGCCTGAGGCCGTCGAACAGATTCTTCGTTCCATGACACAGGAAAAGGAGCAGTCATGACTGAGTTTCCTAGGGTTGGTCTCTTCTCGAAGGGCTACGACTGCGCACAGGTTGATGCGTTCTTCGAAGACGCTCGCCGCGCCTATGAGGGCGGTGTTCCCCCGGAGCAGTTCAGCTCCGAGCAGGTGCGTCTGGCCACTTTTGAGCTGAAGAATCGCGGCTACAACATCGATGCCGTGGACGCTGCGATGAACCGCCTGGAGGCGGCTTTCGTGAAACGTGATCGCGCGGATTCGGTCGCAGCTGAGGGTGAGGCAGCGTGGTACGACAGGGTCGCCGACCGTGCGACGACCCTGTACCCGCGTCTGCAGCGCCCCCGCGGTGAGCGCTTCGCACACCCGACGTCGGGACGTGGCTACTCCTGCGAGGAAGTTGACGATCTGCTGGATCGCATCGCGGCGTACTTCGACGAGGCCGGGGAGCTGACCGCTGACGAGATTCGTCTGTCGACCTTCCGCCCCAAGCGCGGCAAGAAGGCCTACATGGAGGGCCCCGTGGACGCCTACCTCGGGCGTGCCGTCGAGATTCTGCTTGCGGTTGACTGATGCCCGTGTCGGTGGAAGAACACACGTCCACTATCCCCGTCGTCCTGCTTGGCTCGACGGGATCGATCGGTACCCAGGCACGTGAGGTCATCGAGGCGAACCGCGGGCGTTTCGACGTCCTTGGCCTCAGCGCCGGCGGTGCGTCGATCACCGAGCTTGCCGTGCAGATCGTCGCGTTGAATCCCGCGTACGTGGGCGTGGCTCGCGACGTTCGCGAGGAATTGTCGGCTGCTGTGGAGTCGATGGGTGGCACGTGCCCGGAGGTTTTCGTCGGCGAGAACGCGTCCGTCGAGGTTGTGTGCGCGTCCGTTGAGCGTGCGGCGCAGCTGTACCCGCGAGCAACGCCGGTGGTGCTCAACGGCATTACGGGCGGTGTGGGCCTGTCGTCGACGCTTGCCGCTTTGAAGTGCGGTGCGCGCCTGGCGCTGGCGAACAAGGAGTCGCTGGTCGTCGGTGGTGCGCTCGTGAAGAACGCCATGCGTTTCCCGGGGCAGATCGTCCCGGTGGATTCCGAGCATTCGGCAATCGCCCAGGTGTTGGCTTCGGGTGTGCATGAACGCGGTCTCACCTCTTCGTTGGTGTCTGGCCGCTCCGAGGTCGCAGATCTCGTGCTGACCGCGTCGGGTGGCCCCTTCCGTGGCCGCACGCGCGATCAGTTGCGTGGCGTGCGCGCCGAGCAAGCCTTGGCGCATCCGACGTGGCAGATGGGGCCCGTCGTCACGATCAACTCGTCGACCCTGATCAACAAGGGGTTGGAACTCATTGAGGCCCACCTGCTGTTCGACGTCGCGCCCGAGCACATCATCGCGACCGTGCACCCGCAGTCCATCGTGCATTCGATGGTGACGTGGTACGACGGTGCGACGACGCTCCAGGCCTCACCTCCGGATATGCGTCTGCCGATTGCGCTTGGGCTCACCTGGCCCGAGCGCCTCCAGGACGTCGAGAAGCCGCTGACCTGGGTCTCCGCATCGGAGTGGACCTTTGAGCCGGTGGATAACGAGACGTTCCCCGCGATCAACCTTGCTCGCTTCGCGGTCGCGGCCTCGGCGACGCATCCCGCGGTGCTCAACGCCGCGAACGAGGTGCTAGTTGACGCGTTTATCGCGGGGGAGGTGCCGTGGCTTGCGATCGTGGACACGGTGGCGAGCGTTGTGCATGAGCACGAGGGCGTCGCTGACCCCTCGTTGGATGACATCGTGGCCGCACAGCGCTGGGCTGATCAGCGTGCGCGCGAACTCGTTCGCGTCGGCCAGTGGAAGGATATGTGAGCGTGGGCTCAATCGTCGGTATTGTCGTTGTCGTTATCGGAATCTTGGCCTCGGTTGCCCTGCACGAGGTGGGGCATATGCTCCCCGCGAAGAAGTTTGGGGTGCTGGTCCCCGATTACGCGGTGGGTTTTGGTCCGGCCCTGTGGAAGAAGAAGATCGGCGACACAACCTATGCGCTGCGCGCGATTTTGCTTGGCGGTTACGTGAAGATCGTCGGCATGTACGCGCCGGCACGACCGGGTACTCGGCTCGTGGGTCGCGGCGGTAAGCCGACGCTCGCGCAGGAAGCTCGTGAGGCCTCGGCCGTGGAGATCCCTGAGGGCAAGGAACACCGCGCGTTCTACCGTCTGAGCGCCCCGAAGAAGATCGCGGTCATGCTTGGTGGCCCGCTCATGAATCTGCTGATCTGCATCGTCTTGTCGGCGGTGACGATGATCGGCATCGGTGCTCCCACGGCCTCGCGCACGATTGCGGACGTCCCGGCCACGATCATGAGCGCTTCCGGTGAGGTCGCTTCCCCCGCGTACGAGGCAGGGGTTCGCCCCGGGGACACGGTCGTCGCGTGGAATGGGCAGCCGGTTGCCACCTTCGCGGAGCTGCAGCACGCGGTTGGGGCCACCCAGGAGGGCGAGTCTGCCGTGCTGACGGTGGAGCGCGACGGCAGCACCGTGGACCTGAGTGTTTCTCCTGTGACGGGCGCTCAGGGGGCGCGCTTGGTGGGCGTGACGGCTGGATACGAGTACGTGTCGGCGTCGCCCGCCGATGTGGCAGCGGCGAACTGGCAGATGTTCACCGGGACGACGGCGGTCGTGACCCGCCTGCCTCAGGCTGTGTGGCAGGTCGGCCGCTCCGTGTTTACTGACGAAAAGCGCGACTCCTCGGGTGTCGTGTCCGTCGTGGGCGTGGGGCGCCTGGCCGGCGAGGTGACGGGTGATTCGCAGGCGCTGGGTCTGCGCGACACGCGTCAGGTTGTCGCCGTGCTGCTGAGCCTCTTGGCATCGCTCAACATGGCCCTTTTCGTCTTTAACCTGATCCCGTTGCCGCCGCTGGACGGCGGGCACATTCTCGGGGCGATCTATGAGGGTGTGCGCCGAACGGTGGCCCGCGTGCGTGGGGCGGAGGATCCCGGCCCGGCGGACACGGCTCGCCTCGTTCCCGTTACCTGGGTTGTCGGCGGCCTGCTGGTCGCGATGAGCGTCATTCTGATCGTTGCAGACATCGTGAAGCCGGTGTCGCTCGGCTGAGCGCAGGCAGGTTCACACATCTGCCCGAAAAGCGACTCTGACCACGCGTTCGTGGTCCGTGTGGGAAGGAAGGCCACTGTGCGCGATAATGACACGGTGAGTGAAATCAATCTTGGTATGCCCGAAGTCTCGGCATCGCCGTTCCCGCGCAAGCAGACGCGTCGCATCATGGTGGGTGACGTTCCCGTGGGCGGTGGCGCGCGGGTTTCCGTCCAGTCCATGACGACGACGAAGACGCACGACATCGGCGCGACCCTCCAGCAGATCGCCGAGCTGACGGCCGCCGGCTGCGACATCGTTCGCGTCGCCTGCCCGACGGATAAGGACGCGGACGCGCTGCCTATCATCGCGAGGCAGTCGCGTATCCCGGTGATCGCTGACATTCACTTCAAGCCGAAGTACGTCTTCCAGGCGATCGAGGCCGGCTGTGGTGCCGTGCGTGTGAATCCGGGTAACATCCGCAAGTTCGATGACCAGGTGAAGGACATCTGCAAGGCCGCCTCCGATCACGGCGTGTCGCTGCGCATCGGTGTGAACGCAGGATCGCTCGATCCTCGACTGCTGAAGAAGTACGGCCGTGCCACGCCCGAGGCCCTCGTCGAGTCCGCGATCTGGGAAGCCTCCCTGTTCGAGGAGAACGACTTCCACGACTTCAAGATCTCGGTCAAGCACCACGATGTGCTGACGATGATCCAGGCCTACCGCATGCTGTCCGAGGCGGGGGACTGGCCCCTGCACCTGGGCGTCACCGAGGCCGGTCCCGCCTTCCAGGGAACGATTAAGTCCGTGTCCGCTTTCTCGGTGCTTTTGGCCGAGGGGATCGGTGACACGATTCGCGTCTCGCTGTCCGCTCCTCCCGTTGAGGAGATTAAGGTGGGCACGAAGATGCTGGAGTTCATGGGTCTGCGCGAGAAGACTCTCGAGATCGTCTCGTGCCCGTCGTGTGGTCGCGCCCAGGTGGACGTGTGGACGCTCGCCGAGGACGTCACCGAGGGCCTGAAGGACCTGACGGTCCCGCTGCGCGTGGCCGTGATGGGCTGCGTCGTGAACGGTCCGGGCGAGGCTCGCGAGGCCGACCTGGGTGTCGCCTCCGGCAACGGCAAGGGACAGATCTTCATTCGTGGCGAGGTCGTCGAGACCGTGCCCGAGGACCAGATCGTCGAGACCCTCATTCGCCGTGCGAATGCCCTCGCGGAGGAACTGGGCCTGGAGCCCGGTTCCGGCAGCGTCGAGGTCGGCCCAATCACCGCCCCGGACGTCAAGCTCCCGGGCATCGATTTCTAAGTTGTTGATAAGGACTATCGGATGCGTATTCGCACTCTTGCCGCTCTGTCCCTCGTCGCCGGCGCATGCGCCGTTGCGGCCACCGGCTTTCCTCGGCGCATCGGCCTGACGGCTTCGCAGGCGGACGTGTCGCTCCCGGGAGATCTCATCCTGCCCGGTGCGAACGTCGTGGTTGATCGCGGCATCGCGATCGATGCGCCCGCGTCCGTCGTGTGGGATGTCCTCGGCCACGTGTTCGAGCCGGAGGATGAGTCCACGATCATTGACATTGAGGACGAGGACCACATTCTCATGCGCGTCGCGCCTCCGGCCGCCCCGGAAGGCGCCGAGGCCTCGGGCACGTGCGTCATCGCTCTGCTGCAGCTGTCTCCCTCGCGCACGCTCCTGCACATCCGTGAACGTCACGAGGCGCAGGGGCGTGACCGAGTGCTCGCGTGGGCGGGTGTCGCAGCCGAGTCGCTGTCCTCGTTGTCGATGCTGCGCGATCTGCGCGATGCGTGCGTAGGCGGGCTCGTTGATGCCTGATTAGTCTCGTTCCCGCCGTTTCGGTTGGACATTACTCCCCGTTGGTGTTGTAGTATCGGCCTGTACGCAACGCCAACGGGGATGTTGCATTGTCCGAAGGGGGACGCTGTGTCCAACTCTACTGCCGTCATCGCAATGGTGGGTCTCGTCATCGCATCCGTGTGGGCCTGGGCGTGGCTCGGTTTCGGCGCGAGCGCCCGACGTATGTCGGTGCGTCTGGAGATCGGTAGTGGAAGCGCGGCTGGTGAGATGTCGGCGCTCGTGTGGCCGCTCATGCCTTTCCTCTCCCTCTTGTGGTTCCTGACGGGGGACCTGATGGCCCGTGAGGCCTCGGGCTTTGCCACGGCAGGTCCCTGCCTGCTCATCGCTCTGGTTCTCGCTGCAATGGTCGGCGTCGCTGTGCGAGCCCTGTACCTGGGCGGGCTCCCCGCGTGGGCGTACCCGGGCTGGATGGCTCGCCGGTACTACGCGTCGCACCCGGGCGCCCGTGAGCGCGAGCTGGGTGCCCGCGCGGTCATCTGAGGGCTTCCCAACGCCTCGATGGGAGGCTCCACGGCTGTGCCGGTGGCCCCAGGGCCTTTGCGTGCCGTACTCTTGGAGCATGCTTCGAAATCTCTCGACTTTCTTCCTGCGAACCCTGCGTGAGGACCCGGCCGACGCCGAGGTCAATTCGCACAAGCTTCTGGTGCGTGCCGGCTACATTCGACGCTCCGCCCCCGGCATCTACACGTGGCTGCCCCTCGGCCTGCGCACGCTGCGCAAGATCGAGGACATCGTCCGCGAGGAGATGGATGCGATGGGCGCTCAGGAAGTGCACTTCCCGGGCCTGATCCCCGCCGAGCCCTACAAGGCGACGAACCGTTGGGAAGAGTACGGGCCGACGCTATTTAAGCTCAACGACCGTAAGGGCGGCGACTACCTGCTTGCCCCCACGCACGAGGAAATGTTCACCCTGCTGGTGAAGGACATGTACTCCTCGTACAAGGACCTGCCCGCCACGCTGTACCAGATTCAGACGAAGTACCGTGACGAGGCCCGCCCGCGTGCCGGTCTGATCCGCGGCCGCGAGTTCGTCATGAAGGACGCCTACTCCTTCGACATTGACGACGAGGGTCTGAACGCCTCCTACCAGGCTGAGCGCGATACCTACGAGCGCATCTTCCAGCGCCTGGGTCTGCGCTACGTCATCGTCTCCGCGATGAGCGGCGCGATGGGCGGCTCCCGCTCCGAGGAGTTCCTGCACCCCTCGCCGATCGGTGAGGACACCTTCGTGGCGTCCCCGGGTGGCTACGCCGCCAACGCCGAGGCCGTGACGACCCCCGTGCCTGAGGCTCAGGATGCGTCCGGCGTGCCCGCGCCCCTCGAGGTTCCGACCCCCGACGCTCCGACCATCGAGTCGCTCGTTGATCTGCTCAACGATCAGTATCCGCGCGAGGACCGTCCCTGGACCGCCGCCGACACGCTGAAGAACGTCGTCGTGACGCTGACGCACCCGGACGGCGAGCACGAGCTCCTCGTCGTGGGCGTGCCCGGCGACCGTGACGTTGACATGAAGCGTCTCGAGGCCTCCGTGGCTCCCGCCGAGGTCGAGATGGCGTCGGATTCCGACTTCGAGCCGCACCCCGAGCTGGTGCGCGGCTACATCGGCCCGACGGTTCTCGGACCGAACTCCCCGAAGCGCGTCGTGGACGAGGAGGGCAACGCCTCCGGTTCCGTGCGTTACCTGGTGGACCCGCGCGTCGTCGAGGGAACCGCCTGGGTGACGGGTGCAAACGCCGAGCAGCGTCACGTCCTGAATCTCGTGATGGGCCGCGACTTCGCCGCTGACGGTACGATCGAGGCCGCCGAGGTGCGCGAGGGCGACCTGGCTCCCGACGGCTCGGGCCCCCTCCACCTGGAGCGCGGCATCGAGATCGGTCATATCTTCCAGCTGGGCCGTAAGTACGCCAAGGCTCTCGGTTTGACTGTCCTCGACGAGAACGGCAAGACCCAGGTCGTCACCATGGGTTCGTACGGCATCGGCGTTACCCGCGTCATGGCAGCCCTGGCCGAGGCCAACTGCGATGACAAGGGTCTGAGCTGGCCCGCGCAGATCGCCCCCTTTGACGTGCATGTCCTGGCTACCGGCAAGGGTGACGAAGTCTTTGAGACCGCGCAGTCTCTGGGCGAGGAGCTCGACGCGGCCGGCCTGGATGTTCTCGTCGACGATCGCCGCAAGGTGAGTGCTGGCGTGAAGTTCAAGGACTACGAGCTCGTGGGCGTGCCCTTCGGCCTGGTTGTTGGACGTTCGCTGGCCGACGGCGACGTGGAGATCCGCGTGCGCGGCACCGGCGAGACCATCGTCGTACCCGTCGAGGAAGCCGTTGCGCGCCTGCGCGAGCTTCACGCTGCGGCCCTGAAGGGGGAATGACATGGCTATTCGTCCCATCCGTATCATCGGTGACCCGGTCCTGCGCACCGTCTGTGATCCCATCACGGAGATCACGCCGAATGTGAAGGCGCTCGTCGAGGATCTACTCGAGGGCGTCGACATGGACGGCCGCGCCGGCCTGGCCGCCAACCAGATTGGCGTCAGCCTGCGCGCGTTCTCCTGGAACATCGACGGCGAGATCGGCTACGTGTTGAACCCCCGCATCGTCGCTCTGAGCGACGATGAGTACCAGGACGGCGACGAGGGCTGCCTATCGGTTCCCGAGCTGTGGTACCCGACTGAACGTGCCTGGTACGCGCGCTGCGAGGGCACTGACCTGGACGGCAAGAAGGTCGTTGTCGAGGGCGAGGAGCTCATGGCGCGCTGCATCCAGCACGAGTGCGACCACCTGGACGGCCACATCTACATCGACCGCCTCGATCGGGCGACCCGCAAGAAGGCGCTGCGCGACATTCGCAACGCTGGCTTCTGAGCATCTGGCCTCGTCGAGGCGTGGACGTGCCGGGGAATGGAATGCATTCCCCGGCGCGTTCGACTATCCTGTAACCACATCGTGTGCGTCGTCTCGGCGCAGATCATTGCGACTCGCGGCAGTTTAGGGCGTAGGGGAAGACGATCCTGACAAAGCCACCAGGAGGAACAATGAGAGGGTCATACACCCGCGGTGTACTTTTCGTGCACTCAACACCGCCCGCTCTGTGCCCGCACATCGAGTGGGCGCTGGGTACCGCGCTCGGCCAGGAGGTGCACCTCCAGTGGTCGGACCAGGAAGCGGCGCCGGGCATGGTTCGCTGCGAGTTCTCGTGGGTCGGACCGATCGGCTCGGGCGCCCGTTTGGCGTCCGCTCTGCGCGGTTGGGAACACCTGCGTTACGAGGTGACGGAGGAGGCCACGGCCTCGAGCGACGGTGGCCGCTGGTGCCACACGCCCTCCCTCGGTATCTTCCATTCCCAGATGGACACCATTGGTAACGTCGTCGTGCCCGAGGATCGCATCCGTGCGGCCCTGGAGTCCGCCACGACGTACGAGGAGTTGCGCGAGGGTCTCGACCTGGCTCTCGGCCAGGCCTGGGATGACGAACTTGAGTCCTTCCGCCACGCCGGTGCCGGTGCGCCCGTGCGTTGGCTCAACAATCGGGTGGGCTAATGGGTTCTATTGCCGATTTGCTCGGTGACCAGCTGCGTGCAGGCTTAGCGCAGCTGGTCAACCCCGATGTGCCCGACGAGGCGCCCGACGCGGCCCCTGCCTCGTCCGAAAGTGCCGCTGAGACCGCCCAGGATCGCGCCCGCGAGGCCGCGATGGAGGCCGTGGTCGATGAGGCCGACCTCGATCCCGTAGACGCACGCGGAGAGCTCACGCTGCGCGGCGATCTGGATATGGACGACGTATCCCTCTACGCCGTCGTCGCGCGCGTGGAGCGCGAGGCGAAGGTGACGCTTAACGACTCTCAGATTGAGAAGTGGGTGACGCTCGCGGACCTGCTTGACGCCGTTTCTGACGCCGCGTCCAATCACTAGCGAAAAACCTTGCCAGCGGAGCTTCAATGACGTTTCCAATGTTCGTAAAGTGCCGGAATTTCGGGCCTACAGGGCCTACTATGGAGGCGCACCTGCCGGAATGAACCGGCCGGCGAACAGACGGAAGGAACAACGTTGACCCGCACCGAAGAAGATCTGCTCGGCACCCGCGAAGTACCCAAGGACGCGTACTGGGGCATTCATACGCTGCGAGCAATCGAGAACTATCAGATCTCGGGTCGCACGATCAATGAAGCACCCGAACTCATCCGCGCGTTCGCGCAGGTGAAGAAGGCGTGCGCCTTGGCGAACATGCAGCTCAAGGCGATGAAGCCGGCCAAGGCCGAGGCAATTATCGCCGCCTGCGATGAGATCGTCGAAAACGGCCGCTGCATGGACCAGTTCCCCGTCGACCAGTTCCAGGGCGGTGCCGGTACCTCCGTCAACATGAACGCGAACGAGGTTATCGCGAACCTGGCGCTCGAGATCCTGGGGGAGGAGAAGGGCCGCTACGACATCATCAACCCCAACGATCACGTCAACCGCTCCCAGTCGACGAACGACGCGTACCCGACGGCGTTCCGTATCGCCCTGTGGCGCAAGGTGAACCGCCTGCGCAAGGCGATCGATGAACTCGCCGATGCTTTTGATGAGAAGGGCGCCGAGTTCCGCCACATTCTGACGATGGGCCGCACGCAGCTGCAGGACGCCGTCCCGATGTCCCTGGGTAGCGAGTTTTCCGCCTTCGCGCACACGCTGCGCGAGGAGGATGAGCGCCTCGTCAACAACGCTGAACTGCTCCTGGAGACTAACCTCGGCGCGACTGCGATCGGCACCGGCCTAAACACTCCGGACGGCTACCAGCAGGTCGTCGTGCGCCACCTGCGCCGCATCACGGGGGCGCGCGTCGTCGGCTCCCCGAACCTCCTCGAAGCCACGTCGGATACGGGCGCCTACGTGTCCATGCACGCCACGATTAAGCGCAGCGCCGTCAAGCTGTCCAAGGTCTGCAACGACCTGCGTCTGCTGGCTTCCGGCCCGCGTGCCGGCCTCAACGAGATCAACCTGCCGAAGATGGCCGCAGGCTCGTCGATCATGCCCGCCAAGGTCAACCCCGTCATCCCCGAGGTTGTTAACCAGGTGTGCTTCAAGGTCATCGGCAACGACCAGACCGTTACCATGGCCGCCGAGGCCGGTCAGCTCCAGCTCAATGTCATGGAGCCCGTCATCGCACAGGCGCTCATCGAGTCCATCAACCTGCTCGTCAACGCATGCGATACGCTGCGTGAACGCTGCATCACTGGCATCACTGCGAACGCCGAGGTCTGCCGCGGCTACGTCGAAAACTCGATCGGCATCGTCACGTACTTCAACGACGTCATCGGCCACCATCTGGGCGATGTAGTGGGTAAGCGCGCCGCGGCGGAGGGCAAGACCGTTCGCGAAGTCATCCACGACATGGAGCTCCTCTCGGAGGAAGAGGTCGAGCGCATCCTCTCGCCGGACAACCTCGCGAACCCGAAGTACGCGGGTACAGAGGAAGACTGAGCGACTCATTTTATAGACGAGGCCGGGGACCCCACGTGGGGATCCCCGGCCTTCATTGTGCGCTGGCGTCGCTAGGGGAGGAGAGACTCCTTGAAGGAGCGCACGAAAGTGCCAAAACGCTCCACCCTGTCCGAGAAGTAACGGTAGATGCGCCTGCGAGAGTCGCCCACGTATTCGACGGTGCGCAGCTCCTCGTAGCGGAAGCGGCCGTGACCATCGATCAGTGCGGAGTCGACCAGGCGCTGAGTGATCGCGCAGCGGAAGTGTGTGTAAATGCCGTCATCCGTGGCCTCCAGGACACGGCACAGCAGGCTCATCTGGGAGCCGTCGAGCACGGGGATGCCGTCGTGATCGCTCGAAGGCACGTGCGCGTCGCGGAGCTTGTGACCGCCGGAAACTGTTCCCGCGTACTCGAAAAGACCCATGGCTTCGGCACCGAACAGATTGAGGGAGCATACGCCAGAGCGCTTGATCGCGCGGGCAGCATGCGTCGTTGAGTCGCAGCCGATCATGACCATCTGCCCCAGCGAGTATGACGACGAACCCGTCGTGATGCCGACGCCGACGGCCTCGTCCGGGTAGGCCAGGATGTAGACGGGAAAGCCGTAGTAGAACTTCTCGGTTTCGTAGGGAACGTGCATGGGTCTATTGTCTGCCGGATAGGGCGGGCAGGCAGTGCCGATCCCATTGCTTGGCGCAAACGTCGAGGCCGGGGACCCCGCGTGGGGATCCCCGGCCTCGTTCTCATGACCGCTGGGCACCGCGATGGAGGAGCGCGGGCCTAGCGACGATCACTCCTCGCCAGCATGGTCGTTGCCCTGGATCGAGTAGTTGAACAGGTCGTACTTCTCGATCGCCTGCTGGACGACGGACGGGTCAACCTGACCCTTGTCGGCCAGGGCAGCCAGTGTGCGCACGACCATCGACTCGGCGTCGATGTGGTACCAACGACGGGCCGCGCGACGGGTGTCGGAGAAGCCGAAGCCATCCGCGCCGAGCACGTGGTAGTCACCGGGGATCCACTGACGGATCTGGTCGGGCAGCATGCGGTCGAAGTCGGAGGAAGCCACAAACGGACCCTCGCGACCCGCGAGCTTCGTCGACACGTAGGGCGTGCGGCGGGGCTCGGACGGGTGCAGGAAGTTGTGCTCCTCAGCATCCAGGCCATCACGACGCAGCTCGTTCCACGAGGTCACGGACCACACGGCGGCATCCACGCCCCAGTCGCGGGCCAGCAGCTCGCGAGCCTCGCGCGCCCACGGCACGCCCACGCCGGAGGCGAGCAGCTGAGCCTTGGGACCACCGAAGTTCTGGTGCTCATCGACGTTGTAGATACCCTTGATGATGCCCTCGACGTCGACGTTCTCCGGCTCCGCAGGCTGATGAATCGGCTCGTTGTAGACGGTGATGTAGTACATGACGTTCGGATCGCGGCCGTCCGCGTCGCCGTACATACGCTGCAGGCCATCCGCCATGATGTGGCGGATCTCGTACGCGTAGGCCGGATCGTAGGAGACGAACGCGTGGTTCGTGGCAGCCAGGACCTGAGAGTGGCCGTCCATGTGCTGCAGGCCCTCGCCTGCGAGCGTCGTGCGGCCGGCGGTCGCGCCGATGACGAAGCCCTTGGTCAGCTGGTCGCCCGCGGCCCAGAACTGGTCGCCGGTGCGCTGGAAGCCGAACATCGAGTAGAAGATGTAGATCGGCACCATCGGCAGGTCGTGCGTGGCGTACGCCGTGCCGACGACCTGGAACGCGGCGGAGGAGCCGGCCTCGGTGATGCCCGTGTGCAGGATGCGGCCCTGCTCGGACTCACGGTAGGACAGCATCATGTCCGCATCGACGGGCGTGTAGGACTGGCCGGTCGTGTTGAAGATCTTCGCCGACGGGAAGATCGCGTCCAGACCGAAGGTACGGGCCTCGTCGGGGATGATCGGCACGAAGTACTTGCCGACCTCCTTGTCCTTGAGCAGGTCCTTGATGAGGCGTACGAGAGCCATGGTCGTGGCGACCTCGAGCTTGCCGGAACCCTTCGAGAGCGCCTCGAAGGGACGCGTGGGCAGGGCGGGAAGCTTCGGCTGACGGTCGGCGCGGCGCTCGGGCACCCAACCGCCGAGGATTTCGCGGCGCTCCTTCATGTACTGCAGGGCCGGGTGATCGGCTGGCGGCATGTAGTACGGCGGCATGTAGGGATCGCGCTCGAGCTCCTCGTCCGTGATCGGGATCTGGAGGCGATCGCGCAGCTGCTTGGCGTCCTCGAGGGTCAGCTTCTTCATCTGGTGCGTCGAGTTACGGCCGGCGAAGTGCGAGCCGAGGGCGTAGCCCTTAATCGTGTGCGCGAGGATGACGGTCGGCTGGCCGGTGTGGTCCATGGCTGCCTTGTAGGCTGCGTAGACCTTGCGGTAGTCGTGGCCGCCGCGCTTGAGCTCCCAGAGCTGCTCGTCGGTCCAGTTCTTGACCATTTCCTTGGTGCGCGGGTCGCGGCCGAAGAAGTGCTCACGCACGTAGGCGCCGTCGTTCGCGCGGAAGGTCTGGTAGTCGCCATCCAGGGTCTCGTTCATGACGTGGACGAGGGCGTCGTCCTTGTCGGCGGCGAGCAGCTGGTCCCACCCGCGGCCCCAGATGACCTTGATGACGTTCCAGCCGGCGCCCTTGAAGAAGGCCTCGAGCTCCTGGATGATCTTGCCGTTACCGCGCACAGGGCCGTCGAGACGCTGCAGGTTGCAGTTGATGACGAAGGTCAGGTTGTCCAGGCGCTGCTGAGCGGCGAGCTGGAGCATGCCGCGGGACTCGGGCTCGTCCATCTCACCGTCGCCAATGAAGGCCCATGTGTGCTGCTGTGACGTGTCCTTGATGCCGTTCATGTGCAGGTAGCGGTCGAACCAGGCCTGGTAGATGGCCTCGGCGGGACCCAGGCCGAGCGAGACCGTGGGGAACTCCCAGAAGTGCTCAAGCTGGCGCGGGTGCGGGTACGAGGGCAGGCCGTGCTCCGTGGAGACCTGCTGACGGAAGCCGTCCATCTGCTCTTCGGAGAGACGACCCTCGAGGAAGGCACGGGCGTAGGGGCCGGGGGAGGCGTGTCCCTGGAAGAACACGTGGTCGCCGCCGCCGGGGTGGTCCTTGCCGCGGAAGAAGTGGTTGAGGCCGACCTCGTAGAGGGTGGCAACCGAGGCGTAGGAAGAGATGTGTCCGCCCACCTTGACGCCGGGGCGTTGAGCGCGCGTCACCTGGACGGCGGCGTTCCAGCGGATCCAGCGGCGGTATTCGCGCTCCATGGCTTCGTCGCCGGGGAAGTACGGCTCCTGGTCAACGGGGATGGTGTTGACGTAGGGGGTCGTGTACTCCTGGGGGAGCTGAACGCCGTTGCGGCGCGCTTCTTCCAGCATGTGCAGCAGGATGTAGCGTGCGCGGGGACCGCCCTTTTCGTTGATGAGCCCGGACAGGGACTCAACCCATTCGGCGGTCTCCTGGGGATCGTTGTCGGGAACCTGAGGAATCAGGCCGTTAACGACGGGGTGGGACTCGTGGAGTTGGCTCACGGTGTACCTTCTCGCTTGACTCGGTGCTGCTTGCGCAGCGTGCGTGAGCGGTGTCCTCTGGCGACACCGCACATATCAGGACCATTGTCCCACTGTTGGGGTGGCTTTGCGAGTGTTTGCCTTGGATAAGTACTATGACGTGCGTATCACCGGACTGCGGTCGCCTACAGTCGGGTAATTGCCCAGCTTTGGCGGGGGAGTGCTCGCGGGGGTCTTTCATTGTGGTCCATCCCTTGCATTCCAGTAGCTCCAATGCCCTAGGATGAAGGCGTGAACGTTGATATGACACTGAGCGCCAGCTCGTTGATGGGCGGTGCTGCGTGATGGCAGTGAGCCTGGGTTTTGCGTCCGATGCGATCGTGCAGGAGTTCTACGTCGATGACGACGTCGATCAGGCCGTGCGCGATGCGATTGAAGAGGAGACGGGACATCCGCTCGTTGACGTCGATTACGCGGACGTCGTGGACGGCGCGATCGTCTGGTGGCGCGCGGACGACGCCGAGGAAGAGGACCTCGCGGACGTGCTCGTGGACGCGATGTCGAACCTGGATGACGGTGGGCTGATCTGGGTGCTGATCCCCAAGGCGGGGCGCCCCAATTCGGTGCGCGTGGGTGACGTGGAGGAGGCCGCTGAGATCGCTGGCCTGCACGCGACGACCTCCACGGCGCTGGGGCAGAACTGGGCGGGCGTGCGCCTGACGGCCCGTCCGCGTTCGCGCCGCTAGTTTTTTCGACGAGGCCTGGGTGGGCCAGCGCAGTTCTGTGCTGTGACGCTCGGCCTCGGACGTGACCGTACCCGTCGCTTCTGGTAGATTGGCGCGTGCGTGGGGCCTTTAGCTCAGTTGGCTAGAGCGTCTGGTTTACACCCAGAAGGTCATCGGTTCGAGCCCGGTAGGGCCCACAAACGGCGAGGGGCCGGAAGCGAAAGCTTCCGGCCCCGCCGTCATCTAGCGTCACTGTTATCTAGCGGGAGTCTGGTGGTGGACTTCTACGCCATACTCCTCGACGATGCTCGACAGGCACCACATCGTTGCACCTATTGGAGGAGCCTTTGTTAGAGCTTCGAGACTTCAACTAGGTATTATCTTGAAATGGCTCGAGTTTGTTCGCAAGAGTGTTGAGTTGACTCTGTAAGAGGTCTTGTTTATCTAAAGCAATGGAAAGTTCGTAGCGGCCATCGGAGCTACCTCGAGCTTCGGCGTCTTTGTCTCTCCATAATTGACTGCGCGCCTCCTTGGGTAGTGTGATTGCGCTCTCAAACTTGCAGGTGAATCGCATGCAGTTGTTGTTCGTCTGCGCAGTGTTAAGTTCTTCCTCACCTTTTCGTTTCATCTCTTGTACTTTTGTGAAAGCTGATATTGACTCATCGATCTTGCCGGTCCGAAGACATATTTCGGACAGCTTTCTGTAGAGAACTGCAAGAGGCGTGTAATGTCGGTGAGCTTCGCTCTCAAGACTAATGATGAACATATTAAGCAACTTTGTTGCCGTATCGTTCATGCCTGCACATTCTAGAAGTTCCACTACCTGTTCTTGCGCGTCTAACACGTATGGGTGTGAAGAGCCCAGAGAACTGTATTGCTGCTGAAGAACCTTGGAGAGACGCCTTATGCCTTCTATGTAGTAATTCTTGAACATCAGCTGTTCCACAAGAATAGTTGTTGCAATCAGAAACTCAGGGGTTTCGGCGCACTGCGTGCCTTCTGCGCAGTCCAGGGTGTTCTTGAGACGTTCAATGTCCTTGTAGTCGTAGAAGTCATCACTCGGTACGCACAGTGCTATACCGAGTGCTGCTCGAAACACCTCCTGTTCGTTGCTTTGGTGGTAGTCTGCTAAGATACTTTGTGCCTCCCTGTAGTGGACAATCGCTTCGTCGGGTTGCTCCATTAGGAAGTATGCGTGTGCAAGATCCATCTCGTAGGCGGCAGTTGCCGGCGTTTTGGTCGAGACGTGACTCAGCGTGTCTTCGAATAATGTGAGCGCCTCGTTGAATCTTCCCGCAAAAAGGAAGTCTTTTGCTAGGTCATTTTGGTATGCATAGTAGTGCTCGTCGGAGCTGGATGCTTCGTCGCGTATGTGCGAGTGTAGCTCAATTGCCTGCTGGGCGTATCCAACCGACCTGAGACAGTTTCCGAGGAGGTCGGCAAACGCTAGGCGGTCGCTGCGGTGTAGGTGAGCGACGCTGAATGTGTCCTGCAGAGTTTGCAAACGTAATGCGACGTCAAAGGTGTCGAGTCGGTAGCACTGTTCGAGGCAGGTGATGGACGTTTTGAGCAAACTAGACAATGATCGCTCCGATAAAGATTGATCATAAACGCCGATTCTGAGAATGCTGTCAACTAGGTGGATTATCGAACTTCGCCTGACTTCTGCATCGTCGCATTCTTTGAGTGATCCTGCAATGTGATCTAGTATCTCGCATGCGTGGTCAATTGCGTGTTCCTGTTCGACCTTAGTCAACTTGCCGCGAATCGCTGCAGATTGGAGGCGATGGATGCTGGTGGTCTTACCATCGTTTGACTGATCGATAATCGAGGTGTCTTGCAGTACTTTGTAGGCTCTTTGTGAAGGAAGGTGATTTCTAGATTTGAGCCACTGGGTAGGTACGCCAGATTCCGCCAAATAGCATAGGGCGGCTAAGATTGTCTGAGCTTCTGTGAGGACCTGGGGATCTCTTATAGAAGAGAGTGCTGAACTTGCAGCCAACTGAAGGGATGTGATGGCACCGTTGCTGTAATGACCTCCTTCGATTGGTTCCAACAGTTCTTCAACATTAGCGTTCTGAAGGTCAGCATAATAGTCATGCAGGTTTGAATAGTATCTCGAGCACGTTGCCGCCGCTTGAGCTATAGCAAGTGGAAGATCGCCAAGATGCGAGGCGAGCTTATCCGCTATTGTTTGATCTGTATCTCTCGTCACGCTCAAAAGGTGTGTCACTGACTCGTCGCGCGAAAAGTTGCCGAGTGTGAAGACATTCCAATCTTCTTGATTAGACCACCCGCTATTACGCCGCGTAGTGACAAGGATGTGAACCCCAGGCCCGTCCGGCAAAACGCCTTCGAGATAGTCGACACCTTCCGCGTTGTCATAAACGAACAGACATTTGTTCTTGCTGACGTTTCGGAAAGTTGCTAATACTTGTTCACCCCTGAGTCTTATCTCTCGCTGGGTGTTTGTCTGTACTCCCAGAACTGACTCGCCCAGCGCGATCAATCCGCTTTCGATGGTGCTGCGAGTTGATGCGTCAATCCAGGCGACGAGCGACCAACCATCGGATTCACACCTGTTCGCGATGGAGGCGGCGAGGGAAGTCTTTCCGCTACCCGCGCGAGCAACTAGTACGCTGTGTGAACCACGTTGGGATGACGGAGAGTTGAAGAATACGTCCTGTAGGGTCGTCCCATTGTTGGTGGGATGGCGGTCAATCCAATGCTTCAGCCTAGCTGGGCGACTTCCCCAGACTCTGTTGTTCAATGTTACTGGATGATTGTTGGGAGTTATGTCCTGGAGATCTTTGTGAATTGACGTTAGTTTGTCCTTGAGGTCTTGGTGGTGCGCAGCAGCATCTTCACGCACACTGCTGAACCCCTCATTGATCTGCTGGTGAAGACGGTCGATGCGTTCTGATAGGGCTGGAAAACAGCGCAGCAGGCTAATGAGAGCGACGCGATCAAAGCTCGGTGACCAGGGTGCGAGGGTAAGGAATTTTTCCGCGATTTGATCGAGAACAGTTTCGTAGTTGGCCTGCATATCCGTGCTTAAGCCGTCAGGAAGTGGTGCAGCTTTGCTTTTAATTCCTCATTGAAGCGCTCGGGTTGCTCTACCGCGCGGATAAGGGCGTCGTCGTCCTCTGCTAGGTCTTTAATCGTTTGGCACGCTGCATCGGATAACTGAGCTACGGCGTCCTAAATCTGCTTCCTACTCAGATCGGCCCGCTGGAGCGCGCCCTGAATGGCATCAAGTACGGATTATACTGTGCCGTTGAGTGATCGAATCATCTCAGCATTGGGGTTGCCAAGAGCATCGTTCTTAATATCGGCGAGCAAGTTGAGACACTCCTGGCTGCCGTCGATCATGTCAGCAACGCGGCCGAGCCCTGCCATCTTGACCAAGGTCTTGACGATTGTGATCGACAGATTGGCAACGTTACGGTTTGTGCTCATGGGCACAGTCTACAGAGTTGTTGCATGGCAAGTGTTGATACTCAACGAAGCATAGAAGTGGGGCCGGAAGCGATAACTTCCGGCCCCTCATCATTTGCCTGCAGTTTTGTCAGCGCGCTGTCGGTGCGCTCGACGGCACGCCAGAGCAAACCGTCAGAGCGTGGCACGTCAGTCCTCCTGCTCGTGCTCCTCGACGACCTCTTCACCGACGACGAGTTTGCCGGAGGCGCCAGCGCCGAGCTGCTCCAGGGCGAGGCGGCCCACCAGCTGCTGGTTGGTGGTCGTGCGCTGGGGGCGTGCACCGGACAGGAAGCTGAAGAACCAGCTGACCAGCGTGCCCACCTGCGACTTAAAGCCGACGATGTACAGCAGGTGCAGGAAGCACCAGGCCGCCCACGCGACGAAGCCGGTCAGCTTCGTGTTTCCCATCTTCACGACCGCCTTGAAACGCGCGATCGTCGCCATGGAGCCCTTGTCGTTGTAGACGAACTCCGTGGCCTTGGGGGTGCGCCCGGCCAGGCGAGCGGCGATCGTGTCGGCGGCGAAGCGCGCGGACTGGATCGCTCCCTGCGCGACGCCGGGGACGCCCGGGAAGGCCATCATGTCGCCGAGCACGAAGATCTCGGGGTGGCCCGGCAGCGTGAGGTCCTTGTTGACGGTGACGCGCCCCGCACGGTCCACCTCGGCGCCCGTGGCCTCGCCCAGCGCGCGGCCCAGTGGGCTCGCGGCGACGCCGGCGGCCCATACCTTGCACACGGACTCGATCCGCTCTTCCTCGCCGGACTTGTACTTGAGGGTGACGCCCTCGGAGTCCACGCCGGTGACGAAGGCGTTCATCTTCATCTCGACGCCGAGCTTAGCCAGGGCCTCTTCGGTCTTGATGCCGAGCTCCTCGCCGAACGGGGGGAGCGGGTGCTCTGCGCCGTCCACGAGGATGACGCGCGCCTTGGTCGGGTCGATGTTGCGGAACTCGCCCTTGAGCGTGTGAGAGGCGAGCTCGCGGATCTGTCCGGCCATCTCGACGCCGGTGGGACCCGCGCCCACGACGACGAAGGTCAGGAGCTTATCGACCGCAGTCGGGTCGGTCTCGATCTCGGCCAGCTCGAAGGCGCCGAAAATACGCGCGCGCAGTTCGAGGGCGTCGTCGATGGTCTTCATGCCCGGTGCAAAGACCGCGAAGTGGTCGTTGCCGAAGTAGGACTGGCCCGCACCCGCCGCGACGATGAGGGTGTCGTATTCGGTCTGCTCGTACTTGTTGTGGTTGCGCCACTTGACGACGCGCGCCTCGACGTCGATCTCCTCGACGAGGGCCTGCAAGACGGTCACGTTCTTCTGGCCGCGCAGGATCTCGCGCGTGGTGGGGGCGATGTCGCCCTCGGAGAGAATGCCCGTGGCCACCTGGTACAGCAGAGGCTGGAAGAGGTGATGCGATGTGCGGGCCAGGATGGTGATGTCGGCGTCGGCATTCTTCAGTCGACGAGCTGCCGTCAGGCCTGCGAAGCCGGAACCGATGATGACAATGCGGTGGCGGGACATAAGACTCTCCTTCAATTAAGCAAGGCTAATCTTACCTAAATATGGTGCTCGCACTTTGTGAGGTCTGGCGCATCCCGGCGCAATGTCCTCACGCGTCGAAGAGGTGTGCTGCCGCGACCGGATCGGGCTTGCCCGTCGTCGTGGTCGGGAGCGCGTCGACGACCAGGACACGACGCACCTTCTCCCACGGTGCGAGGGAATCGCGCAGGGCCTCGGACAGCGCATCGGCACTCAACGACGAGGCCTGGGCCCGGCCCAGCGCAGAAGGGACGATCAGCGCCGCGACGATCTGCCCCCAGCGCTCGTCCGGCAGTCCCACGACAAGCGCATCCGATACCTCCTTGAGGGACCGCAGGGCGCGTTCGACCGTCGGGGGAGCGACGAGCTCTCCGGCTGTGTTGATCATGCGGTGGGCGCGTCCCACCATGTGCAGCCAGCCGTCCTTGTCTTTCGTCGCCAGGTCGCCTGTACGCAGCCACTCCTCGCCGCTCACGACGCCCGGACCGCGCACCCAGATCTCGCCCATTTCATCGACGCCGGATTCGCGCTCATCGGAGGCCATGACGCGCAGGTCCACGTACGGGAAAGGAACCCCCAGCGAGCCGGCCGGCGCGAAAGAACCGGGGGTCGCGACCGTGCCGGCCCCGGAGGTCTCGGTCATGCCCCACACGTGAATGGGGGACAGGCCGACTGCGCGCATCGCCTCTGCCAGGTCCGCCGTCATCGCGTCGCCGCCGATGAGGGGACGGACCCACGACGACAGGTCGCCGCCGCCGCGCGCGTGTTGGTCTAGGAGAGCGCGGACAATCGCGGGCACGGCGAACATCATCGTGATGCCGTAGCGCTCGATCGCGTCGATGACGCCGCGCGCGTCGAAGGATCCCGGAAAACCGAGCGTGACCAGGGTTCCGCCGTGCGTCCACACGTCCATCGAGGTGCCGTTGAAACCCCCGATGTGGCTCGCGGGCGCGCACACGCCCACGACCGACGAGGTCGGAGCGTAGTCGAATCCCTCACGGAAGTTCGTCGATCCCCACCACATGACCTCGTGCGTGAGCCCGACGGGGCGAGGAATGCCCGTAGAGCCCGACGTGAACAAGATGGCGGCGAGCTCGGTCCCGCAGCGCGCGGGGGAGCGCCCGATGGGGGCAGTGCGATCCGCCCACGCCGCCAGATCCGTGAACGACGCGACCTGTGCGCCCACGTCGGTCAGCGCGGAAGTGTGGGGTGCGCAGGCCTCGTCGAGAAACACCCACGAGACGCCCACCTGCTCGCACATCGAGGCGAGCGCGCCTGAGGGCATACGCGGAGACAGGGGAACCGTGACCGCACGCAGCCACGAGGCCGCCACGTGGACGATGTAGTGCCACGGCGAGTTCGCCCCGATGACCGCGATGCGCGTTCCCTCGCCGATACCAGCAGTGTCGAAAGCTGCGGCGAGGCGGGCGACGGTGTTTGCCGCCTCGCGTACGGTCCACTCCCCGCCGGTTGCCGCGTCCACCAGGGACAGCCGCTTCGGGTGGCGGCGCGCCGCCGCGAGCAGTGCACGCGCGGGCGAATAATCGGGGATCACGAGGCCGAGGCGGCCTTCGCGGCCATCACCGCATGACGCTCCGAGCGCTCCTTCAGGCGCGCCAGGACGGAGCCGGCCTCCTGCAGCGTCGAGCCGGAGTTCTCGATGTGGCGCAGCTGCTCGGGGATCTCAAAGCCGCGGGCACGCATGCCCTTAGCCCACAGCAGGCCCGCGCGGTACGAGGAACGCACGAGGGGACCTGCCATGACGCCGGCGAAGCCCAGCTCCTCGGCCTCCGCTGCCAGCTCGACAAACTCCTCGGGGTGGACCCAGCGGTCGATCGGGTGGTGCAGGGGAGAGGGACGCAGGTACTGCGTGAGAGTCAGCAGGTCGCAGCCCGACTCGTGCAGGTCGCGCATCGCCGCGCTGATCTCCTCGCGCGTCTCGCCCATGCCCAGGATGAGGTTCGACTTGGTGACCATGCCGCCGTCGTGGGCGCGCTTGATCATCGCGAGTGAGCGATCGTAGTTGAAGGCGGGGCGAATCTTCTTGAAGATGCGCGGCACCGTCTCGAGGTTGTGCGCGAACACCTGCGGGCCGGCGTCGATCACCATGTCGATCGAGGCGTCCTGGCCGCGGAAGTCATCGACGAGGAGCTCGACGCCGGTGCCCGGGTTGAGCTCGTGGATGAGACGGCACGTTTCGGCGTACAGCCACGCGGCACCGTCGGGCAGATCGTCTCGGGTCACGCCCGTGATCGTGACGTAGCGCAGGTCGAGGTCGCGCACGGACTCGGCGATGCGACGCGGCTCGTCCTTGTCGTACTCGGTGGGGCGCCCCGTCGCGATATCGCAGAAGTCGCAGCGGCGGGTGCACAGTGCGCCGCCGAGCAGGAAGGTCGCCTCGCGGTCCTGCCAGCACTCGTAGATGTTGGGGCAGCCGGCCTCGGCACACACCGTGTGCAGGCCCTTGGCGTGCGAAAGCGAGCGCATGTCCTGGTAGTTCTCGCCGGCCTTGGCGGTCGTGCGGATCCACTCGGGTTTCTTTTCGATCGGAGTTTGCGAGTTACGCACCTCGATGCGCAGGAGCTTGCGTCCTTCAGGATCGGGCAGGGTACTCATAGCGTTGACCTCGTCGTATAGGAAACGGAAGTGGGAGTGGTCGCCAGGCACGGGGAGATGTGCTCCACCATGCGTGGGAGAAGTTCGGATGCGGCGTCGGAGACAGTTGTGTGGATGCCTTCCCACGACAGGGAGGTCACATCGGCGTCCGTGAGGCCGCAGGGGATGATGCCCTCGAAAGCGTGGACCGGGTCGATATCGACGTTCAGGGCGATGCCGTGCAGGGTCGCTCCGCGCGCTACCTTCAGGCCGATCGCACAGATCTTTCGGTCGCGGCGCCCCTCTTCGGTGAGCCACACGCCCGCGCGGCCCTCGACGCGGTGGACGGGTAGGTCCCATACCTCCCGCACGGTGTCGACCACCGAGGCCTCGACGGCGCGGATCCACTGCACGAGGTCGACGGGTTCGCGCAGGCAAACGACGGGGTAGACGACGACCTGTCCGGGGCCGTGCCACGTCGCGGAACCAGCGCGGTCGGTGCGAATCACGGGAACAGTCGTGGAAGGAATGTCCTCAGGCTTCGTGTGGCGGCCCGCCGTCCACGTGGGCGTAAATTGAGAAACGATGAGTGTGTCCTCGCCGCCGGCGAGGACCTCCTCGTGCAGGGAGCGCTGAAGCGCGTCAACCTGCGTGTAATCGACCAACCCTTGGTCGAGTAGGCTCAAAATCTGCACGTTGTGATCATAGTCGCGGGCAGGGTCCCTTGCTAGATGGGGGTCCGGTATGCTTGATCTATGCAGTCTTCGTCTCATCAGAATATGTTCGGAGTCTGCGCCTCCACCTGGACCGTTGGTGACGTCATGGCGCTCATGGAGTCGTGGTACCCGGCGGCTACGGCGCAGTCCTGGGACCGGGTTGGCCTCATTGTCGGCGACCCTGCCGCACCCGTACGGTCGATCCTTCTCGCGCTTGATCCTACGGCGGCCATCGCGGACCAGGCCGTTGCAGGTCCCTCCGGTGACGGGCAGTCTTTCGACATGGTGATCACCCACCATCCGCTGCTCCTGCGCGGCGCGTCCTTCCTGCCCGTGACCGACCCGAAGGGCGGCGTCGTCACGACTCTGATCCGCTCCGGTATCGCCCTGTTCAATGCGCACACCAACGCGGATGTCGCCTGCGACGGCGTCGCGACGGCGCTCGCCGATCTGATCGGTCTGCGCGATACCACGCCGCTGGAGCCGTGTGGCACCGACGCCGAGGGACACGAGATCGGTCTGGGGCGCGTCGGCACCGTCGACGAGACCACGCTCGGCTCCTTCGCTGACCACGTCGCATCCGTGCTGCCTGCGGGCCCCTCCGGTCTCTTTGTGGGCGGCGACGAGAACGCCACCGTGCAGCGCGTAGCCGTTCTGGGCGGCGCGGGGGATAGCGCGCTTGAGGTGGCGCGCGCCGCGGGAGTTGATGCGTATCTCACGGCGGACCTGCGCCATCACCCCGCCTCCGAGCACCTCGAGGGCGGCGCTCCCGCGCTGCTGTGCGGATCCCACTGGGCGACGGAGTCCCCGTGGCTCCCGGTGCTCGCACGAAAGCTGCGCGAGGCTGCACGCGCGGCCGATGTGGAACTTCGCGTGGAAGTCTCTACGATTGTCACCGAGCCATGGACCAGCCACCGAGTCACCCAGGGAGAACTAGCGTGAAAGCATCGCACACCGACCAGCTCGAGCTTCTCGAGCTCCAGAAGCTCGACCAGAAGGAGTCGGCGCTGCGCCACAAGCGCGATTCTCACCCCGCGCACGCGACAGTTCGCGAGTTCGCCGGCCGTGTTGCTGACCTGCAGCGCGCCGCGATCAGCCAGAGTGCCGTTATCGCGGATACGATGCGCGAGGTGACTCGCATTGAGGATGAGATCGCGAAGGTCACTGAGCGTCGGAAGCGCCAGCAGAGCCGTATCGACAACAACCAGGTGCCCCTGCGCGATATCTCGGCCATGGAACACGAGATCGCTCAGATGGACCGCCGCCTGGCCAAGCTCGAGGACGATCAGGTGGAGGCCGAGGAGCGCGTCGAGGCTGCCCGTGCGGCCCAGGACAAGATGAAGGCCGAGGCTCAGGCCATCGCCGCCGACATCGAGGCGCTCAAGGCCCAGTTCGAGGCCGACGTCGCCGATTCCGATGAGGAACTGCGTCGCGTCATCGCTGCACGTCGTGAACTCGCCGATCGTCTGCCCGCGGACCTTCTCGAGGAGTACGAGGACGCGCGCCGCCGCAACGGCGCTCTCGCCGTTATCGAGGTCCGCGATGGTAATGGCATCGGCGTCGCCGCCGACCTGACCCCGATGGAACTTGAGCGCATTCGCCTGACGCCCGCCGACGAGCTCTACCTGACCGAGGATACGGCACAGATCGTCGTGCGCACGGCGGCGAACACGCCGCGCTGAGGCTCAGGCCTCGATAATGTAGGCGTCCGCCAGGTAGAAGCCCTGCCTGGTCTTCGTGACCGTCACCCGCACCCGGGTGGCGGTCACGGGCTTTTCCAGGGTGACGATGCGGCGGTAGCCCACGCAGTGCACGCGAGCGATCTCCTGCTCACCGTCGCCGTCGACACACGCGGTCACCACGGCCTCGTCGATGCGCTGTCCCTGGGAGATGTCCTCCTCGAGGACGATCGCGCCAAGCGCGTGCGGTGCGTTAAAGCTCAGGGTCACGACGTCGCCGTCGTCCTCGCGGGACGCTTCGATGCGACGCGAACTGAAGTCCGTGATCTTCTCGCCGAGGCGTGCCAGGACGTCGACGTCGGCGTCTGCGAGGATGCCGTCGCGGTTCGGGGGCACGTTCAGGAGGAAGGTGGCATTACCGCCGACCGAGCCCTTCCAGATCGAGAACAGCTCGTCGACGGTGCGCACCTGGGAGTCCTCAACGTCGTGGTGGAACCAGCCCTTGCGCGTGGAGGTATTGACCTCGGCCGGATACCAGGCAAGAGGGCCGGGATAGTCCGCCAGCGCCTCGCGCGAGCCCAGATCTTCGTCACCGGAGGCCACCTGACGGGAAAACTCGCCGTCGTCGGCCTTCTGAGACTTCTCTGCGGTGCGCTCGGCCTCGCGCAGAGAAGCCGGAACGACCGACCACTCGTTAGCTCGAACGGACCCAGCCTCGTTGCCGCACCAACGCACATCCGGACCGCACACGGAGATGACGGCCTCGGGTGCCAGAGCGCGGACCGTGTCGTAGATGCGCTGCCAGTCGTAGACCTGCACCTTGCCGTTGGGCCCCTCGCCGCACGCGCCGTCCAGCCACACGGAGAAGACCGGGCCGTAGTGGGTGAGCAGCTCGATAAGCTGGTTGATGTAGAAGTCGTTGTAGGCCTCGCCCTGGCCGTAGGTCGGCTCTGTCATGTCCCAGGGGGACAGGTAAACGCCGAACTTGAGGCCGTGACGGGCGGCCGCCTCGGACACCTCGCGCACGAGGTCGCCGCGCCCGTCCTTCCACGGCGACGATTCCACGGAGTGCTTCGTGTAGGCCGACGGCCACAGGCAGAAGCCGTCGTGGTGCTTGCACGTGAGGATCACGCCGGTCATGCCGGCGCTGACGAGGGCGCGCATCCACTGATCGACATCGACGTTGCCCGGATTGAACAGGGCGGGATCCTCGTGGCCCTCGCCCCACTCGCGGTCCGTCATCGTGTTCATGCCGAAGTGGATGAACGCGTACATCTCCATCCTCTGCCACTGAAGCTGACGGTGGGTGGGGCGAATATTGGCCAGGTAGTCCTCGTTGATCATGCCTATGGTTTCCGCTTGATGGCCGATGCCTCGGCCGGTCCTGCACCCTGCAGGTTCCGGATAAAGGATAGCCTACCTATCAGTGCGTGACCAACGTTACTGTGCGTGTTGATCCGCCATTTTTCGTCTGCTTTTCGGCGCCATATTCCACGTCAGTCACGCGGTGTTCGTGTCCTTTCGCGTCACCGAGTGACAACGAGTACGCGGCCTCCTCCAGGGCCTTCTCCGCTGCCGAGGTTTCTTCGGCCAGATAGCCGTCAGAGGCTAGCAGCAGGCCGGTGATGGCGCCGCGCCAGCGCTTCGCATCGTGTGAGATGACCGAGCGCTTGCCTTCCGTCTCGCGCTCGACGCGCAGCTCCCAGACGCGCGCCCACGGTGCTTTGCACGCGGCGCGATAGGGTCCGGATCGGCCGTCGACGATGATACGCTCCGATGCCTCGGGGGACAGGGCCTCATCGAGTCGCGGTGCCCACCAGGTCGACAGGACGCCGAGGTCGGGCAGGGACACGCCCATCGCAAGGCGGTGGTCCGGAATGACGTCGCTGGGGGAGAGAACGCCAAAGAGCCCGGAGAAGATCGACACGTGCGCCGCACCTAAACCCGACCACGCGCTTGGCGCGCACTCCTCGATCGCCTCGTACAGCACTCCGGTGAATAGCGACGAGGCTGGGGCACAGGGGGCGGAATCGAGCGCGGTGTTAACGGACAGGTTGATCCTGGCGCCGACCTTCAGGATGGCTGCTGCTTCGGGGCCGTCTCCGAGAGCTGCGAGCGCGTCGCATACGGTGCGACGGCTTGTCGCAAGGCTTGCGCGGGACAGTGCGTTGAGGTCCAAAGACGGACCCTGCGAAGGCGCGTTCTTTCCCTCTGACGGGGGCAACCAGATCAGCATGGTGACCACCCTATCGCGGGGGTGGTACCACGCGCGCTATGATCGATGCGGATCTGCCGGCCGGGCGGCCGCGCGCGGAAACGCTCGAGGAACGTCCGGGCTCCACAGGGCAGGGTGGTGGCTAACAGCCACCCGGGGTAACCCGCGGGACAGTGCCACAGAAAACAAACCACCGACGCGTATGCGGCGGTAAGGGTGAAAAGGTGAGGTAAGAGCTCACCAGCGGCGCAGGTGACTGCGTCGGCTAGGTAAACCCCACCCGGAGCAAGACCGAGCAGCAGGCAGGGCGGCCCGTCCAATGCCTGCGGGTAGGTCGCTGGAGGCCGTCGGTAACGACGGTCCTAGATAGATGGTCGCCACCGCACGACCGGTAACGGCGTGCGCGACAGAACCCGGCGTACAGGCCGACAGATGCCAGAAGGACCCCGACGCGCGTCGGGGTCCTTCTGTGTGTTCGGGTGCCAGCGTTCAGGCGCTGCGCTGCGCCGCGTAGTAGGCGGCGCCGACGATACCGGCGGTGTTGAGCAGCTTCGCGGGGATCATCGGGGTCTTGAGATCCAGGAGTGGCATGAACTTCTCGTGGTTCTCAGACACGCCGCCGCCGACCACGAAGAGGTCGGGGTTGAGCAGGAACTCGACGTGGCTGTAGTAGCGCTGGAGGCGCTGTGCCCACTGCTCCCAGTTCAGGCCCTGGAGGGTCTTCTGACCCGAGGACGCGTTCTTCTCCGCGTCGGTGCCGTCGATCTCGAGGTGGCCGAGCTCGGTGTTGGTCAGGAGCGTACCGTTAACGATGATTGCTGAGCCGATACCGGTGCCCTGAGTGGTGAACACGATGACGCCGTCGCGGCCCTTGGCTGCGCCGTAGGCGACCTCGGCAATGCCCGCCGCGTCTGCGTCGTTCAGTGCAACGACGGCGCGGCCGAGGTAGCGCTCCATCAGCTCGTCGACGTTGATGTTGACCCACGACTGGTCGAGATTCGCCATGTATGGGATGACGCCGTCAAAGACGGGGGCGGGGAAGGTGACGCCGATCGGAACGCCGATCTTGACGTCGAGCTGATCAATGACCTCGCGGCACACCGCTGCGACAGCATCGGGCGTCGCGGGGGTGGGGGTGGGAATTCGAACCTGATCGCCGACGTACTCGCCGGTGTCCAGATCAACGAGCGCGCCCTTGACGCCCGATCCGCCGATATCGATGCCGCATGCGACCTGAGCCATGACCCCTCCTCGGGTAATGAAGTCCTGTTGTCCGCGGGCCCCTGAAGCCCCCGTACCTGAATTGTATGGGATGTCACGACTAATAGCGAACCCCGCCCCAGACTGTGAGAGTCAAAGGCGGGCCTCTAGGAATGAGCGTCACGGAAGCGTGAGAATCTCAGCCCCATCTTCTGTGACGACGATCGTGTGCTCGAACTGGGCGGTGCGGGAACGATCGGCGGTGACGATCGTCCAGTCGTCATCCCACTGCTCCCACTCGATCGTGCCGAGGGTGAGCATCGGCTCGATTGTGAAGACCATGCCGGGTTCCATGACCGTGTCGTAGGCCGGGGCAGCGTCGTAGTGGGGGATGATCAGGCCGGAGTGGAAGGCCTCGCCGACGCCGTGTCCGGTGTAGTCGCGCACCACGCCGTAGTCGAAACGCTTCGCGTAGGCCTCAATGACGCGACCGATGACGTTGATTTCGCGGCCCGGGCCGACGGCCTTGATGCCGCGCATCATCGCGTTCTTCGTGCGCTCGATGAGCAGATGGGATTCTTCGTCGACAGCGCCGACCTCGAACATCGCGCAGGTGTCGCCATGCACGCCGTCCTTGTAGGCGGTGATGTCGATGTTGATGATGTCGCCGTCTTCGAGTGGACGGTCATCCGGAATGCCGTGGCAAATGACCTCATTGATGGAGGTGCAGATGGACTTGGGGAAGCCCATGTATCCCAGGCACGAGGGGTAGGCGTCGTGCGCGATGATGAATTCGTGGCCGATGCGGTCGAGCTCCTCGGTGGTGACGCCCGGCGCGATGGCCGCGCCGACGGCCTCGATGGCGCCCGCCGCGATGCGTCCGGCCTCGCGAATCCTCGCGATGGTCTCGGGGCTCTTGATCTCCGAGGCGGTGACGCGCTCGGGTCCGTCGTGGAACATGTACTCGGGGCGCTCAATGTGCTCTGGCACAGCGCGCATCGGTGAGACGCGTCCCGGCTTCAGAGTGCCCAGAGGGGCGCGGTGAGCGAGTGCGGATGCTTCCATGTGTCTTCCTCTTCTCAGCGGGTGGCGTCAGTCGTTCTTGTAGTTGTCGGGTCCGGGGAAGGAGCGCTCGCGCACGGCCTTGACGTAGTCGGATGCAGCCTCGCGCAGGGCTGGTCCGAGCTGACCGAACTTGCGAACGAACGACGGCGTCCAGTCGGAGTATCCGGCCATGTCGGACCAGACGAGCACCTGGCCGTCGGTATTCGGACCTGCGCCGATACCGATGGTCGGGATGCTCAGGCTCTGGGTCAGTTCGGTGGCAATCGACGCGGGTACCATCTCGAAGACGACGGCGAAAGCACCCGCCTTCTGGACGGCCTCGGCGTCGCGGCGGAGCGCATCGGCGCCGGCTCCACGGCCCTGCATGCGAGGTCCGCCCAGAGTGTTTTCGGACTGGGGCGTGTAGCCCAGGTGGGCACATACGGGGATGCCTGCCGAGACGAGGCCCGCAATGATATGGGCGCGGCTCTGCCCGCCCTCAAGCTTCACCGCGTGTGCCCCGGCCTTCATGAGACGCGTTGCGGAGGCAAAAGCATGCTCAGCCGTGTCCTCGTACGTGCCAAAAGGTAGATCCGCCACGATCATGGCGCGCGAAGTCGAACGAGCAACGGCGGCGGTGGCGCGCTCCATGTCCTCCAGAGTGACGGGCAGCGTCGAGCTGTGGCCAAGAATCACGTTGCCGAGCGAATCACCGACGAGCAGCATATCCACGCCCGCAGCCTCGAGAATGGGAGCGGTGAGAGCGTCGTAGGCGGTGAGCATCGTGAGGGGAATGCCCTCTGCCTTGGCACGCGCGATGTGCTGGATGCGCACGCGCTGAGCGGAAAAGAGGGTTGGCGTCTGCGACGAGGCCGGGGCCCCGCCCGCCGGTTGCGTAATGTGGGACACGGAAATCCTTCGGTGAGCTGTTGGAGCGCGAGAGCGCATTCACGTCTTACAGGGTAGCGCGCCCGTGGATCCGGTGAGCTGTGAGGAGAGGCGAACGGGTAGGATGGTTGTCGGTGCGCGTGTTGCGCGCAGTAATGACCCCAGTTGGAAAGAAGAAGGAAGCAGGACATGGCTGGCAATGCCCCTGACCTTGATCCTCTTGACGAGGCAGCCGTTAACGCCGTTCGCGAGGCCGGCCTCGCCGATATTGAAGCTGCGGATTCGCTTGATGCCCTGAAGGCCGTCCGTGCGGCGCTCCTTGGTGATCAGGCTCCGCTCGTGATCGCGAATCGTACGATCGGCTCGCTGGAACCCGCGCAGCGCGGTCTCGCTGGTAAGAACCTCGGACAGGCGCGCAAGGTGCTGACCGAAGCGCTTGAGGAGCGCAAGGCCGTTCTTGCTGCTGAGCATGAGGCTCGTATGCTGGTCGAGGAGTCCGTCGACGTGACGCTGCCGACCACGCGTCGCCCGGCGGGTGCACGTCATCCCCTTGAGACCCTGATGGAAGAGGTGGCGGACTTCTTTGTGGCGATGGGTTGGGATATTGCCGAGGGGCCGGAGATCGAGCACGAGTGGTTCAACTTTGACTCCCTGAACTTCGACATCGATCACCCCGCTCGCCAGATGCAGGACACGCTCTACATCGATGGCCGTAGCGTCGGCGCCGAGACCGAGGACGGTGCTCACCTGGTGATGCGCACGCACACCTCTCCGGTTCAGTCGCACGCGATGCTGTCGCGTGGCGTGCCGCTCTACGTTGCCTGCCCCGGCAAGGTCTTCCGCTCCGATGCGCTCGACGCGACCCACACGCCGGTGTTCCACCAGGTGGAGGGCCTCGCCGTCGATAAGGGCCTGACGATGGCTCACCTGAAGGGCGTTCTCGACCACTTTGCCAAGGCCATGTTCGGTCCTGAGGCGAAGACCCGTCTGCGTCCCTCGTACTTCCCGTTCACGGAGCCCAGCGCTGAGATGGATCTCTGGTTCCCGCAGAAGAAGGGCGGCCCCGGCTGGATCGAGTGGGGCGGCTGCGGCATGGTCAACCCGAACGTGCTGCGCGCTAACGGCGTCGACCCCGAGGTCTACTCGGGTTTCGCGTTCGGCATGGGTATCGAGCGCACGCTGATGCTGCGCCACGGCATTGCCGACATGCATGACATCGTTGAGGGAGACGTTCGCTTCTCCCAGCAGTTCGGAGTGAATGGAAGGGGTAACTGACATGCCTATGGTTCCGCTGAGCTGGCTGTCCGACCACGTTGACGTTCCTGAGGGGACGGATGCACAGGCGCTTGCCGCCGCCCTCGTGAAGGTTGGCCTGGAGGAAGAAGAGATCCACCCGGCGCGCGTCACCGGCCCACTCGTCGTGGGTCGTGTCCTGACCCGCGTCGAGGAGACCGCTTCGAACGGCAAGATCGTGAACTACTGCCGCGTGGATGTTGGCGAGTACAACGATGCTCCCGGCACCGGTAAGGAGCCTTCCGATCTGCCGAGCCGCGGCATCATTTGCGGTGCCCACAACTTCGACGTTGATGACCTCGTTGTCGTGTCGCTGCCGGGCGCGATCCTGCCCGGAGATTTCCAGATCGCCGCGCGCAAGACCTACGGTCATGTCTCTGACGGCATGATCTGTTCCGCGCGCGAACTCGGACTGGGGGAGGACCATGACGGCATCATCGTGCTGCCGAAGTACTTCCCTGACCGCGAGATTCCCGCGGTTGGAACTGACATCGTGACGTGGCTCGGCCTGGGCGAAGAGGTCCTCGAGATCAACGTGACCCCGGACCGCGGCTACTGCTTCTCGATACGCGGCATTGCTCGCGAGTACTCGCACTCGACGGGCGCTTCCTTCCGCGACCCCGGCCTGCCCGGCGTGATCGCGGCTGAGCCGCCGACGGCAAACTCCGACGGTTTCCCGGTCGTCTTCTCCGATGACGCGCCGATCCGTGGCCGCGTCGGAGTGGACCGTTTTGTTGCGCGTATCGTGCGCGGCACGAACCCCAACGCTCCGACTCCACGCTGGATGGTCGAGCGGCTCGAGGCCGCGGGCATGCGCTCGCTATCATTGGCCGTCGACATCACGAACTACGTCATGCTTGACCTCGGTCAGCCGATGCACGCCTACGACCTGGGCGCCCTGGCCGCCCCGATCGTCGTGCGCCGTGCCCGCGCGGGCGAGACGCTTGTGACCCTGGATGAGGAAAAGCGCGAGCTCGACCCCCAGGATCTGCTCATCACTGACTCGCCCGAGGGAGAGGGCTCGCGCATCATCGGCATCGCCGGTGTCATGGGCGGTGCGTACTCCGAGGTGGGCGAAGGTACGACCGACGTGCTGTTCGAGGCAGCACACTTCGATTCGGTGTCCGTCGCCCGCAGCTCGCGCCGGCACAAGCTGCACTCCGAGGCCGCGAAGCGCTTCGAGCGCGGCACCGACCCGCAGCTTCCTGCGGTGGCTGCCCAGCGTGCGGTCGAGCTCCTCCTGGAATACGGCGGAGGCACCGTCGATGCCGGTGTCACCGACGTGGATCAGCGCGGTAAGGCCGTCGTCATCTCGCTGCCCGTCGGCGAGGTCGAGCGCCTGACCGGCGTTGCTCACGCTCCCGAGCGCATCGCCGAGCTACTGCGCACCGTCGGCTGCGTCGTCGAAGGCCCCGACAATGGCGCGTTCACGGTGACGGCTCCCTCGTGGCGTCCCGATCTCACGCTCCCGGCAGACCTGGTCGAGGAAGTCGCGCGTCTCGACGGCTACGACAATATCCCCGTCGTGATACCGACTGCTCCGGCTGGCCACGGTCTGACTGTCGCTCAGAAGGCGCGCCGTCTGGCCGCCGCTACGCTGGCCGATGGCGGATTGGTTGAGGTCGAGTCCTACCCGTTCGTGTCCGACACCTGGGATCGTCAGGGTATTCCCGCCGACGATCCGCGTCGCGAGGCCCTGCGCCTGCGCAACCCGATGGCGGATGACGCCCCCTGGCTGCGCACCACGGTGCTCGATACCCTTCTCGACGTCGCCGGCCGTAACGTGTCGCGCTCCAACGCAGACGTCGCAATCTTCGAGGTCGCCAAGGTTGCCCGCCCCGTGGGCACTGTCCCGGCGGACCTGCCCAGCGCCGAGGAACGTCCCTCCGACGAGGTGATCGCGGCGCTTGAAGCTGGTATTCCTGCGCAGCCGTGGCACATTGGCGGTGTTCTGACCGGTCAGGCTGTTCCGGCCGGTGTCCTGGCGAACGCCCGCGCTTACGACTGGGCCGACGCCCTCGAGTATGTGCGTCGCGTGGCGTCGGGTCTCGGCGTTCGCGTTGAAGTGACCCGTGCCTGGATGGATGAGGCGCCCGCGCACAAGGGTGCCCCCATGCCTGCTCCGGCGACGGATCCCGCTGCGGTTGCACCGTTCCACCCCGGCCGCGTCGCGCGCGTCTTCGTGCGCGCTGGCCGTGACCTCGTTGATGTGGCTCTTGCTGGCGAGCTGTCACCCACTGCGTGCCGCGCCTTCGGCCTGCCGGCCCGTTCGTGCGCGTTCGAGATCGACATGGATGCACTGATCTCTCAGATGAGCGAGGCCCCCATCCAGGTCAAGGGTGTCTCGACGTTCCCGCTGGCCAAGGAAGACATCGCTCTCGTCGTGCCCTCCGATATTCCCGCGTCGCGCGTCGAGCAGATCGTGCGCCAGGGAGCCGGCCAGCTTGCCGAGTCCGTGACGCTGTTCGACATCTACGAGGGCGATCAAGTGCCCGAGGGCCACCGCTCTCTCGCCTTTGCGCTGCGACTGCGCGCAGCCGACCACACGCTGACTGCGAAGGAATCGTCGCAGGTGCGCGAGCAGGTCGTCGCGAAGGCAGCCAAGGTCCTTGGGGCGTCGTTGCGCGCATAAGGTCCACGAAGCGACAGACCGGTCGAATCGGCGGTGTGGCACGCCACTCATTTGGGGCGTTGTGCCCATCGATTCGACCGGTATTCGCCTTACGATGGATACATGCACATCCTTGTTACTGCATCATCAAAGCACGGGGCGACGGATGAGGTCGCCGACGCCATCGCGAAGCGCCTCGAAGCGGCGGGTTTCACCGTCGATCGTGTCGCGCCTGCTGACGTGACCACGGTTGAATCCTACGACGCCGTGGTTGTCGGCTCTGCCGTCTACATTCTCCAGTGGATGCCTGAGGCTCACGACTTCATGGAGCGCTTCAAGGATGATCTGCGCGACAAGCCGGTGTGGGCTTTCTCCGTCGGCATGAATGGCGTGCCGAAGCACTCGGAGCAGGATGGCAACCGTGTCGGTCCGCTCCTCACCCACGTGAACTGCCGTGAGCTGCGTACCTTCCCGGGGCGCTACAAGCCGGAGCTTCTGTCGCTGCGCGAGCGCTCGGTTGCGCGCCTCGCCGGTGTCGTTGAGGGCGACTTCCGTGACTGGGACGCGATCGACGCATGGGCCGACGATATCGCGGCACAGTTGGGCGCCTGAGAACGTTGATGGCAAGCGGGTGAGGGACATTCCTCGCCCGCTTGCTTATTTATATGCATGCATGTGTATGATCATGCATATGAGTGCAACACCCGCATTTCCGAGCACCAAGAGTGCGCGGCATGAGATGATCCGCGATCTTCTGGCGTCCGAGTCGATCGGTAGCCAGGAGGGACTGCGCGCTCGCCTGGCCGAGCGGGGGATTGACGTCACCCAGACGACCCTCTCTCGCGATCTGATGGACCTGCGTGCGACGAAAATCCGTGACACGTCCGGGGCGCTCATCTATACGGTGCCGGACCATGACGGCGGTCATACCCACGACGCTGAAGCCGCGAACGTCCGTCTGGCGCGCTGGTGCCAGCTGCTCCTTGTCACCTCCGCGAAGGTGGGAAACCAGCTCGTCCTGCGTACCCAGGTGGGTGCAGCCAACCTCCTTGCGTCGTCGATCGACGCAGTGAGGCGCGACGAGATCGCCGGAACAATCGCTGGCGACGACACAATCCTCGTGATCTGCCGCAGCGAAGAAGGCGCGGCCGACGTCGAACGCTCGTTGCTGGCCCTCGCTGAACCTGGCGCGCTCCCCGAAAACTAGCCCCGGCCTCGTTCTTACTGACGCCCCGGGCATTACGAACCCAACAATTGGAAGGAACCCACATGTCGAGCAAAGATCGCGTCGTCCTGGCGTATTCAGGTGGCCTGGACACCTCTGTCGCCATCGGATGGATCGGTGAGCAGACCGGCCGCGAGGTCGTCGCCGTTGCCGTTGATGTCGGCCAGGGCGGAGAAGACCTTGAGGTCATTCGCCAGCGCGCCCTCGACTGTGGCGCCGTGGAAGCCTACGTGGCAGACGCCCGCGACGAGTTCGCAGAAGAGTACTGCATGCCCGCGCTCAAGGCTAACGCTCTGTACGAAGGCAAGTACCCCCTCGTGTCGGCACTGTCGCGTCCCGTCATCACCAAGCACCTGGTGAAGGCGGCTCGCGAGTTTGGTGCGTCGACAGTCGCCCACGGCTGCACGGGCAAGGGCAACGACCAGGTCCGTTTCGAAGTTTCGATTACCTCGATGGCGCCCGACATGGACTGCATTTCCCCTGTCCGTGACCTGGCGCTGACGCGTGACGTCGCGATCGACTACGCCGAGAAGCACAACCTGCCGATCGAAACAACCAAGCACAATCCCTTCTCGATCGACCAGAACGTGTGGGGCCGCGCCATTGAGACCGGCTTCCTCGAAGACCTCTGGAATGCTCCGACCAAGGATGTCTACAACTACACCGACGATCCGACCTACCCGCCGCTGCCTGACGAGGTCGTCATCACCTTCGATAAGGGCATCCCAGTCGCCATCGACGGCCGCCCTGTCACGCCGCTCGAGGCCATTCAGGAAATGAACCGCCGTGCGGGCGCTCAGGGCATCGGTCGTATCGACATGGTCGAGGACCGCCTCGTTGGCATCAAGTCCCGTGAAATTTACGAGGCCCCCGGTGCCGTCGCGCTCATCGAGGCGCACCAGGCTCTCGAGTCGGTGACGCTGGAACGCATGCAGCGCCGCTACAAGCGTCAACTGGAGCAGACCTGGGGAGAACTTGTGTACGAGGCGCAGTGGTACTCGCCGCTGAAGAAGTCGATGGATGCCTTCATCGAGCACACGCAGGAGTATGTCTCCGGCGATATCCGCATGGTGCTGCACGGCGGACGTGCGACCGTGAACGGTCGCCGCTCCGAGTCCTCGCTGTACGACTTCAACCTTGCGACCTACGAGACCGGCGATACCTTCGATCAGTCCTCGTCGCGCGGCTTTATCGACATCTACGGCCTGCAGTCGAAGCTTGCAGCGGCCCGCGATGTGCGTTTCGGCGTGAACATGGGTTACTGAACGATAGGTTGAGGGCGTTCTCACAGAGAATGTCTCAGTTGGGTTTCAAGAGGCGGGAGCGGCGAGAAGGCTGCTCCCGCCTCGCTTACTGTTTCGTGTATGACGTATGAGGCGAGCGCCGTGAGCGATGCCGTGGGGAGCGATCGTGATGACGCCCTGCGCACGCGCATGATGCGCTACACGGTTGCTGCGATGTTCTTTGTCGGTTTTGCCGGCAAAGGCGTTCGTGGCATCTTCGGGGAGATTGGCTCGCTTGTTCCGATGCTGATCCTGCTTGTGTCGTTTGTGGTGCTCTTCCGTACCTCCGGTCGCTCGCTGTTGCTGCGTCGCTTTCCAACTACGACGTGTCTCTTTGTCGCCTGGTGCGCTCTGTCGTGCGCGTGGTCCGTGGCCCCTTTGCAGAGCGCGCAGTACGCCGTCTTGTCGGTAGCGCTGACGCTCGTGTCGATTGGTGTGGCAGTCGCACTCCCGCTGACCGAGATCGTGGGCGCGCTCATCCTAGCTTTCCAGTGGATCATCGGATCGTCGTTCGTGCTCGAAGCCCTGGTCGCATTCTGTGGTCACGGCCCGCTCGCCCCTCCCATCATGTGGGGGAGAGGTCTGCTTCCCGCCTCCTACTACTGGGTGGATGGATACCTCCTTCAAGGAGGGCCAATTCAAGGCTTCCCGGGCAACAGAAACCCTCTTGCTTTTGTCGCGCTCTTGCTGGCCGTGTGCCTGATTCTCCGATATATGCAGACTCGTGCGGCGCGGCTGCCGACGGCGCTCTGGCTGACGGCATGTGGCGTCGTCATGTTGTTGACCCAGTCCGCGACCGTCGCTCTGTCGACGGTCGGCTGCCTGGTTGTCGTCGCCGGCCTGGTCGTTCAGCGTCGCGTTCCGGTGCATCTGCGTCTACGTGTCGTCGGCATGTTCGCAGGCATCGGTGTTCTCACCGCGATCGCAGCGTTCTTCTGCCGCCACATGATTGCGGATGCTTTCGGGCGCAGCCCCGACATGAGCGGGCGTTCCGTCATCTGGCATGCGGTGGCGCCGCTCGTCAGGCAGCGTCCGATCGGCGGGTGGGGCTGGTTTATTGGTTGGCCCACGGAGAAGGAACCTTTTGCCTCTCTCGTCATCCGGCCCGATGGGACGCCGACTAATCAAGCGCACAACGTGTACGTCGAGGCGGCGCTCACGACAGGCTTTGTGGGAGCAGCCATGATCACCGTCGCCATCGTCTGGACGCTCTACCGCGTTGTGAAAGTCGCCGTGGCCCATATCGACGATAACCTGTGGGACGTCATTCCGGCGGTCATCATCATCGCGATGTTTATTCAGTCGTTTACTGAGTCGCGCCTGCTCTTCGAGGGCAACTGGATGCTCTTCGTCATGATCGCGACGTGGGTGAAGGTCCGAGGCGAGGTTCCCGTGGTCTGGCCGTCGGCGGCCCGCCAACATCTCGAATATTCTTAAGACATGCGAACAGCATCGTTGTCACCGACCCAGGAGGAACTCATGTCGAAGTCCGAAACGCACGTCTCGCTGTGGGGTGGCCGTTTTTCTGGAGGGCCTTCACAGGCGCTGGCTGCACTGAGCGTGTCGACGCACTTCGACTTCCGCCTGGCACACGTGGATATCGCTGGCTCGTACGCGCACGCTGATGAGCTGCATCGCGTTGGCCTTCTGAGCGACCAGGAGTGCGCCGATATGCACGATGCTCTGGCACGCCTCGACGCCGATGTCGCTTCGGGCGCTTTTGTGCCCGCGCCCGACGACGAAGACGTCCACACTGCACTTGAGCGTGGCCTCATCGAGCGAGCCGGAGCGACGCTGGGCGGCAAGCTCCGCGCTGGACGCTCCCGCAACGATCAGATTGCCACGCTCATCCGTGTGTACCTGCGCGAGGAGGCCCGTCACCTTGCCGGTCGCGTTCTTGATATCGCGCAGGCTCTCATCGGGCAGGCTGTGCGCGTCGGCGACGCGGTGATGCCGGGTCGTACGCACATGCAGCACGCTCAGCCTGTCCTCGTTGCGCACCATCTGTTGGCACACGTGTGGCCGCTGCTGCGCGACGTCGCACGTCTGCATGACTGGGACAAGCGCGCGGCTATCTCCCCGTACGGTTCCGGTGCGCTCGCCGGCAATACGCTGGGTATGGATCCGCGTCGTATTGCGGCTGCACTTGGCTTCACCGACTCCGTCGAAAACTCGATCGACGGCACGGCTGCTCGTGACGTGGTCGCTGAGTTCGCCTTCGTGTGCGCGCAGATCGGCATCGACATTTCGCGCCTGTCCGAGGAGATTGTCATCTGGAATACGAAGGAGTTCGGCTACGTGACGCTGGACGACTCGTACTCCACGGGTTCGTCGATCATGCCTCAGAAGAAGAACCCCGACGTTGCGGAGCTGGCCCGCGGCAAGGCTGGCCGACTGATCGGTGACCTGACCGGTTTGCTCGCGGTGCTCAAGGGTATTCCGCTTGCCTACGACCGCGATCTTCAGGAGGACAAGGAGCCGGTGTTCGACCAGATCGACACCCTCGACATCTTGTGTCCGGCCGTCGCAGGCATGATCGACACGATGACGATTCATCTCGACCGTCTCGAGGAGCTGGCCCCCCAGGGATTCTCGCTCGCCACCGACATTGCCGAATGGCTCGTCAAGCAGGGCGTTCCGTTCCGCGACGCACACGAGATCTCGGGTGCGTGCGTGCGCCTGGCCGAGGCCAGGGGAGTGGAGCTCGCTGACCTGACCGACGAGGAGCTCGCCCAGGCCTCGTCGGCCCTGACCCCCGAGGTCCGTTCGGTGCTGACTGTCGAAGGCTCAGTCGGTGCCCGCCGTGGGCGTGGTGGCACTGCCCCTGAGCGCGTCCGTGAGCAGATCGCCGAGGCCGAGGCAGGCCTCGCCGATGCGCGCAAGTGGGCGGCTACGGCGCTGCGCTAACGCCAGTACTCGCAAGCCGATACACTATAACGGTACTCATCCGTCGAATCCGCAAGGAAGGACAACTTTCGTGACAGACATTCTGGACGAACTGCAGTGGCGTGGGCTGCTCGCTCAGCACACCGACCTCGAGGCGCTCCGCGAGCACCTGAACGCCGGACCTGTCACCTTCTATTGCGGCTATGACCCGACCGCGCCGTCTCTGCATCACGGACACCTGGTTCAGCTGATCGTGATGCGCCACCTGCAGCTCGCCGGTCACCGTCCGCTCGCTCTCGTGGGCGGTGCCACCGGGCAGATCGGCGACCCGCGTCAGAGTGGCGAGCGTCAGCTTCAGTCGACCGAGGTCGTGAAGGGATGGGCGGATCGCCTGCATTCGCAGATCTCGAAGTTCCTCGACTTCGAGGGACCCGCTGCGGCCACGATGGTGAACAACCTGGACTGGACGCAGGAGATGAGTGCGATCGACCTGCTGCGCACGATCGGTAAGTACTTCCGCGTGGGCACCATGCTCAATAAGGACATCGTTGCCCGCCGTATCGCGTCGGACGAGGGTATCTCCTACACGGAGTTCTCCTACCAGGTGCTCCAGGCCAACGACTTCCTCGAGCTCTACCGCCGCAACGGTTGCACGCTCGAGACCGGCGGTAACGACCAGTGGGGGAACATGGTTGGCGGCGTCGACCTGATCCGTAAGGTCGAAGGCGTCGATACCCACGTGATGACCACGCCGATTATCACCAAGGCCGACGGAACCAAGTTCGGCAAGTCTGAGGGCGGTGCCATCTGGCTCGACCCCGAAATGATGACCCCCTACGCCTTCTACCAGTTCTGGCTCCAGGTCGCGGACGACGACGTCGTGCGCTTCCTGAAGATATTCACGTTCAAGTCGCGTGAAGAGATCGAAGCGTTGGCCGTCGAGGTCGCCGAGCGTCCGCACCAGCGCGCCGCGCAGAAAGCACTGGCTGCCTCCGTCACCGAGCTCGTGCACGGCGCCGATCAGCTCGAGCGCGTCCTCGCGGCGACCGACGCCCTGTGGGGCGGTGGCGACATCCGTGATCTTGATGAGGCTACCCTGGCCGCAGCAACCGCCGATCTGCCGCGCGCTTCTCTCACCGTCGGTGAGTCGACTGTGGCCGATGCGTTCGTCGCCCTCGGCTTTGAGAAGGGCAAGACTGCGGCACGCCGTACGATCTCCTCCGGCGGCGCCTCCATCAACAACGTCAAGGTTGAGGATCCAGAGGCTGTTCTGCGCGAAGAAGACGTTCTCGCCGGTGGACTGGCTCTCATTCGTAAGGGCCGTAAGAACCTCGCGGTGCTGGAGCTCAGCTGAGCTTTCTGGGAGAGAGGGTGTCCGATAACAATCGGGCACCCTCTTTTCGTTGTGTTTGGTGGGTTTGTGGGGTGTGTGGTGGGGGTCACGGTGTTTTGGTTTGACTTTGGGTGTGGGGGTGGGTAGATTATTCACCTGTCGCCGCGAGCTTGTGAGTGGGTTTGTGGTGGTGGTTCACTGCTCTGGTGGCTGGGTTTTTGGCTTGGTTTTCTGGGGTGTGTGGGTGTTGTTTGTGAACTCGATAGTGTGTTTGTTTGTTTTTTATGCCTGTTTTTTGTTTTTGAGTGTTTTTGGTTGGGATTGCTGGCTGGCCTTGTTTGGTTGGTTGGTTTTTCTGGGCTTTAACGTTTTTGTTTTTGTTCGGAGAGTTTGATCCTGGCTCAGGACGAACGCTGGCGGCGTGCTTAACACATGCAAGTCGAACGCTGAAGCCCAGCTTGCTGGGTGGATGAGTGGCGAACGGGTGAGTAACACGTGAGTAACCTGCCCCCTTCTTTGGGATAACGCCCGGAAACGGGTGCTAATACTGGATATTCACTGATCTTCGCATGGGGGTTGGTGGAAAGGTTTTTTCTGGTGGGGGATGGGCTCGCGGCCTATCAGCTTGTTGGTGGGGTGATGGCCTACCAAGGCTTTGACGGGTAGCCGGCCTGAGAGGGTGACCGGTCACATTGGGACTGAGATACGGCCCAGACTCCTACGGGAGGCAGCAGTGGGGAATATTGCACAATGGGCGAAAGCCTGATGCAGCGACGCCGCGTGAGGGATGGAGGCCTTCGGGTTGTAAACCTCTTTCGCTCATGGTCAAGCCGCAACTCAAGGTTGTGGTGAGGGTAGTGGGTAAAGAAGCGCCGGCTAACTACGTGCCAGCAGCCGCGGTAATACGTAGGGCGCGAGCGTTGTCCGGAATTATTGGGCGTAAAGGGCTTGTAGGCGGTTGGTCGCGTCTGCCGTGAAATCCTCTGGCTTAACTGGGGGCGTGCGGTGGGTACGGGCTGACTTGAGTGCGGTAGGGGAGACTGGAACTCCTGGTGTAGCGGTGGAATGCGCAGATATCAGGAAGAACACCGGTGGCGAAGGCGGGTCTCTGGGCCGTTACTGACGCTGAGGAGCGAAAGCGTGGGGAGCGAACAGGATTAGATACCCTGGTAGTCCACGCTGTAAACGTTGGGCACTAGGTGTGGGGGCCACCCGTGGTTTCTGCGCCGTAGCTAACGCTTTAAGTGCCCCGCCTGGGGAGTACGGCCGCAAGGCTAAAACTCAAAGGAATTGACGGGGGCCCGCACAAGCGGCGGAGCATGCGGATTAATTCGATGCAACGCGAAGAACCTTACCAAGGCTTGACATGCACGGCGGCACTGCAGAGATGTGGTGGCATTTAGTTGGTCGTGTGCAGGTGGTGCATGGTTGTCGTCAGCTCGTGTCGTGAGATGTTGGGTTAAGTCCCGCAACGAGCGCAACCCTTGCCCTATGTTGCCAGCACGTGATGGTGGGGACTCGTGGGGGACTGCCGGGGTTAACTCGGAGGAAGGTGGGGATGACGTCAAATCATCATGCCCCTTATGTCTTGGGCTTCACGCATGCTACAATGGCTGGTACAGAGGGTTGCGATACTGTGAGGTGGAGCGAATCCCTTAAAGCCAGTCTCAGTTCGGATTGGGGTCTGCAACTCGACCCCATGAAGGTGGAGTCGCTAGTAATCGCAGATCAGCAACGCTGCGGTGAATACGTTCTCGGGCCTTGTACACACCGCCCGTCACGTCACGAAAGTTGGTAACACCCGAAGCCCATGGCCTAACCGCTTTGTGCGGGGGGAGTGGTCGAAGGTGGGATTGGCGATTGGGACGAAGTCGTAACAAGGTAGCCGTACCGGAAGGTGCGGCTGGATCACCTCCTTTCTAGGGAGCCCATTTGTTGGGGAACAATGCAGCATGGTGGCCTTTTGGTTGGTGTGTTGGGTTGTTTTCTTGTGCCTGCATGTGTACGCCACCCGATGTGGGTGGTGGGTGTGGGTGCGTTACTGGGTTGGGCATAAGAAGTTATACGAGCGAGCACACTGTCGGGTTCACGTTCAACACCGTGTTGGCGTCCGCCACGTGTTGTGGTGGTTGCCCGCGCAGCCGGCCTGATGGTTTGTTGGGTGTGGGTGTGTGTGGTGGGTTGTTTGTGATTTGTATAGTGGTTGCGAGCATATTTGTTCTGTACTGTTTTTTGTGTTTTGTTTAGTTTTATTGGGCATTCGGTGGATGCCTTGGCATCAAGAGCTGATGAAGGACGTTGCGGCCTGCGATATGCCTCGGGGAGCTGGCGAGCGAGCGTTATTATCCGAGGGTGTCCGAATGGGGGAACCTAACCTGGGTTGTGCTGGGTTACCATCATCTGAACGTGTATAGGGTGGTGGGGGGAACGCGGGGAAGTGAAACATCTCAGTACCCGCAGGAAAAGATATTCCGTGAGTAGTGGCGAGCGAAAGCGGAGGAGGCTAAACCAGATGCGTGTCAAAGGCGGCGGCCGTTGCGTGTTTGGTGTTGTGGGGCCATATTGGATCTTTCTGCCGGGGGATCGCATCACTTGTTGTTGGGAGTTGAACAGTCTGGGAAGTCTGACCGTAGAGCGTGATAGTCGTGTAAACGGACCGGTGGCGTGTGGTGTGGGTGTGGTACCCGAGTAGCGCGGGACTCGTGAAATCTCGTGTGAATCTGCCAAGACCACTTGGTAAGCCTAAATACTACTTGATGACCGATAGTGCATAGTACCGTGAGGGAATGGTGAAAAGTACCCCGGGAGGGGAGTGAAATAGTACCTGAAACCGTGTGCCTGTAAGCCGTCAGAGCCTTGAGGGGTGATGGCGTGCCTTTTGAAGAATGAGCCTGCGAGTTAGTGATACGTGGCGTGCTTAACCCGTGTGGGGTATGCGTAGCGAAAGCGAGTCTGAAAGATGGCGTGTGTCGCGTGTTCTAGACCCGAAGCGGGGTGATCTACCCATGGTCAGGTTGAAGCAGAGGTAAGACTGTGTGGAGGACCGAACCCACCAGGGTTGAAAACCTGGGGGATGAACTGTGGGTAGGGGTGAAAGGCCAATCAAACTCCGTGATAGCTGGTTCTCCCCGAAATGCATTTAGGTGCAGCGTCGCGTGGTCCCTGGTGGAGGTAGAGCTACTGGATGGCCGATGGGCCCTATGGGTTACTGACGTCAGCCAAACTCCGAATGCCATTAGGTGTAGCGCGGCAGTGAGACTGCGGGGGATAAGCTTCGTAGTCGAGAGGGAAACAGCCCAGATCATCAGCTAAGGCCCCTAAGCGTACGCTAAGTGGGAAAGGATGTGGAGTCGCGGTGACAACCAGGAGGTTGGCTTAGAAGCAGCCATCCTTGAAAGAGTGCGTAATAGCTCACTGGTCAAGTGGTTCTGCGCCGACAATGTAGCGGGGCTCAAGCGTACCGCCGAAGCTGTGGCAACAACACGCAGAGCTGGCACCAGGAACTGGATGTCGGTGTGTTGTTGGGTAGGGGAGCGTCCTGCACGAGGTGAAGCCTGGAGGGAACTTCTGGTGGATTGTGTGGGAGTGAGAATGCAGGCATGAGTAACGAATCTGCGGTGAGAATCCGCAGCGCCGATTGACTAAGGGTTCCAGGGCTAGGTTTATCCGCCCTGGGTTAGTCGGGTCCTAAGGCGAGGCCGACAGGCGTAGTCGATGGACAACCAGTTGATATTCTGGTACCGCGTTATGACCGCCCATGCTGAAGTCATTGTGCTAACCAATTTGCTCACGCCGCCTCCACGCTTTCGGGCGTGTTGGTGTGTGTGGGTCTTGGGGCCCCGGTGATGGTAGGCAAGCGTGTTAACAGGGGTGACGCAGACAGGTAGCTGCAGTGCGCCGATGGTTGTGCGTATTTAAGGTTGTGGCCCGCCTCCCAGGCAAATCCGGGGGGCACTAGGGTGAGAACTGATGAGGGACACACGCGTGTGTGGACTTGTGGTGATCCTAAGCTGCCGAGAAAAGCCTCGACGTGAGGGCATGACGCGCCCGTACCCTAAACCGACTCAGGTGGTCAGGTAGAGTATACCGAGGCGTTCGAGTGAATCGTGGTTAAGGAACTCGGCAAAATTCCTCCGTAACTTCGGGATAAGGAGGACCCCGTGACTTCGGCCCATCATGCGTGGGTGTGGGGTTGTGGGGTCGCAGAGAATAGGGAGAAGCGACTGTTTATCAAAAACACAGGTGCGTGCGAAGCCGTAAGGCGATGTATACGCACTGACGCCTGCCCGGTGCTGGAAGGTTAAGAGGAACCGTCAACACCCCCTTTTGGGGTGTGAAGCGGTGAATTTAAGCCCCAGTAAACGGCGGTGGTAACTATAACCATCCTAAGGTAGCGAAATTCCTTGTCGGGTAAGTTCCGACCTGCACGAATGGCGTAACGACTTCTCCGCTGTCTCAACCGCGAACTCGGTGAAATTGCAGTACGAGTAAAGATGCTCGTTTCGCGCAGAAGGACGGAAAGACCCCGGGACCTTTACTATAGCTTGGTATTGGTGTTCGCTTGGACTTGTGTAGGATAGGTGGGAGACTGTGAAGCTGCCGCGCCAGCGGTGGTGGAGTCGTCGTTGAAATACCATTCTGGTTCAAGCGGTCACCTCAACCTTGGCCCGTGATCCGGGTTGGGGACAGTGCCTGGTGGGTAGTTTAACTGGGGCGGTTGCCTCCTAAAATGTAACGGAGGCGCTCAAAGGTTCCCTCAGCCTGGTTGGTAATCAGGTGGCGAGTGCAAGTGTACAAGGGAGCTTGACTGTGAGACCGACGGGTCGAGCAGGTGCGAAAGCAGGAACTAGTGATCCGGCCATGGCACGTGGGTGCGTGGTCGCTCAACGGATAAAAGGTACCCCGGGGATAACAGGCTGATCTTGCCCAAGAGTCCATATCGACGGCATGGTTTGGCACCTCGATGTCGGCTCGTCGCATCCTGGGGCTGGAGTTGGTCCCAAGGGTTGGGCTGTTCGCCCATTAAAGCGGTACGCGAGCTGGGTTCAGAACGTCGTGAGACAGTTCGGTCCCTATCCTCTGTGCGCGCAGGAAATTTGAGAAGGGCCGTCCCTAGTACGAGAGGACCGGGATGGACGAACCTCTGGTGTGCCAGTTGTACCGCCAGGTGCATGGCTGGTTAGCTACGTTCGGAAGGGATAACCGCTGAAAGCATCTAAGCGGGAAGCCTGCTTCAAGATGAGATTTCCACGCCCCCCCGTGGGGTGAGAGGCCCCCGCCAGACTAGCGGGTCGATAGGCCAGAGGTGGAAGCACAGCAATGTGCTCGCGAGCCGACTGGTACTAATGGGCCAACACTAAACAACCACCCAACACACCGTTGGGGTGAACAAGAAACACCAGCACAACAGCCGCAACCACTATACAAACCACGATCAACCCACACCCCCGCCACAACACTACGGGGGAGAGTGTTGAACACCAATCTTGTGGTGGTCATAGCACCGGGGAAACGCCCAGCACCCATTCCGAACCTGGAAGCTAAGCCCGGCAGCGCCAATGGTACTGCAACCGACAGGTTGTGGGAGAGTAGGACACCGCCACAACACACCGAATCGAGAGGGACGGACCGCGATAGCGTGCCGTCCCTCTCGTTTTTGCGGCCGGAGACGTCACGTCTCCGGCCGCTTCTTTGTCGTCCGCCTTTCGACACGCCCTTCCCCCGTTGCGATCTCTCCGCGCCTGGGACTGGCGGTCAGTACACGTGTCATGTGTCCACCACATGAAACATCGCACGTCACGGACCAACGTCGCCCGCATATCGCTGTATCGCGTGCGATGCTATACCCATGGTCACTTCTTCACATCCGCACGGGCCTCACCACCACGGTGGCAAAGATGAGGTTCTTGCTCAACGCATGGCGGCGCACGATCGCCTTGCCCATCAATCCCAGGTCGTTCTCCGACTCGGCCAGATGCTTCTCTCGTTTGGTGCGAGTGCGTACCGCGTGAAAAAGTCGATGGCAGACCTCGCGCGCGCTGTCGGAATTTCTGAGCACCGAGCACAGGTCACCTACACGGAGATCATCGCCACTGCCTACGCGAACGGTACATTCCGCACGGAGCTCGCTGAGCAGCGCCTCATGGGCGTGAACGCAGACAAGATCGACCGCATCAACAACTACGTGGCCTCTCTGCACGGCAAGTCTGTGCGTGTCGAGGACGTATCGGATGAACTCGACAAGATCGCGAAGGTTCCCGGCCTCTACGACTGGTTCTCCAACGCGCTTGCCTCCGGTCTCGCCTGTGCGGCCTTCGCATTCCTGAACGGTGGGGGATGGGTCGAATGCTCTGCCGTCGCCGTCGCCTCGTTCTTCGGGCAGGCACTGCGCCGCCAGATGCTGATCCGCCACATGAACCACTTCGGCGTGTGGATGGCCTGTGGCGCTCTCGCAGCAATGATCTATATACTTCTCGTTGCTCCCGCACAGCATTTCCTCGGCATTGAGTCGACGCATCAGGCTGGCTTCATTTCCGCGCTGCTCTTCCTGGTCCCCGGCTTCCCGCTGGTGACGGGTCTGATTGATTTGGTGCGACAAGACTTCCAAGGCGGCGTCGGCCGCCTCGTCTACGTCACGATGCTCGTCATGTCGGCCGGCGTGGCTGTCTGGGCGATCTCGGCTGTTTTCGGTTGGTCCGTGACCCCCGAGTACGGTGTCTCGCTCGTTCCCTGGCTGCATTACCTCCTGCGCTTCCTCACGAGCTTTGTGGCCGCATACGGGTTCGCGATGCTTTTCAACTCGCCGCAACGCGTCTGTGCGACGGCCGCTCTCATCGGTGCGGTTATCAATACGGCTCGTATCGCGCTGCATCTGGAACTCGGAGTTCCCGCTCCGGCTGCCGTTGGCCTCGCCGCTCTCGCCGCCGGCCTTCTCGCAGTTTTCGTGGCCCGCAGGACGCGCTTCTCGCGCGTGACCCTGTCCGTCCCCGCTGTCGTCATCATGATCCCGGGCGTGCCGCTGTACCGTGCGCTCACCTACCTGAACAACCAGCAGATCGACGATGCCCTCACAGCTCTCTTCACAGTCATGTTCACGATCGTGGCGATCGGCATGGGCCTGGCGCTCTCCCGTATGCTGACGGATAAGAACTGGCTCGTCGAAAAGGAAGAACGAGTCCCGAACCTGTGGGAGTATGAGGAGGAGAACGCATGAAGTTCGACATCGAGGCGGGCCTGAAGCCGCCGTCATTCGAGATTGAGTACGAGATCGACCGCGACGAGATCCGCGCCGTCGGACGTAACATCGCCATTGTGTGCGTGGCGGCAGTGACTGCTCGAGTGCTCGTCGCGCTGATTTCGCGCTGACGCTCATTCATTGACGAGGCCGTGGCCGGGAAACCGGTCGCGGCCTCGTTTGTGCGTAGGCCGAGTTAGCAGGCATAGAGGGTTATGACAACGTACTGAGCAAGCGTCGCCCTTGTGGAGGGCATCGCAGGGCCTGCGGGGCCTGGCCGGGCTTCGAGGCGACGCGCCGAGCGCAGCTCGCGGCGCGGGCGACGAGCGGGCGGGCAGGCCATGCGGTGCCCGGAACAAAGGCGACGCCGCGAGGATAGATCAGGCGATTGCGTCGGATCAGGCGCTGCTTCTTTGCTACCAGGCCACGCCACCGGCCACGGGCACCGCAGCCAGGCCTAGCAGGCCACGTGTTGGCTTTTGGTTACCTGACCCCGGCGTCGCCCACGGGCACCGCATGGCGCCGAGCAGGCCCCGTAGCGGTCCTGATGGGTATTGGTGGTGCAGTTCCCGTGACGCGCCTAGGAGATGGCGAGAGGGCATACGAATGGGGCCGGCCCGAAAGGACCGGCCCCATTGTTGTCGCAGGATCGAACCCGCGGGAGAAACTACCGCTACATGCCGCCCAGGATCTGTGCGACGACGATCTTTCCAACCATCGCGACCGGGTAGACGAGTGCGTAGCCGAGCGCCACGCGAGGATCGGCGTTGGTGCGGCCGTTCGCGAAGGCGAGAACGGCGGGCTGCGTCTGAGCGCCACCGAGCAGACCGGCAAGCTTCGTGCCACCCATCTTGAAGAGCCAACGCATTGTGCAGTACAGGCCGATCGCCATAATCGACGTCATGATAAAGCCGAGGGCGAAGATGCTGATCCATGCGCCCGAGGTGAACGCCTCGAGGATCTGTCCACCGGCCTTCGCGCCTGCCTGCGCGAGGAAGATGAGCAGGCCGAGCTCGGCCATCACCTGGCAGGTCGTGAAGGGCAGAGCCGTCGCGATGGGGCCGATGCGGCCGACGCGGCCGAAGATGAGGCCCACGATGAGCGTGCCGGCGGCGGAACCGATCGAGAAGTACTCGCCGGAGGGGGTCAGGATCGGCAGCTCGCCGATCGCAATACCCAGCGCCATGCCGATGCCCAGGGCGATCGGGTTGAGATCCGTGAGACCATGACTCGAGTCACCGAAGAACTTCGTAATCTCGGCCATCTTGGACGTGGGAGCGACGACGCGCACACGGTCACCCTGCTGGAGGACGAGGCCCGGCTCAGCGACCATGTCGACGTCGCCGCGGCGCACGCGCGAGATCGTCGCGGAGAACTCCTTGGCGAGGCCGAGCGAGGCGACCGTGCGTCCGGCGACCTTCGGGTTGGAGATCGTCATGCGGCGGAAGTCCAGGTAGGAGCGGTCCTGCATGAGGGAGTGAGAGGACGCGTGGCCGAGCTCCGTTGCCGCACGTGCGACGAGCTCGCGGGGACCGACGACCGTCACGAGGTCACCAGGATCCAGGGTGTCCGACATCTGGGGACGGGTGATTGGGCCGGTCTCGCCGCGGCGCAGACGGGAGAAGGAGACCTTCTCGCCGAGCTTCTCGTAGATGTCGCCGACGAAGGGGTGGTCGTCGCGCTCGACGCGGATCGTGCGGTTCGACAGGGGAGAGGGAGCGTCCTTATCGTTGCGGCCGTAGTGCAGTGCGGCCATCGAAGCGGCAAGCATGCCGATGACGCCGAAGAGGTAGGCGATCGAGTAGCCGACCGTCGCACGTGCAGGATCGCCGGAGGCCTCGCCGGCAGCGGCCAGAGCGGGTGTGTTCGTCACCGAGCCCGCAAAGGTACCGGCGATGAGCGGAACGTCCATGCCCATGGCCTTACCGAGGTAGAGGCCGACGGTGGCGGTGATGCCGTAGAGGGCAACCATCGACAGAATCGGGCCGACGGCGGTCTTCAGGTTGTGGAAGAACGACGCACCCGAGTTGATGCCGATCGCGAACGTGAAGAGCGTCAGGCCGAGAGTACCCAGCTGAGGGGTGACTCGCAGCTCGATGTCGTAGGACTGCGCCCACGCAGCCAACACGATGGCAAAGAACAGAACGGCGGCGGCGCCGAGGCTAATGCCCCTGATTTTCACATGGCCGAACGCCATGCCTATACCGATGAGAAGGAAGAGGAACAGAACTGGCTGTTCGCTCAGAATCTCGAATACCTGATGCACGATGAAGTCTCCGTGTTGTGGATTGTGATATGAGGTATGAGTCAATTTAACCAGTAAAGCGTGCTGTGTATCTCAGTCCTTTGGCCTAGATGGCGATGAGAGCCGGAAGTTCCGCACAATGAGATGAACAAGAGAGCAGCGCTCGGGAGAGATACGGTAAAGGCATGCTCAACGTTCGCGGAATTGGAATTCGCGCTCTGGTCATCGTACCCGGGCGTGCGATGCCTGCCGTGTAACGTGAGGATGGATCGCACGCCGAATTCCCCGCATCCGCGCGAAAGCCGGATCTGACGGGGTTTTTTCTTTGAGACGGTCCCAACGATTGAGAGGACGAATGGTGAGCGACACCGCCAACACCACCCGCATGACCGGAGCCGAGGCTATCGTGGCCAGCCTCGAGGCCCTGGGCGTTACCGACGTGTTCGGTATGCCCGGTGGCGCAATTCTGCCGACCTACGACCCGCTGCTGGCGTCGACGTCCATCCGCCACATTCTTGTCCGTCACGAGCAGGGCGCGGGCCACGCCGCCGAAGGCTACGCTCTGGCCACCGGTAAGGTCGGCTGCGCGATCGTGACGTCTGGCCCCGGCGCTACCAACGTGCTGACGGCCCTGGGCGACGCCTGCATGGACTCGGTCCCGATCGTCGTGATCTCGGGTCAGGTCGGCGCATCCCTGATCGGCAGCGACGCCTTCCAGGAAGCTGACGTCGTGGGCGCGTCGATGCCCATCACCAAGCACTCTTTCCTCGTCACGGATCCCGCGGAGATCCCCGCGCGCCTGGCCGAGGCCTTCCACCTCGCGGGCACCGGCCGCCCCGGCCCGGTCCTCGTGGACATCACCAAGTCCGCGCAGGTCGCGGAGATGGACTTCTCCTGGCCTCCCGCCATCGACCTGCCCGGCTACCGCGTCGCGGACAAGCCGAACATGAAGCAGGTGCGCGCGGCTGCCCGCGCGATCGCCGACGCCCAGGCCCCCGTGCTCTACGTGGGCGGCGGCATCGTGCGCTCCGGCTCCACCGACGCCCTCGCCGACCTTGTCGAGGTCACGAACGCCCCCGTCGTCACCACGCTGACCGCCCGCGGAGCGTTCCCCGACTCTGATCGCCACAACCTCGGCATGCCCGGCATGCACGGCACCGTGGCGGCCGTCGGTGCCCTCCAGCGCGCCGACCTGATCGTGGCCCTCGGCGCCCGCTTCGACGACCGCGTGACGGGCCGCCTCGACTCCTTCGCGCCCCGCGCCACCGTCGTGCACATCGACATCGACGCCGCGGAGATCTCGAAGAACCGCCACGCCGACATCCCGATCGTCGCCGACCTGGCGACTGCCCTGCCGATCCTCACCGAGGAAATTGCCCAGGCCTCGTCGGAAAACAAGGCGGATATCTCCGGATGGTGGCGCTACCTCGACCGCCTGCGTACCAAGTACCCGATCGGATGGGCCGAGCCCGAAGACGGCATGATGGCACCCCAGGAAGTCATCAAGAAGCTCTCCGACAAGGTCGGCCCCGAGGCGATCTACGTGACGGGCGTGGGCCAGCACCAGATGTGGTCCGCCCAGTTCATCACGCTCGACAACCCGCGCAGCTTCATCTCCTCGTCCGGCTCCGGCACCATGGGCTACTGCATCCCCGCAGCCATGGGCGCCCAGGTCGCTGCCCCCGACAAGGTCGTGTGGGCGATTGACGGCGACGGCTCCTTCCAGATGACCAACCAGGAACTGGCCACCTGCACGATCAACAACATCCCGATCAAGGTCGCCCTCATCAACAACTCGGTGCTGGGCATGGTCCGCCAGTGGCAGTCCCTGTTCTTCGGCAAGCGCTACTCGAACACGACGCTCAACCCCGTCGAGGGCGAGCAGATCCCCAACTTCGAGATGCTCGCGCAGGCCTACGGCATGGCGGCGCGCACCGTTCGCTCCATCGACGAGGTCGACGAGGCCATCGAATGGGCCATGTCGATCAACGATCGCCCCGTTCTCATTGACTTCCGCGTCTCCAAGGACTCGATGGTCTGGCCGATGGTCGCCGCGGGTGTGTCCAACGATGAGATTCGTTACGCCAAGGGCATGGCGCCCGACTGGGAGGTGGAAGACTGATGACGAATCGTCACACTCTGGCCGTGTTGGTCGAAAACAAGCCCGGCGTGCTCACTCGCGTCGCCGCGCTTTTCGCCCGCCGCGCCTTTAATATCAAGTCGCTGACCGTGGGAGAGACCGAACACCCGGAGATCTCCCGCATGACCATCATCGTGGACGCAGACTCCGCGCCCATCGAGCAGGTGGTCAAGCAGCTCAACAAGCTCATCAACGTCCTCAAGGTCGTCGAGCTTGAACCCGAAGACTCCGTCGAACGGCGTCTGCTCATGATGAAGGTCCAGGCTGACGAGACCCGTCGCACCTCGGTCCTGCAGATCGTGGACCTGTTCCGCGCACACGTCGTCGACGTGCAACCCGAGTCGGTCGTCATCGAATCGATCGGCTCCCTATCCAAGCTGGAGGCGCTGCTGCGGGCCCTGGAGCCCTACGGCGTCACCGAACTCGTCCAGTCGGGCGCCGTGGCTATCGGCCGCGGGTCGCGCTCGATCACGGATCAACTGAAGGAGAAATGAAAATGGCAGAAATCATCTACGACGACGGCGCAGACCTGTCGCTGATCCAGTCCAAGAAGGTTGCCATCATTGGTTACGGTTCGCAGGGTCACGCGCACGCGCTGAACCTGAAGGATTCCGGAGTTGACGTGGTCGTCGGCCTGCGCCCCGGTTCCTCCTCCTGGGCCAAGGCTGAGGCCGCCGGCCTTGAGGTCAAGGACGTGGCCGAGGCCGTCGCTGAGGGCGACGTCGTCTCGCTGCTGCTGCCCGACCAGGTCCAGCGCTACGTGTACGCCGAGCAGGTTGCCCCCAACCTGAAGGAAGGCGCCGCCCTCCTCTTCGCGCACGGCTTCAACATCCGCTACGGCTACATCGAGGTCCCCGAGGGCCACGACGTCGTCATGGTCGCCCCCAAGGGCCCCGGCCACAAGGTCCGCGAGACCTACACCCAGGGCAAGGGCACCCCGGACGTCGTCGCCGTTGAGGTGGACGCCTCCGGCCAGGCCTGGGACCTCGTCCTGTCCTACGCGAAGGCCATCGGCGGCACCCGCGCCGGCGTCATCAAGACGACCTTCACCGAAGAGACCGAAACCGACCTGTTCGGCGAGCAGGCTGTCCTGTGTGGCGGCGTCTCCCACCTGATCCAGGCCGGCTTCGAGACCCTGGTCGAGGCTGGCTACCAGCCCGAGATCGCCTACTTCGAGGTCTGCCACGAGATGAAGCTGATCGTCGACCTCATCAACGAGGGCGGCATCACCAAGCAGCGTTGGTCCTGCTCCGACACCGCTGAGTACGGCGACTACGTCTCCGGCCCGCGCGTCATCAACGAGTCCTCCAAGGAGGCCATGAAGGCTGTTCTGGCCGACATTCAGGACGGCACCTTCGCTCGCAAGTTCATTGCCGATCAGGATAACGGCGCCCTCGAGTTCAAGGCGCTGCGCGCCGAGGAAGAGGCCCACCCGATCGAGAAGACCGGCCAGAAGCTGCGCAAGGCCTTCGGCTGGACCGACTCCGACGAGGACTACACCGAGGGCAGCGCCGCGCGCTGATCTCGAGCTCCGTTTCGGATAGCGTCACGCCCCGGCCTCGTTCCTACATGGGACGAGGCCGGGGCTGGTCTATGCGTTCGTCTGCCGCGAGCCAGAGGCGGCGCTCGGGTTTGGCCTCTGTGGATGCGCCAAGACGGACCGAGGGCCTCTCAGTGCTGACGGCAATGCGTGCGCCGCTTGTCGTGAGCTCGAGCGAGGCAACAATTTGGAGCTTGTAGCGTCGTGGTGTCGTGCTCGCGATCGCGCGCGGTCCCATCGTTGTCCCAAGCCAATCTTCTCTTCGCGCTGGAAACGTGTGTCGGGTGTACGTTCGAGCTCTGTCACTCGGTCAAGAGAGATGGGGTTTGACCGATTGGGAGCTGGCTTGTTGGCGGGAAGCGCGCCGCTATCATGCCTTAGGCACAGAGTGTGACACCTGAAGCTGTCCGTGTGCGTTGGGATGGTGCTATTGGCTCCTTCTGAGCGAAGCTGGCGAGCAAGTGGGGTGTGACAGTTGTTCGCGTCCTTATGGTTTTGCGTTATCCATGGGGTCTGATGGGGCGCATACATGTCGTATAACTGGTTGGTCAGCATCTAAATTTGTATGATGAATCTTGTGGAGAGTGAGATATGACTTGCTCGCCTCAGAATGACCACCCACATCGGAAGGACCAACGATGACCCTCCGCCACTACGGGCGTGCCCTCGCGGCCCTCTCGGGAGCAGCGCTGCTATGCGCGACGCTCTCAGTTCCCGCGTTTGCAACGCCCACCAGTGACACTGACGCCGCCGCTCCCACGGTGGTCGCGACAACCGATGAAGAATCGGCCCCGATCACCGTCACCGCCACTCGCACCGACTCCCACGGAGACAAGGTGTACGAGGGCGACCTCATCACCGTCACCTTCACCTACACCAACAACACCGACAATGCGCTCACCGTCTTCCCGGTGGACTCCAACCTATCCGGCGTTCTCACCACCGGTGCCCCCAACTGCCGCTGGCACAACCTGGCCGCGCACACGACCAAGCAGTGCACGACCGCGACCCACACCGTGACGGCAGCAGACGTAGCAGCCGGTAGCTTCACCCCCACCTCAACGTGGGCAGCCACCCGTGACCGCAACGGCACCGACGTCATCGCCGGTGGCATTACTGCCAACGCAGACCCGGTGACCGTCGCCCAGGGCGATCGTCCCCCGGCCCCGGATCCGCTGGAGACCCCGCAGGACTACGCGATCGGCGACAAGGTTCGCCTCGCGTCCCCCGGCCTCGCCGGATTCAGCTGCCACCGCATCCCCGCTCTGACCACCGCCAACAACGGCTGGATCATCGCCTCGTGGGACGGTCGCCCGAACACCTGCCAGGACGCGCCTCAGGCCAACTCCATCGTCTACCGCATCTCCAAGGATGGCGGTAAGTCCTGGACCCCGATCAAGACCGCCCTCGCCGGCACCCCCGGCGCCCAGAAGATCGGCTACTCCGACCCCTCCTTCGTCGTGGACCGCACCACCGGAACGATCTTCCTGTTCTCGGTGAAGTCCTACGATGCCGGCCTCTTCCAGTCCCAGCTGGGCACCGATCCTGCGGCGCGTAACATCCTGCATGCCCACGTCGTCGAGTCCCACGACAACGGTGAGACCTGGGTGAACCCGCGCACCATCACCGACCAGGTGACCGCCGGATACGGGGACAAGTGGTTCACCCGCTTTGCTTCCTCCGGTGAAGGCATCCAGCTGCGCTACGGCGCCCACGCCGGTCGCCTCATTCAGCAGTACGCCGTTGCCAACACCGGAACGACCTCGCTCATGGCCGTCTCCGTCTACTCCGACGACCACGGGCAGACCTGGAAGCCCGGCGCACCCACCGAGGGCAGCGCCGACGAGAACAAGGTCGTCGAGCTCTCCGACGGTCGCCTGCTCCTCAACTCGCGCACGCAGGGCACCGCCGGCCAGCGCCTCGAAGCCATCTCCTACGACGGCGGCGAGACCTGGGGCCCCTTCCGCCACAACTGGGACCTGACAGATCCGCGTAACAACGCCTCCATCGTGCGCGCCTACCCGGATGCCCCCGAGGGCTCCGCGCGCGCCCGCGTCCTGCTCTTCTCCAACGCCGACTCCTCCAGCGCCCGCGCCAACGGTACGATTCGCATCTCCTACGATGACGGCTTCACCTGGAACGACGGCAAGGTCTTCGAGAGCGGCGAGATGGCCTACTCGACGCTGCACCCCCTCGGTGATGGTACCTGGGGCCTGCTGTACGAGTCCGGCGGCTACAAGAACATCGAGTTCATGCGACTGGACGCCACCTACCTCGGCCTGACCGACCCCGGCGAAGAGGACGCCCCCGAGCCCGAGCCCACGCCGGACCCGCAGCCGCAGCCCGCCCCGGAACCGAACCCGACGGCCACTCCCGCCCACTGGGTCAACACCGGTTCGGGTTGGAAGTGGCAGCTGGAAGACTCCAGCTACGCGATGAACCAGACGATCGTCATTGGCGAGGCCACCTACCGCTTCGGCGCAGATGGCATGATGGTCACCGGCTGGGATAACCAGGGCGGCGTGTGGAGCTACTACAACGCCTACGGTGCCCGCGCGAGCGGATGGCTCACGGACGCCGGTAGCTGGTACTACCTCGATCCTGCGACCGGTGCGATGGCCACCGGCTGGACCCAGATCGACGGCACCTGGTACCTCTTCTCCGCCTCCGGCGCGATGCTCACCGGCTGGCAGCACGCCGGTAGCTGGTACTACCTGGCCCCCTCGGGTGCCATGCTCACCGGTTGGCAGCAGCTCGGCTCCGCCTGGTACTACTTCGCCGGCGACGGCCACATGGTCACCGGCTGGCAGATGATCGACGGCCGCTGGTACTACTTCGCATCTTCGGGTGCGTGGATCTGATCCATATCTATCGCGGCCGGGGCCGGGGGAGCGTGAGTGCCCTCCCGGCCCCGGCCTCGTCTATGGGGGACGTCACGGCCCAAAGAGACCACGGGTTGGACCCGTGCGGACGCGCGGCACAGACGCGGGGGAAGATGGAGTCATGACACTGAACATCGCAGTAATCCCCGGAGACGGCATCGGCAAGGAAATCGTCCCCGAAGGCCTGAAGGTCCTGGACCGCGTCCTGGCGGACAAGGGCATCGACTACTCCACCACCCACTTCAACCTGGGTGCCGAGCGCTGGCACGCCACCGGCGACACCCTGACCGACGAGGACCTTGAAGCGATCAAGCACCACGACGTCATCCTTCTGGGTGCGGTCGGCGATCCCTCCGTGCCCTCCGGCGTCCTTGAGCGCGGTCTGCTCCTCAAGCTGCGCTTCGCTCTCGATCACTACGTGAACCTGCGCCCCTCGAAGTATTACGAGGGCGTGCCCAGCCCGCTGGCCAACCCCGGCGACATCGACTTCGTCGTCGTTCGCGAAGGCACCGAGGGCCTCTACTGCGGCAACGGTGGCGCCGTGCGCGTGGGCACCCCGCATGAGATCGCGACCGAGGTCAGCGTCAACACCGCCTACGGCGTCGAGCGTGTCGTGCGCTACGCCTTTGAGGCGGCCGCCTCGCGCAAGAAGCACCTCACCCTCGTCCACAAGCACAACGTCCTGGTCAACGCCGGACACATGTGGCGCCGCATCGTCGACGAGGTCGGGGAGGAGTATCCCGATGTGAGCATCGACTACTGCCACATCGATGCCGCCACCATCTACATGGTCACCGACCCGGGCCGCTTCGACGTCATCGTCACCGATAACCTTTTTGGCGATATCCTCACCGACGAGGCCGGGGCAGTCACCGGCGGCATTGGCCTGAGCGCATCGGGCAACCTGAATCCCTCGCGCGAGTACCCCTCCATGTTCGAGCCCGTGCACGGCTCCGCCCCCGACATCGCGGGGCAGGGTAAGGCCGACCCGACCGCGACCATCTCGTCGGTCGCGCTCATGCTGGACTTCATGGGTTACGCCGAGGAAGCAGAGCGTGTGCGCGCGGCTATCGACGACGACATGGCGGCGCGTGCCGAGGCTGCGGCGGCGGGAACGCCGCTCGTGCGCTCCACCTCCCAGATCGGCGACGACATCGCCGCCAGGGTCTGAGCGAAAGACGAAACAGGGCCGCTCCCCGAACGGGGAGCGGCCCTGTAGTTTGCCTATAGTCGCCCCTGCTGGGCGTTGGTGGAATGCCTCAGCGTGCGCCGATGAGAGCGGGAAGCGTGGCACGAGGCGCCCACTGCTCGATGTCCGCCAATGCTGCGCTTGCCCCCGCTGCCCGCACGTCGGCGGAGTCGCTGGCTAGCATCGCGGCGTCCGCCGCCAGCAGATTGGCGGCTAGCGACGGGGCGTCAAGGAAACCGAGGTTGCAGCGAGGCGAACGCGTATCCGTCGCACCGGCACGCAGGGCGATATCTGCGCGAACCAGAAGTTCGCCCGACACGGCGTACGCGTCGGATAGGGAGCCGCCGCTGACCTGAGCCTTCGGCAGGGTGGACGCCGTGCAATCCCAGGTTGCGACCGCAGTCGACAGTTCCTGAGAGTCGGGCAGCTTCTTGCCCGAGGGGGCGAAGGAAGACGAGAGCGTCGGAGCGTCAAAGAGATCAATGGACCAGGCCTGGACTCCCTGACGCGACGCAGCATTCACTCGATCATTGACAAGGAGCGCCTGATCCAGACCCGTGTCCACCTCGATGCCGTACGCGTGGGCGATCGTCACGGCGCTCGCGTAACGGCCCAGCGACGCGGTCGACAGCGTGCGGGCCTCCTCGGAGGACGTGCGATTCGGGTCAGCGGCGATCTCCAGGTCGCGGGTCGCTGTGCGGGCCAACCACGAGACGAAAGCAGACACGTCGGTGGGAGCCTCGGAGACTGCAGCCGGAGCGGACTCGCCCTCGGGCACCGCCCCTCCCCACGGATCCCACAGGCCCCCCAGCGCCTCGAGCCGCTCATGTGACGCCGACGCGACGGAACGCAGAGCAGCCGAACACGATGCGCACTCTGTCGCGACCTCGGCGAGCTGGGTCGCGCGCTCGGATGCTGCCGCCTCCGTACGCGCGGCCTGGTCGCGCACCGCGTCAAAACCAGACAGAGTCGGCAGGGACGAGGACGAGCACGCGGACAGCGCGAGAAGCGCCGCTCCAGTCGCAGCGAGGCCGGGGAGGCGACGTGTGGTCAAAGTCAGTTTTGCGAAACGCACATCCGCATCATCCCACACCCCGGGTACGATAGGGAACTGACCCGCTTACGCGACAGAAAGATAGGCACATATGGCATCGTCCACGTCAGAGGGACCGCTCGAGGAGCTGCTGGCTCCCGTGGTCGCACAGTCGGGACTGGAACTGGACTCAGTCATCCGTTCGCGCTCAGATGCGATGCCGCTCCTGCGGGTCATCGTCGAGGCACCGATCGGCGCAGGTGGAATTGATTCCGACACGCTCGCAGACGTGTCCCGCGCCGTCTCGAAAGCCCTGGACGTTGCGGATCCGATCGACGGCGAGTACTTGCTGGAAGTGTCTACTCCCGGGGCCGAACGCGAGCTCACGAAGGTCGGGCACTGGATGCGACAGATCGGACGCCTCGTGCGCATCAAGCTGCGAGCCGGCGGCTACGTCTCCGGACGCGTCGTCGCCGCGAACGAGACCAGCGCAACGATCGATGTCGACGGCGAAACGACGATCATTGACTATCAGGACATGAGGAAGGCGCGCTCCCGCGTCGACTTTGGGTCGGGGGACTAAGCTCCTCACACCGCTCACGTGCCCGGCTGCGTCCACGCAGCCGGGCATATTTCTGTGATCTATTTGATATATCCCCCGTCGGGGTGTAGAGTGTGACGCGATGCACGGGAGCCCTGACAGTAGGGGGCTGAGAGGGAGGCGATCCTCCGACCGACACACCTGATCCGGATCATACCGGCGTAGGGACGCAGACACTTCTTCCACGAAGGCTCGTGCGCGCACGCGAAAGAGCCGTAGTGAGCGACAGCAACAAACACCTTGACGTGACGACCAGGGTCTGGCCCGTCATCTCCGAAGGCGAATGCGAGCGGGTGCTTACCCGCCTCGCCACCCCTCTCGCAGGTACCGTCCTGCAGGTCTCTCATCGCCCCACAGCAGCGGGAATCCTCGTCGACGCAGGCACCTCGACAGTCTTCATCAAACGCTACGCACCCGGTGCCGTCCCCGCCGACCATCTGCGCGCAGTCCACGGCCTCGTCGCACACATCCGCGCGAGAGGATTTCCCACCCCCGCATTCCTACCCTTCGCCGACTCTGACACCGTCTGGGAAACGCCGACGGGGACGTGGGAAGTGTGCGAGGGTGCCATCGGTGAGGACCGCTACCGCGACAACCCCACGTGGACGATTCCCGGCACGCTCGACGAAGCCCACGCCCTCGGATCAATGACCGCCCGCCTCGCCCTGGCCTCGTCGGATTATCACGCCGCGCTCAACCCACCGAGCGCCTATCAATCCAGGATGCGACTCTTTGCGCAGGACCCTCGCCGCGACTTGCCCCAGTGGCTCGCCGAGCGTCCCGGTGTCCAGGCCTACCTGCGTGACTCCGGCAGGCGCATCGAGGACGAGTGGGCACCCCACCTTGACTTCGCGGCCGCCTACGCCCCCATCGCCGCCCAGCTGCCCACCTCCTGGACGCACGGAGACCTGCACGTCTCCAACGTCTTCTGGAAGGGCCTGGCCCCCTCCGAGTTCATCGACTTCGGACTGGCAGACCGCAACCCCTCCGTCTACGACCTGGCTCTCATCATCGAACGAAACGCCTTCGAATGGACCCGCATCGTCGACGGCGACGAAGAAGCAGTCCACCGCGACATCACCCTCGCCCTCATCGACGGATACGAGGAAGTGCGACCCCTCAGCCCGCTCGAGCGGCGAGGCCTCCTCGCCCTCATGCCCCTGATTCAAGCCGAATCCGGCCTGAACTGGATCGAATACCAGTACGGGGCGACCAGATCCATGCCCGGCGCCGACTGGTGCCTGGACGTTTTCTTCGGTGAGCACACGCGATGGTTCACCCGCCCACCCGGGCGCGACTACCTCGCATGGCTCGACGACGCGATCTCACACCACTGAAAGGACCAACGATGAGACGACCACTCGCAGCACTGACTGCCCTCCTGCCCGCCTGCGCGCTCGCGCTCGCATCGTGCGCAGGCAACGCGAGCACCCCACAGAGCAGCCCACAACGCCAGAGCGTCAGCGTCGTTTTGGACTGGACCCCGAATACCAACCACTCCGGCGTCTACCTCGCCATGGCGCGTGGCTACTACGAACAAGAGGGCATCGATGTGGACATCCTGCCCTACTCCGAAGCGGGTTCCGCCTCCGTCCTACTCGGAGGGGGAGCAGATTTCGCCTTCGAGGGCGCCTACTCGGTCATCAGCGGACGCGCTCGAGGGGACGAGATGACCATGGTGTTCAACCTCCAGCAACAATCCTCGCAGGGGATCGCCGTGCGCGCGGATAACACGGACATTACTCGGCCCGCTGATCTCGACGGCAAACTCTTCGCTACGTGGGGAGCGGCCGAGGGCGTCGCGAAGGTGCAAACGATGATCCGCAACGACGGCGGGCAAGGAAACGTCGAGACGGCCCTCCTCGGCACGAGCGCCTATGCCGCCGTCTACAACGGCACCGCAGACTACGCCGAAGGCCTCACGACGTGGGAAGGCATCGAAGCCGAACTCGCAGGCACTCCCCTGAAGTGGTTTATGCCCGCCGACTACGGAGTCGAAACGACCCCCGCCGAGCTCGGACTGGTCGCAACCCCCTCCTACCTGCGGGACCACGCCGACCTGGCTAAGCGCTTCATCCGGGCGACCCAGCGCGGATACAAGGACGCCATCACCGATCCGTCTGCCGCAGTGGACGCCCTCATAAGCGCTAACCCCGACGCCGCGATCGACCGCGAACTAGCATCGCGCAGCCAGGAGCTTCTTTCCTCAAAGTACTGGCAGGACTCCTCCGGAAGCGTCGGCCACGGCGACCCGGCTCGCTGGCAGGGCTACATCGACTATCTGCTCGCGCAAGGACTCCTCGAAGATGCGTCCGGGGCACCCGCGTCCGCCCCGCTGTCCGGAGCAGACATGGTGAGCAATGACCTCCTCGAATAGCCCCACCCCAGTCGCTGCGCGCGTGCGAGACAACGCCACGCGCGCAGCATGGGCGTGTGTCTCCCTGAGCGTGGTCGTAGTGGTGTGGCAACTTGCCCACCACGCCTCCGGCCTCTCGCAGCGTATCCTGCCTGCCCCGACCACTATCCTCGCCTCCGCCGCCGCCAGCTGGCCCTCGCTCAGCGCTGCCGCCTGGGCGACGGGCGTCGAAGGAATCGCCGGATTGATCGCGGGTATCGCCGTGGGCATCGTCATCGCGTTCACCACCTCGCTGTGGCCGCGCCTCACCCACGTCGCCATGCCGATCCTGGTCGTCTCCCAAACGGTCCCTCTCGTGGCCGTCGCGCCCCTCATGGTCATCTGGATGGGCTTTACCATGGCCTCGAAGATCGTGGTCGTCGCAGTCTTCACGGCCTTTCCCGTGGCTCTCGCCCTGCTGCGCGGGCTTGGGCGTGTACCGACCTCGCTCACCGACCCGATGGGAGTCGCGGGGGCCTCGCGGATGTGGATCCTGCTGCACGCGCGCCTGCCCTGGGCGCACACCCACCTCTTCTCTGGAATCCGCATCGCCGCCACCTATGCTTTCGCATCCGCAGCAACCGCGGAGTTCATGGGGGCCAAACGCGGACTCGGTGTGTTCCTCCTGAGCGCCCAGTCCTCCTTCCGTACGGACCTCGTCTTCGCTGGCGCTGGCACCCTCGTGGTCATGACGATCATCCTGTACGCGATCGTTGCTGCTGCTGAAGCCCTGACCTCTCGCCGCTCCCTCCCAGGCCGGTGGCGGCGCACGCCGGGCAGACAACAGGTCGCGCCTGGGCGTATCGAAATGACGTCAGTGTCGAAGACCTACCGATCCTCCCAGGGAGAGGTACGCGCATTGGACGGCGCAGACCTCATCGTTGAGGAGGGGACGATTGCCGCCGTGGTCGGGCCATCTGGATGCGGGAAGAGCACCCTCATCCGCATCGCCGCCGGACTCGAGCGTGCGGACAATGCGACAGGCCAAGGGAAGGCGAGCGAATCGGCGTCCTGCGCCCTCATGCCGCAGTCAGACTCCCTCGCGCCCTGGCTGCGCGTGCGCGACAACGTGGCGCTTCCCCTCGTCCTGGCCGGTGCGTCGAAGCGCGACGCCCTCACCCGAGCTGACGCCACCCTCGACAGCCTCGGGCTGGGGTCCTTCGCCTCCCACCGGCCAGACGAGCTCTCCGGGGGTATGCGCGCCCGCGTCGCCTTCGCTCGCACGTTGCTCACCCCCACGTCGGCGATGCTCCTCGACGAACCCTTCGGGGCGCTCGACGCACTCACCCGGGCACAGGTATGCGACTGGCTCGCCGACCTACTCCACAAGGATCCGCGGACAACCGTCATCGTTACCCACGACATCCTCGAGGCCGTTCAGCTCGCGGACACCGTCCACGTCATGAGTGCCCGGCCCGGTCACATCACCGACAGTATCCGCATCGACCTGCCGCACCCGCGTGGGCGCGGTACCCGCCGACTCGAGCGATTCCACGCCCTGTGCGCCCGCGTGGAAGACGCCCTCACTACCAACAACGGGCGTACCCGACACGAAGGAACACCATGCCAGTCACACGAGTAATGCTCGAATACGTCCACCCGTGGCCCAACCACGCCGGACTTTTCCTCGCCCGGCGAAACGGAGGCTTCGCCCGCGCCGGAATTGATGTGGACCTCCTCTCAGACGGATACGACAGGGGAGGGGCACCCGAGGTCCTCGCCCGCGGAGAATACGACATCGCCTCCCTGCGCCTGGGCCACGTCCTCCAATCGCGATCCACCGGTACCCCCTTCGTCGCGGTCGCGACACTCAACCAACGCCAGCTCGGCTCCGTCATTACGACGCCCGAGACCGGGATTGCGCGCTTCGCCGACCTGGAAGGCAAGACCGTGGCAGTTCCTCCCGTCGCTCGCCTCATCCACGAGGTGCGCGAGGCCGTCGCCGCCGATGGAGCAGACCCCGCGCTCGTGCGCTTCGCGGACCCCGGCAACTGGGAACCCGACGTGAGGTCCGTCGAACAGGGCCTCTACGACGCCGTCATGAATGTGCGCGCGTGGGAACCCTTCCAGGGAAACACGCCTCTCGATGAGGTCGTGGTCCTCGAATTCGACTCGGTGGGAGTCGCCCCCCATCATTCCTACTTCCTCTCGGTGCGCCAAGACACGCTCGATCGTAACCCCGACTTCGTGCGCTCCTTCCTAGCCGCCGCGGCCAACGGCTACCGCGAAGCGATGGAAGACGAGGATGGTGCCGTCGAGGCGATGAGCTGGCCCATGTGTCATGTGCGTCCCGACGTCCTGCGCGCCTCCCTGCGTGCTATCCGAGACTCTTGGTTCACCCCCGAGGGACGCTGGGGTGAGATCCAGGAAGACCTCGTCACCTCTTACACGACGTGGATGGACGAGGGCGGCTGGCTCGAAGAAGGTAGCCGCATCGAAGATCTGGAGGGTGCCTGGACAAACGACTTCCTGCCCTGACGCTCTCCGCAAGCGCTTGCTTGCTTGAGCAGCGCGACAGCCGCCTCCTCCGACCCAAGGTCCGGCTGAGGCGGCTGTCCTCGGAACTGTCATCACCCCCACGGGCAGGATGGGCGAGACCGGCTCAACGACCACCAACGTCGTTGAATCGATTACCATGGGGTATCAGGACATGAGGAAGGCGCGTTCCCGCGTCGACTTTGGAACGGGGAAGTAGGAGACCATGGAAATCGATATGACCGCTCTGCGGATGGTGGAAAACGAGAAGGGCGTTAGCCTCGAAACCCTCGTCGACGCGATCGAAGAGGCGCTGCTCAAGGCGTACCACAACCTGCCCGGTGCCATCTCCCAGGCCCGCATCGAGATCGACAAGAAGACCGGACGCGTCACCGTCATGGCCATGGACGAGGACGAGGACGGCAACCCGATCGGCGAGTTCGACGACACCCCGAAGAACTTCGGCCGCATCGCTCAGTCGACGGCGCGCTCCGTCATCATGCAGCGTCTGCGCGACGCCGACGACCAGCGTGTCTTCGGTGACTTCGCCGGGCGTGAAGGTCAGATCATCACGGGCACCGTCCAGGCCCCGCGCCCCGGCCGCCCCACGATGGTCCAGGTCTCCGACGACTTCGAGGCTGTCCTGCCCGACGGTGAAAAGGTCCCCGGCGAGTCCTACCGCCACGGCGACCGCATCCGCGCCTATGTCGTGGGCGTCGAGCGCACTGAGCGCGGCCCGCGCATCACCCTGTCGCGCACCCACCCCAACCTCGTCGCCGGCCTCTTCCAGCGTGAGGTTCCCGAAATCCAGCAAGGCCTCGTCAAGATCAAGGCCATCGCCCGCGAGGCCGGCCATCGCACGAAGATCGCCGTGGCGGCCACCCGCGAAGGCATTAACGCCAAGGGCGCCTGCATCGGCCCGATGGGCGCGCGCGTGCGCTCCGTCATGGCCGACCTGGGCGGGGAGAAGATCGACATCGTCGACTACTCCGACGATCCGGCGCGCTTCGTGGCCAACTCGCTGTCGCCCGCGCGCGTTACCCGCGTCGTCGTCCACTCCGTGGACAATCGCACGGCGACGGCCATCGTCCCCGACTTCCAGCTGTCCCTCGCCATCGGCAAGGAAGGCCAGAATGCTCGCCTCGCCGCGCGCCTGACGAACTACCACATCGACATCCACGCCGACACGGAAACCGGCGATGATGCGATTGCTTCGCGCGTCTCGACCCCCGACGACGTGACAAGTCGCTCATAGAATCTGAGACGAGCAATCCCTTAGCTGGACTAAGCTAGGGGATTGTGTCGTATTCTGTGCCGCCAGTGCCCGCCTCTGGGCCCCAGCGCACCTGCATTGGATGCGGCGCACACGCGCATCGATCCGCTCTCGTGCGGATCGTTCGCTCGCCGGACGGTTCGATTCGCCTCGACCGAACGGCCACTCTTCCGGGCCGAGGGGCCTGGGTTCACCCCGATGCGGGGTGCGTCCAGAAAGCCCGAGCCAGGCGCGGCCTTGCGCGCTCGTTCCGAACGGGAAACGTTACGGACGGCGTGTGGGACGACGTGGAGGAGTTGATCAACCACCAGTGATGGCCACGCGCCATCAACGCCGAGAAAATGGAAGCGGGTTGGAAGCTGATGGGCACCCGATGAGTACCCAGCGATGAGCTGCCAGCAATATCAGTAAGGCGTCTCCGGACCGGAGACGCTTCCGGAATGGAGAAATGTGGCAAAGTTGCGTGTCCACGAGCTCGCCAAAGAGCTCGGAATCACCAGCAAAGAACTGATGGGTCACCTGAAGGAAGCAGGTGAATTCGTCAAGTCGTCGTCGTCCTCGCTCGAACCGCCCGTCGTGCGGCAGATGCGCGAGAAGTTCGCGACGGCCCCCAAGACCAAGAAGGCGGACGCAAAGCCCGCCGCCAAGGCCCCCAAGCCCAGCGCGGCCAAGCCTGCTGCGAAGAAGCCTGCCGCCCCCAAGGCGGAGGCTGCCGATGCTGCCCCCAAGGCCGCGGCCCCCAAGGGTGACGCGCCCAAACCCGGCGCGCCCAAGCCTCGTACGAAGAAGGCCGACGCCGCCCCCAAGCCCGCCACCCGCAAGAGCGCGGAAGGCGGCGCCCCCAAGCCCGCGCCTCGTCGCGCTGACGCCCCGCGCCCGGCTCGCCCCGGCGGCCCGCGCCCCGGTGGCCCGCGCCCGGGCAATAACCCCTACGCCTCCTCGCAGGGCATGCCTCGCCCCGGCGGCTCCGGCGGCCCTCGTCCCGGCGCCCCGCGCCCGGGCGGATCCGGCAACGGTGGTCCGCGCCCCGGTGCCACGCGTCAGGGTGCCTCCGGCAACGGTGGTCCTCGTCCCGGCGCCCCGCGCCCCGGCGGCAACCGTCCGAACCCGGGCATGATGCCCGGCCAGGCGAACTTCGCACGTAATGCTGCCTCCGGTAACGGCGGTGGTGAGCGCACCGGCCGCGGTGGACGCGGTCGCGGCGGCGCCCGTCCCGGCGGAGCAGGTGCAGGTGCCGGCGGCGGCGCCCCCCAGAACAACGGCGGCGGCTTCGGTGGTCCCCGCGGTGGTGGCCGCGGCGGTCGCGGCTCCACGCCGGGCGCATTCGGTCGCGGAGGCGGCCGCTCGCAGCGCGGACGCAAGTCGAAGCGCGCGAAGCGTCAAGAGTATGAGCAGCAGAACGCACCCGTCATCGGCGGTGTGTCGATCCCGCGCGGCAACGGCGCGCAGATCCGCATCCGCCAGGGCGCATCCCTTGCTGACCTCGCCGAGAAGATTGATGTCAATCCCGCAGCACTCGTGACGGTCCTCTTCGCCCTGGGCGAGATGGCGACCGCCACGCAGTCCCTCGACCAGGACACCTTCGAGGCCCTGGGCGCGGAGCTCGGCTACGACGTCAAGGTCGTCTCCCCCGAGGACGAGGACCGCGAGCTGCTCGAGTCCTTCGACATCGATCTCGAGGCCGAAGAACTCGACGACGCTGAGAATATGGTGCCCCGTCCGCCGGTCGTCACCGTCATGGGGCACGTCGACCACGGTAAGACCAAGCTGCTCGACGCGATCCGTCACACCGACGTCGTCGACACCGAGCACGGCGGCATCACCCAGCACATCGGCGCCTACCAGGTCACGGTCAAGGCTGAGGACGGCACCGTCCGCCCGATCACCTTCATCGATACCCCCGGTCACGAGGCCTTCACGGCCATGCGTGCACGTGGCGCTCAGGTCACCGACATTGCGATCCTCGTGGTCGCTGCCGATGACGGCGTCATGCCCCAGACGGTTGAGGCTATCAACCACGCGCAGGCCGCCGGCGTCCCGATCGTCGTCGCGGTGAACAAGGTCGATAAGGACACGGCGAACCCGGAGAAGATCCGCTCCCAGCTCACCGAGTACGGCCTGGTCGCGGAAGAGTACGGCGGCGACGTCATGTTCGTGAACATCTCCGCTAAGCAGCGCAAGGGCATCCGCGAGCTGCTCGAGGCTGTCCTGCTGACCGCCGACGCTGCGCTGACCCTTGAAGCCAACCCGAACACCGACGCACGTGGCGTCGCCATCGAAGCGAACCTGGACAAGGGCCGCGGCGCCGTCGCGACCATGCTGGTCCAGCGCGGCACGCTCCACGTGGGCGACTCCCTCGTGGTCGGCTCGTCCTACGGCCGCGTGCGCGCTATGTTCGATGACGGCGGTAACGACGTCTCCGAGGCCGGCCCGTCGACGCCCGTTGCGGTCCTGGGTCTCACGTCCGTCCCGCGCGCCGGCGACTCCTTCCTGGTCGCGCCGGATGACCGCACGGCCCGCCAGATCGCCGACAAGCGTGAGGCCGCCGAGCGTCAGGCCCTGCTGGCCAAGCGCCGCAAGCGCGTCTCCCTGGAGGACTTCGACAAGGTCCTGGCCGAGGGCGAGGTCGACACCCTCAACCTGGTCATCAAGGGCGACGTGTCCGGTGCCGTCGAGGCCCTGGAAGACTCGCTGCTGCGCATCGACGTGGGCGATGAGGTCGCGCTGCGTATCATCCACCGAGGCGTCGGTGCGATCACGCAGAACGACGTCAACCTGGCGACCGTCGACAACGCGGTCATCATCGGCTTCAACGTCCGTCCCGCCGAGCGCGTGGCCGAGATGGCGGATGCCGAGGGCGTCGAGATCAAGTACTACAACGTCATCTACTCTGCGATCGACGACATTGAGGCGGCCCTTAAGGGCATGCTCAAGCCGATCTACGAGGAGGTCCAGCTGGGTACCGCGGAGATCCGTCAGGTCTTCCGCTCCGGCAAGTTCGGCAACATCGCCGGTTCGATCGTCCGCTCCGGCACGATCAAGCGTGGCACCAAGGCTCGCCTGGTGCGCGATGGTGTGGTTGTCGCCGATAATCTCGAGATCGTGTCCCTGCGTCGCGAGAAGGATGACGTCACCGAGGTCCGCGAGGGCTACGAGTGCGGTATCACGCTGGGTCACAAGGACATCGCCGAAGGCGACATCATTGAGACCTGGGAGATGCGCGAGAAGGCTCGTGACTGATCGTATGGCTTGAAGTATCGGGGTCCGGGCACGCTCGGACCCCGATCTTCTCTCACCAGTGTTTCTAAGAGGGCGACACCGCCCGAAAGGAGGGCGCGATGGCTGACGAAGCTCGCGTTCGAAAGGTGCAGGAGCGAATCCTGCAGACCGTCGCGTCGATGATCGGACGCCACGTGAAGGATCCCCGCCTGGAGCTCGTCACCATCACGGACGTGCGAGTGACGGGCGACCTGCAGCATGCGTCCATCTTCTACACGGTGCTCGGCGACGACGAGCAGCGTGAGAAGGCCGCGCGCGCGTTCGCATCCGCGCAGGGGCTCTTCCGCTCCCGCGTGGGCAAGGCCCTGGGCCTGCGCCTGACCCCGACCCTGGAGTTCATCCTCGACGCGCTGCCCGAGAGCGCTGCCGCGCTCGAGGACGCCCTGGCCAAGGCCAAGGCCAAGGATGAGGCGATTGCCGCCGCGTCTGCTGGCGCCACCTACGCTGGTGACGCCGACCCCTACCGTCACGACGACGAAGAGGACGAGGCAGACGCGAAGGATTGGGCCTGACCCTCATGGCTCGTCGACCCGATAATCCGCGTCCCGGCCTGCTTGTCATCGACAAGCCGCAGGGGCTCACCAGCCACGACGTGGTCTCGCGCGTGCGACGCCTGGCCCGCACCCGCAAGGTGGGGCACGGCGGCACCCTGGACCCGATGGCCACGGGAGTCCTCGTGATCGGCATCGGCAAGGCGACGAAGCTGCTCACTTGGGTGAGCGGCCACTCGAAGGAATATCGGGCGACGATCCGCTTCGGCGTCGCCACCAACACGGACGACGCTGAGGGCGTCGCGACCGCGGCCGTTGGCTGTGCCTCGTTGAGTGAGGAGCAGCTTGAGGCTGCGCTTGCGCCGCAGCGTGGGGACATTATGCAGGTGCCCTCGACCGTCTCGGCGATCAAGGTGAATGGCAAGCGTGCCTACGCACTCGCTCGCGCAGGCGAGGACGTCGAGCTGGCCGCGCGCCCGGTTCGCATCTCGCGCCTGGAGGTCCTCGCGCCCCCGCGCCCCGCCTGGTGCATCCTCGACGAGCCCGACCCTGAGACCGCTCCCGATGGCGCGGTCGCGCCAGGCAGCGTCCGGGTCGTGGACGTTGACGTCGTTGTCGAGTGCTCCTCGGGCACTTACGTGCGCGCCCTCGCGCGCGACGCTGGCGAGGCGCTCGGCGTGGGCGCGCACCTGACGGCGTTGCGACGTACGCGCGTGGGAGACGTGCCGCTGGAGGCGGCAATGACGCTCGACGAACTGAGCGCCGCCGTCGAGGCGGCATCCGCCGAAGGAGAGTCGGACGCGGAGCCGGTCCTGCCCCTCGTCCCCCTGGGCGAGGCTGCGCGCACCATGTTCCCCTCCCTGCTCATGACCGAGGCCGAGGCCGGAGCGTTCGCCCACGGCCAGGCCCCAAGGCGTTCTCGCAGTGAGTTGGCGCAGTGGGCGGTCGAGGCTGGCTACTGCCCGAAGAGCGCCCCCGAGGAGGAGCCCGCGCCGATCGCCGCCGTCGCGCCCGACGGCACCGTCCTGGGCCTGCTTCGCATCGACGCGGCTCGACTGCGTACCGTCCTGGTTTTCTAGAAAGAGACTCATGAACGTTTGGTATTCACTCTCTGACATTCCCGGCAACGAGGCCAGTGTCGTCACCATCGGCAACTTCGATGGCATGCACAACGGACACAAGAAGGTCATCTCCACGTGCATCGAGCGCGCCCATAAGCTCGGCGTCGACGCCGTGGCCATCACCTTCGACCCGCACCCCATCCAGGTCCACAAGCCGGAGGTAGGTCTCCAGCTCATCTCCCCGCTGCGCGACCGCCTCGACGCGATGGCCGCTGCTGGCCTGGACGCCACGCTCGTCGCCCACTACGACGCGAGCGTGTACAGCCTCGAAGCCGACGAGTTCGTCTACGAATACCTGGTGGAGCGCTGCGGTGCTCGCGAAGTCGTCGTCGGCGAAGACTTCCGTTTCGGACGCGGCAACGCGGGCACCATCGACACGCTGCGTGAGCTCGGGCGCCGCTACGGGTTTAACGTCATCACGGTCACCGACATCGAGGCCCCCGAGGGGCGCCGCTGGTCCTCCTCGTGGGTGCGCGAGCTCCTCGCCGCCGGTGACGTGTCTGGTGCCGCCCGCGTCCTCGGCCATCTTCACCGCATCCGCGGCACCGTGTGCCACGGCTTCAAGCGCGGCCGCACCCTCGGCTTCCCGACCGCAAACCTGTCCGAGGACGTCGAAGGTGTCATCCCCGCCGACGGCGTCTACGCCGGGTGGGTCGTGCGCGCCGTGCCCGGCACCCAGTCCGCCGAGTTCCTCCCCGCTGCCATCTCCGTGGGCACCAACCCCCAGTTCAACGGCGTCGAACGCACCGTCGAAGCCCACGTCCTGGGGCGCTCCGACCTCAACCTGTACGGTGAACGTATCGCGGTGACCTTCGTGTCGCGCATCCGCCCCATGCTCTCCTTCGACTCCCTCGACGAACTGCTTACCCAGATGGATGACGACCTGCGTCAGACGGCCTCCGTCCTCGGCATCGGCGTCGCCGGGCGCGTCGATCCGGACTCCGTCACCGCCCGATAGGGCACCCTCCTCTTCGCCTGGCCCCGCGCTTCAGGGGGCGCACACCCAGCCCGAGGCCGGGGAGCGCAGGTCGGGGGAGGAGAAAAGTCCTTGTGAGAAGGCAGAATCGTTAGCTTGGTCGCTCATTGTGGGGATAACGCCGGTGGCGTGCTACTGTAGAAAGGCCGTACACCGGCCGCGGACTGTCAGCACCCGGGAAAAGCCCGGATGCCCCGCGCAACGAACACAAAGGAGAAGCCTGTGCCGCTGAGCAAGGACGTCAAGGACCAGATCATCGCCGAGTACGCGACCCACGAGGGCGACACCGGTTCCCCCGAGGTGCAGATCGCGCTGCTGACCCGCCGCATCAAGGATCTGACCGAGCACTTCAAGACCCACACGCACGACCACCACTCCCGTCGTGGCCTGCTGCTGCTGGTCGGCCGTCGTCGCCGCCTGCTGGGTTACCTGGCTGACATCGACATCGAGCGTTACCGCTCGCTCATCGAGCGTCTCGGCCTGCGCCGCTGATTTTGGGCCGGCCCGCCTCCCGTAGCGGAGACGGGCCGGTTTTCACACGCCCGCCTCGGGCAAACCGTTAATTCTCGCGCGAAAGCCGCCGGTTTTCGACAGTGGCCTACGGAGCGTTTATCCGTGGGCTTCGATCGAAGGCCGAAGTGGAGCGCGACACCAACAAACCAAGGAGAAACGCCCCATGATGGAAGGCTCCGACATCATCGCCGCAGAGGCGATTATCGATAACGGCCGTTTCGGTAAGCGCACCGTGCGCTTCGAAACCGGCCGTCTCGCCAAGCAGGCCGCCGGCTCCGCCCTGGCCTACCTGGACGATTCCACCACCGTTCTGTCCGCCACCACGGTGGGCAAGAACCCCAAGGACCAGTTCGACTTCTTCCCGCTGACCGTCGACGTTGAAGAGCGTCAGTACGCCGCGGGTCGCATCCCCGGTTCCTTCTTCCGCCGCGAAGGCCGCGCGGGCACCGAGGCCATCCTGGCCGCCCGCCTCATCGACCGCCCGCTGCGCCCCGGCTTCGTCAAGGGCCTGCGCAACGAGGTCCAGGTCGTTGAGACCGTCCTGACGATTGATCCGGACGACGCCTACGACGTTCTGGCGATCAACGCCGCGTCCATGTCCACCCAGATCGCCGGCCTGCCCTTCACCGGCCCGATCGGTGGCACCCGCCTGGCGCTCATCGACGACCAGTGGGTCGCGTTCCCGCGCTGGAGCGAGCTCGAGCGTTCCGTGTTCAACATCGTTGTCGCGGGCCGCATCGTCACCAAGGAAGACGGCTCCGAAGACGTCGCGATCATGATGGTCGAGGCCGGCGGCGGCAAGAACCAGTGGGAGCTCATTCAGGCTGGCGCCACCGCCCCCACCGAAGACATCGTGGCCGACGGCCTCGAGGCCGCCAAGCCCTTCATCAAGGTCCTGTGCGAGGCTCAGCTCAAGGTGGCCGAGAAGGCCTCCAAGGAGACCGTCGAGTTCCCGCTGTTCCTGGACTACACCGACGAAGAGTACGCGGCGGTCGAGGAATACGCGGCCGAGAAGGTCGCCCAGGCCCTACTGACCGAGGGTAAGCTCGCCCGCGACGAGGCCGTGGACGCCGTCAAGGAAGAGATGCTCGAGGCTCTGGCCGAGCGCTTCCCCGAGTCGGAGAAGGCCCTCAAGGCCGCCTTCCGCTCGCTCGAGAAGGCCACGATCCGTAACCGCACCCTGCGCGAAGAGATCCGCATGGACGGTCGCACCCCGCGCCAGATCCGTTCCCTCTCCGCCGAGGTCGAGGTCCTGCCCCGCGTGCACGGTTCCGCCCTGTTCCAGCGTGGCGAGACCCAGATCCTGGGCGTCACCACCCTGGCCATGCTGCGCATGGAGCAGCAGATCGACAACCTGTCGCCCGTCAACGCCAAGCGTTACATGCACCAGTACAACTTCGCCCCGTTCTCCACGGGCGAGGTCGGCCGCGTCGGCTCCCCGAAGCGCCGCGAGATCGGCCACGGCGACCTGGCTGAGCGCGCCCTGGTCCCCGTCCTGCCCTCGCGTGAGGACTTCCCCTACGCGATCCGTCAGGTCTCCGAGACCATGGGCTCCAACGGCTCCTCGTCGATGGGCTCGGTCTGTGCCTCGACCCTGTCCCTCCTCCAGGCCGGCGTGCCGCTGCGCGCCCCCGTCGCGGGCATCGCGATGGGCCTCATGACCGGTGAGGTCGATGGCCAGTTCAAGGCCGTCACCCTGACCGACATCCTGGGTGCTGAGGACGGCTTCGGCGACATGGACTTCAAGGTTGCCGGTACCCGCGACTTCATCACGGCCCTGCAGCTGGACACCAAGCTTGACGGCATCGACTCCCAGGTGCTGCGCGCCGCGCTGGCCCAGGCCCGCGATGCCCGACTGGCGATCCTCGACCTGATCAACCAGGCGATCGACGGCCCGGATGAGATGAGCCCCAACGCTCCTCGCATCATCACCGTCAAGGTCCCCGTCGACAAGATCGGCGAGGTCATCGGCCCCAAGGGCAAGATGATCAACCAGATCCAGGACGAGACCGGCGCTGACGTCACCATCGAGGATGACGGCACCGTCTACATCGCCTCCTCCGACGGTGCTTCCGCCGAGGCCGCCCGCACGATGGTCAACCAGATCGCGAACCCGCAGATGCCCGAGGTCGGCGAGCGCTTCGTCGGCACGGTCGTCAAGACCACCTCGTTCGGTGCCTTCGTGTCGCTGACCCCCGGCAAGGACGGCCTCCTGCACATCTCGCAGGTCCGTCGCCTCGTGGGTGGCAAGCGCATCGACTCCGTGGACGACGTCCTGCAGGTCGGCCAGCAGGTCGAGGTCGAGATCGCTGAGATCGGCGACCGCGGCAAGCTGAGCCTGCACGCCGTCATCGACGGCGAGGCCGGTGAGCTTGAGGCCGCCGAGGGCGAGCAGACCGAGCAACGTCGCGAGCGCCGCGATCGCTCTGAGCGTCGCGAGCGTCGCCCCCGTACCCGCACCCGTCGTCGCCGTGATGACGAGCGCGAGGACGGCGCTTCCGAGGAGTGAGTAGCTCCCGCTAGCTAAATCGGACCGGTGGCCGGGACGGAGCGTGTGCTCCGCCCGGCCACCGTCCCTTTTACGGCTACACTGTGAACGTTTCGTGCCAACCCCCGGACTGTGGGGACGCAAGAGGAGAAGTATGACGCCCAAGCCGCTGCCGCTCGACGAGGCCCGCCTGTCCATCGAGGATGGCGATACCCGCATTGAACGCACGATCCTGGGAGCCGGGACGCGCGTCCTGACCCAGGAGATTCCCGCAACGAAGAGCGCGGGCGTGTCCCTGTGGGTGCCCGTGGGGTCACGCGACGAGGGACCGCGCACGGCCGGGTCGACCCACTTCCTCGAGCACCTCCTCTTCAAGGGCACGAACAAGCGCTCCGCCCTCGACATCGCCGTCGCCTTCGACAGCGTGGGCGGCGAGTCGAACGCCGAGACCGCGCGCGAGCACACCGCCTACTGGGCGCGCGTGCGCGACGCGGACCTCGACATGGCGATCGAGACGCTGACCGACATGGTCACCGACTCGCGCCTCGACGAGGTAGATTTCTCGATGGAGCGCGGCGTCATCCTCGACGAGCTGGCAATGGGGGAGGACTCGCCCACGGACACGGTCCACGACACCTTCCAGCTGGCCGTCCACGGCGACCGCCCGATCGGACGCCCCGTCGGTGGCACCGCCCAGGCCATCCGTGAGGTCGAGCGCGCGGATGTCTGGGAGCACTACCAGGCCCACTACGGCCCCTCATCCCTCATCGTTGCAGCCGCCGGCAACGTCGACCACGAATCAGTGTGCGAGTGCGTGCAGGCCGCCCTGGAGGGATCGCCCTGGGACGCGGGCAGCGCGGCGTCGCCCTGGCCTCGTCGATCCACGACCGTGACACCGATTGCCGACCACGACAAGGACATCACCCGCCGACGCGACGTGACCCAGGCGCACGTCATCATCGGCTGCGAGGGCCTGTCGGCCACGGACCCCGCGGGCCCGACCATGAGTGTCCTGCTGTCGGTCCTGGGCGGCTCCATGTCTTCACGCCTCTTCCAGGAGGTGCGCGAAAAGCGCGGCCTGGCCTACACGACCTACGCCTTCGACGTGGCCTACTCCGACACCGGAACCTTCGGCATGTACGCGGGCTGCAGCCCCGATAAGGTCGACGAGGTCGAGGCCATCATGCGCGCCCAGCTGGAAGACCTCGCCGCGGACGGCCCGACCGAGGAAGAGATGACGCGCGTGCGCGGACAGGTGCGCGGAGGCGTCGTCCTGGGCCTCGAAGACAACTGGTCGCGCATGATGCGACTGGGCCGCTCGGAGATCATCGGACGTTACCGTCCCATCGACGAGTCCCTCGCCGAGTTCGACGCGGTGCAGGCGGGCGACGTGCGCGCGCTGGCGGCGTCCCTCATCGCGAAGCTGGATTGCCGGGCCCTCGTCCTGCCCGCGCAGTAAGAAACGGGGGAGTGAGATACCCCCTGTCCATCCGCGCTCCTCGCGCCGCCCGTGGGAATACCCTGAAGACAGCCACATAACCGTAAGAAGGAGAGCGCAATGATTCGCGTCGCAGTGACAGGAGCCAAGGGCCGCATGGGCTCGACCGTCGTTCAGGCGGTCACGGACGCCTCGGACATGGAGGTCGTTGCCCTCTTCGATGCGGGCGACGAGATCACGCCGCAGAGCGTGAATGGCGCGCAGGTCGCCGTCGACTTCTCGATCCCTAGCGTCACCGAGTCCAACGTGCACGCGCTCCTCGACGCGGGCGTGGACGTCGTCGTGGGCACGACCGGCTGGACGGAAGAGTCCTACGCGCGCGTGCGTGAGCATGCCGAGGCCGCTGGGCGCGCCGTCCTGATTGCCCCGAACTTCGCGATGGGCGCGGTGCTCGCCATGAAGTTCGCCGCCATGGCTGCCCCCTACTTCGAGTCCGCTGAGGTCATCGAGATGCATCACCCCGCCAAGGTGGACGCTCCCTCCGGCACCGCCGTGGCGACCGCGCGCGGCATCGCGAAGGCGCGCGCCGAGGCCGGCCTGGGCGAGATGCCCGACGCGACCGAAACCGACGAGCTCGGCAGCCGCGGCGGCCGCGTGGATGGTATCCCCGTCCACGCCGTGCGCATGCGCGGCCTGACCGCCTCGGAGGAGATCCTCCTGGGCAACGTGGGCGAGCAGCTGGTCATCCGCACGGATTCCTTCGACCGCGTGTCCTTCATGCCCGGTGTCCTGCTGGGCGTGCGCCGCGTGATCGGCCGTACTGGCCTGACGATCGGCCTTGACCAGGTGATGGGCCTGTGAGCCAGAGCGTGGGTCCGGACCGCTCCGTGCGCCCCGCCCAGAGCGGTGACGCGCGCGCGATCGCTCGCCTGCAGTACGAGGCCTGGCGCTCCCTCATGGGGCAGAACGCCCTCGACGCTCAGGGCATCACCGAGGAGGCGCTCGCTGCCCAGTGGGAGGCGACGCTGGCCTCTCCGCGGCCGGGCGGCACCGCCCTCCTCGTCGCCCTCCACGGCAATACGATCGTGGGTTTCGCGCTCGCCGGTCCCGACGAGGCCGGGGTGCCCTCGGCCCCCGATGCTGAGTCGGGTGAGGCGGCGGTGGCTGCGACGCAGGTGTATGAGCTGACGGTGGATAAGAACTTCCGCCGCTCGGGGCATGCCTCGCGCCTGCTGTCGGCGGTTGCGGACCTGACGAGCGGCCAGCTGCGCGCGTGGGTTGGTGTGGATGACGAGGAACGCCAGCGCTTTTACACGTCGGCGGGCTTTGCGCCCTCGGGCGCGGTGCGAGTGCTGGGCGATGGCCCCACGCAGCACATGTGGTGGGCGGAGCGCGACTAAGGGCCCACGGCGCGAGCGACGCCACGCGAGTGCGTGCGTGGTGCTCCGTCCACGTCGGGGACGGTGTGCGCCCATTGCACGGGGCCGTGCGTATCATGGAGCGCATGAGTAACATTCCTGCCCGCCGCTTCGGTTCCCTCGCAGCCGCCATGGTCACGCCGATGACCGACACAGGTGAGATTGATCTGCCCTCCGCGCAGCGCCTGGCGATCAAGCTGGTCGAGGAAGGGTGCGACACGATTCTGTTGTCCGGCACGACGGGCGAGTCGCCGACGACTCACCAGCCGGAGAAGAACGACCTGACGGATGCCGTCCGTGAGGCCGTGGGGGATCGAGCGTTCATCCTGTGCGGCGCGTGTTCGAACGACACCGCCCACGCGGTGCGCATCGGTGAGGGTGCCCAGGAGCACGGCGCCGACGGCATCTTGATCGTCTCCCCGTACTACAACCGCCCGTCCCAGGAGGGCCTGCGCGCGCACGTGCGCGCCGTGACGGATGCGACCGACCTGCCCGTCATGCTCTACGACATTCCGGGGCGCACGGGCATCGCGTTCTCTGACGCGACCCTTGACATCCTTGCCCAGCACCCGCGGATCCTGGGCGTCAAGGACGCGACGGGTGATGTGGAGACAGGCGTGGAACGCATGCACCGCACGGGCCTGGAGTACTACTCGGGCGACGACGGCCTGAACTTCGCGTGGATGACGGGCGGCGCCTCGGGCTTCATTTCCGTGGTCGCGCACGTGGCCTCGGCCCAGTATCGCCGCATGATCGAGTTGCTCGACAGCGACCAGGTGTGGGAGGCTCGCGAGCTGTCTTATTCACTGCGTCCCCTCGTGCACGCCATCATGGGTGGAGGACAGGGAGCGGTCATGGCGAAGTACGCGCTGTGGCTCCAGGGCGTCATCGACAGCCCGGCCGTGCGCCTGCCGATGGTGGGTATCAGCGACGATGAGGTGTCGGCCCTGCGTCGCGCCCTGTGCACCGCTGGTCTGCTCTGACATACATTTCGCCCCTGTCGAGACCCAGCCGGGGTGAGCTGTATGTGCGGGGCTGAACGGCGGCGCCGTGGTGGCATCATCGATCGTTGACGAGCGCTAATAGTTAGGCTTAGTATACTTAGGCAAAGCTCATCAACACTGATCGTTGTCTTCAAGGAGTGGATACCGTGGCAAAGAAGGACGTCATCATTCCCCTGGTCCCCGCCGCTCTCAGCGCCCTGCTGCTCGCCGGAGGTGTGACCGTCTTTTCGGCGTGCGAGCAACGGGCCGACGGCTCGTGGATGCACTGCCACCAGTGCCAGAACATGGTGGCTGGCAGCGCCGTCGGCCTCATCGCACTGTACGGCGCCTCCTCCCTCGTCAAGAACAAGCCCGCGCGCCTGGCCCTGCTCGCGCTCGCGGTCATCGCCAGCGTCGTAGTGTTCTTCATTCCCGGCGGGATCTGCCCGCTGTGCGCGATGAAGACGATGCGCTGCCACACCGTCTTCCAGCCCTTCGTGCGCATCATGAGCGTCCTGGTTGCCGGCAGCGGCATCGGGGCGCTGGTCGCGTCATGGAAGAAGGACGCGAAGCCCTCCGCCTGACGTATTGCCCCGGATGGGAGACAATGGCGGCGTGAGGGCCCAAGGACGTTCGACAACCGTGCGCATCGGCGCGGTTCTCCTCGCGCTATCCCTCGTCGCCGTTCTCGCGATCGTCGTGCGCAACGCAGTGCGCTATCGCGAGGCCGTCGCCCTGGACGAGGCCGGGGACTCCCAGGGGGCGTACGAGCTCTTCCATGCGCTCGGCGGGTACAGCGACGCGGCGCAGCGCGCGCAGGCCCTCGTCGAAGCCGATCCCGCGCTGCCGTACCGCTCGGTATCCAAGGGCGACACCGTGTCCTTCGGCTCCTACGAGCAGGACGGAAATACGAGCAACGGTCCAGAGTCGATCACGTGGATTGTCCTCGACAAAATCGACGGCCAACTCCTGCTCCTGAGCGCAGACGTTCTCGAGGCGCGCCAGTACCACCACGTGCCCTTCGAGGAGGTCACGTGGGAGAACTCTGACCTGCGCGCGTGGATGAACGGCGACTTCTACGACGGCGCGTTCACCCCCGCTCAGCGCGGGCTCATCGAGACGGTGCACAACGAGAACGCGGATCAGTCGATTACCGGTGCGAGCGGCGGAGCTGCGACCGACGACCGGGTTTTTGCGCTCAGTGAGACCGAGAGCGTTATCTACCTGAACACGCCCGCCGCGCGCAGTGACATCGGAGCGGCGCCCGCCAGCGTTCACGCGGCCGCCGGACCCCTGAGCGTCTCCGAGGACGGCACGGCAGACTGGTGGCTGCGCTCTCCCGGAACATACGGTTTCGCGACGCAATTCGTCGACGCGACGGGCGTGCCCTCGCTCAGCGGAGCAAACGTCGACCTGCAGTACGGGGTGCGTCCCGCGCTGTGGATCAACGTCGAAGGGGTCGGTGAGGGGAGCCGATGAGTAACGCGCTGTCCCTGCGCCGCGTTCCCCTCCTGACCATCCGCGCGCATCCCGTCCGTTCCCTCATCATCGCTGTGCTTGCACTCGCGCAGGCAGCCTGTGTGTTCGGCGGATTGATCCTCGTGGGTGCGATGCGGGCGGAGCTCACCCTCGCTGAGCGCAGGCTCGGCGCCGACCTCGTCGTGTACCCGACGACCTGCCTGAACCAGGTGGAGAAGAAGCGCCTCCTCATGCTCGGGACCCCCGTGGGCTGTCACCAGCCGCGCTCGGCCCTGGCGCGCATGTCGTCCAACGAGGACATCGCCGCGGTGTCCTATCAGCTCTATGTGTCCGAGACGCTTGTCGATGGGTCCACCCGGTGGATCGTCGGTTTCGAACCCGAGACGGATTTCGCGCTCTCGCCTTGGATTGCCGAGGGGGAAGGGACGTCGCTGCCGCGCGGCTCGGTCCTTGTCGGTAGTGCCGTGCCCGGCGCGGACGGGCAAACCCTCTCCGTCTTCGGGCGCGAGCGCCCGATCGGCGCTCACCTCCTCACCACCGGCTCGGAGCTCGATGACGCCGTCTTCGTTTCCATGGACACCCTGTCGGACATGATGGCGGACGCGCGCGCGGCAGGGGAGGACAACGACGCATCCCTCGACCCGCGTACCGACTACTCTGCCGCGCTCGTGCGCGCCTCGGACAGCGACGCCATCGAGAGCGTTACCAATTGGATCAACCTCTACGTGCGCAAGGTCAGTGCGGTGCGTGCCGCCGATGCGCTCGTCGGCGCCGCGTCGGGCATCCGCGTACACCGCGGGATCGCAATCGGGGTTCTGGGAGCGACCTGGTTCGTTCTACTGGGCGCCCTCGTCATCGTGCAGGTGAGCCTCATGAACGAACGGATGCAGGAACTGGCCGTGTGGCGCTCGATTGGGGCATCGCGCTCCATCATGAGCCGTGTCATGCTGAGCGAATCAGCGTTGCTTCACGTGGCCGGAGCGCTCGCGGGAGTATGCCTCGCAGCCCTCACCGTGCCATTCGTGGGGGACGGGAGCCTCGTTGAGAGCCTCGCTTCCCCCGCGACGTCACTGCCCCTCGCGGGCCTGTCAATAGTCGCCGTCACCTGTGTCGGCGTCGCCGGAACGCGTCTCGCGCTCGCTCGGGTCAGCCGTGCGACCACGGGGAATAAATCTGTCCTGGTGTAGGGACAACGGTCAAGGAGGAATGACGTAATGCTGTCGCTGTCGCGACTTCCGTGGATGAACCTGCGCGGCTACCCCGTGCGGACGGGGACCCTGGTCTTCTTCTCCATGCTCATGACGATGACGATCTTCGGCGGAACGCTGGTCGTCCAAGGCATCGAACACGGCCTGCGCACGACCCAGTCGCGCCTCGGAGCCGACATCATGGTGACGCCCGACGAGGCCGACACCGACTTCGACGCGCAGACCTTCCTCGTGAACGCCGAACCGTCGTACTTCTACATGGACGCGTCCACGCGCGAGGCAGTCGCAGCCGTCGACGGTGTCGAGGCCGCCTCCTCTCAGCTGTTCCTCGCCTCGGCGAGGGCGAGCTGCTGCTCGGGTCGCTACCAGGTGATTGCCTATGACCCGGCCACCGACTTTACGATCCAGCCGTGGATGAACGACGCCGTCGGGCAGGCGCAGCTGGGTGAGAATGAGGTGATCGTCGGCGCCAACGTGCTCGCCAACGACCCGGAGAACTTCCAGCTCTTCGACAACACCCTGCGGGTCGTCGGCCAGTTCGACCCGACCGGATCGACCCTCGACAATGCGGTCTACATGAACTTCGAGACCGCGAAGAACGTCATCGACTCCTCGCTGCGCAAGGGACTCAACAAGTACTCGACGCTCGAAACCGACCGCATCATCTCCTCGGTCATGGTCAAGGTGGCACCCGGATACGACGCCGAGGCCGTGGCCGCGCAGATCCGCGAGCAGGTACCCGGCGTGTCGGTCGCCACCTCGACGAAGCTGGTCAGCGGTATCGCCCAGTCCTTGGATGCGACGTCGCGCACGGTCACCACCCTCATCGCCGTCGCGTGGGGAGCCGGCCTGCTCATGATCACCCTCATGTTCGTCCTGATGATTGTCGAGCGCAGGAGAGAATTCGCAACCCTCATCGCCGCCGGAGCGCACCGTCGGCTGATCTCGCGCATCATCATCCGCGAGGCCCTCGCGGTCAACGCGCTCGGAGGCGTCGGCGGCATCGTCGTCTCCGGTGTCCTCCTCGTGTCCTTCTCCGGCCTCGTACGCCAAAGCCTGGGAGGGGGATTCCTCGTCCCGTCGTTGCCCACGCTGGCGCTGCTCGCGCTGGGAGCGCTCGCGTCGGTGGGCCTCGTCGCCCTCGTCTCCTCGTGGATAGCGCTACGGTACGTGACGACAATGGACGCCAGCCTGGCCCTCAAGGAAGGGGAATGACATGATCATCGAAGCAACGGGACTCACGAAAGAATTCGCCCGAGCCCGCGGGGGAAAGCGCCTCTTCACGGCCGTCCACCCGCTGGATATCGGCCTGGAAGAGCGCCAACTGACCGTTGTCTCCGGGCACTCGGGCAGCGGTAAGAGCACCCTGGCGAACATGCTCGCCGGCATCCTCACGCCGACCGCAGGACACGTACGACTGGACGGCACGGACCTGTACTCGCTGCGCGACGAGGAGCTCTCGCGCCTGCGCAACGAGCGCATCGGCCTCGTCCCCCAGGGGCACACGGCCCTGCGAGCCCTGACGGTCCTCGACAACGTCTTGCTCCCCTCGATCCTCTACACCAAGGACGAGGCGCCCGCGGATCGTGCCCGCGAGCTGCTGGTCGCCGTGGGCTTGGGCGACCTCACCGATGCTGCGCCCACCGAGCTGTCGGGCGGTGAGCTGCGGCGCATGGCGATCGCGCGCGCCCTCCTCATGGACCCCGCCATCGTCGTCGCAGACGAGCCGACCGCAGGCCTCGATAGCGCGAACGCGACCGCCGTCCTTACTCTCCTGCGCGACGCCGCCGATCGTGGAACGGCCGTCCTCGTTGTTTCCCACGAGGCCGAGGCGCAGCGCTTCGCGGACCGCAGCTACGTCATGGAGGACGGCCATCTGCGTGCGAGCGAGTAGCTCAGCAGTCTCCGAACGCGTTAAATGTGAGAGGGCCGACCTACCCAACATGTCTCCCGATGCGGGCAAAGCGGTGTCAACGTGGCAGACTGGCATCATGAAGTCTTTGTACGAGAACCTCAGCGAACCCGCGCCCCTGGAAGATGGCGCACTGCGAGTGATCCCGCTGGGAGGTCTCGGCGAGGTCGGCCGCAACATGAACGTCCTCGAATACCGGGGCAAGCTCCTGGTCGTGGACTGTGGCGTCCTCTTCCCCGAGGAGACCCAGCCCGGCGTCGACCTGATCCTGCCGGATTTCTCCTGGATCGAAGATCGCATGGACGACGTCGTCGGCCTTGTCCTCACCCACGGCCACGAGGACCACATCGGCGCCGTGCCCTACCTCCTCAAGCTGCGAGGCGATATTCCGATCTACGGATCCGACCTGACGCTGGCCTTCGTCGCCCCCAAGCTGCGCGAACACCGCCTGCCCGACCCGGGCCTCAACGTCGTCGCCGAGGGCGATCGCCTCACCGTCGGTCCCTTCGACCTTGAGTTCGTCTCCGTCACCCACTCGATCCCCGACGCGCTCGCGGTCTTCGTGCGCACCGATGCGGGCAACGTCCTCATCACGGGTGACTTCAAGATGGATCAGCTGCCGCTGGACCGCCGCCTCACCGACCTGCGCGCCTTCGCCCGCATGGGCGAGGAGGGCGTTGACCTGTTCATGGTGGATTCCACGAACGCTCTGGTGCCCGGATTTATCACGCCTGAGCGCGAGATCGGCCCGGTCCTCGATCAGGTGTTTGGCGAGGCCACCGGCCAGATCGTTGTCGCCTCCTTCGCCTCGCACGTGCACCGCGTCCAGCAGGTCATCAACGCGGCTGCCCATCACGGGCGTCGCGTGGCCTTCGTGGGCCGCTCGATGGAACGCAACATGCGCATCGCGGAAGAAAAGGGCTACCTGTCGATCCCTGAGGACATCATCGTGGACCTCAAGGGCATCGGCGAGCTGCCGCCCTCCCAGCGCGTCTACATGGCGACCGGTTCGCAGGGCGAGCCGATGGCCGCGCTGTCACGCATGTCGGTGGGATCGCACCGCACAGTGACGATCGAGCCGGGTGACATGGTCGTGCTGGCCTCCTCGCTGATTCCCGGCAACGAGAACTCTGTCTACCGCGTTATCAACGACCTGACTCGCCTGGGCGCGCGCGTCGTGTCGAAGGAGAACGCGAAGGTGCACGTGTCCGGTCACGCGAGCGCCGGCGAGCTCATCTACTGCTACAACATCGTTCAACCGAAGAACGTTATGCCTATCCACGGTGAGGTCCGTCACCTGGTGGGCAACGGTCAGCTGGCCGTTAAGACGGGCATCGACCCGCAGAAAGTGGTCCTGGCCGAGGACGGCGTGACGGTCGACCTCAAGGACGGCGTTGCGCGTGTGTCGGGCATCGTGCCCTGCGAGTACGTGTATGTGGACGGCCGCTCGATCGGAGAGATCTCCGAGGACGAGCTGGAGACCCGCCGCACCCTGGGGTCGGAGGGCTTCATCTCGATCTTCGCGGTCGTCGAGCGCGATTCGGGCATGGTCCTGGCCGGCCCGGAGATTCGCGCGATCGGCATGGCCGAGGACGACTCGGTGTTCGAGGAGATCCTCCCTGACGTCACGCAGGCGCTCAAGGACGCGGCTGCTCCCGGTGGGCAGGACCCCTACGTCCTGCAGCAGGCGATGCGCCGCGTGATCGGACGCTGGGTTGCGCGACGCTTGCGTCGTCGTCCTATGATCGTTCCGGTCGTTACCGAACAGTAGTCTGGCAGTCTTCATTGACGAGGCCCTCGCGCGCTGGGCGGTAGCGCGCGCTTGAAGGAAGGAATCTACGTGTCGGGTCGTTTTATTTCGACGCACTCTGTTGCGCTCGTGTTGCCGATGCACATCGCATACGTGCCCGAGCGTGGCGGATCCGTTCATGCGGATGCCGCCAGTTCGCGCCCGGGCGGTGGCTTCACGACCCTGTGCGCCGCTGCGGCCATGGGTGTGCCGACGGCAGCTGCGTCGCCGCTTGGCACGGGTCCGAACTCTTTCGCCGTTCGTCAGCAGCTGGTCGAGGCCGGCGTCGAGGTCCTGACCCCCGAACTGGTGGGTGACATCGGAGTCGTCATTCAGCTCATCGTCGAAGACGGGTCGATGCGTTCGGTCGTGACGGCCGGCGTCGAATCGGAACCGTCGCGCGGTGCGCTTGCGAGCATCGAGCTGCGCGAGGGGGACGTGGTCCACGTGGCCGCTTCCGACATGACGAGCGCGCACGCGGCTTCCGAGCTGAGCGAGTGGGCCGCATCCCTGCCGCCCTTCGTGACACTCGTCGTTTCGGTGTCTCCCGCAGTCGCGCAGGTTCCCGTTGAAGCGTGGGAGGTGATCTTCCCCCGTGCCGACGTCGTGACAATGAGCAGCTGGGAGGCCGCCACTCTCGCCGGTATTCTCGACGCCAACCGTCACGGCTCCACGATCCGCACCTACATGCGCCCGGACGCGGCCACGGTTCGCCGCATGGGGGAGCGGGGGTGCGAGCTGCAGAAGGTCGCGGATGCTCCCGTCATCTCGATTCCCGCGTTCCAGTCGCGTATCGCGGACACCGCGGGCGTGGGCGATACCCACATCGGAGAGATGTGTGCGGGCCTGGCCATGGGCTACGACCTGGAGACCGCGTGCCTCATGGCGAACGCGGGTGCCGCGCTGGCCATCTCCCACGAGTCGGCCCTGCCCGTTCCCACGCGCGAGCAGGTTGAAAACGTGCTCGAAACCGGGGTTGTTACGAACATCCTGCGCTGATCTCGCGCGGCGCGCCTGGCAGAGTGGGGCCGCGGCGGGCGATATGGTGGAAGGATCATGGCACAATCGTCTCCACGCTCGTCGTCCGGCAAGGCTCCCGCGCGCCCGCGCGCCAAGGGAGGCTCGAACAAGTCCGCCCAAGCGCCCCAGCCCGAAGCGACGCAGCCAGGCTTCCTGGCACGTTTCTTTTCCGCGCTCGGCCGCGCCGGTGTCGGTGCCGTGCGCGCATGGAAGGCGACCGATTCGCAGGTCAAGCGTGATGCTGCGGCCTTCGTTGCAGTTGCCGCGGCCATCGTTATCGCGTTGCGCGAGTGGTTCCAGGTTTCCGGCGAGGCCGGGGATGCGATCCACCACGCCTCCGCCGGCCTGTTCGGCATCTTCTCGGTCGTCCTGCCCCTCGTCCTCATTGCCCTGGCCGTCGAGCTCGTCTCCGCGCGATCCGGGCGATCCGCGCTGCCCCACCACGTGGCAGGCGGCATCGGCATCACCGCAGCGCTCACCGGCCTGGTCCATATCTCGCGTGGAAATCCCGCGATGGGCGCCGAACCCGGCATTGAGGCGGCCGGTGGCCTGCTTGGCTGGTTCGTCGCACGCCCCCTCGCCCTGCTGCTGTCCGGCTGGGGTGCGGGTGCCCTCATGATCCTCCTCCTGGCCTACTCGATCCTGCTCGCCACGCGTACGGCCGTCGCCGAGGTTCCCGCGCGCCTGCGCGACCTCGCCGCCCACCTCAGCGGTGAGCGCCCCGAGGGTGAGGCTGGAACGACCGATCAAGCGGGTGGAGACCCAGCGAAGGAAGCGCGCCGCCGCGCACGCAAGGACCTCGCAGCGGGAGACGACGCCTTCCTCGACGAATACGACGGCGACGAGTCCTTCCGCAAGGCGACCGACACGGAATCCGTGGGGGAGACCCGCCTCCTGGAATCCGGTGCCATCGCGGCCCCCGCGCCCGCCCCAACTCCCGCGCCCCGGCCTCGTGCCACGACGCCCGACGCGCCCACCGAGATGCTCACCCAGATGCGTCCCGCCGTGGCCCCCGCGCCCGTCCAGGTGCCCGCGCACGTGCCCGAACCCGAACCGGAGCCCGAGGATGCGCCGGCGCCCCCGCCGATCACCGACGAGCCCGAGGGGGCCTTCCAGCCCAACCTCGACGACTCGATCAGCTACACGCTGCCGTCGGAGGACCTCCTTGTCTCCGGCCCGCCCCACATGACCCGATCCTCCGTCAACGACCAGGTCGTCGCGGCCCTGGGGCAGGTCTTCGCGGACTTCAACGTCGACGCGCGCGTCACCGGCTTCTCCCGAGGCCCGACAGTCACCCGCTACGAGGTCGTCCTCGGTGCCGGCGTGAAGGTCGACAAGCTCACCAACCTGTCGAAGAACATCGCTTACGCGGTGGCCTCCGCCGACGTGCGTATCCTCGCGCCGATCCCCGGCAAGAGCGCGATCGGCATCGAGATCCCCAACGCCGACCGCGAAAACGTGGCCCTCGGCGACGTCCTGCGCTCCGCAGCCGCACGCCGCAACCAGCACCCGCTCGTCGTCGGCGTCGGCAAGGACGTCGAAGGCGGCTACGTCGTCACCAACCTGGCCAAGACCCCGCACATGCTGGTGGCCGGCCAGACCGGTTCCGGTAAGTCCTCCTTCGTCAACTCCATGATCACGTCGATCATGATGCGTGCGACGCCCCAGCAGGTGCGCATGATCCTCGTTGACCCCAAGCGTGTGGAACTCACGATCTACGAGGGCATCCCGCACCTTATCTTGCCCATCATCACCGACGCCAAGAAGGCCGCCGAGGCCCTCGAATGGGTCGTCAAGGAGATGGACGCGCGCTACGACGACCTGTCGGACTACGGCTTCAAGCACATCGACGACTTCAACAAGGCGGTGGCCGCCGGACAAGTCCAGGCCAAGCCCGGGCTGGAGCGCACGCTGCACCCCTACCCGTACCTGCTCGTGGTCGTCGACGAGCTCGCCGACCTCATGATGGTCGCCCCGCGCGACGTCGAGGCGTCGATTCAGCGCATCACGCAGCTGGCGCGCGCCGCCGGCATCCACCTGGTGCTGGCCACGCAGCGCCCCTCCGTCGACGTCGTCACCGGCCTCATCAAGGCCAACATCCCCTCGCGCCTCGCGTTCGCGACCTCCTCGCTGACCGACTCGCGCACGATCCTCGACCAGCCCGGCGCCGAAAAGCTCATCGGCCAGGGTGACGCGCTCTATTTGCCCGCAGGTGCCTCCAAGCCCATGCGTGTCCAGGGCGCCTGGGTCTCCGAATCCGAGATCCACCAGATCGTCTCCCACGTCAAGAGCCAGATGGAGACGCACTACCGCGACGACGTCGTGCCCGAAAAGAAGGAAGCCAAGGTCGCAGAAGACATTGGAGACGATCTCGAAGACCTGCTGCAGGCCGCCGAGCTTGTCGTCTCCACCCAGCTCGGCTCCACCTCGATGCTCCAGCGCAAGCTGCGCGTCGGCTTCGCCCGCGCCGGTCGCCTCATGGACCTGCTCGAGTCGCGCGAAATCGTCGGCCCCTCCGAAGGGTCCAAGGCGCGCCAGGTGCTCGTCACCCCCGAGCAGCTGCCCGAGGTTCTCGCCATGCTGCGCGGAGAGTCCGCCGGCATTGCCGAGCCAGAGCCTGAGCCCGCCCCTGCGCCCGCTCCGTCCGCTCCCGAGGGGGCGCCCAGCCCGGCCAGCGGCGCCGCCGCGGGTGCTGCGGGGGAGGCTCCTGCCTCGTCCCCGGCCGATGCAGCTCCCGCTTCCGGTTACGAAATGGGCACGGCATCCGCCGGCGATTCGCGCGGCAGTGGGGTTGACCCGTACTCTGGTCATAACTTTGGTGGGTCCTCTCCCGACTGGGTCGACGAGGAGCCTGAGGATAACGAGGACGCTTGGCAGCTCACGGGCCGCTGAGCGGAAAGGAAACGGTCATGAGCGAGAACGTGTCGCGCGTGCAGCGAGGCAGCAAGGTTCCCGTGGTGAACCTGCCCAACGCGCTGACCGTTGTACGTCTGGTCCTCGTTCCAGTGTTCGTGGTCCTGGGCCTGCAAAGCGCGTCGTGGACCGCGCTGTGGGCGGCATTCGTCGTCTTCGCGGTCGCCGCGATCACGGACCGCTTCGACGGGAAACTCGCGCGCTCCTGGGGGCAGATCACCGACTTCGGTCGCATCGCCGACCCTATCGCCGACAAGGCCCTGACCCTGTGCGGCTTCGCCCTGCTGTCCTACCAGGGGTATCTGCCCTGGTGGGTGACGATCCTCATCGCCGTGCGCGAGCTGGGTATCACCGCGATGCGTGCCTTTTTCCTGCGCCGCGGAGTCGTCGTGTCTGCCAACCAGGCGGGCAAGCTCAAGACCTTCATGCAGATGGTGGCCCTGGGGGCCCTGCTGATCCCGTGGGCGCACTTCAAGCACATCAATGACGGCAATGAGTGGTGGGTTATCCTTCTCATTCGCCTCGGGCAGATTTTCGCGGGCGTTGCGCTCGCGCTGACGCTCTACTCGGGCTTCATGTACGTCATCGACGGCGTGCGCCTCATGCGCGGGGCGAGCGCTGGCGAGGCCGTGGCGGACTCGCGCGACAATGATGCTCCGGAGGAGTCTGCGCCGTCACGCCGGGGCACTGCGGGCCAGCATGCCCAAAGTTGAGTGCGGGTGACGCAACCCATATCGACATCGAATCGGCGGTGGAATAAGCCTGAAAGTGCCCGCGTTGTACGGGTATGAATGCAACGCGAGGAATGAAAGCGGAACGTCACAGCGTTTCGATGTGCGAACTTACAATGCGTCCCTCAAAACAGAACGGCTACAGTAACAGTATGGAAAAGACACTGAGCGAAACCCCGCTGCTGCGCAGCGAACTGGGCGATGTCCTGCGCGGCATCCGCCAGCGCCAGGGTCGAACCCTGCGCGAAGTCTCTTCGGAGGCCCAGGTCTCCCTCGGCTACCTGTCCGAGGTTGAGCGCGGCCAGAAGGAGGCCTCGTCGGAGCTGCTTGAGGCGATCACCTCGGCTCTGCGCGTGCCGCTGTGGTTCGTGCTTCGCGAGGTTTCCGAGCGCATGGCGATCATCGATGGTGCGGTCATTCCTGACGCGGTGCCCGATGATATCGTGCCCGTCACGCTGATTTCCTGACGCGTGAAGCACTCTGAGTTTTACGAGGCGGTCGAGGCGACCTTCGGGTCGGCCCTCGGCCGCTCGTATGTCTCCGACCTCTATCTGGCCTCGCTGGGGGCGACCGCGCGCGATGCGCTGTCCTCCGGCGCGAATCCTGACGCGGTCTGGGCGACCCTGTGCGAGGAAACCGGGCGCGAGGATGCACGCTGGATTCATCGCGTGGATCCGCGTGAGCGGAGGCGCTGATCGACCCGGCTTGTCGGTGTGATCGATGTCCGTCTGATCGGTAGGCGGCGTGTCGATCGACAATCGAACATGTGTTCCATTTAAGCTTGTGGGCGACGACGCTCCGACGCGTGTCATCCACAGGGGTGACGCGCGCGGGACGCAGATGACGATGGCCGGTCGCATACTCGTCATGTCGCCTCGGAGAGGGGTGGCATTCCAGGCCAGGATACCCGCAGGCCGGAGAGGCCGCAGACGAAAGGAACACCATGGCAGCCCGTAAAGCACCCGCCGCAAAGCCCGCGACCAACGATCGCAATAAGGCTCTCGAAGTCGCCCTGTCGCAGATTGATAAGCAGTTCGGCAAGGGCTCCGTCATGCGCCTGGGCGATGACAACCGCCCGCCCGTTCAGGTGATCCCCACGGGTTCCCTCGCTCTCGACGTCGCCCTCGGCATCGGTGGCCTCCCGCGCGGACGAGTCATCGAGGTCTACGGCCCCGAGTCCTCCGGTAAGACCACGGTCGCTCTGCACGCCGTCGCCAACGCCCAGAAGGCCGGCGGTAACGCGGCCTTCATCGACGCTGAGCACGCTCTCGACCCCGTTTATGCGCGCGCCTTGGGTGTCGACACGGACTCCCTCCTGGTCTCCCAGCCCGATACGGGTGAGCAGGCCCTCGAGATTGCAGACATGCTGATCCGCTCTGGCGGCATCGACATCATCGTCATCGACTCTGTCGCGGCGCTCGTGCCCAAGGCGGAAATCGAAGGTGAGATGGGTGACTCTCACGTCGGCCTGCAGGCCCGCCTGATGAGCCAGGCCCTGCGTAAGATCACGGGCGCCCTGTCCGCGACCGGCACGACCGCGATCTTTATCAACCAGCTGCGCGAAAAGATCGGCGTCTTCTTCGGCTCCCCGGAGACCACGACGGGCGGTAAGGCCCTGAAGTTCTACGCATCCGTGCGCATCGACGTGCGCCGTATTGAAACCCTCAAGGAGGCCGGTGCCCCCGTCGGTAACCGCACGCGCGCCAAGGTCGTCAAGAACAAGATGGCTCCGCCCTTCAAGCAAGCTGAGTTCGATATCGTCTACGGTAAGGGCATTTCGCGCGAGGGTTCGATCATCGACATGGGTGTCGAGGCCGGTATCGTGCGTAAGTCCGGCTCCTGGTTCACCTACGGGGACGACCAGCTGGGCCAGGGCAAGGAGAACGTGCGTCAGTTCCTCGTGGACAACCCCGAGCTGGCTAACGAGATCGAACAGAAGATCCTCGTCTCGCTGGGCATCGGCGAGACCCCAGATCCGGACCAGGCGTCTCAGGACGTGCCCGACATCGATCCTGATGAGGACGCGGGATTCTGAGTCGTGGTCCGCTACCTGGATCCTGAAGATCATCCCGAGCTGGGGGAGGAGCGCCGCCGGTGTTCCTCTCCGGGCGAGAGGCTCGCGCGTGCCCGTGAACGCAATGCGGCCCTGACGGGCACGGCGGCGATCGAGGCCGCGCGCGAGGTTGCCCTGCGTAAGCTCGACGCGCGCGCGTGTTCTCGCTCGGAGTTGACCAGCGCGATCGAAGGGCGAGGCTTCAGCGCCACGATCGCCGTCGAGGTCGTCGACCGTCTTGAGGCCGTTGGTCTGGTCGATGATCAGGCGTACGCGGACGCGCTCGTCCGCTCGCGTTTTTTGGGGACCGGAGCGTCCGGTCGTGCACTGCGCGAGGTTCTCGTGCGCAAGGGGCTGGACTCTTTGACGATCGAGCGTGCCCTGTCTCAGATCGATCGGGATGACGAGGCGGAGCGTGCGGCCCAGCTGGTGGCTCGCAAACGTCGCTCCCTTGCGGGTGTCCCGCGCGAGACTGCCTACCGTAGACTGAGTTCCATGCTCGCACGCAAGGGGTATTCGCCGTCTGTTGCGTCTGCCGCTGTGCGCGACGCCCTCGACACGTGGGGCGACGAGGATAGCGGTACTGAGGAGGCCTGGCAGTGGGGACTCTGATTGCAGTAAGCGATGAGGCGCTCGCCGACCTGATAGCGGATCTGACGCAGCGCGGTCTGACGATCGCGACGGCGGAATCGCTAACCGGAGGTGGCCTCGTCGCGCGCCTCGTGGACGTACCCGGCGCCTCTCACGTCGTGCGCGGGGGTGCGTGCACCTACGCGGTTGATACCAAGGCTTCGGTGCTGGGCGTTTCGGAGAGCCAGTTGGCGGCGACGGGGCCGGTGAACGAACAGGTTGCTCGCCAGATGGCCCGAGGGGCGCGCGAGCTGTTCCGCGCAGACATCGGTGTATCGACGACCGGTGTCGCGGGACCGGGGCCCGCTGACGGTTTCCCCGCAGGAACCGTCCACGTCGCCTGCGCTCATCCGGCGGGGGAGGAGCACCGCCTCCTGCATCTCGACGGTGAGCGCGCGGCGGTGCGCGCGGGCGCGATCGACGCTGCTATCGCCCTGGTGCGTGACGTGCTCGACTTCGCCGGTGCGCAGGTGGGCGACTAGACTTCACTGCGATGAATACGATGACGCAGGACGGCACCACGCTGCCCCGCACCTACGCGGTGCGCACGCTCGGCTGCCAGATGAATGAACACGACTCCGAACGAATGGCGGGTCTGCTGGAGCAGGCCGGCCTCGTCCCCGTTGAGCAGGTCCCCGAGGCTGCCGCCCGTGCGACCGACGCCGGTGACATGGGTGCCGACGTCATCGTCATCAACACCTGCTCCGTCCGTGAGAACGCGGCGACCCGCCTCTTCGGTAACCTCGGCCAGCTCGCTTCCGTCAAGCGTGCGCGTCCCGGGATGCAGATTGCGGTCGGTGGCTGTCTTGCCCAGCAGATGCGTGACGGTATCGTTGAGAAGGCTCCGTGGGTGGATGCCGTCTTCGGCACGCACAACATCGACGTGCTTCCGGCGCTCCTGCGCCGTGCCGAGCATAACCGCGCGGCCGCCGTCGAGATCGAGGAATCCCTCAAGGTCTTTCCTTCGACCCTGCCTACCCATCGCGAGAGCGCGTACGCAGCATGGGTGTCGATCTCCGTGGGGTGCAACAACACCTGCACGTTCTGCATCGTCCCGCACCTGCGTGGCAAGGAACGCGACCGCCGCCCCGGCGACATTCTCGCCGAGGTGGAGGCCGTCGCCTCGCAGGGCGCCATTGAGGTGACCCTGCTGGGTCAGAACGTCAACTCCTACGGCGTCGGCTTCGGTGAACGCGGCGCGTTCGCCGACCTGCTGCGCGCCGTCGGGCGCGTCGAGGGCATCGAGCGCGTGCGCTTCACATCGCCCCACCCCGCAGCCTTCACGGATGACGTGATCGCCGCTATGGCGCAGACCCCCACGGTCATGCCGAGCCTGCACATGCCCCTGCAGTCCGGGTCGGACGCGATCCTGCGTCAGATGCGCCGCTCCTACCGTCGTGAGCGTTTCATGGGCATCCTGGAGCGCGTGCGCGCGGCTATTCCGGAGGCTGCGATTACCACCGACATCATCGTTGGCTTCCCGGGAGAGACTGAGGAGGACTTCCAGGCGACCCTCGAAGTCGTCGAGCAGGCTCGTTTCTCCTCCGCCTTTACGTTCCTGTACTCTCCGCGCCCGGGTACGCCCGCCGCGGACCGCGAGGACCAGGTGCCCGACGATGTGGCGCTCGAACGCTACCAGCGCCTTATCAAGCTTCAGGAGCGCATCTGCGCCGAGGATAACGCCGCGCTGGCGGGGACCGAGGTCGAGGTCCTTGTCTCCGAGGGTGATGGCCGCAAGGATGGCGCCACGCACCGTATTTCGGGACGCGCCCGCGACAACCGTCTCGTGCACGTCGCCCTCCCCGAGGGGATGGCCGAGGCGGATCGTCCGCGCCCGGGCGACATGATCCGCGCGACCGTCACCTACGGCGCGCCGCACCACCTGATCGCCGACTCGGGCACGCAGGGTGGCCTGTTCGAGGTGCGCCGCACGCGCGCCGGTGACGCGTGGGAGGCCCGTCAGGCCTCGGACGAACCCGACAACACTGTGTCGCTGGGTATCCCCACGCTGCGCGTGGGAGCCCCGAGCTGACCCTGATCTGCACTGATGTGAGCCTCCTCGGGCAGTGGCCCGGGGAGGCTCACATCTGCAGAGGTGCCGCGCGCGATGAGCGCTGCACGTTTGATCGTTTGTCTCAGTGACAAGCGAGAAAATGTCTCATTGAAATGCGCATGTGACGCACGACTCCTGCGTTACTTTTGTGTCATGGCGATCGTCACGACGACGAGGCGATCGACATGCGGGAGCACTCTCGGTAGTGCGGGTCGATTCGAGCCCCCCTATGCGACCCGTGGCCTCCCCGCGTACGCGGTACGCGCCGCGCCTTCGCATGTAGTCGGCGCACACTCCACCGAGAGTGCCCCGCTCCTCCCAACGGAGGAACGGGGCACTATTCGTTGGATGTACGGCTGGCGTTACTGGGCAGACTCTGCCAGCAGGCCGGGCAGTTCCTGAGCCGCCGACAGGCCGATGATGAGGCCGCGGCGCAGCATCGCGTGAATCTGGCGGTCAGAGAGGCCCTCGCCCACGAAGAAACGCGAGGCGGCTACCAGGACCCACTTGCCTTCGTCTTCGATCGGGATGACGGTGGGCTGCAGGTGTTCGGTGTTCCAGCGGTTGGCGACCGCCTGGAGGGACAGCTCGGTGTGGCCCTCGCCCTCGGGTTCGATGCGGGTCTCGATCTGCAGCCAGGGGGCGTCGACCGGCTCGCGGTGAATCTGGAAACGCACGTCCTCCAGCTGGGTGACGGCGATGAACTCGCTCGACCCGTGCGGCAGTCCGTCGCCTTCGAGGACGTTCTCGATGCGAGCGATGCTCACCTCGGCGACCTCAGTGCCCCACTTGGCGGCGTACTCGTCGGCCTCCATCGCGGGGGAGGGGGCGGGCGTGGCCTCGGGAACGGCCTCGCCGCCCTCGCCGAAGGTAAAGCTCTTCCACTCAGGCATTGGTGCCCTCCTTGGTCCACTGGTCGGGGAACATGATGTCGAGCTGGTTCATCATGGCGACTGCGGCCATGATGAACTGGGAGACCTCGGCAGCGACCTGGTCGTCCGTCGCACCCACGACCCAGTTGAAGGTGTGCTGCAGGTGCAGGGCGATCGCGCCGGTCTCGGTCGTGCCGGAGGTGACCTTCGGCAGGTAGGTGGAGGCGTTGAGGCGACGCACCGCGGAGGCGATCTGATCGGCGTGCGAGGGATCGAAGAAACGCGGGTAGTCGGCGACGCCCTGGGCGGGGTGGCCCTTGGGGACAGCGATGCGGATGGTGCGGTTCGGCAGGATGGCCGCGACCTGGCCGGTGCTGGACACGAAGGGGATAAGCCCCACGGCCTCGACCGCTTGGGTGATCCGGTCGAGGGTGACCGGGAGAGTGTCAGTTGTGCTCATGGTCTTAAGCCTAGCCGTTGTTGGGTGGTATCTGCGGGAGGCACCCGTACACTGGTGGCCATGGAGACATCGGTGAGGCGCGCGTCGGACGTCCTGTGCGCGGTTGTGGGGCCCACGGCCTCGGGCAAGTCGGATCTGGCCCTGGAGCTGGCCTGCGTGCTTCCGGGTGCGCTGGGCGCGAGCGGCGCGGGCGAGATTGTTTCCGCGGACGCCCTGCAGCTCTATCGCGGCATGGACGTGGGGACGGCGAAGACCCCGGTGGAGGAGCGCCGCGGGATCGCCCATCACCAGATTGACGTGCTCGAGGTTCGCGACGAGGCCTCGGTGGCCGCCTACCAGAAGCACGCGCGAGCCGACGTGGCGGGCATTCACGAGCGCGAAGGCGTCGCGGTGGTCGCGGGAGGCTCCGGCCTCTATCAGCGTGCCCTCCTGGATGTCATCGAGTTCCCGGGCACGGACCCGGCCGTGCGCGCCCGCCTCGAAGAAGAAGCAGAGGGGCCGATGGGCTCGCGCGGCCTGCACGATCGCCTGACCCAGCTCGACCCGGTCTCGGCCGAGCGCATCGACCCGCACAACGCCCGCCGGATCATCCGCGCCCTCGAAGTCATCGAGCTGACCGGGCGCCCCTATTCGGCGTCCATGCCCCGCCACGAGTTCGTGGCACCCTCGCTCATGGTGGCGCTGCGCCGCCCGATGGAGGAGCTGGATGAGCGCATTGCGGTGCGTACCCGCGCCATGATGGACGGAGGACTCATCGAGGAAGTACGTGCCCTCATCGATGTGGGCCTACGCGAGGCGAAAACCGCCTCCCGCGCCACGGGATACGCCCAGGCGCTCGCGGTCATCGACGGACAGATGAGCGAGGACGAGGCCGTGGAATCTATCGCACTGGCCACGCGTCAGCTGGCGCGCCGCCAGGTCAAGTGGCTGCGGCCGGACCCGCGCGTGCACTGGTTGGACGTGGAGAATTTCGACTCGAACGAGGCCGTGGCGCGCCACGTCGTGGAGCTGACGCAGCGCGAGGCAGAGGCCTCCCTGCGACGCTTGTAACGCGGGCGGGGCTGCGCGCCCTGGAGTCGGGGGTTACGGTGGAGCCATGATGAACACGCAGCTGCCTGCCCACGCCCGCGTCGTCAAGGCCCACGGTGCCGGTAATTCGTTCGTCGTCGCCACGGACCAATACGACGACTACGACCCCAGCGAGGTCGAGGTTGCGACGCTGTGCTCGCCGGCCTTCGGAATCGGCGCGGATGGCTTTATCCGGGCCGTTGAACGCGACGGCCTGTGGTTCATGGACTACCGCAACGCGGACGGCTCGAAGGCGGAGATGTGCGGTAATGGCGTGCGCGTCTTCGTCGATCACCTGCGGCGCGAGGGCCTCGTGGATCTGCCGGTTGGGCAGACGCTGGACGTGGCCACGCGCGGCGGCATCAAGCGCGTGACCCCCGAATCCGAGGACGAGGGGCAGGGGGCGAGCTACCGTGTCGACATGGGGCCGGCGGCCTCTCCGGCGCGCGAGACGATCGACGTGCGAGTTCCCGGTATTGACGCGGTCCTGGGCGGTATCTGGGTGGACATGCCCAACCCGCACACAGTCGTCGAGCTTGCCGACGAGGAGACCTTGCGCGGCGTATTCCTGCCCACCGTTGACGTCTCGCAGATCCAGCAGGCCCAGCGTCCCTCCTATGATCCGGCGCCCCAGGCGGGGACGAACCTCGAGCTGGTCGTTGACCTGACCGAGCCGGGTGGGGAGCGCGGGCACATCGTGATGCGCGTGCTGGAACGAGGCGTAGGGGAGACCCAGGCATGCGGAACCGGGTGCTGCGCGGCGGCCATCGCCACGGCCCTGCGTCGCGGCCCCGGTGCGCCCACCCAGTGGGTCGTCGACATTCCGGGCGGAACGGTCATCGTTGGCCTCGACGGCGTCATCGATTGGTCGGGGGAGAGCCCCCAGATCACGGATGCCTCGGTGTTCCTCACCGGCCACGCGACCCGAGTTGCGGAGATCCACCTGCCCTGAGCCCGGCCCCCCAGAAAACGGTGCCGGAGAGCGCGACGAGGCCCCGGCCTCGTCGAGAAAGAGGCGGGCGTCAGGCGGGGCGGACCTCGATGATGCGGAAGCCCTTCTTGGACGCGTACTTCGAGGCCTGGAAGCCCTGGCCGTTCAGCCACGTGATCAGTGAATCCGCGCCCAGGTTGCGCTGGACGACGAGATAGGCGACGCCGGTGGGGATGAGCCTGCCCAGCCATGCCAGCAGCATCTCGTGCATTGCGTCCTTGCCGACGCGCACGGGCGGGTTCGACCAGATGACGTCGAATCGGGTATCAGACTCCTGAGACGAGGTCAGCGCCTCCTCCGCCTTGAGTGCGCGCACCCCCTTCGCCCCGTTGGACTGGGCGTTGCGCTGCGTCAGATCCACCGCGCGAGAGTTCACGTCCACCGCCCACACGTCGGCATTCGGGGACTCCAACGACATGATCGTTGCGATCGGCCCCCACCCGCAGCCCAGGTCCAGGAAGGTCCCGTCCTCGGGCAGGTCCGGGGCGATCTCCAGGAGCTGGCGTGTGCCCAGATCGAGCTTAGAACCCGAAAACACGCGCGACGACACGCGCATCGACAGATCGAAGCCGCGCGCGCTCACCTCGATCGTGCGGATCTCCTCCGCGCTCGCAGGGGAAGAGTCGGTGAAATACTGTTCGTCCACGGAAGAAAGCCTATCGCGCCCGCGTGCGCAGGCGCAGATGGGGGCGGCGCGTGCGACACTAGAAGCCCCCACGAAAAGGATGGTTATGGACACGACCCACACAGGTGCGGACTCTTCGAAAGAAGAGCGTGACCAGCGCGTCAACGACGTTGTCGCGCGTATCCTCGCGCGCTCCGGAACGGCGCTCGCATCGACGACGGGTCAGGACACCTCCCAGGACGCCGGTGCCCTCGAGCGCGAGGCCCGCGCGGGCACGCGCCGTGTCGACACGGGCGCCTCCGACCGTGAGGATATCTCCGAGGTCGAGTACCGCCAGGTGCGACTCGAAAAGGTCGTGCTCGTGGGCCTGCGCACCACGCAGAGCGAAGAGGAAGCCGAGAACTCGCTGCGTGAGCTGGCCGCGCTCGCGGAGACCGCCGGTTCGCGCGTGCTCGACGGTATCATCCAGCGCCGCATGAAGCCCGACCCCGCAACCTACCTGGGGTCTGGCAAGGCCCGCGAGCTGGCCGACATCGTGCGCAGCGTCGAGGCCGACACCGTCATCGTTGACGAGGAGCTGGCCCCCTCCCAGCGTCGTGGGCTGGAGGACGTCGTCGACGCCAAGGTCGTCGACCGCACGGCCCTCATCCTCGACATTTTCGCCCAGCATGCCAAGTCTCGTGAGGGCAAGGCGCAGGTGGAGCTCGCACAGCTCGAGTACCTGCTGCCGCGTCTGCGTGGCTGGGGTGAGTCCATGTCCCGTCAGGCTGGCGGCCGCGTCGCGGGTGGCGCGGGTATCGGCTCTCGCGGCCCCGGTGAGACCAAGATCGAGCTGGACCGTCGCCGCATCCGCACGCGTATGGCGAAGCTGCGCGCGGACATCGCGCGCATGGAACCCGCCCGTCGCACCCAGCGCAATTCGCGCCGCCGCGGGGCAGTGCCGTCGGTGGTCATCGCCGGGTACACGAACGCGGGCAAGTCGACGCTGCTCAACCGCCTGACGGACGCAGGCGTCCTCGTTCAGGACGCGCTGTTTGCGACGCTGGACCCGACGGTGCGTCGTGCGCGCGCCGCAGACGGTCGCGAGTACACCCTCACCGACACGGTTGGCTTCGTGCGCAACCTGCCCACCCAGCTGGTCGAGGCCTTCCGCTCGACCCTGGAGGAGGTCGGCCAGGCCGACATCATCTTGCACGTCGTGGACGCCGCCCACCCCGATCCGGTCTCCCAGGTGCAGGCCGTGTGCTCGGTCATCGACACGATCGAGGGCGCCTCGGAGATCCCGGAGCTGATCGCGCTGAACAAGGCCGACCTGGCCTCGCCGGAGCAGATCGCACTGCTGCGCACGGTATTCCCGAATGCTGTTCCGCTGAGCGCACACACGGGCTGGGGCGTGGAGGCGCTGCGCGCGGCCCTCGAAGACATGCTGCCCCGGCCTCGCGTGGCCGTCGACGCGATCCTGCCGTACTCGGCCGGCTCCCTCGTGCACCGTATCCACGAGGAGGGCGACGTCGAGCGCGAGGAATACGTCGAGACCGGCACGCGTATCGTCGCGCGCGTCGACGAGGCCCTGGCCGCCGTCATCGCCCGCGAGGCGGTGGGCGGCACCGTGGGTGACGCGGCGGTGAGCGGGGAGTGAGTGCGGACCTGGTCGAGGCCTCGGGTCGCGTTCTCGACGCGGTTGTCGCCCAGATGGGCGGGTCCCCGCGCGAGGGGCAGGCCTCGATGTGCGCCGAAGGTGCCGCTGCCCTGGAGGACCGCCAGCATCTTCTCGTACAGGCGGGCACGGGTACGGGTAAGTCCGTCGGCTACCTCGTGCCGCTGCTGACGCACTGCGCGATGAACGGCGTGCGCGGGGTGGTCTCCACCGCGACGCTCGCGCTGCAGCGCCAGATCCTCGTCAAGGACGCTCCGGTGGTCGTCGACGCGGTTGCTTCCGCGACGGGCGCGCGCCTGAAGGTTGCGGTGCTCAAAGGCTGGTCGAACTACGCGTGCCTGCACAAGCTGGACGGTGGGTACCCCACCGAGGGCACGCTGTTTGAGGATCATGACATGAGCGTCGGCCCGACGGGCGAGCTCGGCAAGGAGATCCTGCGCATCCGCGAGTGGATCAGCGAGACCACGACGGGGGACCGCGACGACCTGGTTCCGGGCGTCTCGGATCGAGCCTGGCGCCACGCATCGGTCGCCAAACCCGAGTGCCTGGGCAAGCACTGCCCGCTCATCGACGAGTGCTTCGCGCAGGCCGCTCGCCTGGAGGCCGCGGACGCGGACGTCGTTGTCACGAACCATTCGTTGTTTGGTATCAACGCGTGCGGCGAGGGCGAACTCTTTGGCGAGTACGACGCCGTCGTTATCGACGAGGCACACGAGCTGGCCGACCGCGTGCGCTCCCAGGCTGCGGCCGACCTGACGGTCGCCCGTGTGAGCCGCGTGGCCCGCTCCCTGCGCTCGAATCTCTCGATCGATTCCACCGACCTGGAGGAGGCCGGGGCTGGGCTGGGCGCGGCCATGTCTCCCCTGGAGGAGGGGCTGCTGGAGTATCGTCCGAGCGCCCTCGTCGACGCGATGATCGTGCTCGACGGCGCGGCCCGTCGCGCCAGCCACGAGGTCTCGGAGGCTCAGGGAGAACCCGCCGCCAAGCTCCTGGCCCGCGCCGCTATCGACGAGCTGATCGGCGCACTCGACGCGTGGGGGCGAGACCCCGACCAGTCGATCGCCTACATCACGAAGGACGAATCGGACAATGCGCGCTTGACCGTCGGACCTCTCGATGTGTCGGCTGCGATCGGCGGAAACGGCATCGGCGAGCGGCCCGCGATCCTCACCTCCGCGACCCTCGCGATTGGCGGAAACTTCGACTTCATGGCCGCCCAGGTCGGCATGGCCGTCTCCGGCGTGCCCTGGCACGGCATTGACGTCGGATCTCCCTTCGATCACGGTCGCCAGGGCATCCGCTACGTGGCGACCCACCTGCCGCTGCCGGGCCGAGACGGGCCCTCCGAGGAGCTGCTCGACGAGCTCGTGGAACTGGCGCAGGCCTCGGGCGGTGGAATGCTTGCTCTGTTCGCGTCGCGACGCGGGGCGATGGCGGGAGGGCAGGCCCTGCGTGAGCGCACGGATCTGACCGTCTACCTGCAGGGCGAAGAGACCCTGGCGCAGCTGATCCAGCGGTTCCGGGAGGAGCGCGACTCGTGCCTGGTGGGCACGATGTCCCTGTGGCAGGGCGTCGACGTCGCGGGGGCCGCATGTCGCCTCGTCGTCATCGACAAGATTCCGTTCCCGCGCCCGGATGATCCCGTCTCGCGCGCCCGCTCGATGGACGTCGAGCGCCGGGGAGGGAACGGCTTCGTGTCGGTATCCCTCACGCACGCGGCGCTCATGATGGCCCAGGGCGTGGGGCGCCTCCTGCGCTCGACCGACGACCGGGGTGTCGTCGCGATCCTCGATCCACGCGTGGTGACCAAGCGCTACGGTGGCTTCATCATGCGTTCCCTACCCGCCATGTGGCCGACGACGGATCCGGAGGTTGTTCGCGGCGCCCTGCGACGCCTCGCGAAGGGTTCTGACCGGTAGGGACGAGCGCTCCGCGGGTACGTAAAACGTCGTGCAGATAACGGGCGAGGTTAGGTCCTTATCTGAGACAATGGGAGTGCCCGCAGACTCTAGGAGACACTCGTGGAAAACCAAGCACAGACCCTGTACCCGTCAAAGTCCTCCGGACGTCCCTCGAAGATCGCCATCATCGGTGCCGGTGCCGTTGGTACGGCGGTCGCGTACGCCTGTGCGATGCGCGGCGACGCCCGCTCGATCGTTCTTCAGGACATCAACAAGGCCAAGGTGGAGGCCGAGGCCCTCGACATGGCTCACGGCATCCAGTTCACGCCCGCCGGCTCGATCGAAGGCTCGGACGACGTTGAGATCGTTCGTGGTTCCGACCTGATCATCGTCACGGCTGGCGCGAAGCAGCAGCCCGGACAGTCCCGCCTGGAGCTGGCTGGCTCAACCGTCAACCTCATGAAGAAGATCGTGCCGAACCTGCAGAACGTCGCGCCCGACGCTCACTTCATGTTCATCACGAATCCTGTCGATGTCGTCACGTACGCCGCGCTGAAGATCACGGGCCTGCCCCGCAACCAGGTCTTTGGTTCGGGCACCGTGCTCGACACCTCCCGTCTGCGCTACCTGGTCTCGCGCGAGACCGGTGTCGCCACCCAGAACATCCACGCCTACGTGGCCGGCGAGCACGGCGACTCCGAGGTCGCCCTGTGGTCCAGCGCCGAGATCGGCAACGTCCCGCTGTCCCAGTGGGGTCCGACCCTATCCGGTGGCATCTTCGACTCCGCGCTGCGTAACTCCATTGCGCAGGAAGTCGTCCAGTCCGCCTACAAGATCATCGAGGGTAAGGGCGCGACGAACTACGCGATCGGCCTGGCCGCCTCGAAGATCGTGGGTGCTGTCCTGCGCGACGAGCAGCGTGTCCTCACTATCTCGACGCTGCTTGAGGATTGGGAGGGCATCTCTGACGTGGTCATGGCCGCCCCGACGATCGTCGGCCGCGGCGGTGCCGGACGCGTCCTGCACCCGCCGCTCACGCTCAACGAGCGCGACGGCCTGACCGCATCGGCCCAGCGCCTGCGTCAGGTTGCCCGCGACCTGGGCTTCTGAGTCTCCTTCACATAAGCGAGTGGCGCCACCCCGGGTGGCGCCACTCGCTTATGTGGTGCGTCAGAGCGAACGAATGACGGTGACGACCTTGCCGAGGATGGTGGCTTCGTCGCCCGGGATGGGGGAGTAGTCCGCGTTGTGGGGCAGGAGCCAGACGTGACCGCCCGTGATGGACAATTCTTTCACCGTCGCTTCGCCGTCGATCATGGCGGCGACAAATTCTCCGTTGCGGGCCTCGTTCTGCGAGCGGATGACAACGTAGTCCCCGTCGAAGATGCCCGCATCGACCATCGACTCGCCGCTCACCTCGAGCATGAATAGATCGCCGTGTCCGGTCATGGACGTGGGAAGACGGAAAACGTCCTCCACGTGCTGCTCAGCCGTGATGGGAGCACCCGCAGCGATGCGTCCAACGAGCGGAATCGCCGTTCCTTCCTCCTCGACGTGGGAGACGGGGACCTCGATGCGAACGACCTTCTCAGAAGGCTGCGTTGAGGGGGTGATGCCGAGCTCGGCGCGCGCCCGATCGGTGAGGTCGAGGGCGCGAGGCAGACCGGGCTCGCGGACCAGGTATCCGTCGGCCTCAAGTGCGTCAAGGTGATGCTTCACCGTCGAGGGAGACGCCAAACCGACTGCAGATGCGATCTCGCGCACAGACGGAGGGAAGCCGCTGGATGCCAGCTTTTCGTTGATAACTCGCAAGATCGCGCGGTGTCGATCGCTGATCGAACGCTCGGTCATGGCTCTCCTTCGCATCGGGGTGGACGCAAATGTGCATGGGTGGGCGTCCACTAGATACGTCAAGGATAAGCCGATTTCACGCAAAATGAAACATATGTTCGAGTGGGTCTCGACATTGGTTACGGAGCGTGCTATCGTACAAGTGTTCGACGAACAGATGTTCGATTTGTTTTTCTGGAGGTTCTCATGAGTGTTCCCGTTGCAACGCAGACTGCCGTCTCGTTCCCCGCTCGCCGCCACCCGCTTCGCGCCGTGGAGGATGCGCCGCAGGCGACCGTTCGTGACATCTCTACCGCTCCGTCCGCGCGTCGTCGTCTCGATGCTCAGCGCGGCGACGATCCGTCGTTCCTGCGTGCTCCTGCTGCGCCGCGTCGTCGCACCCGCTCCTCTCGTCGCGGCATTATCGCCGGCGCACTTGCGACGGTCGTTCTCTCTGTGGGGGCCGGCGCCCTCGGTCTCGCCATCCAACCCGCAGCCTACGATGGCCCGACGGTGACGAAGGCAGTTGTCAGCGGTGACTCCGTGTGGTCGCTGGCTCAGAATGTCAAGACGGATCGTTCACTCGAGCAGGTTGTTGCTGACATTGAGCGCATGAATAACGTTCAGGGGGCCCTGCAGCCCGGGCAGCGGGTTCTCGTGCCCGTTCGCTGATGGTTGCGCGTGGGACTCCTGTGACAGATGGGGGTCTGAGCGTGTACCGTTGAGGGGTGCACTGCCCTTTCTGTCATAACCCGGATTCGCGCGTCGTTGATACGCGCATCGCGGACGACGGCGCCTCGATCAGGCGTCGGCGTGAGTGCACGCACTGCAAGAAGCGTTTTACGACCCTCGAAACGTCCTCGTTCCAGGTCGTCAAGCGCTCCGGCGTCGTCGAGTCTTTCTCCCGTAACAAGGTTGTGTCGGGTGTCAAGAAGGCCTGTCAGGGGCGGCCGGTCTCGGATGATCAGCTCGCGATTCTTGCTCAGCAGGTTGAGGAGCAGCTGCGCTCAACCGGCGTCTCCAACGTGTCGACGAACGAAGTCGGCAAAGCCATCCTCCCGTTCCTGCGTGACCTCGACGTGATCGCATACCTGCGTTTCGCCTCCGTCTATCGTCAGTTCGACACCCTTGATGATTTCGAACAGGCCATTCAGGCGCTGCGTGAGCGTGCGCAGGGCGGTGACACGGTGTCTGAGGCCGGTGCCCACGCGGACGTCGAACCCGCGGCTCCCGCGCCCGCGAAGAAGCCTCGCAAGGCGCGTGCGGCGCGCAAGCGCTCCGTCTCCAACGCCCCGACGCTGCTGGGAGACGACTAATCGACGCGTGCGAATGCTGCCCGGTCCCGCGAAGGGGCCGGGCAGCATCGTTGTGACGGTGGTGGGACGACTACTCGTCGTCCGTCTCCTCGTGGCGCTGTGTCGGTGCGTCAGATGCATCGGTGGGCGCGGAAGACTGCTCGGAGGAGGATGCGCGAACCCCGGCGACGGCCTCGGCGACTGTCTCACGCGCACTAGCCATCGCCTCGGCGACAGAACCGCGTGCCTCGGCCACTGCCTCGGAGACGGCGCCGCGCGCACCCGCGACAGCCTCTCGCGCACCGGCAACCGCGTCGGTTGCGGCAGCCTGGGCGCCCATGATCTGCTCGCGGACCTTCTTGCGCATGACCTTGCCCAGCTGTGAGCGAGGCAGCTCCGTCATAACGACGATCTGCCGGGGGAGCGCGTAGTGGGCCAGGGATTTCTCCGCCCACTTGCGCAGGTCTGCGAGCGTCACGGAGGCGCCCGCCTCAAGGACGACGGCGGCGACGACGTCCTCGCCGGACTCGCCGGCCGGCACGCCGACGGCTGCGACGTCGAGAACACCCGGCATCGAACGTACGGCGTTCTCGACCTGCGTGGGGTAGACGTTGAAGCCGGAGGAATTGATCATCTCCTTGCGCCGATCCGCCATGTAGATGAAGCCGTCGCGCACCTGAACGAGGTCGCCTGTGCGCAGCCAGTCATCCTCGGTGAATACGTCGGCGGTCTCATCGTCCTGGTTCCAATAGCCGGAGAACACCTGCGGTCCGCGGGCAATGAGCTCACCGACCTCTCCATCGGCAACCTCGCGCGAGGGATTCTCTGGATCGACGATGCGCACCTGGGTGGAGGGGAAGGGGATACCGAGCGCCCCGCGTGCCCGAGAGGAGGCAAGGGGTGATCCCAAGATGATCGGGGAGGCCTCCGTCATGCCGTAGCCTTCGATCATGAGGCCGCCGGTGGCCTGCTCCCACTGGTCAGCCAGCTCAGCCGAGAGAGGCATTGCGCCCGAGAGTGAGAAGTGGATTGAGGACAGGTCCGCGTTCGTGCCCTGCGCCGCCGCGAGCAGGCGCTCGTACATGGGCGGAACACCCAGGAAGAACGTGCACGGCAGTCGGCGCTGAGCGGCCAGCACCAGCGCGGTGTCGAATTTGGGGAACATGGCGATCGTCGCTCCCAGACGCAGACCTGCCAGGAAGCCAATCGTGAACCCGAAGGCGTGGAAGAGGGGCAGGATGCAGTAGAAGACCTCCGCGCCCTCGTGGAGGACGGGAACCCACGCGATCGATTCCTCGACGTTGGCCATGAGGTTGGCGTGCGTGAGAGCGGCGGCCTTCGGGACGCCAGTCGTGCCGCCCGTGTGAATGAGGAGAGCGACGTCCTCCATTGCTGACGGGCAGTCGCCGCGCCACGGGGTCGCGGTGCGCATGGCGTGCGTCCAGGAGCGAGCCCAGTTCGGGCGCGGGCTGGAGAGCTGTTCGCGCTTCTCGCGGGCCGCCTTGACGGGAAACTTGAGCGCCATGCGCGAGGCAGCGGGAAGAGCCGTCGTCAGGTCCATGCAGAAGGTGGTGTGGCCGCGCCCAAGGAAGGTGAGTTTCTCCAGGGACTTCGACCAGGCGATGGTGACGCGAGCACCGTGGCGCTCGTACTCGCCTTCCAGCTCGCCCGCGGGGGCAAGCGGATTGTGTTCGACGACGACGGCACCGAGGAGCATCGTGCCCAGGACGGCGACGGCGTGCTGCGGGCAGTTCGGCATGACGAGGGCGACGCGGTCTCCGGGGCGCACGCCCGCCTGATGGAGGGCCCCCGCGGCCTGACGCATCTCCTGAGCAAGTTCCGCGTATGTGAGCTGGCGCGCGAAAAAGTCAATCGCGGCGCGCTTGGGGTAGCGGGAGGCGACTTCCAGGACCATGTCCGGGATCGGACGGTCGGGAATTGCGATGTTGTAGGCGACTCCCGGTGCGTATAGCTCGCGCAGCTGCGTCGTGAGATCCATCTGTCCTCCTTTGGGAACGATGCCCCTACGATACCGTAAGTTATGCCTCGGTTGACCAGCTGGGAACGCGATGAATGCGACAGTTCTACAGCGGCGTGGCGATCAGTCGGACAGTTTCGGGCAGGTGGCTCAGTTCCTCGAGCGCCTCGCGCCCCAGGCCCGCCGAAATGTCGGTGAGCACGTAGCCGACCTCGTCGACGGTGGCCAGGATCTGGGCGTCGACGTTGGCCTCGGAGGAGGCAAAGATCTGGTTGACGCGCGCCATGACGCCGGGCACGTTGCGGTGGATGAGGCGCACGCGGTAGCGCGAGCGCTTGCCGATGTTCATCGTCAAGTTCGGCAGGTTCACGCTCATGTCGGTCGAGCCGCTGGCCTGGTATTCGCCGATCTTGGCGGCCACGAAGCGACCGATGTCGTACTGCGCTTCCTCCGTCGAGCCGCCGATGTGGGGCGTGAGGATCACGTTGTCGAGAGTTGCCAGGGGCGAGTTGAAGGGGTCGCCGTTGGCGCGCGGCTCCTCCGGGAATACATCGATGGCCGCTCCGCCCAGGTGGCCCGAGACGAGCGCTGCGTGTAGCGCGTCGACGTCGACGACGTGCCCGCGCGACAGGTTGATGAACAGGGCACTGGGCTTCATGAGCTCGAACTCGACGCGACCGATGAGGTTCGTGTTGGATTCCTGGCCGTCCACGTGCACGGAGATGATGTCGGCCTCGCGCAGGACGGCCTCCATGGTCGGCATCTGCGTGGCGTTGCCCAGGGCGAGGCGCTCGGCGGCATCGTAGAAGATGACGTTGAGGCCCATAGCCTCGGCGAGAACCGACAGCTGGGTGCCGATGTTGCCGTAGCCGATGATGCCCAGGGTGTGCCCGCGCACCTCGTGGGCACCGTCCGCGCTCTTGTCCCACACGCCGCGGTGCAGACGCGAGTTTTTGACGGTGACGCGGCGCGAGAGGTCGATGATCTCACCGATTGCGAGCTCGACGACAGAGCGCGTGTTGGAGTAGGGGGCGTTGAACACGGCGACGCCCATCTCGGTGGCGGTGGCCAGGTCGATCTGGTTCGTGCCGATGCAGAAGGCTCCGATAGCCTTGATCTCGGGGCGCGCGCGCAGCACTCGCTCGGTGACCTCGGTCTTGGACCGCAGGCCCAGGTAGTCCACGCCTTCGAGCGCGTCGATGAGGTCGTCCTCGGACAGGGCGCCCGTCACGCGGGTCACCTCGATGCCGAACTTGGCGAAAATACCGTCGGCGACGTCGTGCGGGTTTTCCAGGAGCAGTGCGCGTGTCATGCCCCCATCATGGCAGACGGGAGCGGAAAGGGACACAAGGTGTCAGGGTGTGGTCGCTCCTACCACTCTTCCATGCCGGCGGGCAGGGGAGCGCAGTGGACGACATGCACGTCGTGGGTAGCGCGCGTGAGGGCGACGAAGAGGTCGCCGACGCCGTCACCGAGGATTTCCGCGGGTTCGACGAGGATGACCGAGTCAAACTCGAGGCCCTTGGAGGCCACGGCTGACAGGAGGCAGACGCGTTCGGAGAGGGCCGTCTCGCCGTCCACGTCGGCTCCCCACGCGCGGGCACGCTCCTTGCCGACAATGAGGGCGATGCGGCCGCGGGAGGTCCCCGCCTCGCGATCGAGGCGTTCCTCGGCCTCGCCCTGGGCCTGGGCGACGGCGCGCCACAGGGGGCTGTTCTCCTTCGACGAGGCCGGGGCGTCCTCGGGCGCATCCACGTGGGTGACGCGGTAGCAATCCTCGACGTCGCGCACGGCCGTCATCGGGTAGAGGACGGGGACGCCGGCGCGCGCGACGACGCCTTCGGCGAGGGTCGTGAGGGTGGCGGGCGTGCGGTAGGAGACGGTCAGCGCGTACTCGGCCGCGAGGGCGCGCGCCGCCGGTCCGAGTGCCTTCTCCCAGGTGGGTGGGCGCTTGGAGCCGCGACGCTGATCGAGGTCGCCGACCACCGTGAAGGAACGCGACGGGCAGCGGCGCAGCAGGGCCCGCCAGGCCATGGGGGAGAGCTCCTGGGCTTCGTCGACCACGATGTGGCCATACGCCCACGCGCGGTCCTTTGCGGCGCGTTCGGACAGCGGTGTCCAGGTGTCCTGGCCGGCCACCTGCTCCGCGAGCATCTGGGCGGTGACGATGCCCCCGCCCAGGTTCTGGGCTTCGATCGCCTCGCGGGCGCGTTCGATTGCGCCCTCGTCGGCTTCGCGCGACGTCGTCGAGGATGACGGCATGGGGCCCAGCAGTTCCTCGCACTCGTCCAGGATGGGCACGTCGGACACCGTCCACGGGGCAGAACGGGGACGCACGAGGGCAGCGAGCTCGTCGGGACGCAGGGGGGAGCCGGCCTTGCGGTTTGCTGCCGCCAAGACCTCGGGGCGAGCGTAGAGGCGGCGCAGCAGCGTCTGTGCGCTCGTCGGCATCCACGCCGTGTTGATTGCACGTCGGCAGTCCACGGAATCGCGGATTTCGATGAGCCAGGAGCGCTTGACTTCGGGATCGACGCCGCCCTCGGAGTCCGCGTCCCCGGCCTCGCGCGCCAAACGCAGAGCCAAAACGTCCATGAGTTCGCGCGCGAAGGACTCTCGCGCCACGTTGTGCGCGCGGCCCGAGCGCTTCGCCCGACGCCTCGCCGTTTCCACGTCGGCGCGCGTGAGCGTGACCGATCGGTTCCACACGCGCAGAACCTGGTCACCGTCAGGGAGCTTGGCCAGCGCGCGCACGGCCTCCTTGACGATCTTCGCCCACGCGGGAAGGCCCTTGATGAGGGCCACGGCCTCGTCATCGCTGCCGCGCGCGTTTACGCCGGGCACCAGGTCTCCCAGTGTCACTGACACGACGCCGGTCTCGCCCAGGGAGGGAAGGACCTGCTCGATGTAGCGCAGGAACAGGCGCGAGGGGCCAACGAGGAGGACACCCGAACGCTCGAGGCGCTCGCGGTGGGCGTACAGGAGGTAGGCGATGCGGTGAAGCGCGACGGCGGTCTTGCCGGTGCCCGGGCCGCCCTGGACGACCAGGAGTCCCTTGTCGGAGGCGCGGATGATGCGGTCCTGCTCGGACTGGATCGTGGCGACGATGTCGCCCATGCGGCCCTCACGCGCCTCGCTGAGGGCGTGCATGAGAGCGCCCTCGCCCTGGAGTTCGAGCCCGGATGCGTGCGAGGCGTCCAGCAGCTCGTCTTCGAGGCCGGTGACGCGTCGGTCGCGGGTGGAAATGTGGCGGCGGCGTACGACGCCGTCCGGCTCGGCTGACGTGGCCTGGTAGAAGGGGCGCGCGGCGGGTGCGCGCCAGTCAACGAGCAGGGGAGTGCCGTCCTCGTGAGACAGGGAGAGGCGACCCACGTGGCGGGTCGAACGGTCGGCCATGTCGAGGCGACCAAACACCAGACGCTCTTCGACGCCTTCGAGGCGGGCGGCCATTTCACCCAGGTGAGCGGACAGGGCCTCGCGCTCGGTCCATCCCTGAGCGTTGCCGACCCCGTGGGTGGAGTGAACGCGCCCCTGACGATCCCGATAGGAGGCGCGCAGTGCGTCCAGGCGCTCGTAGGCGCTGTCCACAAATTCCTGTTCCGGCAACGGAAGGTCGGTCGACGACTCGCGATGAGTGCTCGTGGCCATGGGTCCTCCTCGTTTATGGGCCTTCCATTGTTCCCTACTTTTGCCTCGCGTGCTGTGTCGTCTGCGGAGTGGGTGAACTTCGCCGCAAGCTCAAAACCATCTCCCGCGTGACGTGGCGGGCGCGTCCCGGGTACGTTAGACACGAGGCAGAAGAATCAGCATGAGGAGAAGACGTGAGTATCAACGCCACTGACCTGTATGCCGACGGTCCCGCCGCCGGCGCGAAGGCGAAGATTCTCCTCATCCACTTTGATGGGGCGATTGACGCCGGGGCCGCCGGACGTATGGCGATCGGCCAGCTCCTGCGTTCCCTGCACAACGAGCGGGTCGCGACCTTCGATGCGGATGCGCTCATGGACTACCGCTCGCACCGCCCGATCGTGACCGTCGATAACTGGGCGTCCTCCCCGGACATGGTGATGCCCGAAACTGTCCTTGACCTCGTCGAAGACGACATGGGCAACCCGATCCTGGTCCTGCACGGTGCCGAACCCGACGCGCACTGGGAGTCGTTCACGAACGCGATCAACGAGCTGTGCGAGCGTGCCGGCGTCGAGATCACCTTCTCGCTGCACGGGGTGCCCTCGGGCGTGCCGCACACGCGACCGACGCCAGTGCACGTGCAGGCCACCGACGCGTCGCTGCTTCCCCCGGGGTCTGGCGCGATCTCGAATCACATGCAGTTCCCTTCCCCGCTGTCCACCTTCATGCAGATCCGCATGGGGCAACGAGGCATTGGCGGGCTGGTGCTGCTCGGCGCGGTCCCGTATTACATGGCGGACACCGGCTACCCGGCGGCCTCCTCGGCCCTGCTCACCTCCTTCGCGAAGTTTGCTGACCTGTCTCTGCCCGTCGGTGATCTCGAACAGGGGGCCGCGCAGGACCAAGAGAACATCGCCAAGCTCGTGGAGGGAAACCCCGACATCTCGCACACGGTCTCCAACCTCGAGGAACACTTCGATGCGTGGACCGGAGGGGAGGGTGCGATCCCTCTGCCCGGACTCGGTCAGCGCCCGTCTGCGGGCGGCGAGGAGAAGACCCCGAAGGATATCGGTGACGTCATCGAGGCCTACCTGGCGCAGGTCTCGCGCGCCCAGGACGAGGAGATCGAGTCCGTTCAGCGCGCCCCGCGCACCGAAGAATCCGAGGAACCTTCCAAGCCCGACACGATCGAGGACGTGCTTGCACGCATCGAGGCGCGTCGCAACGGAAAGGGCACGGGTCCCTCGGCTCCGCGTCACCGCGCCTGAGCTCTATCCACGTACCCGGGCTCGCCCGTGCGCGTGAATTCACCCGTGCGTTGGAGCGTCAGTCCGCCTGCGGATAGCCCACCAGCGAGTCTGTCAGCGCCCGCGTGCCTGCGACCCAGCGTGTCAGGTCTGCCGGCCTCGTAATGCGGGCCGGGAGAGCCAGCGTGCGCAGGGCCCGATCGATCTGATCAACGTCCACAACGTCGGCGGCACTCGCGAGGGCGACGACGTTGCCGCGCCGTCCCCCTCGCCCCACCTTTGGGTCCTGGATGGATGCCACGAAGGGGAACACCTCCTGCAGGGCGGCCACGTCCTGGCGCGCGTTGGCTGGGCCTCCGTGCGCGCAATTGACCAGGTACACCCCCGAGGCCGCCAGGGCGCGCCGTGCCCGATCGGCGCACTCCACCGTGCGCAGATGATCGGGAGTCACGCCCGACGCGAACGCGTCGCGCACGATGACGTCGAAAGAACCCTCTCGCGCCCCGTCGAGGACCGCGCGCCCGTCACCAACGCGGATCTTGACCTGCGGGGCCCCCGGGATGGGGAAATGCTCACGCACCTGCTCGGCCAAAAGACGGTCGACCTCAACGGCGACGTGGCGCGAATTCGGGCGAGACGAGGACCATGCGCAGGCGAGTGCGCAGGCCGCGCCGCCGACGTGGAGCGCACGGAAACGATCCTGGGGACCCCACAGCGAGGACACGACGGCGTCCATATGCTGCATGTACTCGAACTCCAAGTACGTGGGGTCCGACGTGTCGACCGCGGACGATTCGACGTCGCCCAGGAACAGCGTCGCGCGCGGACCGTACCAGCGGATCCGGGCCGAGCCGAAATCCGTGTCGAAGGAGATGTCGCGTGACGAAGATGAGCGTGCCATGGTGGACACTGTAACCATGGATGACGCCCACGGGCACAGGAGGTGACATGTCAAACGCTCCCAGGGACGCGCGCGCCAAACGCGACTGGGGATCGGACGATAGCGCCACGCCGATCCTGCACGTCGACATGGACTCCTTCTTCGCGCAGGTTGAGATGCGCGAGGACCCGAGCCTTGTCGGCCGCCCCATCATCGTAGGCGGCACGTCCGGGCGCGGAGTCGTCACCTCCGCCACCTATGAGGCCCGGGCCCTGGGCGTGCGTGCAGGCATGCCCACCTCGCGCGCCCGCGCCCTGTGCCCAGGCGCCGCATTCATCCCCGGCAACCACGGCCTCTATCAACGCTATTCCCGCCAGGTGATGGCGATTCTCGCCACCGTCACCCCCGTCCTTGAGCAGGTCTCCATCGACGAAGCCTTCCTCGACGTCTCCGGGGCGCGCCGCAGGCTGGGATCGCCCACCCAGATCGCTCGACTCATCCGTGCGCGTATCCGCGAAGCCGTCGGGCTACCCGCATCCATCGGAATCGCCGCCACCAAGTCGGTCGCCAAGATTGCCTCCTCGCACGCCAAGCCCGACGGCCTGCTCCTCATCCCGCAGGCTGCCACGGTCGACTTCCTCCACGGACTGCCCGTTGGAGCACTGTGGGGAGTTGGGGGAAAGACCGCGGCGATCCTCGATCGGGAGGGGATTGACACGATCGGGGACCTCGCCAACGCCCCACTCACGCGCCTCACTAAGCTCCTTGGCGTCGCTTCAGCCCACCACCTGCACGACCTGTCGTGGGGCATAGACCCGCGTCCCGTCGCCCCCACACGCGCGGAGAAATCGGTCGGCATGGAAAGAACCTTCGAGGAGGACGTGCGCTCGCGGGCAGACATTGAAGAGTTCATCCTGGCGGCCTCGCACGACTGCGCCCGCAGGCTGCGCGCCGGAGGGGTCGTGGGGTGGACCGTGGACATCAAGATGCGCGGCACTGATTTTCATACGATCACGCGCAGCGTGAGCCTCGTGGCCCCCACCGACACGGGGCGAGATATTGCGCAGGCGGCACAGGGCCTGTTCGCCCGCGAGGACATGCCGATCGGGGGAGTGCGGCTCTTCGGCGTACGCGTGGCGGGGCTGCAGGCGCGCTCGGGCGGCGTCGCCGTCACACTCGACCGCGATGAGAGGCCCGCCGCCTCCGAGCGTGCGATGGATCAGATCCGTGACAAGTTCGGCGCGGGCGCGCTCGCCCCCGCCACGCTCCTGGGTAAGAAGGTGCCGGGCAGGCGCTCCTTTGGTGGGGATGGCGACGAGGCCGGGGCTTCTCCCGCCGGCCCCAGCGCTCAGGCGCACGGGCAGGGGAGTGACCCCGGCAACGAAGAGCCCACGCAGGGAACGCTCCTGTAAGGCCAGTTCGTCTCCGGCGTGTCACACGCGCTAAGCTGAGGACAACACCGTCCGAAAGGGGCACCCAATGGCTCTCACCGAGTACGAGAAAAAGATCCTCGAGCAGATGGAAGCGTCCCTGCGCGAGGAAGACCCGGCGTTGGCCTCCCAGATGTCCGCCCCCGCGGTCGAAGAAGACCCCGAGTCGGCTCGCGGACCGCGCGCGCCGCGTCGCATCGCGCTGGGCCTGACCGGAGCGGTCCTGGGCATGGTCGTCCTGGTCGCTGCTGTGTCGCTGGGCTACTCGATCCTCTCGATCCTCCTGGGGGTCGCCGGTTTCGCGCTGACGGTCGCAGGTGTCCTCTACGCCCTGTCGCGCCCGGGAGCATCGTCGTCAGAGTCGGCCGATGAATCGTCCGCGCGTGGCGCAGACAAGAGCAGCGGATGGAGTTCCTTCATCCAGGACCAGGAGCGCCGCTGGGACGACCGTCGAGACAACGACTAGGAGTTCCATACGACTGATGAAGCGGGGCGAGCCGGTTTAGCCGGCTCGCCCCGCTTTACTGTGCTCCCCACTGTGCTCCCCACTGTGCTCCCCGGGATTCCCCACCTCACTCCCCACTGTCCTCCCCGAGAGTGGCACCGGTGCCCTTTAAACGCTCCCATGCCTCGTGAAAATGCTGTAATAACAACGAATTGCACCTGTTTTGCATCCCGTTATCGCCTCTGGCAGCCGTCATCCATGACGGCGCGACTCACCGAGTGTGTGCAAGATTTCCCCACTTTTCTCCACCTGATTTTTTCGCTGAAATTCCGCCATTTTGGCTCGATGTATCTCGCGCCACGCCGTAAGTTCCCGCGTAAATATGGGGTCTAGTGGGTTAAAGTGGGGGAAAGTTCCGAACAGGGGAGGGCGGTGACATGTTCCTCGGTACGTACGAGCCAAAGCTCGACGACAAGGGCCGCATGTTCCTGCCCGCGCGCTTTCGCGAGGACATGGAGGGCGGAATCGTCCTCACTCGCGGACAAGAGCACTGCATTTACGCATTCCCTGCGTCGGAGTTCGAGAACATGACCGCGGAACTGCGCCGCGCGCCCCTGTCGTCCAAGCAGGCGCGTGACTGGATCCGCGTGATGCTCTCGGGTGCCTATAAGGAGGTCCCGGACAAGCAGGGGCGCATTAGCGTCCCTGCAGACCTGCGTGCATACGCCGGTCTGGGTCGTGAGCTCGCCGTCATTGGCGCGGGCTCGCGAGCCGAAATCTGGGATGCCTCGGCCTGGCGCGAATACCTCGCGGTCCAGGAGGAGGTCTTCTCCAATACAGCAGAAGAGATTATTCCCGGGATGTTCTGACCCGTACGTTCAGGTCTCCGCCCGCTGTTCCGACATCACTTCCCCGGTGGCGGAGCACGGTGGGGGACCTGGGTGGACGGATCGAGGCGATAAACGTAAAGGAGGCGCGACATGTGCGATGCATCGGAGCCGGTGCGCGATTCGTCGCGCCCCGCGAGCGAGCGTCACGTCCCAGTGCTGCTACGTGAGTGCCTCGACATGCTCGCCCCGGCGATCAAACGCCCCGGTGCTGTCCTCGTGGATGGAACCCTCGGCATGGGCGGTCACACCGAGGGAGCTCTCGAGCGTTTTGAGGGACTCACCGTCATCGGCATTGACCGTGACCCCCAGGCCATCGAGCTGGCCTCGGCACGCCTTGAGCGCTTCGGGACACGTTTCCGCGCGGTCCACACCACCTACGACAACATTGATGTGGCCGTTGAGGAGCAGCTCGGTACGGGCGCTCGCGTGGACGGCGTTCTCATGGACCTGGGAGTGTCGTCCCTCCAGCTCGACGAGGCCGACCGCGGCTTCGCCTACTCGAAGGATGCTCCGCTCGACATGCGAATGGATGCGACGAGCGGGCAGAGCGCGGCGGACCTGCTGGCCACCTCCTCGGAGGGTGAACTAATCCGTATCCTGCGCACTTACGGCGAAGAGAAGTTTGCGCCCCGGATCGCCAGGCTCATCATCCGCCGCCGAGACGACGCGCCCATCACTCGCACCGGAGAGCTCGTGGGCATCATTCGCGAGGCAATCCCGGCACCTGCGAGGCGCACGGGCGGCAACCCGGCGAAACGCACGTTCCAGGCGCTGCGCGTTGCGGTCAACGACGAGTTGACCATCTTGGAGCGGGCGCTCCCGCGGGCGCTGTCCAGTCTGAGAGTCGGCGGGCGCCTCGTCGTGGAGTCCTACCAAAGCCTTGAAGACCGAATAGTCAAAGATGTGCTGCGCCGCGGCTCCACGTCCGCAGCGCCTCCCGGACTGCCGGTCATCCCCGACGAGATGGCTCCCAGCCTGCGCCTGTTGACGAAGGGCGCAAACAAGGCCGACCAGGCCGAACAAGACCACAATCCCCGATCCGCTTCCGTGCGACTGCGCGGCGCGGAGCTCATCCGTGAATGGAAGGACCTCGCATGAGTGCAGCAACCGCGAAGGCACGTCCCGCAGCACGCCCCGAGCTGCGCCGCGACGAGGTCCACGAGCTTCGTCTCGTCCAGGGCACCCGCCCGCGCCGTTCCCTGATGGCTGTCGTGGCCCTCCTCGTCATCGTCGCTCTGGCATCTGTGGTGACCTCAATGGTGCTCAACACCCGCATGGCGCAGACCTCCTTTGAGATCCGCGAGCAGCAGCTCGCGCTCAACGAACTGGAGGCGCAGTCGTGGACCATGCGCGCTGAGCTGGATCGTCAAGCCTCGCCGACGGAACTGGAGAAGGCGGCCAAGGCGAACGGCATGGTGCCCGCCGGCAAGTCGGGTTTCATCACGCTTGAGACCGGCACTGTCGAGGCTGGAATCCCCGCGAAGTAACTCGGAGGCGAGTGCCTATGGATACCGTCATCACGCGTTCGCGCTGGGTCTTGGGATTCTTCATCTTTGCCCTGAGCATCTGCGCCGTGCGGCTCGTGCAGCTGCAGATCGTTGAAGGCCCATCCCTGGCTGCCCAGGGGCAGCGTGTGCGCACATCCTCGACGGAAGTCGCAGCCGCGCGCGGAACGATCACCGACGCAACCGGAGTGGTGCTGGCGAACTCGATCCAGACCTACGACATCGCCGTCAACCAGCTGAATATCCGCGCCTATGTGCACCGCGACGATGACGGCAACGAGGTCGGGCGTGGCCCCGCTGAGGCCGCTCGTCAGCTTGCCCCGCTCCTCGGCATGAACGAGGCAGAGCTGGGCGGCATGATGCTGGGCGACTCGACCTACGAATACATCAAGCGAAACGTCGATGCGGTGACCTACCGTGAGATCCGTAAGCTTGACATCTACGGGATCGAGTGGGAGTCCGTCTTCGAACGCGAATACCCCAACGGCAACGTGGCCACCCCGGTCATCGGTACGGTGAACGCCGATGGGCAGGGCTCCTCGGGCATTGAGGCACAGTTCGACGCCTTTCTGACGGGTACCCCGGGCGCGCAGGCCTTTGAGATCGCCCCTAACGGCGCCGTCATGCCCGGCGGCAAGAAGACGACGGTGGAGCCCAAGAACGGTGGTAACGTCGAGCTGACGATGCACGCTGACCTTCAGCACCAGGTGCAGGACCTCCTGGACGCGCGCGTCGCGAAGCACCATGCCGACTGGGGCGCGGTCGTCATCGAAGATGTTGCGACGGGGCATGTCCTCGTCATGGCAGATTCGAACTCAACGGAACCCGACAACGCCAAGCCCCAGAAGGTGCACGCGGTGCAGGACGCCTTCGAGCCGGGCTCGGTGGGCAAGCTCGTGACCGTGGGAGTGGCTCTCAACCAGGGGACGATCTCCCCGACGAGTGTCTTCCAGGTTCCCTACGCGCTGGATCTGCCCGATGCCGGTGGGCCGATCACGGACTTCCACGAGCACGATGGTGAGACTTTGACGGCGACGGGTGTGTTGGCGGAGTCCTCGAACACGGGAACGGTACTCATCGGTCAGACGGTGAGCGATGATCAGCGCTACTCCATGATGCGCGCCTTTGGCTTTGGTCAGGAGACCGGTATCGAGCTGCCTGGCGAATCTGCGGGTCTGCTGCGCAATGCCGACCAGTGGCAGGGGCGCGATCGCTACGTGACGATGTTCGGTCAGGCCTACGCGATTACGGCGATGCAGGAGGCTTCCGCTCTCGCGACGATCGCGAACGGGGGAGTGCGCATTTCGCCGCACATCGTGAAGTCGTGGACGAACGCGGATGGAACGGTCGAGGTTCCCGATACCAGCCAGCCCGTGCAGGTCATGGATGCGCAGGCTGCCTCGCAGCTGCTGACCATGATGGAATCCGTTGTTGAGGATGACCGCGGTACCGCTGGTGCCGCGAAGGTACCGGGCTACCGGGTCGGCGTGAAGACGGGTACCGCCGAGACCGTCATTGACGGCGCTTCGGGCCTCGTGTCGACCACCGCGGGCATTATCCCTGCGGATGCGCCGCGCCTGGCGATCGCCGTGGTTCTCTACAATCCGAAGGTGGCGTCGGTCTCATCTGATTCGTCAGCCCCGCTTTTTGGCGACATTGCGCGTACAGCGGTCGCGAACCTGGGTATCCCCGCGTCTACGGGGTCAGCTAACCTGTATCCGACGACCCCGTGAGTCTGAAGGAGTAAAGCATGCAGGCATCAGCCCAGTGGATCGCTGTGGCAGTGTCGGGTCGCCTCGTCGGGAACGATGTTCCCGTGACGGGGCCCGTGGTGACGGATTCCCGCGAGGCTCAGGCAGGGTCGCTCTACGTTGCGCGCCGCGGTGAGAGCGCCGACGGTCATGCGTTCGTGTCCGGTGCGGCCACGCGCGGCGCGGTCGCCGTCATCGTCGAGCACGAGGTCGACGAGGCCGTGCCCCAGATCGTCGTCGAGGATTCGACCGAGGCGTTGGGATCGCTGGCCCGCGCGCACGTCGAGAAGCTGCGCAGTGGCGGCGACCTGGATGTCATCGCGATGACCGGCTCCGTGGGTAAGACGACCACGAAGGACCTGCTGCTCCAGATCATGAGCGAGGACGGGCCTACGGTCGCCCCCAAGCTGTCTTTCAATAACGAGGTCGGCCTGCCCCTGACGGTGCTGCTGGCCGACGAGACGACGCGTCACCTCGTCCTTGAGATGGGCGCTTCAGGGCCCGGCCACATCACCTACCTGACGGACATTGTCGCCCCCGACGTGGCCATCGAGCTGTGCGTGGGCCACGCCCACGTGGGCGGCTTCGGTGGTTTTGAGGGCGTTGCGGCCGCGAAGGCCGAACTCATCAAGGGAACCCGCCCGGGCGGTCCGGTCATCCTCAATACGGACGACCCGAACGTCGAGGCCATGGCTCCTTTGGCAACCGGACGCGTGATCCGTTTCTCGGCCTCGGGCAACGAGCGTGCCGACGTCGTCGCGCGCGACGTGCGCCTCGACCGCGCCGACCGCGCATCTTTCACCCTGGTGACCCCCGAAGGAGAGGCCCCCGTCGAGCTGAAGATCGTGGGTCGCCACCACGTCGCGAACGCGCTCGCAGCCGCCGCCGGTGCGCTCACCCTCGGGGTTGGTCTTGAGACCGTGGCGAGTGTCCTCTCACGCGCTCGTGCGCTGAGCCCGCACCGCATGGACGTCCACGAGCTGCGCGTTGACGGGACGGACCTGACGCTGATTGATGACTCGTACAACGCGAACTTGGATTCGATGCGCGCGGGCATCGCTGCCCTCGCTTCAATTGGTCGCGACAGCCAGCGCATCGCCGTTCTCGGTGAGATGCTCGAGCTGGGCGAGGACTCCCAGTCGCTCCACCAGCAGGTGGGCGCGTTGATTGCCGATGCGGGAGTCGACACACTCATTGGTCTTGGCGCAGATGCCCACTACTATCTAGAGGGAGCCCCCGAGGTGCCCAATCGCGAGGTTGCCGCGGATCCGCAGGATGCCGCGCGGCTCGCCTTGGAACACGCCGAGGACGGCGCAGTCGTCCTCGTCAAGGGTTCTTTCGGTTCACAATCGTGGCAGGTGGCTGACATCCTGCGGGAGAAGGGAACGACCCGGTGATTGGACTTATTGCCGCGTTTATTATCGCGATGGCCCTGTCCGTGACGGGCACGCCAATCCTCATCCGTTTCCTGGTCATGCACCAGTATGGACAGTTCATCCGCCAGGATGGGCCGACCCAGCACCTCACCAAGCGCGGCACGCCCACGATGGGTGGCGTCGTCATCATCCTCGCAACGGTCGTCGCGTGGTTGATCGGCTCTCTTGTCGCGGGTGCCGGGCCGTCGTGGTCCGGCTTGCTGCTGATCTTCCTGTTCGTCGGCCTGGGCGTGATCGGCCTCCTCGACGACGGCATCAAGATCATGCGTCAGCGTTCTCTCGGCCTGCACCCCTCCGGCAAGATCATCGGACAGGTCGCCGTGGCCTCGCTCTTTGCCCTGGGCACGCTCATTAAACCCAACGAGTTCGATGAATACCCGGGCACCCTCGCGATTTCTTTCGCGCGTCCCACGGCCATGACCCTGGGCTTTGCAGGCCTCGGCCTGGGCATCGCCCTGTACCTCATCTGGACCAACCTCATCGTCACTGCCTGGTCGAACGCGACGAACCTGACGGATGGCCTCGACGGCTTGGCCGCGGGCGTCTCGATCTTCGTTTTCGGCGCGTACACGTTCATCACCTACTTCCAGCGCATCCAGGCGTGTACGCAGCTTGGTGCGAACCAGGCGAACTGCTACTCGACGCGCGACCCGCTCGACCTGGCGATCTTCTGCGCCGCACTGATCGGTGCTCTCGCGGGCTTCCTGTGGTGGAATGCTTCGCCGGCTCAGATCTTCATGGGTGACACGGGTGCCCTCGCTCTCGGTGGAGCTGTCGCGGGCCTGTCGATCCTCACCCAGACGCAGCTGCTTGCCATCGTCGTCGGTGGCCTCTTCGTCGCTGTCGTCCTCTCCGACGTCATCCAGATCGGTGTTTTTAAGGCCACCGGCAAGCGCGTCTTCCGCATGGCGCCGCTGCACCACCACTTCGAGCTGCTCGGGTGGAAGGAAGTGACGATCGTTATCCGCTTCTGGCTGATCGCTGCGATCATCGCGGTGGCCGGCGCGGGCATGTTCTACGCGGAGTGGGTGTCCCTTCGATGAGCCGTTTCGCTGCTGTCGTCGGCTGGGGCACGTCCGGGCAGGGGGCCGCTGGCGCACTGCTCGCGCGCGACTGGCAGGTGCGTGCCTTCGACGCGCGTGGGGGACAATCCCTGTTCTTCGATGACGTCGCCGGCGTTGATGTTCACGTCGACGATGATCCTGAGGCTCTCGCACGCGCGATCGTCGAGGCCAACCTCGACCTCGTCGTTGTCTCCCCCGGTATTCCCGCACACCACCCGGTATTCTCGGCCTGCGAGGCCGCCGGCATCGAGGTGTGGGGCGAGGTGGAACTCGCCTGGCGTCTGCAGGAGGAAGGCCCGCACGCGGGTCGCCCGTGGCTGGTCGTGACCGGCACGAACGGAAAGACGACGACTGTCGGCATGCTCGGCGAGATCCTGCGGTGCGCGGGCGCCAAGGCCGAACAGGTCGGCAATATCGGGACGCCGATTACGCGGGCGATTGACTCTGACGCCGAGGTCTTCGCGGTGGAGCTGTCCAGCTTCCAGCTGCACACGGTACGCACCGTCTCGCCCCTGGCGTCGATCTGCCTGAACGTGGATGCTGATCACCTGGACTGGCATGGCAGCGTGGAGGCGTATGCGGCCGATAAGGCGCGCGTCTACGAGAACACGATCCGCGCATGTGTCTACCCCGCGTCCGATCGACGCGTCGAGCAGATGGTGGAGAACGCCGACGTCGTGGAGGGGGCTCGCGCGATCGGGCTGACCCTCGGCTCGCCGAGTGTCTCTCAGTTCGGCATCGTCGAGGGCCTGCTGGTTGACCGCGCATTTGTGGAGGACCGCGCGCGTCACGCTGCCGCCCTCGCGCACATTTCTGACTTGGCGGGGGCGTACGGCCCCCACCCGTCCGCCGCGGTCGTCTCGGATGCCCTGGCTGCTGCGGCTCTTGCCCGCGCCTACGGTGTTGAGCCCGAGGCAGTCGAGGCGGGTCTGCGCGCGTTCCGGCCGGCCGGACACCGCCGCGCGATTATCGCCCACGCCGCGGACCTGACATGGGTGGACGATTCGAAGGCGACGAATGCGCACGCGGCGCGCGCCTCTCTCGCGGGACTGCCGCCGCGCAGCGCGATCTGGATCGTCGGTGGCGACGCGAAGGGACAGGACTTCACGGAACTGATCCGCCAGGTCGAGCCGACGCTGCGCGGTGTCGTCGTTATCGGTGAGGACCGCGCGCCTCTCGTGGAAGCGCTGCAGGCCGGTGCGCCGGACGTTCCCCGCGTCGAGGTTGATGGCCACGAGGACTGGATGTTCTCGGTCGTCAATGAGGCCGTGGCACTGTCCATGCCGGGCGACACCGTCGTGCTCGCCCCGGCCTGCGCGTCGTGGGATCAGTTCGATAACTACGGTCAGCGTGGCGACGCGTTTGCCGATGCTGTGTCGCGCCTGGCAGCCCAGTGGGGGAGTGCCGGTGGCGACGAATAAGCGCGGCTGGCACATTCCGACGATCACGCTGCCTCGCATCCGATTCGGGTCGGGGCAGGAACGCAAGGATGATCCGGCGTTGACGTACTACCTCGTCATCGTGCCGGCTCTGCTGCTGTCGGTGTTCGGTCTCATCATGGGCTTCTCGGCGCAGACTGTGACGGCGATCGCGCAGGGGGAGAACCCCTACACGGCCTACGCTCGCCCGCTGATCATCATCCTCGTGTCGCTCGTAATTGCGACGATTGTCCTCCTCGTGCCTCAACGGTGGCTGATGCACCTGGCCCCCGTCATGTTCGTGGGCGCACTGGGCTTCCAATCCCTGGTTCTCAGCCCTCTGGGACGCTCGGAGGGTGGTAATGCGAACTGGGTGAAGGTGGGTCCGATCATGGCCCAGCCCTCCGAGTTCCTCAAGCTTGCGCTCATCGTGTTCCTGGCTTTTATGGTCTCGAAGTCGGCGTCGAAGCGCGGTGATTGGAAGGCGATGAGTCTGGCCGTCGGCCTGCCGATTCTGACGGCGCTTGGCGCGGTCATGCTGGGCCGAGATATGGGCACGGCGATGGTTGTGGCTGTCGGCGCGCTGGGAGCGATGTGGGTGGCTGGTCTGCCCAAGCGCTGGTTCGGTGGCCTCGTCGTGCTCGCCGTCCCGACGATGGTGCTGCTCGTGTTGTCGAACCCGACGCGTATCCGCCGTATCCTGGCGATTCTCCCGGGCACGTCGAAGGGGCCGGATGAGTCTGCTCCCGAACAGATTGACCACTCTCTGTGGGCGCTGGGCTCGGGTGGCCTGACCGGCCTCGGGCCGGGAGCCTCGCGCGAGAAGTGGAACTACCTGCAGGCCGCGCACACGGACTTCATTTTTGCGATCGTCGGCGAGGAATTTGGCCTGCTCGGCACCCTTGGCGTGCTCTTGTGCCTGGGCCTGCTGATCTGGGGCATGTTCCGCGTGGCGCGCGAATCTTCGGATCTGTTCGTGACGATCGTGTCCTCGGGCGTGGCTTCGTGGATCGGCATCCAGACGGTCATCAACGTCCTGTCCGTGACGGGACTGGGACCGGTTATCGGCGTGCCTCTGCCGCTCGTGTCCTACGGCGGTTCGTCGTTCCTGTTTACGATCACCGCGATTGCCGTCGTTGCTTCGTTTGCTCGAGCACGCGCGGGTATTTGGATGATCGGCCGCCCCGACGAGGCCTCGGCTGGGCGTGATCCGCGCCTCGCCCCTCGCCGTCGCTCGGCGCGCTGAGGTGCCCGAGGCACCTGCTGGCCTGCGCGGCTCGCTACACTGGTGTCACGCACACGCGTAAAGGAGACGCATATGGTCAAGGTTGTGATGGCTGGCGGCGGCACCGCCGGTCACGTGAATCCTCTGCTGGCGACGGCGGCGCAGCTGCGCGAGAGTGGAGCTGAGGTTGTTGTCCTGGGGACGAAGGCTGGTTTGGAGGCGGATCTGGTTCCCGCCGCAGGATTCCCGCTCGTAGAGATTCCCCGCGTTCCATTGCCGAGGCGTCCCTCCCTGGCGTTCTTCACTCTTCCCAGTCGTTTCGCGGACGCCGTGAAGCGCTGCGCTCAGGCGCTTCAAGGCGCTGATGTGCTCGTTGGTTTTGGTGGCTACGTGTCGACGCCCGCGTACATTGCGGCGAAGCGCGTGGGCGTGCCTATCGTCGTTCACGAGCAGAACGCGCGACCCGGCCTGGCGAACAAGGTGGGCGCGCGCAACGCAGCGGTCGTCGCTCTGACGTTCCCTTCCTCTCCGCTGAAGGCGCGCAACGGTCACACGGTCGTGACCGGCCTACCCCTGCGTGCGGCGATCGCCGAGCTTGCGGACCGCCGCGCAGACGCTGAGGGTGCTGCCCAGGCGCGCCGCGAGGCAGCCGAGCGTCTCGGCATCAATGCGGATGCGCCGACGCTGCTGGTGACGGGCGGCTCCCTGGGTGCTCTGCATGTCAACGAGTCGGTGACCGCTGCCGCCGATGCGCTTCCGGAGCATGCCCAGGTTGTGCACCTGACCGGCCGGGGCAAGGATGAGCCCGTGCGCGCCGCCGTTGAGGCAGCAGGTCTGTCGGATCGTTGGCACGTCATTGATTACTTGACGACGATGGAGGACGCGCTGGCCGTCGCGGACCTCGTCGTGTGTCGGTCGGGGGCGGGAACAGTGGCCGAGATGGAGGCCCTGGGCCTGCCCTGCATCTACGTGCCGCTGCCGATTGGTAACGGTGAGCAGCGTCTGAACGCGGCGGACCACGTGGCCGCCGGCGGAGCCCAGCTCGTTGACGACAAGGACTTCACGGCCGACTTCGTGCGCCGTAACGTCTTCCCTCTGCTGGGCTCGACCCGCCTGGCGGACATGGCGGCCGCATCCCAGTCGCTGGGCCGCGCGGGGGCTGCCCGTGCGCTGGCGGATCTGGCTTTGGAACAGGTGAAGGAGGCCTGCCATGAGTGAGCCGACGCTGCAGGATCGTTTCCATCTGATTGGTATCGGCGGCGCGGGCATGAGTGTCGTCGCTGAGCTGCTGGCTTCTCGGGGCGCCACGGTCGAAGGCTCTGACCGAGAGGAATCCGCCGTTCTCGAGCACCTGCGCTCGGTGGGCGTTCGCGCTTTCGTCGGGCACGAGGCCTCGCACGTGGACCCGAGCTCCGTGGTCGTGGTCTCGACTGCTATCCGCGAGGACAACCCGGAGCTGGCGATTGCGCACGAGCGCGGCCAGCGCGTCATTCACCGCTCGCAGGCTCTTGCTCTCGCGGCCTCGGGCATGCGCTTTGTCGGCGTCGCCGGCGCGCACGGGAAGACGACGACGTCGGGCATGCTCGCGATCGGCCTGTCGGCCTGCGGGCTGGACCCGTCGGTGGCCGTGGGCGGAGTGCTGCCCCAGCTGGGTACCGGCGCACACCTGGGCGGTGGGGACGTGTTCGTCGCCGAGGCCGATGAGTCGGACGGATCGTTCCTGAACTACACCCCGGCGATCGAGATCGTCACCAACGTCGAGCCCGATCACCTGGATCGGTACCACTCCCGCGAGGAGTTCGAGGGGATTTTCGTCGAGTTCGCGCGCCGCATGGTCCCCGGGGGCCTGCTGGTGACCTGCGCCGAGGACGAGGGTGCTGTTCGGCTGGCGCAATCGGCGCGCGCCGAAGGGCTGCGAGTCGTTACCTACGGTCGCCGCGAGCGTTCGCTGTGCACCCCCGACGTGGTGATCGCTGACGTGCGCGTGGAAGCGCACGGGGCTGGCGCGTCGCTGACGTGGGGCGAACTCAGCGCGTCGCTGGCGCTGAGCGTCCCCGGTGAGCACAACGTGCTCAATGCGGCTGCCGCGTGGGTGGCAGGCATCGAATGCGGCTTGTCGCCTCAGGCGATTGCGGATGGCCTGGGCGAGTTTACCGGCGCGGCACGTCGGTTCGAGGCGCGCGGCCAGGTCGGCTCGCGTCGCCTGTTCGATGACTACGCCCACCACCCGACGGAGGTGGAGGCCGCGATCCGCGAGGCGCATGTCGTGGCAGGTGAGGGTGATGTGACCGTCGTGTTCCAGCCGCACCTCTACTCGCGCACGCGTATCTTCGCGGAGCGTTTCGCCCAGGCGCTGTCGGGCGCGGACCACGTCGTGCTCGCCGGCATCTACGGCGCCCGGGAGGATCCCGAGCCGGGAGTCGACTCGTCCCTCATTTCGTCGCGCATTGAGGGTGCGTTCTACGTCGAGGACATGCACGAGGCCGCCCGCCTGGCCGCTTCGCTGACCCCCGAGGGCGGCGTGTGCCTGACGATGGGCGCTGGATCGATCACTCGCTGTGCGTCCGACGTACTCGATGAGTGGAAGCGGATGGAGGCATGAGGCCACCGTCGCCGAGGCGCCCGGGAGGAGCTCGCTCCCCCGAGGAAGAGTCGTCGCGCGTGGAGGAGGCCGCCTCGTCTTTTGATGAGATCGTGTCCCCGTCTGCGGATGAGGACGCGCAGGAGCCGAAGCGTCGTTCCTCCTCGCTCACGCAGCGCCGCCGCGCGCGCACGACCGTGGACCGTCCCATGCCCGTCGCCGATGCCGCATCCCTGCTGGGCGGCGAGGAGGCAACGGATCTGGGGGATCGCCTGCGTGAGCGCACCCGCGCGCGTCGTTTTCTCCTCGCTCGTCGTATCGCGCTCACATTTGTGACGCTCGCGCTCGCGGTGGGAGTCGTGTGGGGCGCGTTCTTCTCGCCCGTTTTCGCGTTGTCGTCGTCCGCGGTCGTCGTTTCCGGCGAGGACGGCACGCTGGTGACGGCGGATTCCGTGCGCTCGTCAATTGCCTCCTTCGAGGGGGTTCCGCTCACGCGCCTGAATACGCAGGCGGTGGCACGCGCGGTGGAGTCGAACGTGGCGGTGCGCTCGGCGAGTGTGTCGCGTCGATGGCCTGCCAGCCTGCGCGTGTCGGTGACGATGCGGACGGGCATGGCTGTTGAGGCCGCCTCGGATGGCTACTGGCTGGTGGACGATCAGGGCGTCGCCTTCCAGCAGGTGCCGTCGGCGGGGGATTACCCGCTCGTGACACTCCCGGAGGACCGGGCGACTGGCGCGGCAGATATTGCCTCCGTGCTGGGGGCGCTGGACGAGGCGACGCGCGCCCAGGTGTCGGCCGTGACGTCGACGGGAACTCAGGTGAACTTCACGCTGCGCGGTGGTCAGACCGTCAAGTGGGGAACCCGCGGAGATGCGCCGCAAAAGGCGCGGGTGTTGGCGACTCTACTGGCTAATGTTCAGGCGAGCACCTACGACGTGTCGTCGCCGAATCACCCTGTGACCAGTTAAGCCTTTTCTTTTGTCCGCGTGTTGGCTTGAAGGATTGCCCGCGGACCCCTAGGTTCTTTCCGACACGAAGCACGTTAAACATCAACCTTCAACTAGAGGTTGAGGGTCTGATGCAAGGGAGACATCCATGGCGACACCGCAAAACCACCTGGCAGTGATCAAGGTCGTCGGCGTCGGCGGCGGCGGAGTTAACGCCGTGAACCGAATGATCGAGGTCGGCCTCAAGGGCGTTGAGTTCATTGCCGTCAACACTGACGCGCAGGCTCTGCTCATGTCCGATGCCGAGACCAAGCTCGACATCGGCCGCGAACTGACGCACGGCCTGGGCGCCGGCGCGGATCCGGCCGTCGGCCGTAAGGCTGCGGAGGATCACATTGACGAGATCACCGCCGCACTTGAGGGTGCAGACATGGTGTTCGTGACCGCCGGTGAGGGCGGTGGTACCGGTACCGGTGCGGCCCCCGTTGTCGCGAAGATCGCCCGCGATGCTGGCGCTCTGACGGTCGGCGTTGTGACCCGTCCCTTCTCGTTCGAGGGCAACCGTCGTGCGGCTCAGGCTGAGGGTGGCGTGACGACCCTGCGCGAAGAGGTCGACACCCTGATCGTCATCCCGAACGACCGTCTCCTGGAGATCTCCGACGCGAACATCTCCGTGCTCGACGCTTTCCGTGCTGCCGACCAGGTGCTCCTCTCGGGTGTTCAGGGCATCACCGAACTGATCACCACCCCCGGCCTCATCAACGTGGACTTCAACGACGTCAAGTCGGTCATGAAGGACGCCGGTTCGGCCCTCATGGGTATCGGTGCGGCGACCGGTGAGGATCGTGCGCTGCGCGCCGTCGAGAGCGCCATCTCGTCCCCGCTGCTGGAAGCCTCGATCGACGGCGCCCACGGCGTGCTCATGTTCTTCCAGGGTGGCTCCGACCTCAGCCTGCAAGAGGTCTACAGCTCTTCGCAGCTCGTGCGCGAGGCAGCCCACCCCGAGGCGAACATCATCTTCGGTAACGTCATCGACGATGCCCTGGGTGACGAGATCCGCGTGACGGTCATCGCCGCCGGTTTCGACGAGGCCACGGATGCGGCCCTGTCGCGCCCGAACGTTGCCCGCGTGTCCGCTCCGGTGGCTCAGCAGCGTCCTGCCGCTCCCGAGGCCAAGGCTCCGGCCGCCGAGACCACCCGCATCACTCAGCTGTCGACGCGTCGCCCGCAGCACCGCGCTGATGTTGCGGCTCCCGTGCGTGAGGCCGCTCCGGCCCCCGTCGAGACGCCCGCTGCCGCTGAGTACGAGGAGTCCGAGCGCTCCTTCGAGGTTCCTCGCGTCTACCCCGAGGCGCCCGAGAAGGAAGAGCTGGATATTCCTCCCTTCCTGCGCTGATGAGTGACAAGCTCTGGGCCGGTGCTCGGGTCCACCTCACCGAGGTGGACCCGGGCACCGGAGCGCTATGCGGCAATGTTGGCCTGCATGTGGGTGACCAGGAATCGCTCGTGCGTGAGCGCAGACGTTCCCTGGTGGCGACGCTCGGACGCGATATTGTTTGGATGGATCAGACTCATTCAACCCGGGTAGAACTCATCGTTCGATGCGAGAGCGCGCCCACTCTGGCGGCTTCCCGAGAGGCGCTCGGTAAGCCTGCGACGGGGGAGTGGGGGCCCGTCGACGCCGACGGCATCATCGTCGACGCCCGTGGCTGGCAGGGAGCTCCTGCCCTCGCCGTGCAGACCGCGGATTGCCTGCCCGTCGTGTTCTCCGCCGCCTCCGGTCAGATCGTCGCAGCCGTGCACGCGGGTCGTCGCGGTCTTCTCGGCGGGATCCTTGACAAGACCGTTGACTGCATCCGTAACCTCGACGGCGGCCCCATCGACGCCTTGATCGGCCCGGCGATCTGCGGGCGCTGCTACGAGGTGCCCGCAGACATGGCCGATGAGAGCGAAGAACTCATGCCCGGCATCCGTTCTGTCACGTCGTGGGACACCCCCGCACTTGACCTTCCCCACGCTGCAGCCTCGACTCTGGGAGCGCGGGGCGTGCGAGTGGATATCGACGAGCGCTGCACCCTCGAGGATGCCGACCTCTTCTCGTATCGCGCCGACTCGTTCTGCGGTCGCCAGGCGCTCATCATCGTTCCCGCCTGACTGGGGCCTACACCTCCGAATGGGCCGCGGGTCGGCGGCTTTCCCGCGCCATGGTTTCGACGCGGAAACGCCCCGTGACGAGGCTCGCCGGCGCGGTCCTTGCGACGCGCCGAGCGCCCTGCTCGGCGATGCCGCTCGGTAACTGTAGCTTGTGGCTATGCATCGGCTGAAGGAGGAACAATGAGCGAGTCGTTCGGTGCACGCGCACGTAAGTTCATGGGCTGGTACTCACCGGAGGAGCCCATCGATGAGTTCGATGAATTCGACGAGATGGAAGAGGTAGCTCCCGTGGCCGACATTACTCCCGTGTCCCGTCCGACCCTGACCAGCATTCGCCGTGACGAGCCGGCCGAGGATCTCACTCGCATTGTGACGATCCACCCCACCGCCTACTCTGACGCCGTCACGATCGGTGAGGCGTTCCGTGACGGTACGCCCGTCATCATCAACCTCACCGACATGGGTGAGGAAGAAGCGCGTCGACTGGTTGACTTCGCAGCCGGCCTGTCCTTCGGCCTGCACGGCGTCATCGAGCGCGTCACCAACCGTGTCTTCCTTCTGTCGCCGGCCACGGTTGAGGTTGCGGGTGATAACGCCTCCAGCCGTCGCGGCTCCCTCTACAACCAGGGCTGAGGTCGCTCGTGGCCATTCTTGGCTGGATCGGGTGGGGACTGAGCGTTCTCATCAACCTCTACATGATGGTGCTGTTCGCACGCGTCATTCTGGACTGGGTTCAGTTTTTCGCGCGCGGATGGCGCCCGAGTGGCATTCTGCTGGTCCTCGCGAATGTTCTCTACGCGCTGACTGATCCTCCGATTCGTTGGATCGGGCGCTTCGTTCCGCCCCTGCGCCTGGGTGGAGGCATGGCAATCGATGTCGGTTTCATGCTCTTATTCCTGGTGCTTATTGTTGGACAGCGCTTCGCTACTTTCCTGTACTTTTTGAGCCTGTAGCGCTCAAAATGGGGGATGAGAGGTCCCACAAAAACGGCCCTCACCTCGTGATGGATGTTGCTAGTGTGACAATTTCAGTTATTATTTTCGTGACGTGATAGCGGGCGGCCTTCCCGGTCGTCCAGGCGTGCGGCTTCCGCACGTCCAATCGAAACGACCGAGAGGCGAAGAAATGGCCCTGCTCACCACCGAGGATGTCCTCAATAAGAAGTTCCAGTACGTTAAGTTCCGCGAGGGATACGACCAGGACGAGGTTGATGAGTTCCTCGACGAGGTTGTCTCCACCATCTACTCCCTGCAGATGGAGAACCAGGATCTGAAGGAAAAGCTCGAGGCCGCTGAGCGCCGCATTGCCGAGCTGTCCAACTCCGACTACACGCCGGCCGAGAACCCCGCCCCCGTGGCAGCCCCGGTCGTCGAGACCCCGGCCCCCGCCGCCCCGGCCCTCACCGGCCCGCAGGATGCGGAGTCCGCCACCTCCATGCTGGCCCTCGCCCAGCGCGTCCACGACGAGTACGTGCGCGACGGCGAAGAGCAGTCCGCGAAGATCATCGCCGAGGCCAACGCGCAGCGCGACGCGATCATCGCCGATGCCCAGAAGCAGAAGGACTCGCTGCTCTCCCAGCTCGACCAGGAGCGCGAGCTGCTCGAGAACAAGATCAACGGTCTGCGTACCTTCGAGGCCGAGTACCGTTCGAATCTGCGCAACCACCTCGAGACCCTCCTCAAAGAGGTCGACAACGGCGAGAACTGATCGCAATCGCTTTGACCGGCGGCGGTGCACTTTGTGGTGCGCCGCCGCCGGTCGTTTAAGATAGGGAACCATGGCTGACTCCTCTCACCCGACCCATACCCGCGCAACGTGGATGTACGCGGGCCTCGTGTTCGCTGCCGCTATTGCCACCGATCAGGTGTCAAAGATGTGGGCGCGGACCGTCCTAGGTGGCCAGGGGCCGCGCCCGCTCATCGGGCAGTGGCTGTCGCTGTCCCTCGTGCACAATTCGGGTGCCGCGTTTTCCTTCGCCGCCGGCAAGACGTGGATTCTGACGATCTTCACCGTCGTCATCATCGGCGTGCTGGTCGTGATGGCGCGTCGCGTCCGCCGCGCCTCGACCCTGCTGGCGATCGCGCTGCTGGCGGGGGGTGCCGTTGGAAACCTGATCGACCGACTGACTGCCGAGCCTGGCTTCGGCGTCGGTCATGTCACCGACTTCATCGCCTACGGCAATTGGTTCGTCGGCAATGTTGCAGACATTTGGATCGTCCTCGGGGCGCCTTTGCTTGCCCTCGCGCTCTCTCGTGAACCATCGAAGGAGGACGCTCAGTGAGTTCCCGTATGCTTCCCGTCCCCGACGCCCTCGTGGGTGAGAGGGTCGACGCCGCTCTGGCCCGCATGCTCGGCCTGTCGCGCTCGCGCTGCGCGGAGCTGGCGGGGGAGGGGCACGTTCTCGTCAACGGTGTTGCCGCCGGCAAATCCGATCGGCTCGGGGCCCTCGACATCATCGAGGTCACCATTCCGGAACCGGAGAGCAAGCCGACGCCGGTCACCGACATGGCGATCCTCTACGACGACGAGGATATCGTCGTCGTCGATAAGCCTGTTGGCGTCGCCGCCCACACGGGCCCAGGATGGGAGGGGCCCACGGTCCTGGGGAACTTGGAGGCGGCGGGATACCGCATCACCAGCTACGGCCCTCCCGAGCGCCAGGGCATCGTGCACCGGCTCGACGTGGGCACCTCGGGTGCGATGATGGTCGCCAAGTCCGAGCTCGCATACACCGTCATGAAGCGCGCGTTCAAAGAACGCACGATCGAAAAGGTGTACCACGCCGTCGTGGCCGGTCACCTCGACCCGGCCTCGGGCACGATCGACGCTCCGATCGGTCGACATCCCTCGCGCGAGTGGCGCATGGCCGTCATCGACGGTGGAAAGCGCGCCGTCACCCACTACGACACGCTCGAACTCATGGCGGGTGCTCAGCTCACCGAGGTGCACCTGGAGACGGGACGCACCCACCAGATCCGCGTGCACATGGCCGCCGTCGGGCACCCCTGCGTGGGTGACACGTTCTACGGCGCGGACCCGACCCAGGCGGAGCGCCTGGGTCTCACACGCCAGTGGCTGCACGCCGTTCGACTCGGATTCGCCCACCCCCGCACGGGCATGCCGATGAGCGTGTCCAGTCCCTATCCGGATGATCTCGCCGATGCTCTCGAGGAGCTGCGCCACCCGCGCAACTAACCCCCGTCGATGAGGTTTCCGCGCTTCCCGGCCCCGGTCTCGTCGCGGCCGTCACGCCGTGAGATGAACGACCGCACCGCTCGGGGAGTTCAGCGTGGGTGCGCGGGCCTCGGACAGTAGAATCGACGCATGGCTGATTCCTTCGTGCACCTCCACAACCACTCCGAGTATTCGATGCTCGACGGAGCGGCGAAGACGAAAGCGATGGCGGAGGAGGCCGCCCGTCTCGGGCAGCCCGCGATCGGCCTGACGGATCACGGTTATCTCTTCGGCGCCTTCGACTTCTACACGAACTGCAAGAACGCGGGCGTCAAGCCGATCATCGGCCTTGAGGCGTACGTGACTCCGGGGACCTCGCGCTTCGATCGCCAGAAGGTCCTGTGGGGCGAGCCGTGGCAGCGTGCCGACGACGTGAGCGCCGGTGGCTCCTACAACCACCTGACCCTCGTCGCCTACAACACGACGGGCATGCACAACCTTTTCCGTCTGGGGTCCTACGCCTCGACGGACGGCCAGTTCGGCAAGTGGCCGCGTGCCGACAAGGAGCTGCTCAGCCAGTTCCACGAGGGCCTCATCGTGTTCACGGGCTGCCCCTCGGGTGCCGTGCAGACGCGTCTGCGCCTGGGGCAGTGGGACGAGGCCGTGGCTGAGGCCGCGGAGCTGCGCGATATTTTCGGGGCGGAGAACTTCTACGTCGAGGTCATGGACCACGGTATCGACATCGAGCGGCGCACCCACCAACAGGTCCTCGAGATCGCTAAGCTCATGAACGCGCCCCTCGTGGCGACCAACGACGCGCACTACGTCAAGCGCGAGGACCGCAAGATCCAGGACGCACTCCTGTGCATCAACTCGGGCTCGCGCATCAACGACCCCGACCGATTCAAGTTCGATGGCGACGGCTACTACATCCGCTCCTCGGACGAGATGCGTGCGCTGTGGAGCGAGCTGCCCGGCGCCTGCGACTCAACCCTCGAGATCGCCGAGCGCTGCGACGTGCACTTCACGACCACGAAGGAGGGCGCCAACTACATGCCCGACTTCCCGGTCCCCGAGGGTGAAGACAAGACCTCCTGGTTCATCAAGGAGGTTGAGCGAGGCCTGCGCGATCGCTTCCCGAATGGCATTCCGGACGACGTGCGCAAGCAGGCCCAGTACGAGGAAGACGTCATCATCAAGATGGGCTTCCCCGGCTACTTCCTCACGGTCGCCGACTACATCAACTGGGCGAAGTCCCAGGGGATCCGTGTGGGACCGGGCCGTGGCTCGGGCGCGGGCTCGATGGTTGCCTACGCCCTGAAGATCACCGAGCTCAACCCCCTCGAGCACGGCCTGATTTTCGAGCGATTCCTCAACCCCGAGCGAATCTCGATGCCCGACTTCGACGTCGACTTCGACGAACGTAGGCGCGACGAGGTCATCGCCTACGTCAAGCGCAAGTACGGCGAGGACCGCATCAGCCAGGTCGTCACGTACGGCACGATTAAGACCAAGCAGGCTCTGAAGGACTCCGCGCGCATCCTCGGCAAGGACTTCAAGGTCGGTGAGCAGCTCACCAAGGCGCTGCCCCCGGCGATCATGGGCAAGGACATCACGGTCCACGGCATCTTCGACGAGAAGGACAAGCGCTACGCCGAGGCCTCGGAGTTCCGTAAGTTCTACGAGGAGAACCCCGATACGCACGAGGTCGTCCAGTACGCGCTCGGCCTGGAGGGCCTGACGCGCCAGTGGGGTGTGCATGCGTGTGCGGTCATCATGAGCTCCCACACGCTCACCGACATCATCCCGATCATGAAGCGCCCGCAGGACGGCGCGATCATCACGCAGTTCGACTATCCGACGTGCGAGACGCTGGGCCTGCTGAAGATGGACTTCCTGGGGCTGCGTAACCTGACCGTTGTGTCCGACGCGCTTGAGAACATTGCGCTCAACGGTAAGCCGGACCCGGACCTCGACCACCTGACCTTCGACGACAAGAAGACCTATGAGCTGCTGGGACGAGGCGACACCCTCGGCGTCTTCCAGCTGGATGGTGGTGGTATGCGCGACCTCCTCAAGCTCATGAAGCCCGACAACTTCGAAGACATCTCGGCCGTCGGCGCCCTGTACCGTCCCGGCCCGATGGGTGCGAACTCCCACACGAACTACGCGCTGCGTAAGAACGGGCGTCAGGAGATCACGCCTATCCACCCGGAGCTGGCGGAGCCGCTCGAGGACATCCTGGGAACGACCTTCGGTCTGATCGTGTACCAGGAGCAGGTCATGCAGATCGCCCAGAAGCTGGCGGGCTACTCGCTCGGCCAGGCAGACATTCTGCGTAAGGCCATGGGTAAGAAGAAGAAGGAGGTCCTGGACCAGCAGTTCAAGGGCTTCCGCCAGGGCATGGTGGCTAACGGCTACTCCGAGGAGTCGATTAAGGCCCTGTGGGACGTCGTCGTTCCCTTCTCCGCCTACGCCTTCAACAAGGCCCACTCGGCCGCATACGGCCTCGTCTCCTACTGGACGGCCTTCCTCAAGGCGAACTTCCCGACGGAGTACATGGCAGCCCTGCTGACCTCGACGAAGGACAACAAGGATCGTCGAGCCCTGTACCTGGCGGAGTGCCGCCACATGGACATCACGGTCCTTCCCCCGGACGTGAACGCGTCGATGGGTAACTTTGCGCCTGACGGTGAGGCGATCCGCTTCGGCTTGAACGCCATCCAGAACGTGGGCGGCCCTGTCGTCGACGCGATTGTGGAAACCCGCGCCGAGAAGGGGCGTTTCGCCTCGTTCCAGGACTTCCTGGACAAGGTGCCTCAGGTGGTGTGCAACAAGCGCACGATCCAGTCCCTCATCCGCGCCGGCGCTTTCGACTCGATGGGTCACACGCGCCGCGCCCTCCTCGCGCGCTGCGACGAGGCCGTGGACGCGATCATCGACGTTAAGCGTAACGAGGCGATCGGACAGTTCGACCTGTTCGGCGCGCTGGGGGAGGACGAAGACACGGGCTCGGGGCTGACGATCGATATCCCGGACCTGCCCGAGTTCGACCGCAAGACGAAGCTGGCGGCCGAGCGCGAGATGCTCGGTCTATACGTCTCCGACCACCCGCTGCGCGGCGTGGAGGCGGCGCTGGCTCGCCACCAGGACTACGAGATCGCGCAGGTCGTCGGCTCGGACGGGGCGATGGCGGATCGAATCGTGAAGATTGCGGGCCTCATCTCGGGCGTCACGACGAAGGTGACGAAGCAGGGCAACGCCTGGGCGATCGCGACAATCGAGGACCTGTCGGGTTCGGTGGATGTGCTCTTCTTCCCGCGCTCCTACGAGTCGATTCAGACCTACCTCGCGCAGGACATCATCGTCCAGATTGAGGGCAAGGTGAACGTGCGCGAGGAGGGCATGACCGTCTACGGCCAGTCGATGACTCTCCTGGATCTGTCGGGCGGGGCGGACCTGCCCCTCGACCTGCGCCTGCCGGCGGCCCGGTGTACGCCCGAGCTGCTCACCGACCTGCGCGGCGTCCTAGAGTCCTACCCGGGTGGCTCCCCGGTGCGCCTGCACCTGACGGAGCCGGGGCGTACCACGGTTGTCGAGCTGGATCCGAAGCTGCGCGTCGAACAGACGAGCGCCTTCTTCAGTCACATCAAGGCAGTTGTCGGCGCGGGCGGCGTCGTCACGTCGTCCTAACATGATGCGAGCCGGGTCCCGGTGGGACTCGGCTCGCATCGTCGACGGGCGTGCTCAGGAGGCGGATCCGACAATCGCAGCGGCCTTGCCCCAGGGGGCGTCGACCTCGACGAGGTCGCCGGCACTCAGGTGATGGCCGCGGCGCGTCTCCACCTCGCCGTTAACGGTCACGTCGCCGGCCTGGATGAGTTCGCGGGCCTGCGCGCCGTCTTCCGCGAGGGATGCGAGCTTGATGAATTGGCCGAGCTTGATCTCCCCGCGCACGGGGATCGTCGGTGTGCTCATGGTGAATCCTTTCGCTGGTGGAGAGCGCATCACGCGCGAGGGCGTGGATGAACAGTATCCTTGGGTAGAGACACACAGTATAAGGAGGAGCGGTGAGCGCTCACAACGACGATATTGACGCGGAGTTCCAGTCGCTGGTTGCATCGCTGGGATCGACGCCCGCCGCAGGCGATTCTCTGCCGTCCCTCGATCCGGACGACACTCCCGTTGACGAGTCCCTGCACCTGGAGGGTGGTCGCCTGTCGGTTGCCCTCGTGCTCGCCCCGATTTCTTACCCGGAGGCGCTGCACTCGCTGCTTGCGCTGACGGGTGTGCGCGAGTCGATCGTGCGTCTCAAGCCGTGGACCGCTGTGTGGCTGCGTGTGGAGACGACGCCGACCGACGAGGAGGAACTCGACACGCTGCTGACCGGCCAGCGTCCGATGCCTGACGCGGTGGATCGTGTCGCCCGGGCTGTCTCGAACCTGTCGAAGTACGGGGCGGTCGCCCTCATGAGCTGGCTTGTGGAAGGTGACGGCGTGGAGCCGGGTGTCTCGGGTCGTATCTCCGCCCAGCGCTACGTGGGTGGTGAGCCCGAGGAGACGATTCCCGCGGGTCTGCTGCTGGGTGCGATGCCCGCGGCGACGGAGGACCTCCTGCTGGGACGTACGACGCCCGCCGACTATAAGGATTCCGTGGCCGCCGACGGCAGCTGCCAGGGCGGCGGCCCCTTCGGTTGGCTGCGACGCAAGCAATCATGACGATCCTCGAACTGCTGCCTGCGATCGACGTGACGGGCGGGCAGGCCGTGCGCCTGTCCTCGGGGGTGATCGACGAGGGATCCTGGGGCAGCCCGATCGATGTGGCCCGTTCGTTTGACGAGGCCGGGGCTCGCTGGGTGCACCTCGTGGACCTGGACTTGGCTTTTGGTCGCGGCGAGAACTCTGAGCTCCTCGCCCGGGTGATCCGCGAGGTTCCCGTGCGCGTCGAGCTGTCGGGAGGCATCACGAGCCCAGCGGCCGTCGAGGCTGGGCTCGCGATGGGCCCGGAGCGAGTCAACATTGCGACGCAAGCCCTTGATGACATCGACGCCGTGTGCGAGGCCGTTGATACTTTCGGTGAGCGCGTCGCCGTGTGCCTGGACGTGCGCGGCGATCGCCTGGCCGCGCGTGGCGGAAGCGGCGAGGGCGGCAACGTCTGGGAGGCTCTGCGCGTCCTGGACGAGGCGGGGGTGGCCCGCCTCGTCGTCACAGACGTGACTCGTGATGGTCAGATGAACGGTTCCAATCGAGAACTGTTGGCCCGCGTCGCTGACCAGACTCCCGCATGCATCATCGCTTCGGGTGGGGTGAACTCCCTGGCCGACATCGAAGCCCTGCGTGCCCTCGGCATCGAGGGCGCGATCGTCGGAAAGGCCCTGTACCAGGGCGCATTCACTCTGGCCGATGCACTGGACGTTGCCGGATACGAGGAACTCTCATGACTCCCACGCCACTTTCTCTCACCGAGGAACAGAAGAACCGACTGGCGCAGCGCCTGTCGATGATGAGCCACGACCGCGCAGACGTGGGACAGGGGCTTCCTCGGACCGCCCGGGCGCTCGCGTTGGGGCAGGGGAGCGACGGGGGAGCGGCCCGGCTTGAGGCCCTCGTCGATGCTCTCGTTTTCGAGCGCGTGATCGTTCCCATCGACGTTGAGCCCGACCCGCGCGCGACGGGCGTTCACGCCGGGGAAAACGGACACAACCCGATCGACTTCGTGCACGCTCAGACTCCTGCGGGAGAGGCGCTCGCCATCTATTCTTCGGCGCAGGCGCTGTCCGCTCACCGCCCCGGTGACCGCCCGATGGCCCTGGACTTCCGCACGATCGGGCTCACCGCCCTCGTGGAGACGGGCGGGCGCATCGTCGTCAACCCGGGTACCGATGCGGTGCTGCTGCCGCGCCCCGCCGTGGCCGCGCTCGCGCAGGGGGATGAGTGGCTGCCCGCCTGGCGCGACGAGGCTCTGCGCGAGCTCCTGCTCGCCGAGGCCATCGCAGCGTGCCCGGCCATCGTCGATGTTGAGATTGCCTACGCGGGCGACGGTCTCACGCGCGTCGTCGTGTCCGTGGACCGCGCGTCTTTCGCCCAGGGGGCCGATGCCTCGGCAATGAAAGAAACCCTGTCTGCCGCCCTCAACGCCCTGGGAGCGAACCCTCGCCTCATCACCTCGGCCGACCGGGTCGAGATTGCGCCCGTCCTGCGCTGAACAGGCATCGAACGCTCCCAGTAAAGCGTGAGGCGCGCAATGATTGCTGATCTGGCGACCTCTCCTCATTTCTGGTACAGTTGATACGACCGTCTGGGCGAAAGCCCGGAACGCAAGCGGAGAAATCCCACCTGGATACCCGCCTCTCGACAGAGAGGATGCCGCCCATCAGGGGCGCCGCGCAGGGGATCGGGTACGACGGTCAACACCCGTGTGTGTTGACCTATGGAAGCCTCCGTGCGCGTCGCGTAACGGAGGCTTTTCGTTTCGCGCATAAGGATTCTGTGGAAGGAGCCGCTCATCAGCGAGACTCGCATCAATGAGCGTATTCGAGTCCCCGAGGTTCGCCTCGTGGGACCCGGAGGTGAACAGGTCGGCGTCGTCCGAGTTGAGGACGCGCTGCGTCTGGCCGAAGAGGCCGGGCTCGACCTGGTTGAGGTTGCGCCGAACGCCAAGCCGCCCGTCGCAAAGCTCATGGATTACGGCAAGTACAAGTACGAAGCCGCCCAGAAGGCCCGCGATGCTCGCCGCAACCAGGCGAACACGCAGCTGAAGGAAATCCGCTTCCGACTGAAGATCGACGATCATGACTTCGGCGTCAAGAAGGGCCACGTTGAGCGCTTCCTGTCCGCCGGCGACAAGGTCAAGGTCATGATCATGTTCCGCGGTCGAGAGCAGTCTCGCCCCGAGGCTGGCGTTCGCCTCCTGCAGCGCCTCGCCGAGGAGATTGGTGACCTTGCCACCGTCGAGTCGATGCCCCGTCAGGACGGGCGCAACATGACGATGGTGCTGGCCCCCACCAAGCGCAAGGCTGACGCCCTGACTGAGCAGCGCAAACGCCGCGAGGCCGAGCGCGCTGAGCGCCGGGGCAAGCGCGCGGAGCGCGCCAGCAAGGACCAGGCCCGAGTGGCAGCCGACAAGGCTGACGAACAGGACTGACGGCGATACCCATCGCCTCACAACGAAGGAATAGAAATGCCGAAGAACAAGACTCATTCCGGTGCTAAGAAGCGCTTCCGCACGACCGGCTCGGGCAAGATCATGCGCGAGCAGGCCGGCGCCCGCCACCTGCTGGAGCACAAGTCCAGCCGTAAGACCCGCCGTCTGGCGACCGACCAGGTCCTGGAGACCGCTGACGTCAAGCGCGTCAAGCGCATGCTGGGCATCTGAGCTCGAGTAAGAGGAGAACAGTAGAAAATGGCACGTGTTAAGCGTTCTGTCAACGCCAAGAAGAAGCGTCGTACCGTACTCGAGCAGGCCTCCGGCTACCGTGGCCAGCGCTCGCGCATGTACCGCAAGGCCAAGGAGCAGGTCACTCACTCCTTCGTCTACTCCTACCGCGACCGCAAGGCCAAGAAGGGCGACTTCCGTCGTCTGTGGATCCAGCGCATCAATGCTGCGTCCCGCGCCCAGGGCCTGACCTACAACCGCCTCATCCAGGGCCTGAACCTGGCTGGCGTCGAGGTCGACCGTCGCATGCTGGCCGAGCTGGCCGTGGGCGACATCAACGCGTTCAACGCCCTGGTGAAGGTCGCCAAGGACGCGCTGCCCGCCGACATCAACGCGCCCAAGGCCTGATAGGTGAGCTTTTCCGCCGAGCGCCTGACCGTTCTCGATAATCCCCGCGCCGATCGCGTGCGCAGGGTGTCGGGTCTGGTCGGGCGCTCGGCGCGTTCGCGTTCGGGCCTCATGCTCGTCGAGGGACCTCAGGCCGTACGCGAACTTACCGCGCACCGACCGTTTGCGGTGCGCGACGTGTACGTGAGGGAGGACGCGTGGGAGACACACGCGGACGTCGTGGACGTGGCCCGGCGCGCGACGCGCTGGGTGCACCCGGTGACCGCCGAGGTGTCTGCGGCCCTGTCGGGGGACTCGCAGGGAATCTGCGCAGTCGCCTCCCTGGATGCGCTGTCGCGTGAACTACCGGAGCCGAGTGTTGGCGAAACGATCGTCGTGCTCGCTCAGGGGCGCGACCCCGGCAACGTTGGCACGATCATTCGCACGGCCGACGCATTCGGTGCGGTCGGTGTCGTGGCCGTCGCGGGCACGGTAGATGCCGCGAGCCCGAAGGTCGTGCGCTCGAGCGCTGGCTCCGTCTTCCACATCCCCGTGTGCGTGGTCCCTTCCTTTGCTGACGCCCGCGCACTGATTCACGGCCGCAGTGCGGCCCTGCTGGGTACCAGCGGCGGCGCCGCTTCGATCAGTCTCTCCGATCTCCTCGTGCAGGTAGTGTCGGCCCGCTCGCGCCTGTCCCAGTCGCACGCGTGGGTGTTCGGCAACGAGGCACGCGGCCTGTCGGGCGACGAGATGCGCCTGTGCGATGGGCTCGTGTCTATCCCGATGACGGGTGATGCTGAATCCCTGAACGTGGCCAGCGCGGCCGCGACCTGCCTCTTTGCCTCCCAGACCGTGCGAGGCGTCGAACACTGAGGTGCCTTCGCGGCGCGGTGCTGCGCCCGCGACTAGTCTGGTTCCTATGAAGTTAGCTGAGCTGTCCGAGGCACAGTTGGTGTCTCATTTCCGCGAGTCTTTCCCGCGCGGCGAGCGCACGATGATCGGCATTGGCGACGACTGTGCCCAGGTCGCGGCTCCCGAAGGATCGTTCATCGTGACGACGGACGTCATGGTGGAGGACCAGCATTTCCACCTGTCGTGGTCGACCGGTTACGAGGTCGGTGCCCGCGTTGCCGCTCAAAACCTCGCGGATATCGATGCGATGGGAGGACGTCCCTCGGCGCTCGTTGCCTCGGTGGTGGCGCCGCGCGACATGGACGCGGACGTTTTCCTGGATGTTGTCCGAGGCCTGGGGGACCGCGCGCGCGAGGTTGGAGCCGGTGTGGTCGGCGGAGATCTGAGTGCGGGGGAGAAGCTCGTCATTTCGATCACGGCTTTCGGCTATTGCCCGGGCCCGGTGGTGCGCCGTGACGGCGCACGCCCCGGAGATGTCGTCGCGGTCAGCGGCACCCTCGGCTACTCCTACGCCGGCCTCGATCTCCTGGAAGGTGGGTACGTCGATCCCTCCTCGCGAGGAGTTGAGCAGCTGGGCGATCTGGCGCCCTTCATTGAGACCTACCGTGCGCCGAGGCCTCCGCTGGGCTCCGGCGTGGCCGCTGCGGCTGCGGGCGCTCGCGCCATGATGGACCTGTCGGATGGGCCAGCGACGGATGCAGGGCGCATCGCTCAGGCCTCGGGCGTTGTCGTCGAGTTCAATCGAGATGCCATCGAGGCGGAGGCGAGCCAGCTGGCTCCCGCCGCCCGCGTCTGCGCGGTCGATCCCGTGCGGTGGGTCCTGCAAGGGGGAGAGGAACACGGAATGATCGCCGTTTTTCCGCCGGATGCACTGCTTCCCGACGGCTTCCGCATTGTCGGCGGGGTGCGAGCGTGCCGGCCCGATGAGGAACCGCAGGCGATGATGGATGGGGCGGTCCTGCGCGGGGCGTGGGATCATTTCTCGGCAGATTCCGTAGACTAGTGTGATGTGGGCCGCTGGACTCTTTGTTGATAGACGGGGAAGTGAAGCGGCGTGACGACCAACGATTGGAGTACATCAGGATGACCGCGTTGACTGAGGGCACCCCGGCCTCGTCTCGACCGATGTCGCGCGTGGCGCGCAAGCTCGCGGAGTCGTCGGAGGAGATTCCGGCGACCGCCGGACTGTCGTTGCCCGCGCTGCAGGGTGACGCCTGCGTTCCGCCGACGAAGGCCCTGCCCGTCGTCGATGCGCAGACTGACGTTGACGCCTGACGTCGGTCAGCGTCTTGCCTCACTGGGAGTCAGTATGTGTGCACGTCGCGTGGGAGTCGAAGGGACGCCCGTCGGAGGGTGGTCGTCGGCCCGCCGTTCGTGATGACGCAACAGCAACGCAAGGCTGATGCCAAGGTTCGAGTAATTGCCGCCATCATCATCGGCGTGATCGTGTTCGGCATCGTTCACCTGGTGGATATGCCTCGGACGAATCCCGAGGATGCTGTGCGCCCATACCTGACGTACCTTGCCGACGGCGACGCCGAGTCGGTGCTCGGGATGCAGACGATGACGCTATCGGACCGCGAGAAGCGCTTCCTGACGAACGACGTGCTGTCCGCGTCCGACTCCCGTATCGTCCTCGAATCGGTGGAGGGTAAGACCAGCAGGTGGCGCGTCGAAAAATTCGCGAGGGTCGAGGCACCGATGAGCGTGAATGGCGAACGCGTGACGCACGAATTCCGCGTCTATCACAGGAAACCGACGAAGGACAATCCCGTGGAATGGTACCTGCGCGATGGCCTCTTGGTGCGCGTGGCGGTGACGGGCAACGGGGTTCCCGGTTTTTCCGTACGTGGCGATTCCGCCGGCGTCGAGCCACTGTCGAAGAGCTGGCAGGAGTACTACTTTTTCCCCGGCGTTTATACCCTGACGCCTGAGGGCCGGAGCGACGGAGGCACTGTGGATTCTCAGACGGTCGTCGTTGTCGACGGAAGCGGTACAGCTGCCACCGAGAACACGACGGTTCGCTTCTAGTGCTCTCCGATAGCCTGTGCGGCGCGAGCGTCCAGCATATGGCAGCCGCAATTGTTTATTTGATGAAGAAAATACCGTGTGAGAAAATTTAGCGGTTTCGGTGTGGCCAACCTCGTCAGCGGCACCGCAGCGCCTGCCCATCGGCGCGCACAACAGTGAGGATTGAGAGATGTCTGAGCAGCACTACGATGCGAATCAGGGTGTGGTGCCCCCGCCCCCGGCCCCTTCCCAGAGCCCGACGCCTCCGCCCCCTCCGAGCCCCCAGAATGTGGTTGCTCCGGCTGTCGCAGTCCCGCAGGCGGGCGTGACCTTTACGCCGATGTCGGAGAAGAGCCGCCGTCGCATCAAGCGCATCGTCGTCGGTGTTGTGGCCCTTGTTGTGCTCGGGGTTGTCGCAACCGTCGCCTTGGCGATCGCCAACTGGACGCGCACCCCCGAGGCGCAGGTTCGCCAGTATCTTGATCTGCTCGCGGACGGCAAGGCCAGCGCTGCGACGGCGATGGTTGATCCGGGGCTGCCCAACGATCAGCGCGGTTTCCTCTCCGACGAGGTCATGGCCTCGTCGAGCGCCCGCATCGAGGTTGAGGACGTGACCGTGGACGATGCGGAGCACTCGAAGGAACGGGTGGTGACGGCGACGATGCGCCTCGACGGCGAACGCTTCACCCGTTCGTTCCGCGTCAGTGAAGCGAAGAAGACCTTTGGTCTGCTGAAGAACTGGAAGATCCAGGATGCGATGGTCTCTCGTGTGGATGTGCAGGCAGACAATGTCACGCACTTCTCGATCGGCGGCGAGAAGATGTCGGTCGCGACGTTGAAGGAAGCCCCGAGTAGCTCCATCGTGCTCTACCCGGGCGTCTACACATTCACCCCGGAGGAGACGGGTGAGTACATCGACGCTGCCCCCAAGACCATTTCGGTCAAGGCGGCAACGGGTTACGACAGCTCCTACTACGGTGGAACGGTCGAGCTGAAGGGCACTTACAACGACAAGATGGCTGCCGCCGCGCTCGAGGCTGCGGCTGCGCTCACGAACTCGTGCGCGACCGTCCCGGGCAACATCGACACGGGATGCCCGAGCGCGGTTCAGTCCCGGACCCTGGCCCTGCTGCAGGTCAAGACGATGCCCACGGCCATGAAGGCGACGACGGATGAAGGCGGTGTCTATACCGGCGAGGCAACGTTCACGATCCAGGGCATGGAGAGCTGGGAGAAACAGCGTGACGTGACGTCCCGGGTGACGGCGACCGTGAAGACCGACAAGGATGGCAAGCTCGAGTTGGATGCTTCGGGCGAGCCGCAGTTCGAGGTTCGATTCGCCTACTAAGGACTCGAATCACACCATTGATGCACCGGGTATACGGACTCGACGAAAGAAGTTCACATACCCGGTGGCGTCTAAGCGGTTGCACGCTATGATGGGTTGTTGGTAACTCTGTCACACCGAACATGGAGCAGCCAGCATGAGCAACGATGCTAAGGCAACGAGCACCCGTCGGCCCGGCCGTCCGAAAGCCGGTAGTGAGGATAAGAAGGCGCGCATCCTGTCGGAGGCACTTACCCTTTTCTCGACACAGGGCTACGTGGCAACCTCGCTTGCAGACATCGCGCGTGCCTCCGATATTTCGAAGGCGGGGCTCCTGCATCACTACTCGTCGAAGGATCAGCTGCTCGCGGCCGTCCTGGACGAGCGTGATCGTCGCATCGTCAGCCGACTCCCGCGCCTCGAAGAGGGGGCCGAGGCCGCGCTGGATGCTTGGGTGAACATGGTGGCACACAACCAGCGCCATCCCGACGGCGTGGCGCTCTACACGGCGATGTCGGCGGCCGTCATCGACTCGAAGCATCAGGCGCACCCGTGGTTCCGCGAGCACCTGATCGGTGCTATTTCGTACCTCGTTGAGGCTTTCGAGCATGGCAAGACCACGGGCGAGGTACGTGAGGACGCTCCGAGTGAGCAGATCGCGCGCCGCCTCGTTGCGATATCGGACGGGCTTCAGGTCCAGTGGCTCTGCTCGCGCGCGGACGGCGGTCGTACGCTCAACATGCACGAGGTCATGGCTGGCGTCGCCGTTGACATGAAGGAGCGGTGGCTCGTTCACCCCGAGTGAGGCGGGGTGTCGCCGCGTAAGCAACGGGCCTTATGTGAGAAGCAACACTTGCGATCTGGCATCGTGAGTGTTTCGCGAGATTTGTGGCTTAGGTCCCTTGCTTGATTGTCGCGTCGTCATGGGATGCCCGCACAGGTGAGCCTTATACGCGTTACGATGGACAAAATATCATGCTTCACAACGTCGGGAGTTTTGCCGAGCGTGTCCAGCGTTGACGCTCCGCGCGAGGCTGAGAATCCGTCGCTCATCCACGTCTGGAGGTCTACGCATGGCGAACGCCGCTGTTCCCACCCCGTCCCACCACGATGCCAGCGCTCGACGCTGCCCCGATGACCTATGGGCCTTGGGGGAGCGGGCGATTATTCGGGCCCGCCGCTGGGCCGACGAGTCGGCCCATGAGCCTACCCCCCAATCGGCCAAACTCCTGTCCCGTATCCTTGCCGATCCGGAGGGACTCACCTTCACGACCCGATTCGTCGATGACGTCGTGCGCCCCGCGGACCTGGACGTAGCCAGCGCAGCCATGAAGCGCCTGTCGGCTGGCCGCAAGAACTTCCTGCCCCCGGCCTTGGCTGCGGCGATGGGCCTCGGCTCGACAGCATCGCTCCTCGCCCCGCGCACGGTGACGGCGGTGGCCCGTCGTGTATTCCGCGAGATCGTCGGCGACCTCGTCGTCGATGCAACCGACAAGGGCCTGGGGCCCGCGCTCGCCCGCCTGCGTCAGGGCGGCCACCGCTTGAACGTGAACCTCCTCGGCGAGGCTGTCCTCGGTGAGAAGGAAGCGTCTCATCGCCTGGCCGAGGTCTCGCGCCTCGTGACCCGCGAGGATGTCGACTACGTGTCCATCAAGGTCTCTGCGGTGACAGGCCCCCACAACCCGTGGGGCTTCGAGGAGGTTGTCGACCATGGCGTTCACGCGCTCCTACCCCTCTACCGCCTCGCTCGCGACAACGGGACCTTCCTCAACCTCGACATGGAGGACTACAAGGACCTCGACCTGACGATCGCGGTGTTCACCGCCATCCTCGACCAGCCGGATATGCGTGGCTATGAGGCCGGCATCGTCCTCCAGGCCTACCTGCCCGATTCGCTCGGTGCGCTCCAGCGTCTCCAGGAGTGGGCGCGCGCACGCGTGGACGCGGGTGGCTCGCGCATCAAGGTTCGCATCGTGAAGGGTGCGAACCTGTCCATGGAGAAGGTGGACGCCGAGATTCACGGCTGGGAGCTGACGACCTGGCCGTCCAAGCAGGCCACCGACACCAACTACAAGCGCATGCTGAACTGGGCGATGACGCCGGAGCGGACCCGGGCGATTCGCTTGGGAGTGGCCGGACAGAACGTCTTCGATATTGCGTTCGCCTACGAGCTGCGGGCAGCGCGCGGCGTCGAGGACAGCGTCGAGTTCGAGATGCTTTCCGGCATGGCCACAGGCATTCAAGAGGTCGTGCGTCGCGATGTCGGCTCCCTGCTCCTGTACGTCCCGGTCGTCAACCCCCGAGAGTTTGATGTCGCCATTTCCTACCTGGTGCGCCGCCTTGAGGAGAACGCCGCACCTGAGAACTTCATGTCCGGGGTCTTCGACATCGCCACGAATGAGGACATCTTCGCCCGGGAACGCGACCGTTTCCTCGCGGCTTTGTCCGACGTTGATCCGGACGCCCCCTTGCCGGTTCCCAACCGCGTCCAGGATCGTCTGGCCGAGCGTAAGGCCGGGGTTCCGGCTGAGCAGGGGAGCCTCGCCGAGCGCGCGCGTCGTCCCTTTGTCTCCGAACCGGATTCAGATCCCGCCCTGGCGGCCAACCGCCAGTGGGCCCGTGAGATTGCTGCGGCCATCCCTGCCTCGACGCGAGGTGTGGAGGCCGTGCGTGCCGGCGCGCAGGCTCTGGATACACACGAGGCGGTCGACGCCCTCGTCGAGGCAAGCACCAAGGCGGCGCACGCCTGGCAGGCCCTGGACCCCGAGGAGCGCGCAGCCGCACTGCATCGCGTCGGCGATGTCCTCGCCGCGCGCCGGGGCGAGCTCATCGAGGTCGCCGGATCTGAGGCAGGCAAGACCATTGATCAGGCCGATCCCGAGGTGAGCGAAGCGATTGACTTCTGTCATCACTACGCGGAGGCCTCGTTGCAGCTCTCCGATGAGACCTATATGGCGGGTGCCCGATTCGTGCCCGTGAACGTCACCGTCGTTGCCTCGCCCTGGAACTTCCCCGTGGCCATTCCCGTGGGTGGCGTCGCCGCTGCTCTGGCGGTGGGCAGCGCGGTGATCCTCAAGCCGGCCCCGCCGGCCAAGCGTTGTGCCGCGGAACTCGTTGCGGCTTTCCACGAGGCCGGGATCCCCCGCGAGCTGGTCGCACTCGCCCCGCTTGAGGACGGCGACGTATCGCGCTACCTGGTGACGCATGAGGGTGTTGATCGCGTTGTCCTGACGGGCTCGTACGACACGGCTCGCCTCTTCCGTTCGTGGAAGCCCGACATGCACCTGCTGGGCGAGACGAGCGGCAAGAACGCCATCATCGTCACGCCGTCCGCTGACCCTGATCTGGCGGTGCGCGACATCGTTCATTCAGCCTTCGCGCACGCGGGACAAAAGTGCTCGGCGTCCTCCCTGCTGATCCTCGTCGGATCTGCGGGGCGCTCGAGCCGCATCGCTCGCCAGCTCGTGGATGCGACCGCCTCGCTGCGCGTGGGCCTGCCGGCAAACCTGGACTCGCAGGTTGGCCCGGTTGTCGTCCCCGACGACGAGAAGGCCGTGCGAGGCCTGACCACCCTGGGAGAGGGTGAGCACTGGGTGCTCAAGCCCCGGTACCTGGGTGATGGGCTGTGGACCCCGGGCATCCGCGCGGGTGTGGAGCCCGGCAGCGAGTTCCACCTGACCGAGTACTTCGCGCCCGTCCTCGGCGTCATGCGCGTCGACACCCTCGAGGAGGCGATCGAGGCCGTCAACGAGGTCGACTACGGACTAACCTCCGGCCTCCATACTCTCGACACGGGTGAGTTGGCGACCTGGCTGGAGGGCATCGAGGCCGGCAATCTCTACGTGAACCGTGGGATTACCGGCGCGATCGTTCGCCGTCAGCCTTTCGGCGGCTGGAAGCGCTCCGCGATCGGGTCAACGACGAAGGCTGGCGGTCCCTCCTACCTGCTGGGTCTGGGCGAGGTCGAGCCCGACCGCGATGCGATGGCGGGGGAGTCCAGTCATTCCGTGGAGACGCTCGATCCGAGTGTGCTCGCCCTGTGTCGTGCGGCCGGTCCTCACCTGAGCGCGGATGATGCGGCCGAACTGAGCCGTGCCGTCGCCGCCGATGGCGCTGCCTGGGCATCCGACTACGGAGCCAACCGCGACGTTACCGGCATGGCCTGCGAACGCAATGTCCTGCGCTACCGTTCCACGCCGGTCCTCGTGCGCGCCGGGAGCGGGACTGCCCTCGCCGACACCGTGCGTGTGCTGGCAGCGGGCATCCTCGCTGGTGGCCCCATCGGGCTATCCGTTGCCGATGAGCTTCCGGCTACCATCCGGGAGCTGCTGGAGGGCTGGGATATCGAGGTGACGGTCGAAGACGCGCACTCGTGGGATTCTCGCCTGGCGATGGTGGCGAACTCCGGCGGCCTGGGCATGCGAGTGCGTGTCCTGGGGCCGCGCGATGAAAGCTCGCAGCAGCGCTGGGCGGACGCAACCCGCGCGAGCAGTGGCAGCCCTGATGTTGCCCTGTACACGGGTGCCGTCACGGCCTGGCCGCACTCGGAGCTGCTGCCATTCCTGCGCGAACAGGCGGTCTCGATTACGAACCACCGTTTTGGAACCCCGCTCGACCTGGCCGCGGATCTGCTCTGAGCTTCGCCTCCTGAGAGCGGATGGGGAATCCAGACACACAAGGTACGGGTCAGCGCCCGCGACGAGAAGTCGCAGGCGCTGACCCGTACATGCGCGGGGCGCAAGTAATGGGGGAGTAGATGAGATAAACGCCGGAGGGGCGAGCCTTTTGGCTTGCCCCTCCGGCGTTACGTCAGTGTCGACTCAGATCGCGCGGGCGACCTTGTCGGACTTCAGGCACTTGGTGCAGACGTTCAGGCGCTTGGGCGTCCCATTGACAAGGGCGCGAACGCGCTGAATGTTCGGATTCCACCGGCGGTTGGTGCGAACGTGCGAGTGCGACACGCTCTTGCCGAAGCCGGGTCCCTTACCGCACACGTCACAAACGGCAGCCACGATGTTCTCCTCGGTATGTCTTCCAGTTCAGTCTTTGTCTCCGCGCTTGCGGAGAACGCATCCTTCGGTGCTTGAACCGAAGGCAACCATGACAGAATAGCGGACGAACCACGCTTTCAACAAGTCGCAGCCGATCTGGGTCGTGTCAGGTCGCACACACCGAGCCGCGCAGGGACAATGGGAGGGGCTGAAAGGGGAGTCATGGATCTGAATGCATCTGTCATTATCGAGGCGTGTCGCGCCGGGGCTGAGGAGGCCGCCAGGCTCGCGCCTTTCCTTGATGACCTGGACGGATGGGATGGGGCGGACTGTGACACGGGGTCGAATGGTGCAGCGACGATGGCTGCGCTCGAGGCCGCTATGGACTCCCTGGACCCGCGTGCTCACCTGCGCGACGCGCTCGAAGCGGCCGTGGAGACGATTATCCGCCGCGGCCTTGGGCACAGCGGCATGGCCCTCGGAGCTCTTTTCGAGGCGTGGGCCGGTGCTCTCGGGGACGAGCATCATGTCACGCCTGTCGTGCTGCGCCGCATGATCGCCGCATCCCTGAGCCCCGTGGCCTCCTCCATCGAGTGGTCCGATGCCCTCGCGGAAATGCTCGGCGGGGCGGTGCGCGAAATTCAGGACCTGGGGGCGACGCTCCCGGAGGTCGAAGACGTTTTCTCTCGTTTCTCTTCCCAGGCGCAGATCGGCCTCGTTGAGGCGACGAACGAGGCGACGGGGCGTATCGACCCCGGTGGCGCCTTCGTCGCCCTGGTCTTGGCCTGTATCGACGCTTCGATGCGGGGTGACGCCGGAATCCTTCAGTCGTTTACTGCGATGCTGGCCGACCTCGCGGAGCGCCATTCGCGTGCGCCCGAGGCTGCCCCCCCTCCGCCCGGCCGCGACTTTACGGTCGACATCATCTTGGAGGGTACGCAGGAGGACCTGGACGCGCTGCTCGCTCGCCTTGGTGGCCTGGGGGCGCGACTGTCCTACGTGGGCAGGGTTGATCTCTTTGGCATGGGGGAGTGGAGGCTGCACGTCGACACCTCCGCGCCGCTGGCCGCGCATCCCACCTCGGGGCAGGTTATTCGCTTCCAGGTCTGCGACGCACGCCCGGACGCGCAGATCGGTATCGATGAGCTGGCCGATGAGGGCCTGAGCCACCGCGGTGTGCGCCTGCTGCAGCGCCGACCTATGCGCCGCGTTGAGCGTGCCCGCGTCATTGCTTGCACCAGTGCCCCCGGCCTTGTCGAAGATCTCGCACGCGCAGGAGCGGTGGTGTTCTTGGACCTGTGCTCTGGGGATGCCGCGGGCATCGTGTCGGCGGCGACCTCGCGCACGGGCGTGACTCTCGTGGCCACGTGCGACGAGGCCAGTGCCTCCCTGGTCGGTACCGTGGCCTCGGTGCTGCCCTCGCCTGCCCCGGGTGTTCCGGCGATCTTGCGTGCGGGTAGTCGCGATGACCTCGACGTCCTCGCGGTCGCGCGAGCCTGCGCCCCGCTGTTCGTGCCCCAGCCGGGTGGTGTTGAGGCCGCTCCGACGCTGGCACGCATGCTGCGCGACGGCGCACACGACGCTCTCGCCTCGTGCGCGAGCGCCCCGCTGCCTCCTGGCGGCGACCCGGAGGGCATCGCCGAGGCCCTGGCCGAAGCCTCACGCAGTGGCGGTGATTCCTGGCGCCTCCTTATTTCGCGCGACGACGACGGCCCCTACACCGTGGCCACCGTTCGCCAGCTGCTCTCCACGCGCGACGCGTCGTCGACGATCGACCTGGAGACCTGGGACGGCGGGCAGAGCGGGCCAAGCCTGGTCGCGGGGTGCGCCTCGTGAGCGCACTCGACGTCCCCCTGTCCCTGCGCTTGCCGAAAAAGACGGCGAAGGCTCTTGAGGGGGCGGGTGTGGCGACGGTTGGCGACCTGCTACTGGTTGCGCCGCGGCGCTACTACCACTGGGGTCGCCTCACGCCGCTGTCTTCCCTGCGCGAAGGCGAGGACGTGACGATCCTCGCTGAGGTCGCAGGCGCACACCTGGTCGCCAACCGATCCAGCTCGGGCGTGCGCTTGGAAGTTGCCCTCACCGACGGCGTTCAGTTCCTGTCAGCGACCTTCTTCGCGAAGAACCAGTACAAGCTCGCCCCCATTGAACGTCTCCTGACGCCGGGGCAGTCGTTCCTCTTCGCCGGCAAGGTCGGGGCCTACCGCGGCAAGCTGCAACTCACCCATCCCTCCTTTGAGGGCGTGGGCGGGGAGGACATCGAGCGTATCGCGTCGCGCCCCATCCCGATCTACCCGGCGACCGGATCGCTGGCCTCGTGGGCGATCGCCCGAGCAATTGGCATGGTGCTGGACCACCTGGACGACGCTCATGTGCCCGACCCGGTTCCCGCTGACGTCCGCGAGCGCGCTGGCTTCGCCTCCCACGCCGAGTGCCTGCGCGCCCTGCATCAGCCGGAGACGGACGAGGACTATCAGCAGGCGCGTAAGGCCCTGGCCTTCGCCGAGGCGTTCGTCCTCCAGGTGGGGCTGGCCGCGCAGCGCCGGGGGGCTCGGGCCGCGGCGGCGCTGGCCTCGCCGATCGACGCGCCGCTGTGCGAGCGTTTCCGCTCGTCCTTGCCCTTTGAACTCACGGACTCACAGCGCGAGGCCGTTGCCCAGATCGGGGCCGACCTGGCCGGCGAGGTGCCGATGCAGCGGCTCCTACAGGGAGACGTGGGATCGGGGAAGACCGTTGTCGCGCTGAGCGCGCTGCTCCAGGTGGTTGCCGCCGGTCACCAGGGGGCGTTCGTCGCTCCGACCGAGGTCCTGGCGGAGCAGCACGCCGCCTCCCTGCGGGCGCTCCTGGAGCCCCTGGGGGCGGACGACCCGGACGTTCGCCTGCTGACGGGCTCGACGACGCCAGCCGCCCGCCGCGAGATTCAAAGCGCGATGAACGCGGCAGAGCCGCTCATCGTCGCGGGAACCCACGCTCTCTTCCAGGAGAGCGTGCGTTTCGCGGACCTGGCTCTCGTCGTCGTCGACGAGCAGCATCGCTTCGGTGTCGAGCAGCGAGCCGCGCTGCGCGGGGCGCGTGAGGATGGGCGCGCGGTTCACGAGCTCGTTATGACCGCGACTCCGATTCCGCGAACGATCGCCATGACGGTCTTCGGAGATCTCGACGACACGCGTATGAGCGGCATGCCCTCGGGGCGCACCCCCGTGGCCACCTACCTCGCCGACAGTGCGAACGCGGCGTGGGTGGAGCGCACGTGGGCGCGGGCCGCAGAGGAGATCGCCCAGGGGCGTCGCGTCTACGTCGTGTGCCCGCGCATCGACGCCTCCGACGACGTTGCCGACGCCGAGGAAGAAGGCGCACGACCGTTGGCATCGGTCGAGGAGGTCGCCGCGTACCTTCGCTCCCACCCGGCCCTGTCCGGCATCGCCATCCACGAGCTGACGGGACGCACTCCCTCGCCGGTGAAGGCGCAGATCATGGAGGATTTCTCCACCGGGCGCGCCCCCCTCCTCGTCGCCACAACCGTCATCGAGGTCGGCGTCGACGTGTCGGAGGCGACCCTCATGGTTATCCTCGACGCCCAACAATTCGGCCTCGCCCAGCTCCATCAGCTGCGAGGCCGCGTCGGACGCTCCTCCCTGCCCTCGCTGTGCATCGCCATGCATCGACACGAACTCACGGACTCGGGCAGAGCACGCCTGCAGGCCTTCGCGGACACGACCGACGGTTTCGAGCTCGCCGAGGCCGACCTGCGCCTGCGCAAGGAAGGCGACGTGCTTGGAGCCGGCCAGTCGGGCACGGCCACCCACCTGCGTTTCCTGTCGGTGCGCCGCGACGAGGCGCTCATCCGCCGTGCGAAAGGCGAAGCCGAAACCCTCCTGGAACAGGACCCGATGCTGGCGCGCCACCCGGATCTCGCCCGGGCGCTGCGCGCCGCATCGGACGGACAGATCGAGTGGATGCAACGCTCCTGAGGTGCGCCCGGTAGGGTAGGGGTATGACCAGAATCGTCGCAGGCAGCGCCAAGGGGCGTACCCTCGCCGTGCCCAAGTCCGGCACCCGTCCCACCTCCGAGCGGGTTCGCGAGGCCCTCTTTTCGCGCCTGGACCACATGAACGTGCTGGACGGCGCGACCGTCCTCGACCTCTACGCCGGAACGGGCGCCCTCGGACTCGAAGCTATGTCGCGCGGAGGCGCCCACGCCACCCTCGTCGAAAAGGCCTCGGCCGCCGCCCGCGTCGCCTCTGCGAACGTTCGCTCGACGGGGCTGCCGGCCCGCGTCGTCACCGCCGACGCGCGCACCTACCTGGGAGCGCGCAACGGGGAAGCGCTCGCGGGAGACATCGACCTGGTCTTTATCGACCCGCCCTACGACATCGCTGAAGAGGACATGACGACGGTGCTGGCCTCCCTTGGCCCCTGGATTGTTCCCGATGCCCTCGTCGTCGTCGAACGCTCTACGCGCGCGCCTGCTCCCACGTGGCCGGATTTCCTCGTCCTCGAGGACCAGCGCACCTGGGGCGAAACCGTCGCCTACTTCGCCGGTCCGCCCCTGCCTAAGGATGAAACCGCCGACGGTGCGCAGTCCCTCGAGGACGCCCAGGCCTCGTCGAGCGAGGAGGAGGAAGACCGATGATCGCGCTGTTCCCCGGTTCTTTTGATCCCTTCACGAACGGGCACCTCGACGTCGCCGAGCGTGTCTGCGCCATCGCCGACCGACTCGTCATCGGCGTCGGAGTGAACCCCGCCAAGCGCGGCCTGATCGCCCCCGAAGAGCGCGTCAGGCTCATCCGGGAAGCCACCGGCCACCTCGGCGGCGTTGAGGTCGTCCTCCTGCAGGGCGCGACCATGGACGAGGCCTCGCGCCTGGGAGCCACGCTTATCGTCAAGGGCGTGCGCTCCTCAATCGACGTGGACTACGAGGCCCCCCAGGCGGTCTTCAACCGTGAGATCGGGGGCGTTGACACCTGGTGGATTCCGACCCGTCCGACCCTCGCACACGTCTCCTCAAGCGCCGTGCGCGAACTCGTGGGTCTGAAAAAGGATATTTCTCGGTATGTTCCTCCAGCGATTGAGCGATTTTTGACCGACAATAGAAGCTGAATAATGCCCGGTGGGACGCAGGAGGCAGCCATGGCTGACACGACCGACAACCAGACTCAGGACGAGTGGAACGAGGAAACCGTCTACGGTCCCTCCACCGTGATCGCCGCCCTCGACCAGATTGAGGACCTCGTCGAGTCCTCGCGCGCGGTGCCCCTGTCGGCCTCGATCATGGTCAACAAGGCCGAGATCCTCGACCTGCTTGACCAAGCCCGCGAGGCTCTGCCGGAGGACCTCGTGGCCGCCGATGCCGTTGTCGCCGACGCGGACGCCGTCCTGGGACGCGCCGATTCAGCCGCCGAGACCCGCATCGCCGAGGCAAACTCGCGCGCCTCCTCGATCCTTGATCAGGCCAACGAGCGCGCGGCTCAGATCCTCGCCGACGCCGAGGAAGAAGCCGAGCGCACCCGCTCGCGCGCAAACGACGAGGCCACCGCGCTCGTCTCGCAGGCCCGCTCGGATGCCGAGGCCACGATCGCCGACGCGAACGCCCAGGCCGCCCGCATCATCTCCACCGAGAACATCGTGCGCATGGCCGAGGATCGCGCCCGCGAGATCGTCTCCGAGGCCAAGCGCTCGGCAGCCTCCCTGCGTGAAGGCGCCGACGACTACGTGGCCTCCTCGTTGGACGAGCTTGCCCACCTCATCTCCGACCTCGCGCGTCGCACCGACGCTGGACGTCGCACGATCGCGGAGCGCCGCGGCGTCGACGTCACCGATGTGGATCTGACCAATGAGTGACAATTCCCTGACCCTGTCCCTGGCGCGCCTGCCGCGCGCCCTGGGATCGACGCTGCACCAGGACCTCGTGTGGGTGACCCCCGACGACCTGGGCACCCCCTCCATGTCGGCCGTCCCCGGCGTCCCCCTGGACGTGTCCGTGGACTTCACCAGCGTTGAGGACGGCGTGCTCGTCCAGCTTGCCACCTCCGTGGATCTCATCGGGGAGTGCGTGCGCTGCCTCGACGAGGTGCGCGACCATCACGACGTCTCCAGCGCGGAGGTCTACTTCGAGGCTGACGCGCCCGCCCTGACCCCCTCCGAGGACGATGAGGAGGTCGAGGACCTGTTCGTCATCGGCGAGCGCGACACCGTCGACATCGAGACGCAGCTGCGCGATGCGATCGTTCCCCTCGTGGATCCGCGCCCGCTGTGCAGTGAGGACTGCGCGGGCCTGTGTGACGTCTGCGGCGAGAAGTGGGCTGATCTGCCTTCCGACCATGAGCACTTTGTCGTCGACCCGCGCTTGGCCTCCCTGGCCTCCCTGCTGGGCAACGACGCCGAGCCGGGGCGATCCTGATGAGTCGTGCCAAGCACCTGCCCGTTCCTCCGCGTACCGACACGGAGGCGCTGGTGGAGGCGTGGGGGACCCGCATCGACGCCCCGCTCCTGCAGTTGGCGCTCGTGCACCGCTCCTACGCGAACGAGGCCGGGGGCATCGCGAATAACGAGCGCCTCGAGTTTCTGGGTGACTCGGTCCTGTCGATCGTGATCGCGCAGAAGCTCTACGAGCAGTACCCGGACGTGGCCGAGTCGGACCTGTCGCGCATGCGTGCCGCGACCGTTTCCCAGCAGCCCCTGGCTGCCGCCGCCCGCCGGATCGGCCTGGGTGACTTCGTGTTCCTGGGCAAGGGCGAGTCGATGCACGGGGGACGCGACAAGGATTCGATCCTATCCGACACCTTCGAGGCTCTCATCGGCGCGACCTATCTGACCAGCGGCCTGGAAGAGGCGCGCCGGGTCATCCTTGAGCGCCTGAGCTTCCTCCTCGTGGACGCCCCCTCGCGCGGCCAGCACCAGGATTGGAAGACGATCCTTATCGAATACTCGCAGGCTCATGGCCTGGGCGAGGTCTCCTATGAGGTCGAGGGGGAGGGGCCGGACCACCAGCGCGTGTTCACGGCCCGCGCTTTCGTCTCCGAGCGCCCCGATCCGATCGGCTCGGGGCAGGCCTCGTCGAAGAAGCACGCGGAGAACGCGGCCGCGCAGGATGCGATGAGCCGCCTGTCTCCCGAGAAGTAGTAAGTACACGAGGGCGTTTGCCCTCCCGACGGTTAGAATCAACACGTGAGTGAAAATACGTCCGCGCGTACGCGCGTCATGATCATTGACGACCACGAGATCGTTCGACGTGGCATTGCCGAGATCGTCGACCGCGACGACGCCCTCGAGGTTGTCGCCGAGGTCGGATCCGTTGCTGATGCCGTGCGTCGCGCCGACCTGGTGCGTCCCGACGTGATCCTGGTGGACCTGCAGCTGCCCGACGGCACCGGCATCGACATCATGAATCGACTGCGTTCCTCCCACCCGCAGATCCTCCCCGTCGTGCTCACCTCCTTCGATGACGATGAGGCCCTGGCTGAGTCCCTCGAAGCGGGTGCACGCGCGTACATCCTCAAGACCGTGCGTGGGGCGGAAATCACCGACGTGATCAAGGCGGTCGCCGACGGTCGCGTGCTGCTCGACGAGCGTACTCTGACGCGTCGCCGCGTCGATCACGAGGATCCGACCGCCGACCTGACGCCGTCGGAGCGCAAGGTCCTAGACCTGATTGGCGATGGCCTGTCGAACCGTGAGATCGGCGAGAAGCTGGGTGTCGCGGAGAAGACCGTGAAGAACCACATCACCTCTCTCCTGTCGAAGATGGGCCTGCAGCGCCGCACGCAGGTGGCCGCGTGGGTGGCCGGGCAGAGGGCGGCGTCCTGGCGTAACTGAGCCACTGCCTCGTTCCGGAAGGGGCGAGACGAACACGAGCGGGTCGGAATTATCCGGCCCGCTCGGCTTGTATGTGCGCCCGTCGTCGTATTTATCCTGCGGGTTAAGTTGTCCATTAATCAGGGGAATCCTCGATTTATGAGAAAGCTACTATCAAACTGGTTTATGAAAAAGCCCTATGGGGTAACGTTCCCCTCATCCTCACCGTAGAGGACGGACACTGTCGTCCACCACCACCCCCTGAAAGGACACCCCGTGAACCTCAAGCGAACGCTTGCCGGTTGCGCGGCTGCCGCGGCACTGGTACTCGCACCCATGAGTGCCCCAACCTTTGCCGACGCGCCAGAAGCGCCCACCGGCGTCCCCGCAGCGGTCCCCCTCAGCAACAGCGCAAAGATCGCCAACTGGCAGAAACTCCAGTACGGCATGTTCATGCACTTCGGCGTCTATTCCGTCTACGGCGGCTACTACAACGGCCACCGTCAGGGCATGGGATACCCCGAGCAGATCAAGGCCTGGGAGAAGATTCCCACCGACGATTACCTCGCCAAGGCCAAGGACCTCGCGGCCAACTTCGACGCCGCGGCCATCTGTCAGACGGCCCACGACGCCGGCATGACCTACCTGATGATCACCTCCAAGCACCATGACGGCTTCGCCATGTGGGACACGAAGACGACGGACTACAACATCGTCAAGGCGTCCAACTACGGCAAGGACCCGATGAAGGAGCTGTCCACCGAGTGCAACAAACTCGGCGTGAAGATGGCCTTCTACTTCTCCATCATCGACTGGACGAAACAGACCCCGGAGCCCTACGGCAACGTCAACCCCATCGACGAGGACCTCATGACGGGGACGATCAAGCCTCAGCTGACCGAGCTTCTCACCAACTATGGGCCGATCGCCGAGCTCTGGTTCGACATGGGCGGTCCCACCGCCGAGCAATCGCAGCGCATGGCCCAGTGGGTCCACGAGCTCCAGCCCGCCACGATGGTCAACTCCCGCGTGTGGAACAAGGCCGGTGACTTCGAGGTCGGCGGTGACAACTCCGTGACCACGGACTTCCACATGGGTCCCTGGGAGTCGATCCGCTCGATCTTCCCCGCCTGCTGGGGATACTGCTCGTGGGCGAACCGTAACGACAGTGCGAAGAGCTACAAGGAACGCGAGCTCGTCAACAACCTCATCGGCACGGTGGCCTCGGGCGGACAGTTCGCCTACAACATCGGTCCCAAGGGAGACGGCACCATCGACGCGTTCGACGCCGGCGTCGTCACCGAGGTGGGACAGTGGATGCGCCGTCACCCCGACGCCATCACGGGGGCGCGCCCGACCTGGTACCCCGCGCCCTCCTGGGGCAAGGTCATGACCAAGGGCAACGACCTCTACTTCTTCCCCGAGCTGTGGTCGCCCGGTAAGACCCTCACCCTTCCCAGCGTCGGCGGACACGTCACCGGCGTGAGCGTCGACGGCACGGACCGTTCCCTGGAGTACACGCAGGACGGCGCCACCCTGACGGTCACCATGTCCGGCGACAACCCTGAGCCGAACCTGCGCCCCGTCATCAAGGTCAGCTTCGACGCCCCGCCTACCTACGTTCCCACCCAGGCGGTGACCGCCGTTGACGGCGCGACCATCTCCGCCGAGCAGTTCTTCGCACGCGCCTCCGCCATGCGCTACTCCGGCCCCCAGGCGTTCGACGCGTACCTGGTGAACAAGGGCGAGAAGGCCATCACCGACCTGACCCTGAAGTTCTCCGGCAACTTCTCTGCCGACACCACCTACAAGATCACCCTCGGCGAGAAGTCCATCGAAGCCACCGGTGCTCAGATCGAAGCGGGCGAGGTCGGCGAGGGACTCACCCTCGAACCCGGCAAGGTTACGCCGCTGCGCCTCGAGCTCGCCCACCCCTCGTACTACGCCGATCCGATCGGCATGAGCTCCGTCAGCGCGACCGTGCACGTCTACGGAGAGGACGCGGCCACCAAGCCCCCCGTCATCGCCACGGACCCATCCTCGGTGTCGGTGAAGGAGGGGGAGAGCGCGACCTTCACCGTCGTCGCCTCGGGCCGCCCGGCCCCAACCATCCAGTGGTACCGCATTCCCAAGGGCGCGACCGAGGGAACGGCGATCGATGGTGCGACGAGCGCCATGTACACGCTGACGACGACGCTCGCGGACGATGGCTCTCAGTTCTACGCCGTCGCCACGAACGCTAACGGGTCCACGACCTCGGAGCGTGCGACGCTCACCGTCGCCAAGGGATCCGACAACCTCGCCCTCAACAAGACGGCGTCCATGTCGTCGATGGGTTGGGGAGGTGTCGCCTCGCGCGCCGTTGACGGGAACACCGACGGCGTGTGGGACAACGGGTCCGTCGCCCACACCGGCAGGCAGGCGAACCCCTGGTGGGAGGTCGACCTCGGCCAGACCCACCCGCTCGGGGTCGTCAATGTCTGGAACCGCTCCTCCTCTGACAACTGCCAGGGAACCCCCTGCGATCAGCGCCTCCACGACTACTGGGTCATCGCCTCGACCGAGCGACTCTCCTCCGCGTTCAACCCCGAGACGGCCGGTGCCGTCGACGGCGTCCACGTGATCAAGGTCGACGGGGTGGGAGCACGCCCCAGTGCCGTCGACTTCGAGGGATTCGAGGCCCGCTACATCCGCGTCATGCAGCCCACCGAGCTCGGTGAGTTCGCGCTCGCGGAAGTCGAGGCGTTCGCGGCCGCCGCGCCAGCACCGGATCCTCAGGAGCAGGAGCCCCCGGTCATCAAGCCGCTGGCCGTGACCGCCGACCCGGCGGAGGACGCGCAGATCTCCGGCGACGGAGCCTTCCGCACCGTGACGGCCAAGGAAGGCACGCAGGTCACCATCAAGGCCGAGGCGACCGGAAAGCCGACGCCTACCCTGTTCTGGCAGGTTAAGCGTGAAGGCTCTGACTCGTGGGCGATCCTGGAAGAGGAGAACGGGCCCGAGCTCACCGTCACTGTTGACGGCGAGACCAAAGGATCGGTGTTCCGCGTGATGGCGATCAACGAGGCCGGGGTTGCCGAATCGGGTCTCGTGACCCTCGCCCTGGCTGAGGCGCCCGACCCGGCACCCGACCCCGCACCCGACCCCGCACCCGACCCCGCACCGGAGGTGGATCACACGGTCGGAACGTGGATGCACGACGGCGTCGGCTGGTGGTGGAAGATCAGCCAGGGCGGATACGCCAAGAACGAGGTGCTCACTCTGGGCTCTAGCGTGTATCGCTTCGACCACAGGGGATACATGCTGACCGGCTGGGTCTACTGGGAGGGCGTCTGGTACTACCACGATGATTCGGGAGCTCAGGTGAGCGGCTGGATCAAGACGGACGGCAACTGGTACTATCTTGAGCCGGGCACGTGCGTCATGACGACCGGATGGCGGGTGATCAACGGACATTGGTACCTCTTCGCCGCCAACGGAGTAATGACCACTGGCTGGCACAAGTACGATGGCGTCTGGTACTACATGGAACCCTCCGGTGCGATGCACGCCGGTTGGCTCAGGCACGGAGGCTCGTGGTACCTGCTCGCCGGCAACGGCGCGATGGTGACGGGATGGAAGCAGGCGGGCGGCACCTGGTACTTCTTTGACCCCTCGGGGGCCATGGCGCAGGGATGGCGACACATCGACGGCGACTGGTACTACTTCGGGCCCGCCGGGAACATGTACACGGGCAGCCGCCAGATCGATGGACGCACGTACTACTTCGACCCATCGGGCAAGTGGATCGTGTGACCCGGCGATGAGAGCGCGCCCGCGCGCTCGCAGATAGGGCGGGGGGGGTGACGCGAATGCGTCACCCCCCCGCCAGCCGATTCCTTTGGGACAATTGTTGGCGCCCTAGCCCTCCAACGGAGCAATCCACCTTAGCCTGGTTCCGCCTCCCTCACCGCCCGAAACGGTATCGAAGGTGCCGTGGTGTCGGCGAGCCCGCTCCGCCATGTTGGCCAGGCCGGAGTTGCGCGTGCGCGCGGGATCGATGCCGCGCCCGTCGTCGGTGATCGTGATGCGCACCCGCCCGGACTTGCCCCGCCCGGATACGTCGACGCACACGGTGGCGGCGGTCGCGTGTGCGTGGCGGGCGATGTTCGACAGGCCCTCGCGAACGATGGCGACGACGTCGTCGGACAGGTCTGGGTCGACGCGCCCGTCGAACTCGTCGATGACGACGAGCTCGTTATCCAGGTCCGAGTTGATGGCGTTGCCGTCAAGCGTGATGAGCAGCGAGGGCGCAAAACCGAGGGCTGAACGCGTCAGCGACGATTCGCGGCGGATTCTCTCCACCAGGCCGACGGCCTTGTCGCGCTCGCGTAGGTTGTGCACGATCGTGCGGATCTGACGCACGGCCTCGTCGATGGAAGCGAGCGAAGAATCGATGAGGGACTCGAGGGCAGCCGGGTCCGTCTGGCCTGCAGCGACCTTCTGCTTGGCTGCATCCAGGGCCATGCCGGTCGCAAACAGCTGCTGGATGGCAAAGTCGTGGAGGTCGCGCCCGATGCGGTCGCGCTCGTCCAGCAGTGCGGCCACGTCCTGAGCGTGGCGAGCCGATGCAAGCTCAAGGGCAAGCGTGGCCTGGGAAGCGAGGGATTCCGCGAGCGAAAGCTCGGAGCTGTCGAACTCGGGTGCGCCGATCTGACGGAGCAGAATGAGGACACCGGACGACACGCCACGCGAACGCAGTGGCGCGTACAGGGCCGATCCGAAGGCAGCCAGCTGGGGGACACGCATCGTCTGCGCGCGCGACATCGAGTCCACGATCATGCCGGTACCCTCGTGCAACACGCTCATCGCGCGGCCTTCGGGCGGGAAAGTCAAACCCAGCAGGCTGGAGGCGTTCTTGCCGTCGACGATTTCGGCAGCCCACTTGTCGCCCACGGACTGCAGGACGATGATGGCGGTGTCCGCGTGGGACACTTCGCGCACGGTCTTGGCAATGAGCTCGAGCGCCTCCTCCTCATCGGCGCCCTCCAGCATGGTGGTTGTCAGCGACTGAGAGGCGCTGATCCACCGCTCGGTGCGCTTGGAGTCCGCGTACAGGTGCGCGTTTTCAACGGCGATGCCAGCGGCGGGTGCGAGCGCGCTGAGGACAGCGGCATCGGCGGACGAATACCCGCCCGCCTTCCCGCACAGGTACAGGCGTCCGTAGACCTGCTCGTGTACGAGGATCGAGACACCCAGGAACGGGGGAGTGGAAGCGGGCAGATCGAGGTCGGGTGCATCCGACGGCGAGTTGACGAGGAGAGGCACACTCGCAGGGATCGCCGTCATGAGAGACTCGGGGACCTCGGGGACTGGACCGTCCTCGTGGAACTCGAGTTGCAGGGTGGTGGCCCCCCACGTGTCCAGGACTGAGAGCGTAGCGTGCGGAGAGGACGTCAAGGCGCAGGCCTGGTCCACGAAGTTCTGCAGGCCCGCCTTCAAGTCCAGGGAACTGGTGAGGTCCAGGGCAGCTTGCAGCAGCGTGAAGTCAGTGGAGTCGGTGCTCATTGTTCCTCCTGGTCGAGGGCCCAGCGGTAGGCGGGGAGGGCCTGCAGGACCTCGTCGTGTGTGCCGCGCGCGGCGATCGTCGCGCACTGGCCGGGCTCGGGCGCAGCCAAGACGATGACGTGGTCGGCCTGGTCCAGGGCGCTCAAGCGGTGGGTGACCACCAGGGTAGCCCGCTCGGGTGAGCGCGTCAGGAGCGTTTCCATGAGGCGGTCGGCCGTCGCCGCATCAAGGTGCTCGGAGGCCTCGTCGAGAGCCATGATCGGAGCGGGCGCGGCGAGAGCCCTGGCCATGAGCAGGCGGCGGCGCTCTCCGCCGGACACGGTTGTGCCTCCGGAGCCGATCACGGTGTCGAGGCCGTCGGGCAGGGACTGAACCCACTGCGCGAGGCCGGCTCGGGACAGCAGTTCCGAGGCCTCGTCGCGGGTAAGGGATGCGCGCGCGACCCGCAGGTTTTCGTAGATGGTGGTGGCGAAGACGTGTGCGTCCTCCGCCGTCATCGTGATGCGTGAGGTGAGTTGGTCGCGATCGGCTCCCCATGCGGGAACGCCGTTGATCAGAGCACTGCCCGACTTAGGTGGGATGATGCCCGTGAGGGTCGCTAGCAGCGTCGTCTTACCGATGCCCGAGGGCCCGACGATCGCGAGGGACGATCCCGGGCGTAGCGTCAGCGAAATACCCGTTGCGAGCGTTGGCCCGCCCGGCCAACCGATGGCGAGATCGCGTGCCTCGATGACGGTGGCTCCCTCCGGAATGTCGTGGGGCTGCGCCGGTGTCTCCTCATCCAGGAGCGAACAGATGCGCGTCGCGGCCTGGGCGCTGCGCACGAGCTGGGCGGCGGCGGGCGTCAGCTCGGCGACTCCCTCGAAGGCGGATAGCGGGACGAGGACAATGACGGCCAGGAGGACCTGTACGAGGACCCCCGAGGTCGTCTGTGGGATCCCGATCAGGAGGGCGCCGATCACCGCAACGCCCATCGCGCATACGTCGAGGCCGCGCGCGAACGCGGACAGGCGCGCCGAGCGGGCCAGAGCGGCGCTCAGGGCAGCCTCGGACTCGCTGAGAGAGCGGCGCGCGCGCTCCAACGTGCCCGCCATGAACAGCTCGGTGGCACCCTCGAGGATCGCGAGCGAGGTCGCCGCGATGTCGGTGCGCGCATCGGCTCCCTGGCTCTCAGCCAGGCGCACCGAGCGGGCGATGAGGACCGGGGCAATGACGCCCGAAACGACGAGGCTGATCGCGAGGATGATGCCGGCCGCCGGAGAGATGATCGTGATGACACCGACCGTACCCACGCCGACGATCGCCGCGACAAAAGCTGGCAGGAGAGTCTTGACGACAACGTTGCCGACCTCATCAACGTCGGCTCCCGCACGGGTCATGAGATCGCCTCGGCGCAGCGTGGAAAGCTTCGTTCCGGGGGCCGCAGCCAACACGTCGTAGAGGTTGTTGCGCAGGCTATCCATGCCCGTCAGCGCCACCTTGTGGGAAGCGAGGCGTGACAGGTAGCGTGCGAGGGCACGCGAGACACCAAAGAGGCGAACCGAGGTCGCAGCGACCGTCAGGTAGAGCACCGGGGGATGCTGGGACGCGCGTGCGATGAGCCAGGCGGCGGTGCCGCCGAGAGCGATTGCGGCGCTGAGGGCGGTGACGCCGAGAAGCAACGACAGAGCGAAACCCGAGCGCGAGACGTCGAGCATGGAGATGCATCGGCGCAACGCAGCGGATTCAGCGCGGGTGAGAAAGAACTTCATGCGCGTGCCTCCTCGTCAGCGGCCGAGCGAACGTCGATGACAGCATCAGCTGCCTCCATCATGGCTGCGCGGTGCGCGATGACGATGACGGTGCGTCCCGCGTCCCGCATCGCGTCGATAGCCCGCACGACGGTCTCTTCGCTGACGGCATCAAGGTGTGCTGTGGGCTCGTCGAGGATAACGACCTGGGAGTGTGCGGCGAGGGCTCGCGTGAGGGCGAGGCGCTGGCGCTGTCCAACGGACAGGCCGACGCCGCCGGAGCCGATGACGGTATTCCACCCGTCCGGGGCGCTGGCCAAGACTTCATCGAAGCCGGTTGCCGCTGCCGCATCGTTCAGGTCGTCGAGAGGCAGATCGCCCATGTTGTCCAGGATCGTACCGGGAACCAGCGTGGGGGATTGGGGCACCCACGAGATCTGGCGACGCCACGCGGCGGGATCGATATCCGACAGGACGGACTCACCGCTTTCGGAGGACGACGCCGACGGCCGCAGCAGGACACGACCTGCATCCGGTGTCATGTCGGCCAGCAAACACAGGACAATCGTCGACTTTCCCGTGCCGGAGGGACCGCACAGCGCCGTCACGATGCCAGGCGCGATGACGCCGCTCGTCGGAGCCGGAGCCCACGCGCCGCGCGCACGCACGCCGAGGCTATCGAGAACGATGTCGGTGCGTGCCATGTCGGGGCACTCGTCGGTTCCGGGGGAGTCCACGGCCTCGGCCTCTTCGATGATGTCGAACGCTGCCTTCGACGCCGTCACGCCGTTCGCCGACGCGTGGAACTGTGCGCCGACCTGGCGCAGGGGCTCGAAAACCTCGGGCGCGAGCATGATGACAGCGAGGCCGTGGAACAGTGAAATGTTGCCGAAAACGAGGCGCATGCCGACCTCGACGGCGACGAGGGCCACCGACAGGGTCGTCAGGAACTCGAGCACGCCGCCCGAGAGGAACGCGACGCGAAGCGTGGCCATCGTAGCCTTTGTATTCGCGGCACCCAGAGCGTGCAGGTGCGTGCGCGGTGCCTTTTCGCGGCCGAGGCCGCGGAGCGTGGGCAGGCCCGACATGAGGTCGAGGAGCTGGGCGGTCAGGCGCTTCATCGACGCGAGCTTGTCCTCCGAGGCTGCCTGCGTAAAACGCCCGATGAGAATCATGAAGATCGGGATCAGAGGGATGACGAGGAGAGCGATGAGCGCGGACCAGAAGTCGAGCAGAAGAATGACGCCGAGCGCCGCCGGGGTCACCGTGCACACGAGGACAAGCTGGGGCAGGAAGGAGACGAAGTAGGGACGCAGATCCTCGAGCCCCGTCGACAGTAGGGTCGTCGTCTCCGCGCCCTTGGTCGCCCTCCAACGAGATCCCAGCGTGACGCTCGCATCCACGACGCGTCCGCGCAGCTCCCTCACCGCGGCGGCGGCCGCGCGAGTGCTCACCGCCTCACGGGCGGCGACGATCAGCGCGCGGCAGGCAAACACGGCCGCGATTCCCACAATGAAGGGCCAGACGTCGGTGAGGGACGCGGTGCCCGAGACGACGGGGGAGAGTGCTGCGGAAATGAGAAGCGCCTGGGCGAGAACCAACAGCGCAGTCAGCGTCCCTAAGAGGGCCGTCACAGCGATGGGGCCGCGCGCCGAGCGGGCATAACGCAACAAGCGAGGATCAAAGGGACGCACGTATCTATTGTGCCTGAAAAAGCCTCGTCATGGGTCAAAGGTCCTCATCCTCGTGGCGTGACAACAAACGCGCCCGGCCCCTGCAAGGGGGGGGCCGGGCGCGTCGTGATGCGAGGATCAGTTGGCGAAGAAGTTCTCGCCCACGCGGATCTTCTTGAGCAGCAGACCCGTCTGCGTCTCTACGTCCTCGGCGCCCACGCGAGCGCGGAACATCCAGTAGGACCAGAAGACGTAAACCAGGACGATCGGCAGCAGGCAGACGGTCACGATGGTCATGACAGTCAGCGTCGACGGGGTCGAGGAAGCCTGATCAATCGTCAGCGAGTACGCCGGGTTGATCGAGGACTTCTGGACGGCCGGAGCCATCGAAGCGAACACCCACGCGACAGCGCCGGCGATGGCGACCGAGGAGGCCACGAAGGACCAGCCCTCACGACGCAGCGACGCCTGCGACAGAGCCGTCGATGCGATGATCGCGAGCGCAGCAACCACGAGCGGGATCCACGCCAGAACGTTCGTCGTGTAGGCGAACTGACCCCAGACCAGCCAGGCGGCGGCCAGGACGGTCGCGGCGATCGTCGCGGGGGCGGCAATCGCGTTGGCGCGGTCGCGGACCTCGCCCGTCGTCTTCAGCGCCAGGAACTGCGCGCCATGAGCCAGGCACACGGCCATAACGGCCAGACCGCCCAGGATGGTGTAGGGCGTGAGCAGCGAGAAGAAACCGCCGGTTAGCTGGTGCGTCGCGGTTGCCAGCGACTGGTTGACCAGCGTCGGGTCGATGATGGTGCCGGTGGCCACGTCAACAACCTCGATGCGCATACCCTGGACGAAGTTCGCGAAAGCGACGCCCAGCAGGATCGGGACGAGCCACGCGCTGATCGTGTGCGCCCAGTCCCAGGCGTGACGCCACTTCTCGGTGGCGACCTTGGAGCGCCACTCGAGAGCCATGACGCGGATGATCAGGCAGACGAGGATCAGGAACAGGGCGAGGTACATGCCCGAGAACATGGTCGCGTACCACTCGGGGAACGCGGCGAAGGTTGCGCCACCAGCGGTGAGCAGCCACACCTCGTTGCCGTCCCAGTGGGGGCCGATCGTGCGCACGGTCTGGGTGCGCTCACGGTCGCCCTTGGCGACGAAGGGGAGGAGCATGCCGACGCCGAAGTCGAAGCCCTCGAGGATCAGGTAGACCGTCCACAGAACGGCGATGAGAACGAACCACAGGATAGACAGAGTCATGATCGGTGTTCCTCTCAGTATCCGAAGGACAGGTCGGCGGGAGCATCGTCTTCAACCTTGTCGGCCTTCGACGAGTGGATGCCCTCGACGGCGTAGCGCTTCATGAGGATGTACCACATGACGCCGAGGACGCCGTATAGCAGGGTGAACAGGATGAGCGAGGTGAGCATCTGGCCAGCCGGAACGTTGGGGGAGATACCCATGTCGGTCATCATGTTGACGGAACCCAGGTCGGAGCCCGCAGACAGCGCCTGCAGGTTCGGGACGACAACCCACGGCTGACGCCCCATCTCGGTGAAGATCCAGCCGAAGGAAGCGGCTGCGAACGGCAGGGGGAGGTTGACCAGGGCGAGGACGCTCAGCCACTTGTTGGACGAGGTGCGTCCGCCGCGGGTGGCCCACAGGCCCCATGCCGCCAGCAGGAAGGCCAGCATGCCCAGACCGATCATGAAGCGGAACGACCAGAAGGCGACCATCTGCGGAGGACGGAAGTCGTACTGCGAGGCGTCACCGTACTTGGCGGTGAAGTTCGCATCGGAGTTGAGCAGCTCCACCATGCGCTCCTGGACGTCGGCGACGCCCTCGGAGGTGGCGGTGAAGGAGTTGTGCGACATGAAGGACGCGACGCCGGGGACCTTGATGAACTGGGTCGGCTGCGCGCCGTTATCGCCGAGGGGGCAGGAGCCGAACTGGGCGATCGTGAATGCCGCGCCGTCGGTGTCCACACAGATACCTTCGGCGGCAGCCATCTTCATGGGCTGGACCTCAACCATCTCCTGGCCCTGGATGTGGCCGGAGGCAGCGGTGCCGAGGCCGCCGATGAGGACGGCGGTCAGGCCGAAGCGGGCGATCGGGCGCCAGACGTCACGCGACTGAGCCATGGCCTCGTCGGAGCCCTCGCGGGCGGTGCGCACCATCCACCAGATGGAGATGCCGGCAACAAAGGAGCCGGCGACCAGCCAGGCGGAGGTGATGACGTGTGCGTATTCGCTCAGGTAGACGCCGGAGGTGATGAGCTCCATGAAGCCGCTCACGCCGTCGAGCTCGGCGCGGCCGGTCTCGGGGTTGAAGCGGGCGCCCACGGGGTGCTGCATCCACGCGTTCGCCGCGAGAATCCAGGCCGCCGAGAACATGGTGCCCAGGGCGACGCACCAGATCGTCAGCAGGTGCATGCCCTTGGAGAGGCGGCCCCAGCCGAAGATCCACAGGCCCAGGAAAGTGGACTCGAGGAAGAAGGCGAGGAGGGCCTCGACGGCCAGGGGAGCGCCGAAGATGTCGCCGACGAAGCGGGAGTATTCGGACCAGTTCATGCCGAACTGGAACTCCTGCACGATACCGGTGGCGACACCGAGCGCGAAGTTGATGAGGAGGAGCTTGCCAAAGAAGCGAGTTGCTTGCAGCCAGTATTCCTTGCCGGTGCGGTGCCACGCGGTCTGCATGATGGCAACCAGCAGGGACAGGCCGATCGTCAGCGGCACGAGGACGAAGTGGTAGACGGTGGTAACACCGAACTGCCATCGTCCGACGGTGACCGCGTCAAGCGCTGTCTGCGCGAGGGTCATGATGGGACCTTCTCGTGTTGGGATTGGGGTCGACTATCCCGTGTCCGAGATCCATGGGACCTATGTCACGGGTTGTCATTAATGTAGCCCAAAATCGTCGGTTGGATTGGTTGAAATGCTGGTTCAGAGGCCGTTTTGTGACATACGCGTCCGAATAATTTTTACGGGTTCTTCCGTGAGATATCGCTCCGTGTTGCGTTGTCCTGATCACCACATCGTCGGTACGAGGCTCTGTTGTGCGACAATAGACGTGAATGGATGTCGCGGGAGTGCCCCCGCGACGAGAGCCGAGCGATGACGTATTCATATGCCGCCGGCCGCTGCGCATCAGCGCTCCACTAGGTTTCCGCCCCACGCGGGCGATGAAAAAGGGTGCGTCCAGGCACGGGGCGCGCACCCGCCATTGGAGAATCGTGACAACCGAATCCACCACGCCCGTGGCACCCGCCGCGTCGTTGCTGTTCCAGGCGCCCGTGTTCCAGGCTGCCCCCGAGGTCGCTCCTCCCGCGATTGTCGAGGAGCCGGAGCCTAAGCGTCGCCGCAAGTCCGCTGTCGCCGACGAGGAGTCTGCTCCTCGCGAAGAGGTCGCCCCGAAGAGCCGCCGTCGCTCGAAGAAATCAGCTGATGAAGCCGATGCCGTCGAAGCCCCCGAGGCTCCCGCCTCCGAGTCTGAGTCTGAGGAGGCGTCCGCCGAGCCGAAGACCCGTCGGCGCCGTCGCTCCAAGAAGGCGGACGAGGCCTCGGCCCCCGCCCAGGAAGACGCCGACAAGGCCGACGCACCCGCGCAGGACTCCGACTCCTCGGACGAGGAGGAAACCTCCGGTCGTCGCCGTCGTCGCCGCCGCGCGCGCAGCTCCGCCTCCTCCGAGGAAGGTGGCGATCCCGCGGACCAGGTCCAGGCCCTCAAGGGGTCCACGCGCCTGGAGGCGAAGAAGATGCGTCGCCGCGAAGGCCGCCGCGAAGGCCGCCGTCGCCACTCCATCTCCGAATCCGAGTTCCTCGCGCGCCGTGAGTCGGTCGAGCGCACGATGGTCATCCGCGACCAAGACGGCCTCGATCAGATCGCCATTCTCGAAGACGGCCTGCTCGTCGAGCACTACGTCGCGCGTCGCACGCAGTCCTCGATGGTCGGCAACATCTACCTGGGCCGCGTCCAGAACGTGCTTCCCTCGATGGAAGCGGCATTCGTCGACGTCGGCCGCGGACGCAACGCCGTCCTGTACGCCGGCGAGGTCAATTGGGACGCCGTCGGCATGGAGGGCAAGCCCCGTCGTATCGAGGCGGCGCTGAAGTCTGGCGATCCGGTCCTCGTTCAGGTGACGAAGGACCCGATCGGCCATAAGGGTGCCCGCCTGACCTCCCAGATCACGCTGGCCGGCCGCTACCTGGTCCTCATCCCCGGCGGGTCCATGATGGGCATCTCCCGTAAGCTGCCGGACAAGGAACGCGCTCGCCTGAAGAAGATCCTCAAGGCTGTCGTGCCCTCCGGCTCGGGCGTCATCGTGCGTACCGCCGCGGAAGGCGCGACGGAGGAGCAGATTCGCGACGATGTCGCTCGCCTGACCCGTCAGTGGGAGGATATCGAGAAGAAGCGCACCAACACGAAGAGCGCCCCGACGCTGCTGCGCGGGGAGCCTGAGCTGGCCGTGCGCGTCGTGCGCGACATCTTCAATGAGGACTTCTCGAAGCTCGTGATCGAGGGCCGTGACACCTATGCGACCGTCAAGGAATACGTCGACGAGCTCAGCCCTGAGCTCTCCGATCGCGTCGAGCAGTGGGTGGGCACGGAGGACGTCTTCCGCGCGCATCGCATCGACGAACAGCTCGCGAAGGGCATGGACCGTAAGGTGTGGCTGCCCTCGGGCGGCACCCTGATCATCGACCGCACCGAGGCGATGACCGTCATTGACGTCAACACCGGCAAGTTCATCGGTGCCGGCGGCACGCTCGAGGAGACGGTGACCCGTAACAACCTCGAGGCCGCCGAAGAGATCGTGCGCCAGCTGCGCCTGCGCGACATCGGTGGCATCGTCATCATCGACTTCGTGGACATGGTCCTCGAATCCAACCGTGACCTCGTGCTGCGTCGCCTGGTGGAGTGCCTGGGACGCGACCGTACGCGCCACCAGGTCACCGAGATTACGTCCCTGGGCCTCGTGCAGATGACCCGTAAGCGCGTGGGTGAGGGCCTCGTCGAGGCTTTCTCCTCCTCGTGCGAGGCCTGCGAGGGCCGCGGCTTCATCGTTCACCAGCACCCTGTGGAAACCTCCGGGGCCGAACAGCCTTCGAAGGGCTCGAAGGGTTCGAAGAAGCAACAGAAGAAGGCTGAGCCTCGCCGTATCGAGGACAATGCCGATCATGAGCGCGCCAAGGAGGCTCTGAGCGCGATCGCCGCTGCCTCGACCCGTAAGGAAGAGGAAAGCGCGGCCGCGGAGCCGGCGCCCACCAAGAAGCGCCGCACGCGCGCCGTTTCGACCGAGGTCAAGGAACCCGAGGCTTCTTCCCTCGAGCAGGTTGCAGCGCCCGAGGCTCCCGCTGAGGAATCCGCGTCCAAGCCCGCCGCCGAGAAGGCCGAGGAAAGCGCGACCAAGCGTCCTCGTCGTCGCCGCCGCGTCGCCGAGTCCGCTCCGCTGCCCGAACTGCCCGTGCGCATCGACCTGCCCGAGCCGGTCGATCACTCGGACGAGCCTGCGGCCCCCACCAAGGATGCCTCCGAGATTCAGCTGCCCGAGCATCGCGAGAAGGCTCCGGCCACCCGCCGCCGCGCATCCCGCAAGGCTGCCACGGCCTCGTCCGAAGAACCGGCCGAGGCGCCCGCGCCGAAGAAGACCCGTCGCCGCGTCACCGCGCAGACGGCTGTTCCCGAGGTGCAGACGGACGAGACTCCAGCCACCGCGCCGGTGAGCGCGTCGGTCGCGGAGGAAACTTCCTTCCAGGAGGCCGCCGCGCCGCGCAAGACTCGTAGGCGTCGCGTCGCCGTCTCGACCGGCATTGTCGAGCCCGACGCGGCTCCCACCCCCGTCGTCATCGACCTGCCCGCGCGTGCCGAGGTGAGCGTCCCGGCGGTGCCGACCAAGTCGACCGATGACATTGCGCTTCCCGAGGCGAGCGATCAGCCGCGCGTCAAGCGCCGTCGTCGCGCCGCATCGACCGGCATCGTTGACGCCGGGTAATGGTCCAGGCGCCGGGGGAGGGGCGATCATCCCTCCCCCGAGCGTAGGGTGTGGAATCGCACAGCACTTCACACCTGCCCGTGACCGTGCCGGCTTGCAATCCGGCGTGCGAATCGGCTAAATTTGATCGTCGGCGCAACAAGCGCCAACGGAATCATGACAATGAGACAAGTCCTCGGCAGTTTCGAGGCGCGATTCCGGTTACGAATACGAGAAGAGATGAGCTCCAACGTGGTCTACGCGATCGTCAAGGCTGGCGGCCGGCAGGAAAAGGTGTCCGTCGGTGACGTCGTCGTCGTCGACAAGCTGGCAGAAGAAATCGGTTCGAGCATTGAGCTCCAGCCGCTGATGCTGGTGGATGGCGACGCCATCACCGTTGACGCAGCCAAGCTGGGCAAGGTTTCCGTCAAGGCTGAGGTTGTTGACTCGGCCAAGGGCCCCAAGATTTCCATCATTAAGTACAAGAACAAGTCGGGCTACCGCAAGCGCCAGGGACACCGTCAGAAGATGTCGGTCGTCAAGATCACTGAGATCGCCTGAACCCGACGTTCCCACGAGCAGAAAGTAGCAACTGATGGCACATAAGAAGGGCCTTGGTTCCTCCCGTAACGGTCGCGACTCGAACGCGCAGCGCCTCGGCGTGAAGCGCTACGGCGGCCAGCTGGTCAACGCTGGTGAGATCCTCGTTCGTCAGCGCGGCACCCACTTCCACCCGGGCGACGGCGTTGGCCGTGGCAAGGATGACACCCTGTTCGCCCTGCGCGCCGGTGCGGTTGAGTTCGGCCGCAAGCGCGATCGCAAGGTTGTCAGCGTTTCGCCGGTCTCTGCCTGAGACCGCGCGCATAAAGGGCGTCCGGCGTTGCCGGGCGCCCTTTTGAACATTCATTTTCAGTCGTCAGGAGCAACAGTGGCAGACTTCGTGGATCGCGTGACTCTGCATGCGATGGGTGGTAACGGCGGTAACGGCGTTGCCTCGATTAAGCGTGAAAAGTTCAAGCCGCTGGCCGGCCCTGACGGCGGAGACGGAGGCAATGGCGGCTCGGTCATCCTGGAGGTGAGTGAGCAGGAGACCACGCTTCTGAACTACCACCGCAGCCCGCATCGTCGTGCGGATAATGGCACGCCCGGCATGGGTGACTTCCGTCAGGGTAAGACCGGCGCGGACATCATCCTGCCGGTTCCCGAGGGAACTGTCGTCAAGTCGATGTCGGGTGAGCTGCTCGCTGACCTAACGGGTGCGGGCGCCCGTTACGTGGTCGCCGAAGGTGGTCGCGGTGGCCTGGGCAACGCTGCGCTGGCGTCGAAGGCCCGTAAGGCCCCCGGCTTCGCCCTGCTGGGCGAGCCCGGCGAGGAGCGCGACGTCATCCTTGAGTTGAAGTCCGTCGCGGACGTGGCTCTCGTTGGCTTCCCGTCGGCGGGTAAGTCCTCGCTGATTGCGGCCCTGAGCTCGGCGCGCCCGAAGATCGCCGATTACCCCTTTACGACGCTGGTCCCGAACCTGGGCGTCGTGTCGGCTGGCGATACGCGCTACACGGTGGCCGACGTTCCCGGCCTGATCCCCGGTGCCTCCCAGGGACGAGGCCTCGGCCTCGACTTCCTGCGCCACATCGAGCGTTGCGCGGTTATCGTGCACGTGCTTGACACCGCCGCCTTCGAGACCGATCGCGAGCCGGTTGAGGACCTGCGCATCATCGAGGCGGAGCTGGAGGCCTACCAGGGCGACCTGACGCAGGTCGAGGGCTACGTGCCGATTATGGAGCGTCCCCGCGTCATCGTTTTGAACAAGATCGACATCCCGGACGGTCGTGATCTTGCCGAGATCACGCGCCCGGACCTGGAGTCTTTCGGCTGGCCCGTCCTTGAGGTGTCCGCCGTGTCCCACGAGGGCCTCAAGGAGCTGTCTTTTGCTCTGGCCGGCATCGTCGAGGCGGAGCGCGTGAAGCGTCCCGCCCTCGAGGCCGCCCGTCCCGTTATCCGTCCGAAGGCGGTCGGGCGCAGCGTGGAGATCACGGTGCGCAAGACCCGTAAGGACGGCGAGGAAGTCTTCCAGGTGCGCGGCGACAAGCCGGAGCGCTGGGTGCGTCAGACCGACTTCGCTAACGACGAGGCCGTGGGCTACCTGGCGGATCGCCTGAACGCCGCGGGTGTTGAGGACGAGCTGATGAAGGCTGGCGCGGTCGCCGGCGACACCGTCGTGATCGGCGACCTGGACGGAGGCGTCGTCTTCGACTGGGAGCCGACCCTGACGACCGGACCGGAGCTGCTGGGTTCGCGAGGTACCGACCTGCGCCTGGATCAGAACGCGCGTCCGAGCCGTAAGGAACGTCGCGAGGTGTATCACCAGGTCATGGATGCCAAGACCGCTGCCCGCGACGAGCTGTGGACGGAGCGCCAGGCCGGACACTGGACCGATGCGTCGGATCAGTCATGAGCGGAGTGTCCGCAGCTTCTCGCATCGTCGTCAAGATCGGCTCGTCGTCGCTCTCTCGCGAGGACGGCGGCCTGGATCTGAATCGTATTGACTCGGTCGCGCGCCTTGTGGCGCGCTGGCGCGGGGCGGACCGCGAGGTCGTCATCGTGTCGTCGGGCGCGGTCGCGGCGGGCCTTGATCCGCTTGGCTTCACCTCGAAACCGAAGGACCTGCCGAGCGTGCAGGCCGCTGCCGCGATGGGCCAGGGGCTTCTGATGGCGCGGTGGACGGCCGCCTTCCAGGCGCATCACCTCGATGCCGCCCAGGTGCTGCTGACCACGGACGACGTTATGCGCCGCGATCACTATACGAACGTGCGCGCCTCGCTGACGCGACTCCTCGGCCTCGGCGTTGTCCCGATTCTCAACGAGAACGACGCGGTGACCACCCGCGAGCTGCGTTTCGGCGACAATGATCGCCTTGCCGCGCTCATCGCCCAGATGATCAAGGCCGACGCCCTCGTGCTGCTGACTGACGTGGACGGCCTCTACACCGCTCCTCCGGACCACCCGGGCTCGAAGCTGATCGAACGGGTCGAGAGCGCGGACGACCTCATGAGCGTGCTCGTGACCGGCGCTGGCTCTCGCGTGGGCACGGGCGGCATGGCGACGAAGGTGCAGGCCGCCATGCTGGCGACCACCAGCGGCATTGGCGTGCAGCTGGCATCCGCGGATGCTCTGGAGTCGGTGCTTGCGGGCAAGAACGTTGGTACGTGGTTCGAGCCGTCGCGGGAGCGTCCGGCCTCGCGGCGCCTGTGGATCGCCCATGTGGCCCCGTCGCGCGGCGAAATCATCGTCGACGAGGGCGCAGCCCAGGCGATCACGGTCGGCAAGAAGTCTCTGCTGGTCGCAGGCGTACGTTCCGTGCTCGGCCACTTCGAGGCCGGTGACGTCGTCGACGTGGCTTCCCCGACGGGACTGGTCGCCCGCGGTGTGTCGGGATACGACTCCGACACGCTGGCCGAGATCGCCGGATCGGGCACCGCGGAACTGCAAGCCGCGGGTCATGAGCACCCCAGGCCGGCCATCCACCGCGATGACCTGGCGGTGTTGGGCGACGCATTTTCTGCGCTGAGCGCTGACTGACGCGGCTTGACAGGCTCTCGTGTGCCATGATGGCCCGGTGGATACTGCTGCAGATATTTCCCAGGTGACGGATGCTGCTCGCGCTGCGGCGCGAGTGCTCGCGAACGCGACGACCCAGGTAAAAAACCGCGGTCTCGAGGCGATTGCGGCTGCGCTCATTGATCGCAGTGACCAGATCCTGGCCGCTAATGCTGAAGATGTCGCCCGCGGACGTGCGGAGCAGATGAGCGAGGGCCTGCTGGATCGCCTCGCTCTGACCCCCGATCGTATTCGTGGAATCGCCGAGGCCGTCCGCGAGATCGCGGGTCTGCCTGACCCGATCGGTCAGGTCGTGCGTGGAATGCGCACCGATATTGGCCTGCGAGTGACGCAGGAGCGCGTCCCCCTGGGCGTTATCGGCATCATCTACGAGGCCCGCCCCAACGTGACGATCGACGCTGCCTCGCTTGCTCTGAAGGCCGGCAACGCGGTCGTACTGCGCGGTGGAAGCGCCGCGCAGTCCTCGAATCGCGTCCTCATCGAGGTGTGCCGCGATGCGCTGACCTCCGTGGGCCTGCCCGCCGATGCGATCACCACGGTGGATCCGTGGGGCCGCGCGGGTGCCCGAGCAATGATGCGCGCGCGTGGAGCGATCGATGCGCTCATTCCGCGAGGGGGAGCGGGGCTGATCAATGCCGTCGTCGAAGAGTCGCGGGTTCCGGTTATTGAGACGGGCACGGGCAACTGTCACGTGTACGTGGATGCCTCTGCCGACCTGGAGGCCGCTGAGGCCATCATCATGAACGCGAAGACGCAGCGCGTGGGCGTCTGCAACGCGGCGGAGACTCTGCTCGTGCACGCCGATGTCGCCGAGCGTTTCCTCGTCGCCGCCGTCACCCGTCTGACGACGGCGGGCGTGACGATCCACGCGGACGAGGCTACACGGACCGTCGTCGATGGCCAGCCTTCGATCGATGCTGAGATGATCGTCGACGCGACCGAGGCCGACTGGGAGACCGAGTACCTCTCGATGGACCTGGCTGTGCGCGTCGTCGCCGACGTTGACGAGGCGATTGAGCATATTCGCCGCTATTCCTCGGGGCATACGGAGGGTATCGTGGCATCCGATGTGGCCGTCGTGCGCGCGTTCCGATCGGGCATCGATGCCGCTGCTATTGCCGTGAATGCTTCGACGCGTTTCACGGACGGTGGTCAGCTGGGCCTGGGTGCCGAAGTGGGTATCTCGACGCAGAAGCTGCACGCGCGCGGCCCGATGGGCCTCGCGGAACTGACGACGACCACGTGGATCTACGAGGGAGAAGGAACGATCCGCCCGTGAGCACGCAGGATAACCACGCGCTGCAGGCCTCCGACGAGTCCGCGATCGAAAAGACCACCGAGGCCACGGCGGGGGCGACCGCGGCCCCGGCCTCGCCCCAGCATCCCCCGCGCGCGCTGCGTCGGCGCCGCGCGATCGGCATCATGGGCGGCACATTCGATCCGATCCACCACGGCCACCTCGTCGCGGCCTCGGAGGTCATGGACGTCTACGGCCTCGACCAGGTCGTCTTCGTCCCCGCGGCCATGCAGCCCTTCAAGGCGGATCGACGCGTGACCTCGGCGGAGCACCGCTACCTGATGACGGTCGTCGCAACCGCCTCGAACCCTCGTTTTGCCGTGTCTCGCGTGGATATTGACCGCGGTGGGACGACCTACACGATCGATACGCTGGCGGACCTATCGCGCGAATACCCGGACTCGGATTTCTACTTCATCACGGGTGCCGACGCGCTGGCACAGATCGCGCAGTGGAAGGACGCCGATAAGCTCTTTGAGCAGGCGCACTTTATCGGCGTGACGCGCCCCGGGCACAACCTGTCGGATCCTGGATTGCCGCACGAGTCCGTGTCGCTGCTGGAGGTCCCCGCCATGGCGATCTCCTCGACGGACTGCCGTACGCGCGTCGAAGAGGGGAAGCCGGTGTGGTATCTGGTGCCCGACGGCGTCGTCCAATACATCAACAAATACGGCCTGTACCGGTCATAACCCAAGGAGAAACGTGAGCCTTCCCGACGCTACCGCAGAACTGGCGAGCCTGGTTGCTCGCACCGCGCACGACCGCGGCGGCATCAACCCGGTGCTTGTTGACGTGACCAGCAAGCTCGCCCTGGCTGACGCATTCGTGGTTGTTTCGGCGCCGACGGACCGTCAGGTGCGCGCCATCGCCGAGGACATCATGGATCGTATCTGGGCCGAGCAGCAGCGCCGCCCCGCCCACATCGAGGGGCGTGCGGAGGGCACGTGGGTGCTCCTGGACTACTCGGATCTGCTCGTTCACGTCCTGTCCGAGGAAGAGCGCGAGTACTACGCTCTCGAGCGCCTGTGGGGTGACTGCCCGGCCGTGCCGATCGACGTCGACATCGACGAGGCCCGCGCCGCTGCCGCCGAGCGTGCTGCCGCGCACGGTGTGGAGAGTGCGCAGTGAGCGCCTCGCGGATCGTTCTGCTGCGCCACGGCCAAACGGATTTCAACCTGGCGCGGCGCTTTCAGGGGCGTATCGATCAACCCTTGAACGAGGCCGGACGGTCCCAGGCTGCGGGTGCCGCCGGCGTGCTGGTGAGCCGCCTGTGCGAGCCGAGCGCCGAGGTTGGTATGATTGCCGCCGAAGATGGGCGCAGCTACGACGACGGGGGAGTGCGTATCGTGAGCTCGCCCCTGGGACGCGCGGTGGATACCGCGAGGATCATCGCACGCGTCTTCGACATCGCTGGATATCCCTGCGAGGGGCCGGCACTCGATGAGCGGCTCACGGAGCGCTTCTACGGGAGCTTTGAGGGTAAGACCTACGAGGAGATCGCCGCCGAGCAGGCCGAGGCCTACGCGCAGTATCGCGCTCAGGGGGAGTGTGACCTCGCTGAGGTGGAACGCTCCGAGGTTGTGGGTGAGCGCGTTCGCGATGCCGTCTTGGAAGCGGCACGGGCGTGCCGCGGGGACCAGTCTCTGATTGTCGTTTCGCATGGCTCCGCGATCGCACGTGGCATCGTGTCGCTGCTGGGCCTGGATCCGGCGGTCTTCAATGGGCTGCGCGGCGTCGATAACTGCCACTGGTCGGAGCTCGTGCCTGTCGGGATGTCGACCTCTAAGAGCGCGGCGATCAGCGGGTGGCGCTTGGCGTCGCACAACATCGGCTCTCGTGAGGACATTTTGGGGGCGTGATGGCTCTCCGGCCCCTCGTGACCGCCGAATATCATGGTTACTGAGCGTTGTGACGAGGGGCACTCGATTGGATTTGCGTCATTCTCGAAAGGTTCGCTATTATTTATCAGGTCGCCAGGGCGACGAACTAAATAACGGGGCTATGGCGCAGTTGGTAGCGCGCTTCCATGGCATGGAAGAGGTCGGGGGTTCGAATCCCCCTAGCTCCACAGAAAACTTCGACATCCGGTTTCGGGTGTCGATTTTTTTTATTGCTTGAGCAGTGGTTGTGCTTGTGGTTGCAGCCTGGTCAGTTGTTTTGTCCGAAATATAACGTTTCGGTATCGGCATGCGGGATGCTCAAAACCTGTCAAACTGAGAAAGCATTGAAAATAGGTGGATTCATCTGTAACGACTTACTGATAAAACCTTGAAAAGTACTGTACCGCGTGGAAAGATTGACCTGTTCTTGTTCCATTGTGTGAGGCCGGTAGTCAATGTCGTTCCAGCTCACTCGTACGCACATGTCCGTGGTCCTCGCTGCAACCACGATCGCAGCTGCCCTCGTCGTCATCCCCACTCTCGCTGAGGGAAACGCGACGACCAGCGACGCGTTCTGCAACGCCCTGTCGGGGGTGGAAGGTCGTATCGCCGCTGAATACAATCCGCTTCTGGCGAGCTACGCCGCCGCAGCCGCGGGTAACTCTGCGACTCCCGCCCTGGACCCCGCCCATGAGTCCGAGCTGCGAGCTGCCCTCGCCGATGCGCAGGCTGCACTCGAGGCTGCGAAGCAGAGTGCCCTTGAGCCCGCAACGTCCGCCGGTGAGGCTGCGTCTGCAGCGGATACTGCGAGCCGTGGCCTCGACTGGGTCGACTGGTCCCAGGTCGACGACGCCACCCAGGCGCGCATCATCGAGGCTCTCGTCATTCAGAAGATGAACGCCTACCGAGCCAACGCTGGCCTGCCCGAGCTGGTTGTCTCCGATACGGTGACCACCGACGCTCGCGCGTGGAGCAAGCACATGTCGGACCATGATGACTTCAACCACGACCCGGACTACAAGTACTTCGGCTCGGGCAAGCTCGACGGCGGTGACACGACCTACGCCGGTGAGAACATCGCCTACAACCATCGAGAGAACTTCGGCGACAAGTGGGGCGCCTATGGCACCTCCAAGAATCCGATGCAGGCGGCGGACGCGCTCTTCGATCAGTGGAAGAACTACTCTGGCCACGACAAGAACATGCTGGCCCAGAACAACGTTGTTGGCGTCGGCGTGCATATCGCGAAGCACGGTAACTTTACGCGTATCTACGGCACTCAGAAGTTCTACGCCGTCACCGGCGGCTCGCCCAACGTGTCGCGCTTCCACACGACTGGCGATACTGCGTCCGCGTACGGCTTCGACGGAGCCGCTTTCAACGCCGACAGCACCAACTACGTCTCCGGCCTCGCGGGTGGCGGCGACGCGCAGCGCGCCAACTCCTGGCAGAACAAGGTGGGTTCCCTTCCCGGTGTCGCCCTCCCCGTTGACGTGTCGAGCCTCCCCGCAAACGCTGGATCTGCTGCGCCCGCGACCTCGATGCCCGCACCCGCTGACACCGCACCCTCTGCTGAGCGTCAGCAGGCCGTGATCGACACGCAGGCATCTGTCAACGCCGCTCAGGCTGCTCTGGACGAGTATCTGGCCTCGGCTGAGGAAAGGAAGCCCGTCACCTCTCTCGCGGATATCGACGCTGAGCTTGATCGTGTCGCGGAGTCCATTGCATCCCAGACCGCCGTGCGCCCCGAAAAGGATGGTGGCGTCACGCTGCAGGGTGGCGAGAACGCTGGCCGCTACTTGACCGCCACCGAGTATCGCGATGCCCTCACGCGTTGCACGACCCTCTCTGTCGAGCAGGATGGCAACAACCTCTCCGTGGGTGACGGGGTAGATTCGACGCCGGATCAGCAGGCCCCGTCGGATGAGACACCCGCGCTCGCGAACGGCGATGAGAACCCCTCCGTGGGCCAGGAGCCCGGTCAGACGCCCGCTCCTTCCGTTTCGTCTGCTGCCCCCTCCGCTCCCGCAAACGGTGGTGGCGACCCGGCTTCGGAGCCCTCAGCTCCCGCCAACGGTGATGGCAACCCGTCTGTCACGCCTTCCGCCCCCGCGAACGGTGATGGCAACCCGTCTGTCACGCCTTCCGCCCCCGCGAACGGTGATGCCACCCCGGCTGCACCTGAGACGAGCACTCCCGCCGACGATCAGGGCGCGGTGACCGCTCGCCTCGACATTACCCTGAGTGCTGATCCGACGCAGGCATCCGTCCCCGCAGCCCAGGATGCTTCCACCCCGACGCAGGCGCGCGCTGATGCCCTCGCAGCGACCGGTGCATCCTCCGTGTGGGTGGGCGTGGGAGCCGTCGCGGTTCTGGTCGCTGGAGCCGGTGCGGTTGTCGCATCGCGTCGAGCCAAACGCTGACGCAACACTCTGAAGCCCTGCCGGTGAGTTCGTTCATCGGCGGGGCTTTTTCGTGCGCATTGATGCCTTTTCGCTGCGACTGGAAACGCGGATGGCGTCTTATTTGGTGCGTCATATTACCTTGTGTATAGTCAGTAAAGGAATGCTGCGAAACTAATGTGCATTCGTCGACAGAGCGTCCCTGTCCCGCTGAAGGGATGTGCGCGCTCACCGTCTTCTATTCAGAGAGGAATAAGATATGCGACCCATCAATCTGCACAGGAGCGTGATGGCGGCCCTTGGTGCTGCCGCCCTTGTTGTTGGTCCGTTGGCTCCCGCTTATGCCTTCCCAGCCGTCTCGAGCCAAGGCGGTGAGCCTGTGGGCGTCGCCGCCGAGGTCCCGATGGGGGAGCCGACGGCGGATCCCACCGCTGAACCTACCCCGGATCCAGCCCCCACCCCGGATCCGGCCCCCACCCCGGAACCGGCCCCCACCCCGGATCCAGCCCCCACCCCGGAACCGGCCCCCGCGCCGAAGCCCTCGTGGAAGATGGATTCGGTGGGCTGGTGGTACGACCTGGACAATGGGTCGTACGCACGTGATGAAAAGCGTGACATTGATGGGGCAACATACCGATTCAACGGTAGCGGATACATGGTGACCGGATGGTACAACCTTGGGGGAGCGTGGGAGTACTTTGCGCCCTCGGGTGCTCAGGTGCGTGGATGGGCCAACGTGTCGGGAACCTGGTACTTCCTGGACCCGCAGAGCGGAGTGATGCGTACTGGCTGGATCACGGTCGATGGCACTTGGTACTACCTGGGTGCCTCTGGTGCGATGGCGACTGGCTGGCTGAACCAGGGCGGTACCTGGTATTACTTCGGTGCTTCGGGCGCGATGGTGCGCGGATGGAGTGCGATCGGTGGTTCCTGGTACTACTTCAATGAGTCCGGCGCGATGGTCACCGGTTGGCTCAGCCAGGGAGGCTCCTGGTACTTCCTGAACTCCTCCGGCGTCATGAAGACCGGCTGGCTCAGCCAGGGCGGTACCTGGTTCTACCTGAACGGCTCGGGCGTCATGGTGAGTGGTTGGAACGCGATCGGTGATTCCTGGTACTACTTCAATGAGTCTGGCGCGATGGTCACCGGCTGGCTCAGCCAGGGAGGCTCCTGGTACTACCTGAACGCGTCCGGCGTCATGGTGACAGGTACTCAGTGGATCGGCGGCGAGCGCCACTGGTTCTACGACTCGGGCGCATGGTGGGGCCTGTACCCGGTCGCCTCGGCAGGCAATGGATCGGGAGGGGCGGATGTCGCAACCGGCAATCGCTACAAGGCAATCTGTCACGATGGGTCTGAGAGCTTCTCGTCTCCGGGGGCTTCTGACTATCGGGGTATGTGTGCCGGGCACGGAGGAATTGCATACAAGCTTGGGTATGGTTGGTGACCTTCTGAGTGCTCGTGTGCGGTGATGCGTCATCGGTGGTCTCGTCGGCAAGAATGCTTGCCGACGAGACCTTTTCTTGGCGTCGAGGCACTGCGATTGTCTCCGAGTTTCCGAGTCTGCGAAACTTCGGAGCTCGCCGAGGTTGTTCGTCCTCGCCGGTGGATGCCTGTGTCTCGGACGCGGCCCTACCTGTGAATTGGGGTGTGCGGTGACGAGCGTTTCGATGTCTTGGCTCCGTTGCATTAACGACGTGTCGGCTCTTAGCGCTGCGGCATACCTGGATCGGGTGAGGTGCAGAAATATGGCGTGTATCACGAACGGCAAGAGTCCCTGATTCTGTCCCTCACGCTCCTGGAGGGGAGTGAGGCGGCGAGGTTAGACAGTGTGGGCGAGGCTGTGAATGCGCGTTGTGAACACCCCGTCGAGCTGGGAAAGGATCCCGGCTTAACCGTGAGGGATAGGGCTGGCCGTCTCCGTTTGTCCTATGGTTATCGAGGTGCTTTGACACGAGCACTTGATTATCAAGAAACCGTTATGTATACTCGGCAATGCGTTACTACAAAACCCTAGTGACTGAGCTGGCGCCATTCACGTTCGTTCCAACGAAGCCTACGCAGGATGTGCGCCTCACGAAAGGAAAGCCCATGCGCCCCATTAATGTTCGCACTCTTATGATCGCCGCCGTGAGCGCTGCCGTTCTCGCCGGAACTGTCGTTCCCGCCAACGCGGCCGAGCTGACCGATCCCGGCGCTCCCACCGAGGTCGCCGCCGAGGAGCAGCCCGCCACCGACGGTGCCACCGAGGAGCAGCCCGCTGACGACGGCGCGGCCGCCGACGATGGTGCTGCCTCCTGGAAGCAGGACGGTAAAGGCTGGTGGTTCGACCTCGGAGATGGAACCTACGCCAAGAACGAACTCATCGAGATTGATGACGTCGTCTACCGCTTTGATGAGAACGGCTACATGATCACCGGCTGGCACAACCAGGAGGGCGAGTGGGAGTACTTTGCTTCCTCAGGTGCCCAGGCCTTCGGTTGGAACGTTATCGACGGCTCCTGGTACTTCCTGGATCCCGAGACTGGCTTCATGCAGACCGGCTGGATCAATGTTGACGACTCCTGGTACTACCTGAACGCCTCGGGCGACATGGCCATGGGTTGGGTCCACTACAACAACGAGTGGTACTACCTGACCGGCTCCGGTGCGATGGCCACCGGCTGGACCCTGGTCGGCGGCACCTGGTACTACCTGAACGCCTCGGGCGTTATGCTCATCGGCTGGGTCGAGGTTGAGGGTTCCTGGTACTACCTGAACGCCTCGGGCGCGATGGTCACCGGTACGCAGTGGATCGACGGCGAGCGTCACTGGTTCTTCCACAACGGCACCTGGTGGGGCGCTTGGAAGTGATCGGCGCGCATGAGCTGTGAGTGAGCGACGCTCACTCGGACGCAATCATGCACGCAATGCCCCGGCCTCGTCCATTCACGGTAACGAGGCCGGGGTTGCTTATGCGACGCTAGTGTTCCCTGAGGGAGTTGGGACGTCAGACGAAGGGGGCGTGGCCACGTGGCCACGCCCCCTGGCGTCGTTGTGAGGCTGATCAGCCCGCGGCGTCCACCGCCTGGTTGGCGATCTGACGTTCACACACGTCGATGAGCTCACGGATGATGCGGATCGTGCCGGCGGATGCGTCCGCGTGAGCCTCGATCCAGGCCTTGCCGGAGGCAACCACGTCGACCTCGGGGGCGTAGCCCGCCAGCGCGTTCGGGAAGAGCAGCGTCGTGAGGTCCTCGGCGGTGTGGAAGGTGAAGGTCTCCCAGATGCCCGCCAGGGCCTCGAAGTAGTCGCCCACGTAGCTGGCGTATGCCGACGGGTTGGTGCGCGCCTGCGCCCAGAAGCCCGAGATCATCGCCCAGCGGGTGTCGTTGGGGATCGAGGTGTCGGTGAGGACCTTGTCCCACACGTCGGCCTTGATCCACTCGCCCTCGCGAGCCGCACGAGCAGCGGCCGCGTTCTGGTGGCCGGTCATCGTGTCGTCGGTGGCCTCCAGGGCTGCGATGTCCTCCTCGGTAGCGGCATTGCCGCGCACCAGGGCGATCAGCAGGTCCCACTTGAGGTCGACGTCAAGGTCCAGGCCGTCCAGGGTCTGGGTACCGTCGTAGAGGGCGCGGATGGCCTCGAACTGCTCGGGGCTGGTCGCGTTGCGGGCCGCAGCGGCGACGAGCATCCGCTGCGCGTCGGAGCCGGAGGCGGCCGTGCGAGCCAGGAGGAGCAGGCGACGGCCCGTGTCCTCGGCGGCCTCGGCGCGGTAATTCGGTGCCACGAAGGTGCGCACGGCCTCGTCGATGTGACGCAGGGTGAGCGTCAGGAGGCTCATGTTGTCCTCGACGGGAACGGCACGCAGGGCCAGGTTCAGGTAGTCGCGTGCCGGCATCTCGCCGTCGCGCGTCATATCCCACGCGGAGGCCATGACGACGCCGCGGGTCAGCGAATCCGTGAACTTGGTGATGTTGGTGATCGCGAAGGCCAGGGACTCCTCGTCAAGGCGGACCTTGGCGTAGCCGAGGTCTCCGTCGTTGACGAGGATGAAATCCGGGCGAGCGATGCCCGCAGCAGCCTCGATCACCGTGGACGCGCCGTCAATGTCGAGCTCCTCGCGGAAGACCTGGGCCAGCGTCCCCTCTTCGGTCAGCGAGTAGCCGGCCACACCCATGCGGTGCGGGCGCAGCGAGGCGCCCTCGGAGAAGGCTTCCTGCGTGATCTCGAGGCGCTCGATCGTGCCGTCCTCAGAGGTCGTGACGACCGGACGCAGGAGGGTGACGCCGGCTTCCTCCAGCCACACCTTCGACCACGACGCCAGGTCGCGGCCCGAGGCAGCGGCCAGCTCGGAGAGCAGGTCGTCCAGCGTGGCGTTGGCGTAGGAGTGCTTCGTCAGGTACTCGTGCAGACCCGCGAAGAAGGCATCGCGTCCCACGTAGGAGACGAGCTGGCGCAGCACGGAGGCACCCTTGGCGTAGGTGATGCCGTCGAAATTGACCTCGACGTCGGCGAGGTCGCGGATCTCGGCTGTAATCGGGTGGGTCGTGGGCAGCTGATCCTGCTTGAGGCCCCAGTCCTTGCGGACCATGAAGCCCGTCCATCCTTCGGTGTACTTGGTGGCCTCGGCCAGAGCCAGGTGGCTCATGAACTCGGCGAAGGACTCGTTGAGCCACAGGTCGTTCCACCACTTCATGGTGACCAGGTCGCCGAACCACATGTGCGCGAGCTCGTGCAGGATCGTGTTGGCGCGAGCCTCCATCTGAGCCTCGGTGGGACGGGTGCGGAACACGTAGGCGTCGCGGAAGGTCACGCAGCCGGCGTTCTCCATAGCGCCCGCGTTGTACTCGGGCACGAAGATCTGGTCGTACTTGGTGAAGGGGTAGGCGATGCCGTAGGCGCCCTCGAAGAACTCGAAGCCCTGGCGGGTGATCTCGATGATCTCGTCGGCATCCAGGTGCTCAACGATCGAGGCGCGGGCGTAGACGCCCAGGTCGATTGTGCGGCCGTCGGAGGAGGTCAGCGTGGCCGTCGTGCCCTCGTAGGGGCCGGCGACGATCGCGGTGATGTAGGTCGACATGACCTCGGTGGTTGCGAAGTGGTAGATCCAGGCCTCGCCCTCTTCCTCGGGGGTGGGGGTCGGCGCGTTAGAGAAGACCTTCCAACCCTTAGGGGCCTTGACCGTCAGGGTGAAGGTGGACTTCAGGTCAGGCTGCTCAAAGGTCGTGTAGACACGGCGGGCGTCCGGGACCTCGAACTGGGAGTAGGTGTAGGCCTGTCCGTCGGCGGGGTCAACGAAGCGGTGCAGGCCCTCTCCTGTGTGCATGTACTGGCAGGATGCCTCAACCTCGAGGACGTTGTGTTCGGCAAGGTTCTCCAGCGCGATGCGGTTGTCCTGGTGCACCGAGAAGGGGTCCAGGGTATCGCCGTTCAGCGTGATCGAGTGGACGTTGTTGGACACGAGGTCGGCGAACGTGGAGGCGCCTTCGCGCGCGTCGAACTCGATGCGGGTGAATGAACCGAAGTCGGTGTCTCCGCGCGTGAGGTCCAGGGAGATCTCATAGCGGGTCACAGAGGAAATGACCGAGGCGCGCTCGGTCGCTTCCTCGCGAGTCAGGTTCAGGCCTGGCATGGGTTGCCTTTCCGTCGATGGAATGGGAGCGCTGTTGCGCTCAACATTCCTATGTTGTCATGTGTTGGGTGTGATTGCGCGGGGCGCGCCGTATTTTGTCGGCTGGGACACGCTTTTACCAGATGGTGACGCGCTGGGAGGGTTCCAGCCACATCGCGTCGCCGGGCGTCACGTTGAAGGCCTCGACGAAAGTGTCAAGGTTGCGCAGTACCTGGTTGCAGCGGAACTCAGCGGGCGAGTGGGGGTCGATCGCCAGCATCTGGCGCGCGAACTGGGGACGCGTGGCCGTGCGCCAGGCGCGTGCCCACGAGTAGAAGAAGCGCTGCGGTCCGGTGATGCCGTCGATGACGGGAGCGGACTGCGGGGTCAGCCCCTGCTCGGCGAGCGAGGCCGCCCATGCCTTCCACGCGATGGTCAGTCCGCCGAGGTCGCCGATGTTTTCGCCGATCGTGAGCGCGCCGTTGACGTGGGGGAGCGTGCGTTCGTCGCCTTCCTCCGATTCCTCGCCCTGCTCGAGGAGGATGGCCGGTGTGAGCGCGTCATACTGCTCAATGAGGGCGTGCGTGCGCTCTTCGAAGGCGGCGCGGTCCTCATCCGTCCACCAGTTCGACAGGTTGCCCGCCCCGTCGTAGCGCGAGCCCTGGTCGTCGAAGCCGTGTCCGATCTCGTGGCCGATGACCGCGCCAATCGCGCCGAAGTTCACCGCGTCGTCGGCTTCGGTGTCGAAGAACGGAGGCTGAAGGATCGCGGCTGGGAAGACGATCTCGTTCTGCGTGGGGTTGTAGTAGGCGTTGACGGTCTGGGGGGTCATGTACCACTCGTCGCGGTCCACCGGGCGGCCAAGCTTGGCCCATTCGCGGTCGGTGGCGTGAGCGTTAGCGGCGCGCACGTTCTCGACGATCGTCGCCTCCGGGTCCAGGTGCAGCGTCGAGTAGTCGCGCCACTTGACGGGGTAGCCGATCTTGGGATTGAAGGTCGCGAGCTTGTCCAGCGCTTTCACCTTGGTGTCCTCGCTCATCCAGTCGAGGCCTCGGATCGACTCGCCGTAGGCGTCGAGGAGGCGGCGCACCAGGGCGTCCATCGCTTCCTTGGCGTCGGGCGGGAAGTGGCGGGCGACCCACGCGCGGCCCATGGCCTCGCCCAGGTAGGCCTCGATAAGTCCGAGGGCGCGCTTCCAGCGCGGACGAAGCTCCTCCGTGCCGGACAGGGTACGGCCGTGGAAGTCGAAGTTCTCGTTGACGAAATCGCTCGACAGGAGCGACGCGTGGCAGTCGATCACCGAGGCACTCAGCCATTCCTTGAGCACGGACAGGTCGGTGTCGGCCCACAGGGCGGCGGCAGCCGACAGGAAGTCGGGCTGGTCGACGTTCATGACGAGGCCGGCGACGGGCATGCGCGCGCCCTCCGCCCACGCGTCCCAGTCGAAGCCTGGAGCCAGGGTGGCAATCTCCTCCCAGGGGGTCGGGTTGTCGGAGAGCAGCGGGTCGCGGTTGCTTACGGAATCGCGGTGGTGGGAGGCGATCGCGGTTTCCAGGTCCATGATGCGCGCGGCCGCACCCTCCGGGTCTGCCATACCGGCGAGGCTAAGGAGGCGGGCGGTGTGCGCGACGTAGGCCTCGCGGATCGGCGCGTAGTCGTCCTCGCGGTAGTAGGCCTCGTCGGGCAGGCCGATGCCGGACTGGACGAGGGAGACCATGTAGCGCGAAGAGTCGTGCGGGTCAGTGCCCACGTATGCGCCGATGAGGCCTCCGATGCCCTCGCGCATGAGGCGGCCCATCTCGCGGGCGAGCTCCTCGTGGGTGGTGCAGGCGTTGATTGCGTCGAGGTCGGGGCGTAGGGGAGCGGCACCGGCTTCTTCGATGGTGTCCTCGTTGAGGAATTGAGTCCACAATGTGGCGATGCGGTGCGCATCCGGATCGTCCAGTGTGCCATCGGCTGCGTCCTGGGCGATTGCGCGCGCGTACTTCTCGGATGCGTCGCGCAGCGTGTGGAACGCCCCGTCCATGGGGCGGTCCGCGGGGATCGTGTGGGTCCCCAGCCACGTGCCGTTGACGTGGCGATAGAAATCGTCCTGCGGGCGCACCGTCGAATCGATGTTCGCGGTGTCGAGGACTCGGGCGAGCAGTGTGTTCGTCATGCCTTAACTCTAGGGGGAGAGGTGGGGGTCGCGTGGGATGAGCGTCCATGGGACAGGCATCGCCCGTATTTTCGTGATGAGCATGGGACGTAATTCGTCATTTTCTCGCGGAATTGTGCGGGGGAGTGCGGATGTCAGTTTGATGCACCCCCGTCGTGCACATATGTGCACAGCGGTGTGTACATTCGTGCAAAAGGGGTGTCTAGGGGCATGATGGAGAGAGCAATGAGGCACTTCCTCATCAAGAGGTGAAGGGATTTTTAACGGTGAAGACACTTCGCACTGACGTGTGTGTCATTGGTGGAGGATCCACCGGTGCCGGCGTCGTCCGCGACGTCGCCATGCGCGGCTTCTCAGCCGTCCTCGTCGACCGGGCGGACATCGCTCAGGGAACCTCCGGTCGCTTCCACGGTCTGCTCCACTCGGGCGGCCGCTACATTGCGTCCGATCCTGAGTCGGCCACCGAGTGCGCCGAAGAAAACGAGATCGTCAAGCGCATCAACGCCAACGCTGTCGAGGCCACCGGAGGCCTCTTCGTCGTGACCGCCCACGACGATGAGGAATACGCGGATCAGTTCCTGGCCCGCGCAGCGGCTGCAAAGGTGCCCGCCGCAGAAATCTCCATCGCCGAGGCGCTGCGTCGCGAACCCCGCCTGGACCCGCGCATCAAGCGCGCCTTCGAGGTCCAGGACGGCACGGTCGATGGCTGGCAGATGACCTGGGGAGCGATTCGCTCCGCGCAGGCGTACGGGGCGCAGGTCCTGACCTACCACCGCGTCACATCCATCGAGCGCGAAGGTGAGCGCATCAGCGCCGTCATCGTCCATGACGAGCGCGGGGGTGAGGACGTGCGCATCGAGTGTGGCTTCGTCCTCAACTGCGGCGGCCCCTGGGCCGGACAGATTGCCGCCATGGCCGACTGCCACGGAGTCGACGTCGTCCCCGGCGCCGGCATCATGATCGCCATGAACCACCGGTTGAGCCAATCGGTCATCAACCGCTGCGTGTGGCCCGCCGACGGCGACATCCTCGTGCCCGACCACACCGTGTGCATCATCGGTACGACCGACCTCAAGGCTGACGACCCGGATCGCCTCTCCATCCCCGCCGACCAGGTCCAGCAGATGCTGGACTCCGGCGAGGCCATGGTCCCCGGCTTCCGCAAGTCCCGTGCCGTGCACGCCTGGGCCGGTGCGCGCCCCCTCATCAAGGACTCGCGTGTGTCGGCGACCGATACCCGCCACATGGCGCGCGGCATGAGCATTATCGACCACAACACGCGCGACGGCGTCTACGGCATGCTCACCATCGCGGGCGGCAAGCTCACTACCTACCGCCTCATGGCCGAACGCATCGTGGACATCATGTGCGAGGAGATGGGCGAGAAGCGCGCCTGTAAGACCGCCGACGAGGCCGTTCCTCCCGCCAAGGAAGAGCGCCTGTACACGATCGGCCACCGCCTCGACAACGTCGAATCGCGCAACGAATCCCCCTCCCACGAGCAGATCATCTGCGAGTGCGAGATGGCCACGCGCGCCATGCTCGAAAACGTCATGGACACCCTGCCCAAGGGGCAGCTCGATGACGTGCGTCGCCAGATGCGCCTGGGGATGGGCCCCTGCCAGGGCGGATTCTGCTCCCAGCGCGCCGCTGGCATCGCCCACGAGCGCGGAGATATCGATTCGATGCGCGCCAACTCCCTCCTGCGTCTCTTCCTGAAGAACCGCTGGATCGGCCTGTGGCCCATCATGTTCGGCAAGCAAGCCAGGCAGGCCGCACTGGACGCCTGGATTCACGAGGGCACGCTCGACGTCGAGCACCTGCCCGCACCCAGCGAGGAGGTTGTTCGATGAGGGACGTCGTCGTTATCGGCGCTGGCCTGGCAGGCCTGGCCGCAGCAATCAAAGCAGCCGACGCGGGACTGAGCGTCACCCTCGTAACTAAGGGCGTGGGTGGCATCCAGCTCGGCACGGGCACGGTCGACATCCTCGGCTACCGCCCCGAGCCGGTCGAGGCACCCCTGGAGGCTCTGGAAGGCCACGTAGCCTCCCGCCCGACCCACCCCTACAGCCACGTCACCCCCGACTTCGTCGGCGCATCCGTCGCATGGCTGCGTGACCTCGTCGGCGCGGACGCCCTCATCGGCGATGAGACCCGCAACGCGCGCATCCCCACCGGCGTTGGCGCGCTGCGCCCGACCTGCCTGATCCCGCCCTCGATGGAGGCCGGCATTCCCCAGGCGGGCGCCCGCTACGCCATCGTTGGACTGACGCGCTTCAAGGACTTCTACCCCGGCCTCGTTGCCGAGAACCTGACACGCCAGAACGGCCCCGACGGCGCCCCCATCAATGCCCGTGCCCTCAGTGTTGACTACGTCGTGCGCGAGGGTGAGGTCGACTCGACCGGCACCAACCACGCGCGCAGCCTCGACCACGAGGAGAACCGTGCGCGCCTGGCAGACCAGATCCGCCCCCTCCTCCAGGATGGCGAGATCGTCGGCCTGCCCGCCGTCCTCGGCCTCGACGACCCGAATGCCTGGCGCGACCTCGCAGACAAGCTCGGCCACCCCGTTTTCGAGATCCCGATCCAGCCCCCGTCGGTGCCCGGCATGCGCCTGAACGCCCTGCTGACCCGCATCGCCTCCGACAAGTGCCGCGTCATCCTCGGATCCCCAATCAAGGCCGTGCACACGGCAGATGGACGCGTAAGCGCCGTCGAATACGCCAGCGCGGGACGCTCCACGATCGTGGAAACCCGATCCCTCATCTTGGCCGCTGGCGGCTTCGAATCCGGCGCCCTCGACATGGACTCCTACGGCACCGTGCGAGAGACCATCTGCGGGCTGCCCGTCATGGGCGCCTCCGGACAGCTCCTGCACGCCGACTTCTGGGGCGAGGACCAGCCCCTCTTCCTGGCCGGCCTCGCCGTCGACGACAACATGCGCGTCCTGAACGAGGAAGGTGCGCCCGTGTGCCCGAACCTGTACGCGGCCGGAGGCAACCTGGCCGGCGCCACCCGCTGGCGCGAAAAGAGCGGCGAAGGAATCGCGCTGGCCAGCGCGCTCGCGGCCGTCGACTCGATCGTGGAGGACCTGAAATGACCCTGGAAATGTCAACGCTGATGGGACCGGGCGTGGAGGAAGAAGACGTCTTCGCCCTCACCGGTGACGCTGCGCTGCGCGCCAGCCTCGACTCGTGCGTCAAGTGCACGATCTGCGAGACCCAGTGCCCGGTTATGCGCGTCACCGACCTGTTCGCCGGCCCCAAGTACTCCGGCCCGCAGGCCGAGCGCTTCCGCAAGGACGGGCAGATGGTGGACAAGTCCATCGACTACTGTTCCTCGTGCGGCACCTGCTCGCTCGTGTGCCCCCAGGGCGTGAAGGTCACCGAGATCATCCACCACCGCCGTACCGCCATGAAGGAAGCGCACGGCATTCCGCTGCGCGACCGCCTCATCGGCCGTACCTCCCTGATCGGCACCATGATGACCCCGGTTGCCCCCATCGCGAACTGGGCGCTCGACGTCAAGCCGATTCGCCTGGCCATGGAGGCCGTCATCGGCGTGCACCGCTCGGCCCCCATGCCGCGCGCGTATGGTCGCACCTTCGAGTCCTGGTTCAAGAAGCACAAGCCGCTGGCGAACTCCGGCACGCGCGGCCAGGTGATCTTCTTCCACGGATGCGCCGGCCAGTACTTCGAGGTCGAGACTTCGATTCACTCGGTCATGGTGCTCGAGCACCTGGGTTACGAGGTCCTGGTTCCCAAGCACGGCTGCTGCGGCCTGGCCCTGCAGTCCAACGGCCTGTACGACGATGCGCGCAAGTACGTCTCTAAGCTGACCAACGACCTGCGCAGCGTCAACCGCGATGCCCCGATCATCTCCGCGTCGGGCTCGTGCGGCGGCATGCTGCGCCACGAGGCCCATGAGATCCTCGAGATGGACACCCCGGAGCTGAGGGATGTGGGTTCCCGCACGTGGGATATCAGCGAGTTCTTGCTGTACCTGTACGACAAGGGCGAACTGGACACGAACTTCCAGCGCATCGACGTCACCATCCCGTACCACGCTCCGTGTCAGGTGAAGTCCCAGGGTCTGGGCAAGCCTGCGATCGAGCTCATGAGCCTGATCCCCGGCGTCACCGTCAAGGATTCCGAGCAGCCCTGCTGCGGTATCGCGGGCACGTACGGCATGAAGAAGGAGAAGTACGCGATCGCCCAGGCCGTGGGCGCCCCCGTCTTCGACTTCATCAAGCAGGTCAACGCCGAGCTGGCCGCCTGTGACACGGAGACGTGCCGCTGGCAGCTGCGCACAGCCACCGGCGCGAACGTCGTCCACCCGATCTGGCTGATCCACAAGGCATACGGCCTGCCCAACGGCTGAGACATCAGCGACTATCCCCGGGCGCGCACGACGGTGCGTACCCGGGGACATTACTGTTGAGGAATGAACACTTCTCGCCGCGTCGTCGTCACTGGAGCCTCCACCGGAATCGGGCAGGCCACCGCCCGCCTGTTGGCGCAGAGGGGGTGGAGGGTTGTCGCCGTGGCCCGGCGCCGCGAGCGCCTGGAGGCCCTCGCCGCTGACATTGGCTGCGAATACTGGGCGGCTGACCTCACCGACGAAGCGCAGGTGGAGGAGATGGCCGCACACATCCTGGAGGGTGGCCCCGTGGATGCGGTCGTCAACAACGCTGGAGGAGCCATCGGCGTGGACCGGGTCGCGGAGGGAGATCCGGCCAGGTGGAGCGCAATGTTTGAGCGCAACGTGCTCACCGCCCTGCACTGCTCGCGCGCCTTCCTGCCGGGGATGCGCGAGCGCGGGGGAGATCTCGTATTCCTGACCTCGACCGCCGCCCACGACACCTACCCGGGAGGCGGCGGCTACGTGGCCGCCAAGCACGCCGAGCGCATTATTGCGAACACGCTACGCCAGGAGCTGGTGGGCGAGCCCGTGCGCATCATCGAGATCGCGCCGGGCATGGTGCGCACCGAGGAGTTTTCCCTCAACCGCCTCGGCTCCCAGGAGGCCGCCGACCGCGTCTACGAGGGCGTTGCCGCCCCTCTCGTCGCCGAGGACGTCGCCGAGGCGATCGTGTGGACCCTAGAGCGTCCCTCCCACGTCAACATCGACTCGATGATCGTGCGCCCGGTGGCTCAGGCGACGAATACCCTCGTGGTCAGGAATACCGCCGTAGAGTAGGGCGCTTGCGCTCACAGCATGGAACGAGGCCGGGGTCGGACGCGTGATGGGGTACGCGTTGCGGTCCCGGCCTCGGGTCTCTTACACGCTCCAGGCGAGGATGACGTGTTTGCCACCGGCGATGCCCGTGGCCTTTGTCAGCTGCGTGGCCTCGCCTCCGCCAACAGGCGTTGAGTAGAGCTGGTAACTTATGTCGTCTTCGAGCTTTTTGAATGGAGCCAAGAGCGCCATGCGCGTGCCGTCGGGGCTCAGTCGCAGGGTCTTGACGATCTCGTGAGTGCCGTCGAGGTTCGGCAGGCTCACCTTCGTCCACTCCTCGATGTGCAGGGACTTGTCGGACTCCGTCGTCTGCGAGAGCAGGTCTCCCTTCTTGGAGTACGAGCGCGACCACGTCGGAACAGGGATCAGACCGTTGAGGAGGGTAAAGGAACCGTCGGTCGACGCGGCCGCGGACGAGGAACCGGCGCTCGCGGCGGGCGTGGAGGGAGAGGAGGTGGCTCCGCAGGTGCTGAGGGCGAGTGCGGTTGCCGTGGCAAACAGGATCGTGGGGCGCGCTTTGATGGACATGTGGCACCTCTTGAGCGTGATCGGCGGGTGTTGAACGTTGCAGGATAGTTGTGAGCTGACAAATTGATTCACCTCCAAAAAGTGATGTACGACACTTATATATTCATAGTGTTTTCACAGTTTCACCATAACGTCCGCTTATGTGTCGTCCCTAATCTGCGAAGCAATGATGAACAGATCAGCAGAAAGGAGCGTCCCCTTGGCGGACGACAACAAGAACCTGGCAGGTGACACCGAGCGCACCTCGATCCTGCCTCAGTCGGAGGCGCAGGCCACGGAGCAGACCGAGGTCCTGCCCGCGCACGTGGCGCAGGCGGAAACGGTGCAGATGCCTCCCGTCGCCCAGGAGGAAACCAGCAAAGCGTTTGCTGGCACGCCCCTGGAGTCGGTCGCGGGGGCTTCTGTCGATGACCATGCCGGTGACGAGGCCGTGGCGGCTAGCGTCGCGACGCTCGAGCCTGCATCGAAGAGGACCTCGTGGAGCAAGCGTGCAGCTATCGCCGGCGCCGCAGCTGCGGTGCTATCCGTCGGCTTCGGTGCGGGCATCATCACGCATGCAGCCGTCATGGGCGATGGTCAGGACTTCTATGAGCAGGGCTACGAGGACGGTGTCAGCGACCAGGGCTACGGCGACGAGGACGAGGAATTCGGCCCCGGCAATGGTCAACAGGGTTCGGGTAACGGCCAGCAGCGTGGCCCTGGCGGCCAGCAGGGATGGGGTAGCGGCCAGCAGCAGGGGCCGGGCGGTGAGCAGGGCGATACCGGCAGCACCCGCCCGGGACCTCCCCCGGAGGGAGGCCGAGGCCCCGGCAGCAAGAATGGAAGCCAGGGCAGTGAGGACTCCTCCACCCAGGGCGAAGGAACGACCGCCAGCTGAGCGATGAGGGCGCGCGAGACACAATCGGTCTCGCGCGCCCTTCATGCGAGTGTGGCCGCCAGGGTCGAGACTGTCACGCACACGAGGAGCGCCGCAAAGACCAGGCCGAGCACCCGATTCGAGACTCTCTTGGTGAGCTTGGCTCCCACGATGCCGCCTCCCATCGACGCCGCGGTGAACAGCGCGACCATGACCCCGGCCTCGGCGGTGATCGTCAGCGTGCCCGCGAGAGTGCGCGAGGCCAGCCCGAAGGCGGCGGTGATGACCATGACCAGCAGGGACGTCGCGGAGGCCCGCTTCATCGGGTACCGTAGCGCCAGGTGCAGCGCGGGCACGATCGCGAACCCGCCGCCGACGCCGAAGAATCCCGTGAGGAAACCCGTCAGCGTCGCCAGGGCGACGACGCGGAACACGGTCGTGAGCGTCCAGGTGCCCTTGTCGACCTTGGTATCCCCGGCCTCGTCAGAAGAGGACGAGGCAGATGGGCGCATCTGGGAGTGCACCATGAAGACCGCGACCGCTCCCAGGAGAGCGCAGAAGGAGAGCATGAGGGCACGCGCCGAAATGAGCGGGCCGAGCGCCGAGCCTGCCCACGTGCCCACGAGGCCAGCCAGGGCGAAGAGAGCGCCCTCGCGCCATGCGACGTTCCCGCTGCGAGCGCGCGTCGCCAGCGAGATAGCGGCCGTCAGCCCCACGATGATGAGGGACAAGCCCGTTGCCTGGTGGGGATCCTGCCCAAGAATGTAGACGAGGATCGGCACCGACAAGATGCCGCCTCCCGCGCCGAGCGAGCCGACGACGATGCCGACGAATGCGCCGATGAGGAGCGCTTCAACAATCATTGGTCATTTCCGAATAGATGTGGTGAGAGATAGTCCAAGGGAGGATGAAACCGCGGGGTCCATGATGTCCGAGGCCGGCCTGCCCGCCGCGATCAGCATGCCCATCGCGCGCAGGGCAGGGGTGGCGTGTTCATAAAACGCCCGGTACCCCTCGCACAGGTAGTTATGTGAGGACTCGCCGCGTCGCACGAAACGGTCTTTCGGGCATCCTCCCCAGCACAGCCGCAGGTGCGGGCACGCGCGGCATTCGTCATCCAGGCTGGGCTTGAGGCGAGCGAAGTCACGCATCTTCTCCGAGGCCGCCAGCTGCGTGAAGGACGAGGAGTTGATTGAGCCGACCAACCAATCCGGCTCCACCCAGTGATCGCAGGCGTACACGTCGCCGTTGAACTCCATCGCCATGTTCGCCCCGCACTGGGGCGCATGCACGCACACCGTGGCCGAGCCAAACATGGCCGACAGGGTCGAATCCACGTCCTGAATGAAGACCTCGCCGACGTCGGCGGACAGCCACTGGTCGAACACCTCGCACAGGAAACGCCCGTAGGAAGCAGGGGATGTGGAACGGCTGGTGACGCAGTCCCCGTCCTGGCGGTACAGGAGCGCCGAGGTCCCGGAGCGCCAGCCGCGCTCGGCCTGGGCCAGGTCGGCGGCGCGCACGCGCTCGACGATGGGGATGAACTGCAGGTAGCGGGCCCCCAGATCGTCGCGGAAGTAGCGGTACACCTCCTCCCCGTGCTCCTCGTTGGCGGCGTTGACCGTGCACAGAATGTTCGTCTCCACGCCTGCGCGAGCGAGTGCCTCCCAGCCGCGCACAACCATCGCGTGTGTGCCCCGCCCGCCACGGTTGACCCGGTAGGCGTCGTGCAGGGGAGCAGGCCCGTCGATGGACACGCCCACGAGGAAGTCATGGTCCGCGAAAAAGCTGGCCCAGTCGTCGGTCACCAGCGTGCCATTGGTCTGCAGTGCGTGACGCACACGCTGGGTGGGGCGACGGTAGCGCTCACACAACTGAATGAGGCGCTCAAAAAAAGGCAGGCCACGCAGGGTCGGCTCCCCGCCCTGCCACAGCATCGTGACCTCGCCGTCGGGGCTCGATTCGAGGAACGCCTCGACGTAACGTTCCAAGGTCTGCTCGGACATAGTCTGCGCCGCTGCGTCGTAGAGCAGCTCCTTGGACAGGAAGAAGCAGTACTGGCAATCCAGGTTGCAGGCTGCCCCCGTCGGTTTGGTGACGACGGAGAAGGGGATCGAGCGCATCACGGCCTACCCCCGTGATCGGTGCGCACCTCCATCGACGAGGCCGGCCCCACCTCCAGGGGTGAGCCTTCCTCGGGGAGGCGAGCGGCTGCGGTGTCCTCCTCAAAGGGACGGGCGGCGATGTACGCGCTTGCCTGAGCAGCACCCAAAGGCCCGAGTGATGCCCCCACGACGTCGATGTCCCACTCCATGACGGGAATCAGCTCCCTATGCATGGCGGCCGCGATGTCGGATCGCAGGGAGGGAAACGCGTCGACGATTTCGCCGGCCACGATGATGGCCCGAGGGTTAATGAGGAGCGCGGCCGAACCCAAGACATAGCCGACAGCCTGGGTAGCCCGCTCCAGGGCCTCGCGCGCACGCGTGTCGCCGGACAATACGGCGGCCCGCAGCTGAGCAATATCGGCGACGCCCGCGCGCTCGCACAGCGCCGGGACGGATGCCAGTGTTTCGAGGCAACCGCGCTTGCCACAGGCGCAGGGTGAGTCATTGGCGCCCACCGTCATGTGCCCGAGTTCCCCGGCCAGCCCTCCTGCCCCGCCAACGAGGCGAAAATCGGAGACGACGCAGCCGCCCACGCCCCCAGATAGACGCAAGTAGATGAACGAAGACATGTCCGCGCCCGCGCCCCACAGGGCCTCCGCGAGCGCCGCCATGCGCACGGTGTTGTCGACGATCGGGAGAGGAGCCCACCAACGACGCGTGAGCTCGCTGAGCTCCTCCATGGTCGGGTACGCGTCCGAGGAGAGCCTGGCGTTACGCCCCATCGGAATGGGAACCCCCACGCCCACCGCGCGCACCGTCGAAGTGTCGATTCCTTGACGGGCCGCGCTCGCGGCCAGAGCCTCGCAGGTTTGCTCGAGAGAGAGCTGGAGGGAGGGAGAGGCGGGGGAGATGATATGAACGGCGGCCAGGACGGTGCCGGCGCGCGAGAGCATGACGCCCGCGCACGACGTGCGCGTGACGTTCAGGCCGACGCAGTGTGCCGCCGATGAGTTGAGGGTGAGGAGCTGGGTGGGCCGGCCTCGTCCGGGGGCGTTCGTGCGCACGGGCGTCACCGATCCCTCGTCGAGGAGGGTGGTGAGCGCGCGCCCCAGGTTCGTGCGTGAGGTGTCGAGGGCCTCGCACAGCTGGGAGCGCGTTGCGGGGGCTTTGGCCAGGTGGGCGACGATGCGGTCTTCGAGGGTGGGCAGTGGTCTGCGTGTGGGGTAGTGCATGCCTCTCCTTCCCGGCGCTTCGTCGTTGGTGTCCGCTCGGGGCGCTTCGGCCTCGTTGACAGCTTCTATGATACGCGTCACTGTGTGGGGTGTGCAGGGCGCGCGTTGGCCTCGGCGGCGGGATCATGCGTGTCCTCCCGCCGCCGAGGCAGGGGCTTAGTCGCTCGTGACCTCGTCGAGGTCGGAGCGAGCCGTGTTCACCAGCGGGATGTCGAAGTCCGTCATCGCCGCCATCCACTTGGCGAAGGAGTGATCCCCGCGCTCACGCAGCTGCAGGTACAGGTTCGTGGCCAGCTCCCTGCGGATCTCGTCGTAGACGGGCACGGTGTACACGTTGTTCATCTCCGCCGGATCGAGTCGCAGGTCGTAGAGCTCGTTGATCGACTCGGGGTTGATGACGAGCTTGAAGTCCCGCGTGCGCAGCATGCGCTGCTGGAGGGGGAAGTGGTGGCCGTGGAACTCGCACACGATGTCCTCGCGCCAGCCTTCGACCTGTCCGCCGCGCGTCAGATCCACGATCGAGCGGCCGTCCTCCACGAGCGAGGTGTCCAGGCCCGCGATGTCGAGGACCGTGGCCGGCAGATCGATGAGGGAGACGAATGCGTCGGAGCGTCCCACGGTTGAGACGCCGGGGATGTGGGCTATGAAGGGGACGTTGTAGATGTCGTCGTACATCATCGGGCCCTTGTCGTTGAGGCGGTGTGAACCCGTGAATTCACCGTGGTCCGCGCAGAAGAAGACCGCCGTGTCGTCCAGGATGCCCAGCTCGCGCGCCACGTCCATGATGCGCCCTATCTCGAAGTCGATCATGGCCGTGTAGCCCCAGTAGACCGCGATGAGCTTCTTCCACTGCTCGTTCGTGAACGAGGACGTGGACCAGTAGGTCGCGTAGTTCTCCTGGATCGGGGGCTTGCCGATGAGGGAGTCGCCGAAGTTTTCCGGCAGCTCGACGTCGTTTGGATCGATGAGGTCGAACCACTCGTCGGGCAGGAAGTAGGGCAGGTGGGGGCCGAAGAAGTGCACGTCGAGGCAGAAGGGCTGCTTCGAGTCCTTCCAGTCGGCGGCGTACTCGCGAAGCTTCTCGATCGCGCGGTCCGCCAGGAAGCGCTCGAAGGTGGCTTCCTCGGGCTGGTCGAGGCGTGCGGCGATGATGTGCCCGTCGCGTCCGCCGGGCAGCTTGCCGCGCCACAGGTCGTGCGCGCGCACCGGTGGGAGGTTGTTGGCCTCGAGCCAGGCGACATACTTCTCGTTGGCGACCGGGTTTTCGGCGCCCCAGTATGTGTCGTCGTCCGCGCCGAACTTGTCAGGCAGGTTGTAGCCGCAGTGGTACTTGCCGACGATGCCGACGTTGTAGCCGGCGTCGCGCAGTTCCTGCGTGTACGTCCACGTGCCCTCGGGGATCGAGACCTGGTAAGCGATATTCCATTCGGGGTTGGCCAGCACCTGGTGCTTGCCCGGGCGCTTGCCGGTCAGCAGGGAGGCGCGAGCCGGCGTGCAGATAGCCGTGGGGGTGAAGCAATGGGTGAAGGCGAAGCCCGATTCGCCCATCGCGTCGATGACGGGAGTTTGCGCGTGGGGGTTGCCCAGGCAACCGATCGTGTCGGTGCGGTGCTGGTCGGTCATGATGACCAGGACGTTGCGCACGTTGTTGGGAATGTCCCGAGTCGTATTAGTCATTGCAGTGCCTTTTTGTCGTTGAAATCGAAGGGGAGAGCGCTCACTTCTGGGCGACTACCTTGTCCATGTCTTCAAGCTCGGCGCCGCTGGTCTCGGTGAGGAACTTCGCTGTGAAGATGACCGCGAGGACACCGAAGGCGCAGTAGATCCAGTAGGTGCCGGCCGGCGACCAGGCGATGAGGAAGGGGAAGAGGAGGACGACCAGGAAGTTGACGAGGAAGTCGGCACCCGACGCGAGCGACATGGCGCCGCCGCGGATCGAGTTGGGGAACATCTCGCCCATGACGATGGAGAAGATGGGGCCCCACGAGGAGGTGAATCCGAGCAGGAACATGCACAGGGCCGCGACCGCCAGGAATGCCAGGACGGGGGAGTCCGCGACATCCGGCTTGCCGTCGATGGTGGGGGCGACCGTGAAGACCGTCGCCACGATGCCGAGCGAGACGAAGATGAGGGTGCCGCCGTAGATCAGCATGCGCTTGCGGCCCACGCGGTCCACCAGCATGATGCCCGACAGGACGCCGACGATCTTGAATGCGGTGATGAGCAGGGTCTGGGCCAGGGCCATCGACTCGGTGAAGCCGACGGCGGCGAACAGGGAGTTGGAGTAGAAGAAGACGCCGTTGATGCCGGTGAGCTGCTGGAAGGCTGCGATCGCCATGCCGACAAACACGAGGCCTCGCCACTGCGAGGACAGGATCTGTCCGATCGAGAGCTTCGCGCCGCCCGTGATCGTCAGGGACTGGGCGATGGCCTCGACGCGGGCCGCGGGGTCTTCCTCGCCGGACAGCTTGGCCAGGATCTCCTCGGCCTCCTTGGTGCGGCCCACGGAGACGAGGTAACGGGGAGACTCGGGAATCTTCGCCGTAAAGACGACGAAGAGCAGGGCCGGGATGATGAGGCACGCGAAGAGGACCTGCCAGGTCATGAGCCCGCCGAACGCAGGCTTGGCAGCGCCGCCCGTGATCGAGACGACCGCCGTGTTGATGAGGCCGGCGAAGAAGAGGCCCAGGATGATCGCGAGCTGGCGGAATCCGATGAGACGCCCGCGGATGTCTGCGGGCGCGATCTCAGCGACGTAGCCGGGGGCAACCGTGGTCGCCGCTCCGAAGCCGATGCCGCCAATGATGCGGGTCAGGAGCAGGAAGGGATAGCCGAGGCTACCGAGTAGGGGAGAGATGGGGCCGAGGAGGGCCTCAACAAGCAGGAAGGGACCGACCCACATGAGCGTCGTCTTACGGCCGATCTTGTCGGAGATGCGCCCCGCGGCGAGGGCACCGATCAGCCCACCGATGACACCTGCCGCGCCCGCAACGCCCTGCAGGATCGGGCCGAGCTCAAAGGTGGATCCCACGGCCTTGATGGCGGCGTTGAGGACCATGCCCTCGAATCCGTAGAAGAAGGGGCCGAGGGTGGCGATCAGAGCGAGAGTCGTTGCGTAGCGCCTCGCTTGCTTGTCGCGGGGTGTGAGTGTGGTTGTCGATGACATGTCTTCATCCTTGAAGGTGTGGTGATGCGCCCGCGCCTGCCGTGTGCGCTTCATTCACCGTACGCGCACAATTTTGTGTCCGAAGTAACGGACATAAACAGAGGTAGTGAACTGCGTCACTAAAATGCGTGCGGTTAACGCGTCTGAACCACAAACTCCGGATTCGGCGTCTGTGCCGGCGTCACCGAATCAGCCTCAATGACCAGCGCCTTCCCGCCGCGCACACGCAGCGTACCGCTCACATGCACCCAGCTATCCGCCTCAGGAGCAGGCCCAGCCCACCGCACCGCAAAACCAACCGGATACGCATCCGCCGCACAACACCAAATCGCCATACGCGCCACCGCAAAACTCTCCTCATCGGTCACGCGCGGAATCGACGCCTGGGCGCTCGCGGCCTCGGCACTGAGCACGAAACCCGTCAATTCGACGCGCTGACCATCGTGCGCGCGGCCGTTGGCGATCATCTCCTCCACCTGGGAGTAGAAGTTGTCGGTCGTGAGCTCCAGCTTCCCGCTCGACGAGGCCTGCCCCGCGCCCGCGTTCTGGCTGCCACTGCCGGTGGTAGGGTTTGCACCCCCGTTCGCTGAGTTGTCGGAATCCCCGGGGGTGTCCTCGGTCGAATCGTCGGTGTCCGCGTCGATGGTGGATCCGCCAGAGGTGGGGCGTGCGCCAATCGCGCCCGCGGCCAGCTCGGAGGGGGAGACGCGGAAGGGGAGGATGAGCAGGGCGGCAGCCAGGAGGGCGACGAGGCTGCGCGTCGTGGCCCGGTAGGAGGTGGCCGTGTCCGCGCTCTTGTGTTCGCCGGCGTCGATGCGCGCGGAGAGTGCGAGCGCGCAGGCGAACAGGCCGATGCTGGACGCGATGATGCCCAAGCGTGCCGACGGGGGCACGAAGGACGCGTAGCGGCCAGACATGGCGAGCCACAGCAGCACGCCGCCGAGGGACGCGAGAGAGAGCGACTCGAGGACGGGGGCGATGCGGTCGATGAGCTTCACGAGAGGACCCCCATCCACCAGGCGCCACCAATGACGGCGGCGGCGATGCACGTGACGGTCGCAAACAGGCGAAGCACGAACGCGCCGCGGAACTGCGAGGACAGCAGCGCCACGTTCTTCACGTCCATCATCGGGCCGTAGACCATGAACCCCATGAGTGCTCCCTGCGGCGCGAGGGAGGCCAGCGAACGCGCGATCACCGCGTCCGAAGAGGAACACAGCGACAGGGCGAAGCCCGCCCCCATCATGAGCGCCAGGGCGCCGGGAGCGGGCAGGCCCGCGAGCAGGGAAGACACCGGCCAGAACACCTGCGCCGCAGTCGAGGCGGCCACACCGCCCAGCAGATAGGGCAGGATTCGCCCGAAGGAATGGCCAGTCGCGCCAAGGATGCCAGAGAACGAGCGGTCCGGCGTCTCGCAGCCGCCGTCGCATCCGCACGAGTCCCCGTCGTGGACGTGGGCTTCCTCGCGCAGGGCGCTCGGAGGAGAAGCCAGCATCGACAGGCCTACCGACAACGCGACGATGATGCTCAGCCCAATACGTGCACCCACAATCGCCCACGAGCCGAACGCGTAATACGTTGATGCAATCACCAGGGGATTGATCGCGGGGGAAGCCAGCATGAGAGTGGTCGCCGCCGACAGGGGAACGCCCTTGCGCAGCAGTGAACGAAAGATCGGCACCGCCGAGCAATCGCAGACGGGAAGAAGGAAAGCAGCGACGAGAGCGGTCAACACGGACGCCACAGGGTTCGTCGGAAACACGCGCGCGATCAGGGCGGGGGAGACGAAGGCCTCGATGAGTTCTGCGACGAACACGCCCAGAAGCAGGAAGGGAATCGCCTGCAGGGTCATGCCCACGGCGATCGTCGCCGCGCGACCAATGGGCAGGCCCGATCCGGCCAGGGTTCCCTGCGTGGCCCACACGGCAATCAGCGCCACCAGCACAAGCGCGCCGATAAGCGCACCCCAGGGGCGCGCGGGGCTTTTCGTCTCCACTACACTCACCCCACAACTCTAGGACAGGAGCCCCACACCCCTCCGAACACTCGCCGACCACGGCCCACTAGGCCGTCGTCTACGCACGCGACAACGAGCGCTCGCAGGAGCGCTGTGTGCAGACAGACGCTCCGCCCAGTGGGCGCTCCGGAGTTTCTTCGCTACACTGGTTTTTCGCTACGATCCGGCCCGCTCCAGCGGGGTATCACCGGGGAGCATCCGGAAGAAAGAGGGCAGCGACAGCCGGCCACGGCCTCGTCCCCTCCAGTAGAACCGGACGGGAGGGCCCGACATAGCCCCAACGAAGCGGCCGCGCCCGGCGAGGGAGCGGCAAGCGGGGTGGTACCGCGCGTGCCGGCGACGCCGGTCCTCGTCCCTGTATAGGCGCGAGACGAGGACACTCATGACGAAGCACGGCTTCTACCCCCGCCACCGGCAAGACGAGGTGGACCCCAGCCCTTCCTTCCCCGCGATGGAAGAGGGCACCCTGGCGTTCTGGGCCAGCAACGACACCTTCCGCAAATCCATTGAGATGCGCGACGCCGGCGAGAATGGCTCCAACGAGTTCGTGTTCTACGATGGCCCGCCTTTCGCCAACGGCCTGCCCCACTACGGTCACCTCCTGACCGGCTATGTCAAGGACGTCGTGGGCCGCTACCAGACCATGAAGGGCCACCGCGTCGAGCGCCGCTTCGGCTGGGACACGCACGGCCTGCCCGCCGAGCTCGAGGCCCAGCGCCAGCTCGGCATCGAGGACGTCACCGAGATCACCCGCGAAGGTGGCATCGGTATCGAGGCGTTCAACGCAGCCTGCCGCTCCTCCGTCCTGCGCTACACGAAGGAATGGGAAGAGTACGTCACCCGCCAGGCCCGCTGGGTGGACTTCGAGCACGACTACAAGACGCTCGACATGCCCTACACCGAGTCCGTGATCTGGGCGTTCAAACAGCTCTACGACAAGGGCCTGGCCTACCAGGGCCACCGCGTCCTGCCCTACTGCTGGAACGACCGCACGCCTCTGAGCAACCATGAGCTCAAGATGGACGATGACGTGTACCAGGACCGCACCGACAACACGGTGACCGTGGGCCTGCGTCTCGAGACGAAGCTGCGCGAGGACTCGGCGCGCCCCGAGCTGGCCCTCATCTGGACGACCACGCCCTGGACCCTGCCCTCGAACTCGGCCGTCGCCGTGGGCCCGGAGATCGAATACTCCCTCGTTGAGGTGGCTGCCGACCACGAGGGTGTCTTCGCGGGCGAGCGCGTCCTCATCGCCACCGACCTGATCCACGCCTACGCCAAGGAGCTGGGCGAGGAACCCACCGTCGTGGCCACCTACAAGGGCTCGGAGCTGGTGGGCACCCACTACCACCCGATCTACGACTACTTCGACACCCCCGAGCGCCGCGCTGAGGCTGGCGCTCCCGGCCCCAACGGCTGGTCCATCATCGCCGCCGACTACGTGACGACCACGGACGGCACCGGCCTCGTCCACCAGGCCCCCGCCTTCGGTGAGGATGACATGTGGACGTGCATGGAGTACGGCATCGGCGTCGTTCTGCCCGTCGACGAGGGCGGCGTCTTCACCTCCGAGGTAAGCGACTACGAGGGCATGCAGATCTTCGACGCGAACCGCTACGTGGTCGCCGACCTGCGCGAGCAGGGTGGCCCGATCGCGCGCCGCGCCCCCGAGATCCGCGCCGTGCTGGTGCGCGAGAAGTCCTACGTGCACTCCTACCCGCACTGCTGGCGCTGCCGCAAGCCCCTCATGTACAAGGCCGTGTCCTCCTGGTTCGTCCGCGTGACCGAGATCCGCGATCGCATGGTGGAGCTCAACCAGGAGATCACCTGGACCCCCTCGCACACCAAGGACGGCATCTTCGGCAAGTGGCTGGAGGGCGCCCGCGACTGGTCGATCTCGCGTAACCGCTTCTGGGGCGCGCCGATCCCCGTGTGGGTCTCGGACGATCCGGCGTACCCGCGCACCGACGTCTACGGCTCCATCGCGGAGCTCGAGGCCGACTTCGGTGTGAAGGTCACGGACTTCCACCGTCCCTTCATCGACTCCCTGACGCGCCCGAACCCGGACGACCCGACGGGCAAGTCGACGATGCGTCGCATCTCCGACGTGTTCGATTGCTGGTTCGAGTCCGGTTCGATGCCCTTCGCGCAGGTGCACTACCCCTTTGAGAACCAGGAGTGGTTCGAGAACCACTACCCGGGCGACTTCATCGTCGAGTACATCGGTCAGACGCGCGGCTGGTTCTACACGCTGCACGTCCTGGCGACCGCGCTCTTCGATCGCCCGGCGTTCCGCTCCTGCGTCTCCCACGGCATCGTCCTGGGCGACGACGGCCTGAAGATGAGTAAGTCGCTGCGAAACTACCCGGACGTGGCCGAGGTGTTCAACAAGTACGGTTCCGACGCCATGCGTTGGTTCCTCATGTCGAGCCCGGTCGTGCGCGGCGGCAACCTGATCGTCAAGGAGGAGTCGATCCGCGACACCGTCCGTCAGGTGCTGCTGCCCATCTGGAACACCTACTACTTCTTCACGCTGTACGCGGGTGCCTGCAACAAGGGCGAGGGCTACGAGGCCTCGCGCATCGATCTGTCGTCGCCCGAGGCCGTGGCCGCGCTGGCGCAGATGGATCGCTACCTGCTGGCCCACACCCGCACCCTCGCCGAGGACGTGCGCGGCGCGCTTGACGGCTACGACGTGGCCGGCGCGTGCGAGGCGATCCGCGATTACCTGGACGTCCTGACGAACTGGTACGTGCGTACCCAGCGTCAGCGCTTCTGGGACGAGGATGGCGCCGCGTTTGACACGCTGTACACGGCTCTCGTGACGCTTATGGAGCTGGCGGCGCCCCTGCTGCCGCTGCTGAGCGAGGAGATTTGGCGCGGCCTGACGGGCGGGGAGTCCGTGCACCTCGTTGACTTCCCCGTCCTTGATGAGGCCGTGGCTGCCCCCGAGCTGGTCGCCGCGATGGATGAGGTTCGTTCGATCGTGTCGGCTGCCCACGCGCTGCGTAAGACGCATCAGCTGCGCGTGCGCCAGCCGCTGGCCTCGCTGCTGGTCGTGTCGGAGAACTTCGCTGCGCTGGAGCCCTTCGCGGACCTGATCGCCTCTGAGGTGAACGTGAAGTCCGTGGTCTTTTCCGCACCGCAGGACTCGGGCCTGAGCGTTCGCACCGAGCTCGCACTGAACCCGCGCGCCTTCGATCCGGCTGTCCGTAAGCTGACGAGCCAGCTGTTCAAGGCTCAGAAGTCCGGTGAGTGGGAGGTCGTGGACGGCGAGTGCCGTTTCGCCTCCGTCGAGCTGGATGGGGCGCCGCTGGTGCTCACGGGCGACATGTTCTCCGTGTCCACCTCCGTGGACGCCGCCGAGGGCCAGGTCGCGGACGTTCTGGCGTCGGGCACCTTCGTTGTGCTCGATACGGAGCTGACCCCCGAGCTCGAGGCCGAGGGCTACGCCCGCGACGTTGTGCGCGCCGTTCAGGACGAGCGTAAGAACGCTGGCCTGCACATCGCGGACCGCATCAACCTGTCGCTGACGGTGCCCTCCGAGCACGTGGCCGACGTGGAGACCTGGCGCGACATGATCGCCGCCGAGACCCTTGCTCTGTCGCTGACGGTTGAGGCCGGCGACAAGCTTGCAGTGAGCGTCGCCAAGCACTGAGTGCTGTTACTGAGACGGGCGGGCTGCGCGAAAGCGCGGCCCGCCCGTTTCTGTGAGCATCGTGTCGGGGAAGATTCCCTGGTTAGCGAGTGCCTTCCAGGTAATCGCCGTCAGACGGCAGCTTCACGCCCGCGTGGCGCAGGCGTTCCAGGTGCGGCTCGACCGAGGAGAGATACGGGGCGAGAACGGGATTCGCCTCTGGGTCCATGAAGGACTCGACGTAGTCCTCTAGTGGGAACTGCGTGGCAAAGAGCGTCTGACGCAGCTCGAGGCTGTTCACCGACTCGACGACCATCGTCGGGTCGGTGGCGCTCGTGTATCGCTTGACCCGCGGCCACCGCGTGTCCGCGATCTTCCACTGCTGCGCTGAGGGAGGCTCACCCGGGATCACGATGGGGCGTTGGCGCAGCTGTGCGCGACGCAGCGCACCGACCTGGGTGACCAGCACGTAGCTGGCCAGCGTCTCGTTGCGCGTGTCCATGGTGAACCGCCAGCTTGGGTGACGTTCGGACCAGCTGAAACGGTAGTAGCCCGACATCTCCCAGACGGTGAAGAAATCGGTGTTGTAGTTCGAGAACGAATACCCGTACCCGTATCCCTGCTGGAAGTCGGCTTTAGCGACGGAAGTATCCGAACAGATCTTTCCAATCAATTCTTCCAATTTCCCCAACATGCTCGGAGACTCCTTCGATGATGTTCTGCGTGATGAGCTCGTCGATCGTCATGGGCGCCCAGCCGCCGATCATGACTTTTTCGATGATTCGCACCTGTGGGACCTGCCCGTGGGAACCCATGTCCTCGTCGAGCAGGCAGATCTCGATGGCGACGTCCTCGGGCAACGGGTTATCGGTGAAGCGGAACTGGCGGTAAAGCTCGTTGTAGTTGGCGGGTGGCCCCGAGCGGAACTCCGAGGGAAAGATCAAGCACTTGATGATGGGCGTCAGGTTGCGCGCTCCGACGTGTCCGATGTGGTCCAGGCCATCGATGTCGAGGGCTTCGATGAACTCGTCTTTGTCGCGGAAATAGCGGTTGGTTCCCGGGATTTCGCCGTGGTCGCGGTCGTCGCGCCATTCCGGACAGATTGTGCCGGGCTGCGAGAAGCGCGAGCGCATCCAGTCGGCCGTCGAGTGAATGTACGGGTCGGTGCCTTCGGCCATTTGCAGTTCCATGGCGCCGGTTACGTCAGCTCCGCACCGGTAGCGCTCTCCGAGGCCCTGCGCCGCGTTGGGCAGCACGTCGCCTGGGCCGGGCGCGCGCGTGGGAAAAATGTGTGTCTGATGGACAGTGCGTCGCTTGTCGTCGGGCGAAGGAGTCTCTAGTTGCATCGGAACTCACTCCTCTTTCTCGGTGCAGGCGCGGGAATCGGTGGCGCCGAGGCCTCGGCCGGCGGGAGGGGAATCGGCGGTTCGGCGCCCGGTGCAGGGGCGTTGGCGGGAGTCGCGCTGTCCTGTGGTTCTGTGGCTGGCGGTGGGGGGATCGGGGGTTCGGCGGACGAGGCCTCGGACGCCTTCTCCTCCTCGGCGTCTTCGGTTTCTTCAGTAGCGTCGTCCTTGACGGGCGTGGGCACGGGCTCCTGGTACATCGCCAGCTCGATGGCGTCGACGATCGGGCACACGATCTTGTTGAAGCCCTCGTAGTCGAGGTCGTGCAGGTCGTCGTTGCCGCACCGAATACGCAGGTTGATGAAGTGCACCTGGTTGTAGAAGATGATGATCATCGGTTCTTTGACCACCACGGACTCGCCGGCGATCCCGATGCTTCGAGCCTCGGGGATGGAGAGCACGTCGGCGCGCGACTCAAGCTCGACGGACTGATCGTCCACGAAGATCGTGATGTCCGCAAAATACTCGAAGGCGGCGTAGACCGCCTGGAGCATCATCTCCCACGAGACTCGGTTCGTGAGGGTAAAGGTGGACAGGAGCCAGCCGCCGTCCTCGTGATGCCCTTCCAGGTGCATGCCTGTGTTCCTCTCGCTTCCGGGGGTGCGTTCGGTGCTCAGCCCTTCGGCAGCGTGGCCGGCGGGACGTGCATCATGATCTCGATGGAGTCCATGAACTGGCACATCGACTTGTTGAACTTCTCGTAGTCGGTGGTCTGGAATTCCTCGTTGACCCGGCCGATCGCGACGTTGACGAACGGCTTTTGGTTGAAGAACGTCAGCATGATCGGCGCCTTGAGGATGGGGGACATGCCTCGGATCATGACGCTGGAAGCCTCGGGAATAGCCAGCAGATCCTCGGGTGCGGACAAACGGAGGGGCTCGCCGTCGACCTGCACCTCGGCGTCCTGGATGTAGGGGTAGACCCCACGCACGCCCTGGGTCAGTTTCTCCCACGGCACGCGGTACGTGAGGTTGAAGCTGGATCGGATCCAGCCCGGTTCTTCGGTGAGACCTGCCAGCAGCATGGGGAATCCTTCGCGTCATTGAGGATGTCTGTGTGGTCGGCATCCTATCAGAGCGGTTGGCTCGCCCAGCATGAGGGAATCGCTCAGCGCGCGGCGTCGATTGCCGCCTTCGCTGTCTTCAGGTCGACGCCGGTGCGGTCCCGGTAGGCCTTGATGGCGTTGAGGACCCTGCCCTCGGCGATCATCTGGAGTTCGGCGGCGCTCAGCTCCGGGAAGGAGGCCGTGGTCGGGTTGGGTGCACCGGCTGGGAAGGCAGGAACTGAGGCCTGCGGTACTGCCGCCTCGGGAGAGGGGAAGGATGATCCGGCGAGGGCCGCGACTCCGGCGTCCGCGTAAGCGGTGCGCAGTCGCGCCTCGAGGGTCGCAACCTGTTCCTTGAGTCGCTGGTTCTCGGCGCGCAACTCCTCGATTTCGGATGCCTGACTAAACCACTTACCCACGTGTCGCCTCCTGAAATAGATCATCGTGAAGGCTTTCATCCTACCTGTCTTCGTCGGCGCGCTGACGACGAGCTCCCCGCGGAGAATGTGTAGGTTCGGGGGTACCCCGCCCCGGCCTCGTCAATGACGACGCGCGGACTGTGCGCGACAACGCGCCGTGACCGGCGGAACAAGCCGCCCGCCGTGCCTGGCCCGGTAAAATAGCGAAGACACTGCGAGCAGCGGAGGAAACATGGCAGGCGAATCGTTCTTCGGGCAAGACCCCACCCACGAGGATCAGCAGGGCGGCATCCCGGCCGACCTGATTCCGTACCTGGAAGCGGCCGACGAGGTCGAGGACACCGAGGCGGGGGAGGGCAGCGACCCTCAGGCTGAGGAGAGCGAACGCGAGGCTGCGCTGCGCGCCCTCGTCGAGCACTCGCTGCTGCTGGGCCCCGACCCCTCAGTCCTCGCCGAGATCGAGGGCGAGGTGGATGAGGACTTCGCCGACGATGCCGCCGAGGCACGCGACGAGCGCGCCTCCCACGAGGCCGCACTCGCGAAGGCTGAGGAGGACGTCGCGCTGGACGCCCGCGTGCAGGAGATCTACCAGTCCATCGTCGCGCGCGCACCCGAGCACGACATCGATCCCACGCTCGATCGCGTGAAGCTCGCCTTGGACATCCTGGGCGACCCGCAGAACTCCTACCCGTCGATCCACATCACGGGTACGAACGGCAAGACCTCCACGTCGCGCATGATCGACTCGCTCCTTACTGCTTTCGGCATGAAGACGGGCCGCTTTACGAGCCCGCACCTGCTCGACGTGCGCGAACGCATCTCCCTGGAGGGCCACCCGATCACGCGCGAGGGCTTCGTGCGCGCATGGGAGGACATTGAGCCCTACGTCGGCATGGTGGACGAGCGCAGCGCGCAGGAGGACGGCCCCCGTCTGTCCTTCTTCGAGGTGTTCACGATCATGGCGTATGCGGCCTTCGCCGACTATCCGGTCGACGCCGCTGTCGTCGAGGTCGGCATGGGCGGGCGCTGGGACGCCACGAACGTCATCGACGCGGGCGTCTCCGTTATCACCCCGATCGCCCTGGACCACACGAAGTGGCTCGGCTCCACGATCGAGGAAATCGCGCGCGAAAAAGCTGGCATCATCAAGCCCGGCCAGGTTGTCGTCATCATGGCTCAGGAGGAGGAAGTCCTCGACATCCTCCTCGAGCAGGCGCGCTCTGTCGACGCGATCGCCCGCGTCGAGGGCCGAGACTTCGAGGTCGTGGATCGTCAGATGGGCGTCGGCGGCCAGATGGTTACGATCCGCACGCCCTCCGCGGTCTACGAGGACGTGTTCGTCCCGCTGTTCGGGCAGTATCAGGCCCACAACGCGGCGGCGGCCCTCGTCGCCGTCGAGGCCTTCATGGGCGGGCGTGGCCTGGACGGTCGCATCGTCGAGCAGGGCCTCATGAACGCCTCCAGCCCGGGACGCATGCAGGTTGTGCGTCATTCGCCCACGATCATCGTGGACGCCGCGCATAACCCCGCGGGTGCGGCCACCCTGCGCGAGGCCGTGGAATCCTCCTTTGGGTTCGCGCGCATCGCGGGCGTGTATGCGGCGATGGGGGACAAGGACGTCGAGGGCGTCCTGTCCGAGGTCGAACCCTTCATCGATCACCTTGTCGTCACGCAGATGCCGGGCGAGCGCGCGGCTGACATCGCGCGCCTGGCCGAGATCGCCGAGGAGGTCTTCGGTCCTGACCGGGTAGACGTGCGCGAGTCGTTGGCCGACGCGGTCGATCGTGCAGCAGAGATCGCCGAGGCCGGGGCCGAGCCCGCGGATCGCAGCGGAGTTCTTGTGTTTGGCTCGGTCATGCTGGCCGGGGAAATGCTGGCCCTCGCCGGTCACAGCCCCCGCTAGGATGGAACCCAACCAGGGCGGCCGCATCGTGGCGGCCGCCACGGTTAGGATTTCGTGCTCAAAGGTGGCACGATTGATCACGTATACAAGTACAGATGAGCAATGTGCAAGGAGGCAACATGAAGAAGCTCGTCAATGACGTCCACGCCGTCGTCCGCGAAACACTCGAAGGTTTCGCCCTGGCCCACCCCGACCTCGTCGATGTCCATTACTCGCCCGACTTCGTGACCCGTCACGCCCCCAAGGCTGAGGGCAAGGTCGGCCTCGTCTCCGGTGGCGGATCCGGGCACGAGCCCCTGCACGCGGGCTTCGTCGGTGAAGGCATGCTGGATGCGGCCGTGCCCGGCGCGGTCTTTACCTCGCCCACCCCCGACCCGATCCTGGAGGCCACGAAGGCCGCCGACCACGGCGCGGGCGTGCTGCACATCGTCAAGAACTACACGGGCGACGTCCTCAATTTCGAGACCGCCGCCGAGCTGGCCGACATGGAGGATATCAAGGTTTCGTCGGTCGTCGTGAATGATGACGTGGCCGTCGAGGACTCCCTCTACACGGCGGGGCGTCGCGGCGTCGCCGGAACGATCTTCGTGGAGAAGATCGCTGGTGCTGCCGCCGAGCGCGGCGACTCCCTGGAGGAAGTTACCCGCATTGCCACCAAGGTCAACGACCAGACCCGCTCCATGGGCCTGGCCCTGGGCCCCTGCACGGTGCCCCACGCCGGCAAGCCCTCCTTCGACCTGGGCGAGGACGAGATTGAGCTGGGCATCGGCATCCACGGCGAACCCGGATACCGCCGCGGCTCCATGGAGACCGCAGACAGCCTCGTCGCCGAACTCTACGAGCGCGTGCGCGAAGACCTGGGCCTCGCCGAAGGTGAGCGCGTCGTGGCTCTCGTCAACGGCATGGGCGGCACCCCCGTCTCCGAGCTCTACATCTGCTTCCGCGCCCTCGCCGCCCTGCTGAAGAAGGACGGCATCAAGATTGCCCGCCAGATGGTCGGCAACTACGTCACCAGCCTGGAGATGCCCGGCGTCTCCGTGACCCTCATGCGCGCCGACGACGAGCTCCTCGAGCTCTTCGACGCGCCCGTGAACACGGTCGCCTGGAAGTAAGCAACGAGGCAGGACAAGGAGAAACACGATGAGCCTAGATGCAGCGTGGGCACTGCGGTGGATCGAGCTGGCCGCGGCGCAGGTCGCTGAGCAGCGCGACTACCTGGTGGACCTGGACCGAGCCATCGGAGATGGCGACCACGGCGAGAACATGGACCGCGGCTTCAAGGCCGCCGTCGAGGCCCTGGGCCAGGCCCAGCCGGGCAGCGTCGCCGAGGTCCTCAAGACGGTCGCCAAGACCCTCATGTCCACGGTCGGCGGCGCCGCCGGGCCCCTCTACGGGACCGCGTTCCTGCGCGCATCGAAGGCCGCCGGTGACGGCGAGCTCGACAGCGCGGGCGTGGCAGCGGTAATCGCGGGCGCGCTCGACGGAATCCAGGCCCGAGGCAAGGGCACCACGGGCGAAAAGACCATGGTGGACGCGTGGACGCCCGCCCTCGAGGCCGCCCGCGCGGCCGCCGAGTCCGGTAGCGATCCCGTGGCCGTCCTCGAGGCCGCCGCCACCGCCGCAGAGGTCGGAGCTGCCGCCACGGAACCCATGCGGGCCACGAAGGGACGCGCCTCCTACCTGGGAGAACGCTCCATCGGACACCTCGACCCGGGTGCCGTGTCCACCTCCCTCATCCTGCGCGCCGCCGTGCGAGCAGCGGGCGAGGCCGGCGCAGCATGAGCGTGCGCGTCTCCTTCGTCATCGTCTCCCACTCGGCCTCCCTGGCCAACGGAGTCTGCGAGCTGGCCGCCCAGATGGCCCCCGACGTGCACTTCGAGGCCGCCGGGGGCACGGACGACGGCCGCATCGGCACCTCCTACGACCTCGTGGAGACGGCCCTCGAGGCCGCCCTTGCTGCCGTGGACGGGGAGGGAAGCGGCGTCATCGTCCTGACCGACCTCGGCTCGGCCACGATGACCGTCGAATCTGTCATCGACATGAGCGACGAACCCGAGCGCGTGCGTTTCGTCGACACCTGCCTCGTCGAAGGGGCCGTCGCATCCTCAGTGCGGGCCCAGCTCGGCGAAGACCTCGACCAGGTCGCCGACGTCGCAGCCGCCCTGGCCCCCCGCGTGGACGACGTGCCCGCCCAGGAGGCGGCCAGCCCCGCTCCCGCGAAGCCCAGTGGGGCAGGGGGAGGGACCCCGGCCTCGTCGACGTGGGCGCAGGCGGACGCGGTCGTCGCGGACCCCGTCGGCCTGCACGCGCGACCCGCCGCCGCCTTCGTGCGCCTGGCGGGCACCTTCGACGCCGAGGTCACCGTCAACGGGGCGGACGGCGGGTCGGTCCTGGAGCTCATGGCCCTGGGCATCACCCAAGGTCAGAGCGTCCACATCGAGGCCAATGGGGCAGACGCCACAGCGGCGGTTGCGGCCCTGACAGATATGCTGGAAAGCGCAACTGAGCAACCCTCATCATCAAAGGAGACAATGTGAGCGCTAAGAGTGTTCTGCTGGAGCCCCAGCACCTTCTCGACCCCACCCTGGAGCACACCCTCATCGTCGTGAAGCCCGACGGCTACGCCCGCGGCCTGACCGGTGAGATCCTGCGCCGCATCGAGGCCAAGGGCTACACGATCAAGGGCCTCAAGCTCATGATCGCCTCCCGCGAGCTGCTCGCCGAGCACTACGCCGACCACAAGGACAAGCCCTTCTTCGAGGGCCTCCTGGAGTTCATGAGCTCCGGCCCGGTCGTCGCCATCATCGTCGAAGGCCAGCGCGTCGTCGAGGGCATGCGCGTCCTCATGGGCTCGACCGATCCGACGACGGCCCCCGCGGGCACGATCCGCGGAGACCTTGGTCGCGCGTGGAACAGCCCCCACATGGAGAACCTGATCCACGGCTCGGACTCTGTGGACAACGCAACGCGCGAAATCTCCCTGTGGTTCCCGGAGATTTACTGAGACACGGCTAACCTGCAAGGGTGTACCTCAAAAACCTGACACTGCGGGGCTTTAAGTCCTTCGCCAGTGCGACCACGCTCGCCCTCGAACCGGGCATTACGTGCGTCGTCGGCCCCAACGGGTCGGGTAAATCCAACGTCGTCGACGCTCTCGCCTGGGTCATGGGCGAGCAGGGTGCCCGCGCGCTGCGCGGCGGGCAAATGGCGGACGTGATTTTCGCGGGGACATCTGGGCGCGCGGCGTTGGGGCGCGCCCAGGTGGACCTGACGATTGACAACACCGACGGGCTGCTCGACATCGAGTATTCCGAGGTGACGATCAGCCGCACCCTGTTCCGCGGGGGAGGCTCCGAATACTCCATTAACGGCACTCCGGCGAGGCTGCTGGACGTGCAGGAGCTCCTCTCCGACACGGGCATGGGCCGTCAGATGCACGTCATCGTCGGCCAGGGACAGCTCGACGCGATTCTGTCCTCTACGCCCGAGGAGCGTCGCGGGTTCATCGAAGAGCCCGCAGGTGTCCTGAAGCATCGCCGGCGCAAGGAACGTGCGCTCAAGAAGCTGGCCGACATGGACGCGAACCTCGTGCGCGTCCTGGACCTGACCAACGAGATTCACCGCCAGCTGGGGCCCCTGGCTCGCCAGGCGCGGGTTGCTCGTCGCGCGTCCCTCATTCAGGCGCGCGTGCGCGACGCGAAGGCCCGCCTGCTCGCGGATGACTTGGCCTCTGCGCTGTCGAAGCTATCGGTGCTCGAGGCATCGGACGAGTCGGCCGCCGCCCGCCGGGCCTCGCTCGAGGAGCAGATTGCGGCCGCGCGCGCTGAGCTTGCGCGCCTGGAGGACGCTGAGCGCGCGTCCTCGCCGGCGCTCGAGCAGGCATCCTCCGACTGGCAGTCGCTGACCACGATCACCGAGCGCCTGCGCGGCACGCTCATGGCCGCGACCCAGAAGGTTGCGTTGAGGGCGACCCCCGAGCTGCCACCGGGCGGCGAGGACCCCGACGTGCTCGACGAGCGCGCCCGCGTCGCCGGCGCCGAGGACGCGACCCTGGCCGGTCAGGTCGAGGCCGCGCGCTCCGCGCTGATGTCCGCGACTCGTGCGCGTGAGGCCGCCGAGGACGCCGACGATTCCGCGTCCCGCGAGCTGGCCCGCGTCAACCGCGTCATCGCCGACCACCGCGAGAAGGTCGCGCGCCTGACGGGCGACGCCTCCACGGCCGCGTCTCGCCTGGAGGCTGCGATCGCCGAGGCCGACCGCGCGTGGGGCGCCTACCGCGCGGCCCAGGAGCGCGCTGAGGCCGCAGAGAAGGCCGTGCCCGTGTCGTCTGTGGGCTCTGTTGGTGTTGCTGAGGGGGCCTCGTCCGAGGAAGAAGCCAGCGGGGGAGCGGCCCGCGCACACGCCGAGGCCTCAGCCCGGCGCGACGCCGCACGCGCCCGCGTGGACGAGCTGCTCGGCGTCGAGCGCGAGGCCCGAGCCGACCGCGCGCGCTGGGAGGCGCGCCGCGACGCGCTCGAGCAGCTGCTGACCCCCGAGGACGGCACCGCAGAGCTACTGGGACGTCCCGGCGTGCTCGGCCAGGTCGCGCCCCTCCTGCACGTCACGCCTGGTTTTGAGGACGCCGTCGCCGCCGCGCTCGCCCCCTTCGCTGACGCCGTCGTCGTCGACTCCCTGGCCCGAGGCCTGGACGAGCTGGACGCTGCCCGCGCGGCAGGGCGCTCGCTGCGGCTTGTTGTAGCGTCGGGTTCTTCTGATGATCTTTCTCACGATTCCGATGACGGGATCGGTGCAGCCCGCGCCGATCTGCCCGAGGGTGCGACGTGGCTTGCCGACGTCGTTGCCTGCGAGGGGGCCGCCGCGCCGCTGGTATCCCTGCTGGACGGGGTCGTTTCGTGCTCCCTTGTGGCCGCCGCTGACGTGCTGGACATGCCCGGTGTGCGCGTAGTTGTCACGTCAGGTGGCGACGTGCTGCGCTCTTGGTCGGTGGAGGGCGGCCGCCAGGCCTCCTCTGTGCTCTCCGTGCGCGCCGACTACGAGGAGGCGTGCGCGCAGGCCGAGGCCGTCCAAGCCCGCATGGCCGATGTGTCTGAGCAGCTCAGCGAGGCAAACGCGAACCTGGACCGCTGCATCCGCGAGGCAAACGACGCCCTGAAGGCCCTGCGCGAGGAGGACGCGCAGCGCGCCAAGGAAGCCCAGGAGCTGGCCCGCGCCCAGTCGGCCGCGCAGGCCGCCCGAGCTGAGGCCGAGCGCGCCCACGACGTGGCCCGCCGCGCCGACGAGCAGGTCACGTGGGCCCGCGAGCAGGACGTTGGCGCACGCGCACGCCTCGATGGCGCCGACACCGTCGGCCCACCCGAGTCCCTCGAAGACGCCCAGGCCCGCGCGGACGCAGCCTCCCGCGCCGCACGCGAGGCCCGCGAGGCCGAAAACGAGGCACGCCTATCACTGCGAGCCCTCGAAGAACAATCGCGGCGCGCCGCCTCCCGCGCCCGCTCCCTGCGCCAAGCAGCCGCCGCCGAGCGCGAGGAGCGCGCCCGTTACGCCCGGCGCGAGGCCGCGCGCAAGACGGAGCTGGCCACGGCCTCGGACGTGGAGGCCGCAGCCCGCGTGGCCCTCGAGGCAGCCGAGCGTGCCCTCGCTCAGGCCGTCGCCGAGCGCGACCGCCTGAGTGAGCGGCGCTCCCAGGTCTCCCAGGAGGTCTCGGACGCCCGCCGCGCCCTGGACCGGCTGAGCGCGGAGCTGTCGGAGGCCACGGCCTCGGCCCACCAGGGGCAGATCGCCGCCGAACAGACGCGCCTGCGCGTCGAGGACCTGCAGCGGCGCGCCCTGGAGGAGCTGTCCCTCGAACCCGAGCAGCTGCTCGCCGAGTTTGGCCCCCAGACGCTGGTGCCGATGCTGCCGCTCGACCCCGACCAGGTTGAGAAGGCCGCGGCCGCCGAGCCGAGCGCCTACGTGCGCGCCGAGCAGGAGCGAGCGCTCGCCAAGGCGCAGAAGGACCTGGAGAAGCTGGGGCGCGTGAACCCCCTGGCGCTCGAGGAGCACGAGGCACTGGCATCGCGGCACAAGTTCCTGGTGGATCAGGTGCAGGACCTCAAAGCTTCGAAGGCGGACCTGCTGCGCATCGTGCAGGACGTGGATCGCCTGGTGGAGGAGGCCTTCGCGTCGGCGTTCGCCGAGACGCGCGAGCAGTTCGAGCACGTGTTCGGCGTGCTGTTCCCGGGCGGACAGGGCGAACTCGTGCTCACCGACCCGGACGACATGCTGACGACCGGCATCGAGATCGAGGTTCGGCCCGCGGGCAAGAAGGTGAAGCGCCTGTCGCTGCTGTCGGGCGGCGAGCGTTCCCTGGCCGCGATCGCGTTCCTGGTCGCGATCTTCAAGGCGCGGCCCTCTCCCTTCTACGTCATGGACGAGGTCGAGGCCGCCCTGGACGACATGAACCTGACACGCCTGCTCGCCATCTTCAAGGAGCTGCAGGAGACCTCGCAGCTGATTGTCATCACGCACCAGAAGCGCACGATGGAGATCGCGGACGCCCTCTACGGCGTCACAATGCGCGATGGCGTCACCACGGTGGTCTCCCAGCGCCTCGCGGACTAGGGGAGTGCTCCTCGTGTGGAAAAGCCGTTGCTTCTACTCGCGATGACACCGCCTTCAAAGAAAATGATGACAGAAATATTTGGACCCGGGAGGAGAGGGTAATGAGCAAGAAGCAAGAGGGGACCTACCATCTCGCGGGAGGGATCACCGTTACCGACGCCGACCTTGAAGCGGATGCTCAGCGCTTCGAAGCGGGCGAATGTGACGGAGCCTGGAAGGTGCTGCCAGGGCGTCCGCAGCTCTTAGGTGAGGACTAATAGCCGGTCGGCACGCGCCTGCCTGAATCCTTGGTTCGGGAGCTCGACGAGGCTACCGGGGAACTCGGACAAACCCGTAGTGAGCTTGTGCGTCGTTTTATCTCGGAGGGCCTGCTGGCGCTGAAGGCCTGAAGCTGTGCGGATCTCCTGAAAGCAGAGCCCAGGAGATCCGCACCGTCACCGCCGCTGCAATGTGAGTGGAGCGCGCGCGAAGCCAGCAGCCGGCTCAGGCCGCGAGCCTTGTCAGCGTGCCGTGCGTGAGCTCGTAGATCGTGTCCACGTAGGGCAGGATCGAGCGATCGTGGGTCACCATGATGGCACACTTGTGGGTGGACTTGACTTCCTTGCTGATCAGCTGCGCGATCTCCTGGCCGCGGTCCGGGTCCAGGCTCGCGGTCGGCTCGTCTGCCAGGATCAGCTGCGGGTTGCCAACGAAGGCGCGAGCGATCGCCGCCCTCTGCTTCTGACCGCCCGACATCTGGCGCGGATACTTCGCGTAGGAGGCCTCGATCCCCAGGTCCTCCATGAGGGAGCGGACCTCTGCCTGGCGTGCAGCCTTGTCCTTCTGACCCTTGAGCTTGGCGACCAACTCGAGCTGATCGCCAATACGCATGTAGGGCAGGAGCTGGTGGTCCTGGAAGATGAAGCCCAGCAGCTCCAGGCGCTTGCGTGTCCACTGCTTCTGGCTCAGCTGTGTGAGGTCCTCGCCGGCGATGGAGATGCGTCCCTCGTCGGCCGACAACAGCAGGCCAGCGATAGACAGGAGCGTCGACTTTCCGGAACCGGAAGGCCCGAGGATCGCCACGAATTCGCCGTTGTCGACGCTCAGGTTCAGCCCGCTGAGCACGTGGTGGATCTCGTCGCCGTCGGCGTAGGACTTTCCGATGTTGTCCAGTTCGATGATCGCCATTTTATTCTCCGTTTCCGCCGATGACGTCGATGGGGTCCACCTTCTTGATCTTGAGTAGCGACAGCGCGCCGCACAGGATCGAGGTCACGACGAAACTCACCGCGACTGTCACGGTGTCCGAGAGCGTCATGATGGACGGGACGGTACTTGGCAAGAAGGGGGCAACAAGAGCCGCCAGGCCCAGCCCGATCGTCACACCGATCAACGAAATGATCGTCAGCTGGGAGATCTGGATGTAGGTGATGGTCCGCATCCGCATGCCGATCGCCTTCAACACTCCGAATTGCCGAAGCTTCTGAAGAGTCAGGATGTAGAAGAACACGCCGAGGACGGACGACGAGGCCACGAGGAGCACCCAGGTCATCATCTTCAAGGTGAGGTTCTGAGCCTTGTATCCCGGAATCTTGTCGATAACCTGCTGGCGGTCGGCCACCATCAGGTCGCTGGGCAGATCGTCGGCCGCAATCTCCTTCGAGGTGACGATCGTCTGAGCGTGCCACTGGTAGTTAGGGTCGGTCTTCGCGCGCATCGCCGCATAGGTCTGCGAGGACACGAAGCCGATGTCGCTGTAGCCATAGTTGGCGTTCTTCGCGAAAGCAACGACCGTCAGCGCCTGCTCGGACATCTTGTCGATCACCTGGTCTCCCACGCGGATCCCCTCGTCCTCAAACGCGCGATCCAGGATGACCTCGTTCTCCTTGAGTCCGGACGCGCTCACGTCGGAGTCGATGACCGCGGGCTCGAGAGTGCCATCCTCGTTATGGTCTGTCGCGAAGTAGGTGATGTCCAGGGTGTTGGAGTCATCGCCGCGCGTGATGGCGGCTCGCTGGATGACCAGGCCGGCGTAGTCCGACAAGCCGCGAGCTTCCAGCTCCTCGATGTCCTCTTCGGTCACGGAGGAATAGGGGATGACGCCCTCGGAGTCCGTCGACAAGATGTACGTCGCGGCCCCGTAGTTCTGGATCTGCGCGGATACGGAGGAGGCGAGGCCGTTGGTGAGACCCGAGAGGAACACGACCATGAACATGAGCGTGGCGATCAGGAACTCGATGAGAATGAACTTCTTTGGTTGGTATTTTATTTCGTTCCACGCTATTTTCATGGCTTTGCTCCAATGTGGGCGAAAGTGTGTCAGTTCGCCACTTTTTGTGCCCGAAAGCGGCTCGTAACTGTATCACGTGGTTTTTGACAGGCGCGCGGGGGAGAGGAGCAAAAGTACGGATCAAGAGCGGTTTCGTGACGCAGGCATCGCAAATAGGCGCAACAACGATGTGCGCAAGAAAAACGCGGGCGGGGACCCGTTGGTCCCCGCCCGCGCCTGCAAGCCGTGCGTCCCGCCGCTGCGGGAGGCTCGCTCTCAGTCGTTCATGAAATGACGCTCGTCCAGGATCTGTGCGCCGCCACCCACCAGTGAGGGCAGGTGCTCGTTTGCGTGGTGGCCGCAGAAGTAGAGCTGGCCACCCGAAGGCATCGTCGCACGAACCCAGGCGCGAGCGCCGCAGGCGTCGCAACGATTAGCCGCGCTGAGCTGCGGCTCGTCCAGTACGGGGCGTTCAAGAGTCTGTGCGTTCATGCTTCCATCACACACCATCACCCCGCGCCTCGCACCCCTGTTCACCCGGGGCGCAATCGACTGCCCGCACGCCGACACAATGAAACGGGGGAGCGCAAACCCTCCTTCAATATGCCCCAACAGCCCCCGAAACGGCACCCCCCCAGCGGGATCTGGCCCCGGCCTCGTCAATCGTGGAAAGCGTCCCAGAACCCGCGCCACGCGCACCGTTGGCCACAAACGAGCGTTGACCCACATATGATGCACATCGTGACTCCTACCGATGCATCCGACTACAACGCACGGCACCTCTCGGTCCTCGAGGGGCTCGAAGCCGTGCGCAAGCGCCCCGGCATGTACATCGGCTCCACCGACCACCGGGGCCTCATGCACTGCCTCTGGGAGATCATCGACAACGCGGTCGACGAGGCCCTGGAAGGCCACTGCGACACGATCGACGTGCGCCTGCACCCCGACCACTCCGCCTCCGTCGCCGACAACGGCCGAGGAATCCCCGTCGACATCGTCCCCGGACAGGGCCTGACGGGCGTCGAGGTCGTCTACACCAAGCTCCACGCCGGCGGTAAGTTCGGCGGCGGCTCCTACGCGGCCTCGGGCGGCCTCCACGGCGTCGGCGCCTCCGTCGTTAACGCACTCTCGGCCCGCCTCGACGTACAGGTCGATCGCGGTGGCAAGACCCACGAGATGTGCTTCCGCCGCGGCGAACCCGGCGAATTCGACGACTCGAAGCAGCGCACCCCCAACTCGCCCTTCAAGCCGTTCGTGGACGGCTCGACCCTCAAGACGGTCGGCAAGGTGAAGAAATCCCAGACCGGCACGCGCGTGCGCTTCTGGGCGGACTTCCAGATCTTCCCGTCGACCGAGGGCTTCTCCTGGGAGAACCTGCTGGCGCGCGCCCGCCAGACCGCGTTCCTCGTGCCCGGCCTGACCATCAACTGCTACGACGAGCGCGGCGAAGAGGAACTCCACGAGAGCTTCCGCTTCGACGGCGGCGTCGTCGACTTCGCGAACTGGCTCGCCACCGACGGCCCCGTCACCGACACGTGGCACATCACGGGCGAGGGCACCTACAACGAGACCGTGCAGGCCCTGGACTCCGAGACCGGGCACCTGCGCGCCACCGAGGTCGAGCGCACGTGCGAGGTCGACATCGCGCTGCGCTGGGGCATTGGCTACGACACGAGCGTCCAGTCGTTCGTCAACATCATCGCCACCCCCAAGGGCGGCACCCACGTCACCGGCTTCGAGCAGGCGGTCCTCAAGACCCTGCGCGCCGCGATCGACAAGAACGCCCGCAAACTCAAGGTCGGCGCGAAGGATGGCCGCCCCGAAAAGGACGACGTGCAGGCCGGCATGACCGCCGTCATCACCGTGCGCTTCCCCGAGCCTCAGTTCGAGGGACAGACAAAGGAAACGCTGGGCACTCCCCAGATTCGCACCGTCGTCAACCGCGTGGTCTCCGACTGGCTGAAGGCCAAGTTCGCCTCCTCCAAGCGTGACGACAAGCAGCAGACCTCCCTCCTCATGGAGAAGGTCGTCGGCGAGATGAAGGCCCGCGTCTCCGCACGCCTGCACAAGGAGATCTCGCGTAAGAAGAACGCGCTGGAAACCTCCTCGCTGCCCGCCAAGCTCGCGGACTGCCGCCTCGAGGACGTCGAGGAGACCGAGCTGTTCATCGTCGAGGGCGACTCCGCCCTGGGTACGGCCAAGGCCGCGCGCAACTCCCACTACCAGGCCCTGTTCCCGATTCGAGGAAAGATCCTCAACGTGCAGAAGGCCTCGACCGCGGACATGCTGGCCAACGCCGAGTGCGCCAACATCATCCAGGTGATCGGCGCGGGCTCGGGCCGTACCTTCGACCTGTCCCAGGCTCGCTACGGCAAGGTCATCCTCATGACGGACGCCGACGTCGACGGCGCGCACATCCGCACCCTGCTGCTGACCCTGTTCTTCCGCTACATGCGCCCCATGGTCGAGGCCGGCCGCATCTACGCCGCCGTCCCGCCCCTGCATCGCATCGAGGTCGCGGGCAAGGGACGCAAGAAGCGCGAGTACATCTACACCTACTCCGAGGACGAGCTGCATCGTAAGCTCGCCGCCCTGCGTCGCTCGGGCCGCACGTGGAAGGAACCCATCCAGCGATACAAGGGCCTGGGCGAGATGGACGCAGACCAGCTCGCCGAGACAACGATGGATCGGGCGCACCGCTCGCTGCGTCGCATCACGCTGGCCGACGAGGAAGCCCTGCGCCAGGCGGAGGACGTGTTTGAGCTGCTCATGGGCTCGACCGTGGGTCCGCGCAAGGAGTTCATTGTCGAGGAATCCGCGGGGCTGGATCGTACGCGCATCGACGCGTAATCACGGGCAAAAATCCCCGCGCGCTGCACAACCGTTCACGCGCGTTGACCAAATGTCAAGCGCCAGTGTGACTAAAGGCCCGAATAGCCGGTAGGATATCTGCCATGACAGGACTTGCGCAGCGACTCACGCCGCCCGGGTCCGTCCCGTACCCGGGCAATCACCTCGGGTTGCGCTGGCGGCCCATGATCGGCCGCGATGCCCCCGCCGTGTACGCACTCATCTCCCTGATCGAAGACGACGACAATGCCATTCGGCGCACCTCCGTCGACGACATCGCGGACATGATGGAGGGCGAGAACGGGCGCGACTGGGTGGACACGATCGTCGGCCTGGACGCGAAGCGAAACATCTGCGCCGTGGCGTCCGTGCGCGTGCTGCGCGGCATTCACGAGGCCGCCACCGCCGTCGTCAGTGCCTTCATTCACCCGCACTGGCGTGGCCGAGGCGTGGGCCGGGCTCTGCTCTACTGGCAGGACGGGCGCGCCCGACAGATGCTCGTCGAGGAATTTGGAGCCGATTCTGAGGTTCCTGCCTCGATTTCGAACCTCGTCGACGCGCACATGACCGATCGTCGCCGCCTCTACATTGCGGCCGGCTTCTTTGCTAAGCGCACGTACCAGGTCATGTACCGTGACCTGGCCGGTGGCGAGGTGCCCGTGCCCGCGCGCCACGGATATCGCGTCCTTCCGTGGAACAAGGTTCCGCAGGACCAGATCCGCGCCATCCACATGGAGGCTTTCCAGCAGTCGTTCCGTTCGCCCCTGCGCGCCCTGTGGTGGGACGATGCGATGAACCACTTCGACACGCGTTGGTCGTTCGTGGCCGTGGATGCTCAGGGTGATGTCGTTGGCTACGCGATCACTGGACGTCCCGCGCAGCGCTGGGTGGCTACGGGCCGTCCGGAGGCTTACATCTACCTGCTCGGCGTTGCTGAGGCGCACCGCGGACGCTCCATTGCGAGCGCCCTCGTCGGGCACGCCGTCGCCGCAGCGTCCGCGTCTGGAGCGTCGCGCATTGGCCTCGACGTTGACATGTCGAGCCCGGACGGAGCGCATAAGATTTACGAACACCTGGGCTTCGTGGATGAAGCCGCCGAGGTTTACTACACGATCGACCAGTAGGGACGGAAGGAGGCGAGCATGAGCATTCCTCTCGCGCAGCGAGCAAATGCCCCCGAGTTCGTCCCCTTCCCGGGCGAACATCACGGGATCGAATGGGAGTCGCTGACGGCCGCCCATCACGACGGCCTGTCCGCGCTTTTCGCCCGCATGGAGGCCCGCGATAACCCGCCGTATCGCACCAGCCCGGACGAGGTCGAGGAGATGCTCTCGGGTGCTTCCCAGTGGCGAGGCCTCGTCGGGATCGCCCGCAGGGGTATTGCAGCGGGTCGAATCGTCGCCTTCGCGCAGGTGGTCCTGCGTTTCCCGGGGCGTGTGGAGTGCGTTTGCGTCGGGGGAGTGGACCCCGACTTTCGGCGCATCGGCCTCGGCAATGCGATCGTCGACTGGCAGGAGGGCACTGCCCGACAGATGCTGGCCGAGGTCGAGGGTGACGCTCCCGCCCAGATCACCTGTCACGTCGAGACCGGCCAGGACGATCTCGAGGCGCAGCTGAAGGTGCATGGCTTCCGCTGGACGCGCACCTACTACGAGCTGCGCGCCTCCCTGGATAGTCTTCCGCCGGTTCCTGACCTGGGTTCGTACATGAGCGTCGAGGCCTGGGGCCCCCAGTGGGAGGAACCCGCCCTGCGCGCGGCGAACCGCCTCAACGAGTCCGAGTGGGGTCGGCCCCCGCTCACCCAGGAGCAGTGGATGCAGGGGCGCACGGCCTTCGCTCCCGAATGGTCGTTCGTCGCCGTCGACCGCACGGGCGATCGTCCCCGCGTTGCCGGTTTCCTGCTGGCATCGTGTTACGAGCAGGATTGGGCGGCTCTGGGCTGGCGTGAGGGGTACATCGACCAGCTGGGTGTCTTGTCCCAGTGGCGCGAGAGCCGCGTCGCGGACGCGCTGATCCTGGCGTCGATGTGGGCACAGAAGCGCGACGGCATGGATCGCGCGGGCACGGGCGTGGGGTCCGCGAACCACACGGGCGCTCTCGCCATCTACGACTACCTCGGCTTCCGTACGGTCGGCCAGACGAGGCTCTACGCGATCGAAATTTGATCATGCGTTTCGCATGGTGGATGTTTCCGCGCATCCCCTTGTGTTACCGTCGTTACTTTTTCTTTGTCGGTGGGCGTTTTTCCTCCCGTTTTCCTTTCAGTTTTCACATAACTGCTCCCTAGGTCCTAATTGTCCGACCAATTGAATTCTTAGGCTCGCGACAGAGGCAGGAACGGCCTCGGCGCCATGCGCGTCCCCTCCCCACAGTGCGGAGCTAGCATGACATCTCAGTCGTCAGCACCATCTCGATCCATTCCGCCCCTGGTCATTCGAAGTGCCATCGTCGCCTCTCTCGGCGGCCTGCTCTTCGGTTTTGATACCGCCGTCATCTCCGGTGCGGAAGAAAAACTCACCGAGCTCTACGCTCTGTCCTCCACGGGCGAAGGCATGATCGTCGCGATCGCGACGATCGGTACGATTCTCGGCGCGATCATCGCCGGTAACCTGGCTGATCGCTTCGGCCGTAAGCCCGTCCTCTTCTGGATCGGCATCCTGTTCGGCGTGGGCGCCCTCGCAACCGCTCTTGCGCCGCTACCCACCCTGGTCACCGCTGCGGACGGATCGGTGTCGGCCTCGTCCGCGTTCCCGATCACTTTCTTCATGCTGTTCCGCTTCCTCGGCGGCATCGGCGTCGGACTGTCCTCCGTGGTCGCGCCCATCTACACCGCCGAGATCGCCCCCGCTCGCGTGCGCGGGCGCCTGGTCGGCTTGGTCCAGTTCAACATCGTTTTCGGTATCCTCCTTGCCTACGCCTCCAACGCGATCATCCGCGAGATCGCACACGAGGACATCGCCTGGCGTTGGATGCTCGGCGTCATGGCCGTCCCGGCCGTCTTCTTCCTCATCTTCCTGGCGACCGTCCCCGAGACGCCTCGCTGGCTCCTGGCCAACGGTCGCAAGGAGCGGGCCGTGAAGATTTCTGAACGCCTCACCACCTCTCGGGCAGAGTTCGACGAGCAGATCGCCGAGATAAAGGCGCAGATCGCCGAGGATGCTTCCGGCGGCAAGGTTGCCTTCTTCACGCGCCGCTACCGCAAGGTCATCCTCATGGCCTTCTGCATTGCGATGTTCAACCAGCTCTCCGGCATCAACGCGATCCTCTACTACGCTCCCAAGGTTATGAAGCTCGCCGGCGGCGAGGAGGTGCTCGGCGCGGCATTCCCCTACGTCGCCTCCGTCATCGTCGGCCTCATGAACCTGATCGCCACGATGGCTGCCCTCACCGTCATCGACAAGCTGGGTCGGCGCCAGCTCATGATCGTCGGCTCCATCGGCTACCTCATCTCGCTTGGCTTCCTGTCGGCAATCATGTTCGCCTACAAGGGGGGTGTCTTCGAAGAAGGCAGCGCCGTTCCGGTCTGGCTGATTCTTGTCGGCCTGCTCGCCTTCATCGCCTCGCACGCCTTCGGTCAGGGCTCGGTCATCTGGGTGTTCATCTCGGAGATCTTCCCCAACCGCGTGCGCGCCCGCGGCCAGTCTCTGGGGTCGCTCACGCACTGGGTGTTCGCCTTCGTCATTACCTACGCGTTCCCCGTGCTCGCGGATAAGCTGGGCGGGGGTTTCGCCTTCGGAATCTTCTTCCTGGCCATGATCGGTCAGCTATTCTGGGTCCTGAAGGTTATGCCCGAAACGAAGGGCATTCCTCTGGAAGAAATGGAAGAGAAGCTGGGGTTGACGAATGACTAGGATCGTGAACATCGGGGAAGCTCTCATCGACGAGATCACCCGCCCAAACAGTGAACCCGTCGAAGTTGTCGGGGGATCGATGCTCAACGTTGCCGCCGGCCTGACCCGGCTCGGCCACGAATCCGAGCTGGCGACATGGTTCGCCCGCGACGCTCGCGGCGATAAGGTGCGCGCTCACGCCGAGGCCGCCGGCGTCACCCTGACGCCCGGCAGCGACGGCGCCGAATTTACCACGGTGGCTCACGCCGCCGTCGACGAACGAGGCCATGCCACCTACGAGTTTGATCTGTCCTGGGATGTGCCCTCCGTCGAGGACCCGGACACCGTTGGGCACGTCCACACCGGCTCCTACGTGGTCGTCGTCGAGCCCGGCGCTGATAAGGTCCTGGCCGCCGTCAAGCGCCAGGCCATCCGCGGCACTGTGTCCTACGACCCGAACATCCGCCCCGCTCTGCTGGGTACGCCCGACGAGGCCCGCCCCCACATCGAGGCGATCGTGGCCCTCGCGGATGTCGTCAAGGCGTCGGACGAGGACCTCGAGTGGCTCTACCCGGGCCGCCCCGTCGAGGACGTCATCCGCGAGTGGTCGCAGTCCGGCCCGTCGCTGATCCTGTGCACGCGCGGTCCCTGGGGAGTCTACATCAAGGCTGCCGCCGAGCGTGACATGCTCGTCGTCGACCCGCTGGACGTCGAGCTGGTGGACACCGTGGGCGCGGGCGACTCGCTCATGGCCGGCCTGATCTCCGGCCTCGTGGACGCGGGACTCCTGGGTTCCGGCGAGGCAAAGCAGCGCCTGCGTGAGGCCTCGTGGGACCAGATCCTGCCCGCCATCCACCGCGGCATCATCACCTCCGGCATCACCATCCTGCACCAAGGCGCCTACTCGCCCACGCGCGAGGAGGTTGCCGACGTCCTGGCCGCCGACCCGACGCTGCGAGGCTGACGGGGGAGTACCTCTCAACTGATGGGTGTGGGCCCGGCCGAGCGGCTGGGCCCACACCCATATCCGCTGGTCTGTGGTCACTGCGCGATTCTCGGACGCGCTTGTCACTGTGAACAAGTAGTCATATGCTTGCAGAGGTCTCATAGTGTTCCGTGGAACATGTCATTTTCGGTCTTGGTATTCGTGGAGGTGACGCGTGGCTGACGTTGGCTTTGACTCCGATAACGGCTCCGTTAAGGACTTGAGCCCCGCTCCGCGAAAGGACGATGGATGGGATCCGCGCCAATGGTAAAGCCGAGACGAGCGCCTCGAAAAAGTAGACGCATGTGGGGAGCTTCGGCTGCCGCTCTCGTCATCGCCGCTAGCGTCACCACGCTCCCAACCACTCCAGCCCAGGCGGACAACGCGATCACCGCGGCGGACCAGGCGTACTTCTCATACTACCACCTGGATCAGGCTAGGGCAAAGGGGTATACCGGCAAAGGGGTAACCGTTGCCATCGTCGATGGGGAAGTAGATACTACTACACCCGAGCTGAGGGATTCGGATATTCACAACAAATCAACGTGTGAAGTGACCTCATCCGCATCTTCCAAGACCCATGGCACAGCTGTTGCTTCGATCTTGGTGTCATCTGTCTATGGAGTGGCTCCCGAGAGTTCTCTTCTGACTTATCAGATACCCGCCCCTAGCAGGGGAGATTCTGCATCTCCTTCGTGTACTGAAACTCAGAATGGCCTATCTAAAGTCAGTGTCCCGTGGCTGCTCAATCAAGCAATGAACGACGGTGCGCAAATCGTGAATTTCTCTGCTTCCAGCTCGCTTCAGGGTGACGAACTGAAATGGACTGTCGCGAGGGCATTGACCAAGGGCGTGATCATAACAGCTGCCGCTGGAAATGAAGCAACGGATGAAAACTCATCGTCGCTGTCCCAGTGGTCCGGAGTCGTTGGCGTCAGTGCGATTGGCGTCGATGGTAACCGTCAGGACTATTCGTCGTGGGGACAAGGCGTGACAACGACAGCCGTTGGCGGTCCGGTCAAAACGCATGACTTTGCGACGAATCAGATCGTTGAGACATCCGGTACATCATTCTCGTCTCCCATCGTCGCCGGTGTCCTCGCGCTCGCCCGCCAGAAGTGGCCGAATGCCTCGTCCAATCAGCTGCTCCAGCTCCTCGTCAAGACGGGCCTGAACCCAGACCACACCTGGAATCAGTACACCGGCTACGGCGGCATCGATCCAGGGGCAATGCTCAATGCGGATCCCACGACGCTGCCCGATGTGAACCCGCTCGCCGACAAGGGGAATGGATCGAGCCCGACACCCGACGAAGTGCAGCAGTATGCGGATGGTGTCGTGAACCCTGCGCAGATAGTCAACGACAACTCGTATTCCTACAGGGGCTTTGACGAATCCTTGATCACCGATCCGTTGGTCACGGTTCCCACGCACCTGGGAACCAGCCCCCGCTATCACGCAAAATAGGCGCGAAATAGAAGCTGATAAAGCGGTGGGGTGGCCGGGAGCAATCCCGGCCACCCCACCGTCACGACTAGAAGAGTGCGTCAGCCGATCGACGCAATCGCGAAGGTGATCGGAACGCCCGAGCCATCGCGGCGCTCGTCCTCGGCGGGCAGCTCCACAGGCGAACCGTCCGCGGACGCGGCCCGTGCCGGCTTTGTACCGACCCACGCGATATCCAGGCGATCCTCGCCGCGCAGGAAGCGCTGGCAGCGCACGCCCTGGCCGCCTCGACCCTTCGTGGGGTAGCACTCGAAAGGCGTCACCTTCACCGTCGTCTGGCCCGTTCCCGGCAGCGCACCTAGCGCCGCGGCTACCGTTACCACGACGGCGTCGATGGGAGCCTCGACCACCCAGAAGCCCAGGGCCTCGGCCCCGGCGTTCAGCTTCATGCCAGCCATGCCGCCGGCCGTGCGACCCTGCGGGCGCACCTTCGCGGCGGGGGTGCGCAGCAGCTGCGCGTCCGACGAAATAAACACCAGGTCCGCCTCGTCCGAGCACCGATCGAAGCCCACCAGACGGTCGCCGTCCTCCAGGGCGATGACCTCCCACTCGTCGCGCTGCAGCACGTCCGGTCGCAGGCGCTTGACCGTGCCGCGAGTCGTGCCCATCGCGACCACGTCGGTGCCCTCGGGATCGAGCAGACCCACTGCAGGAACGTCCGTGTGCAGGAGGAGCGACGCGGGCATCGCCCCAGCAAGGGACAGGCCCGTCTCAAAGCGGGGGAGTGCAGGCAGGTCGACGACGTCGATGCGGTGCGCGATGCCGTCCTCCGTCACCACAGCCACCTGTGAGCGAGCCGTCGACGGCAGTTGTACGCGCCAGCCGTCCGACGCCGCGCGCGGACCGGGTTCCAGGGGATCCCCGCCCTCGACGCGGGCGAGAGCGCCCGTGGAGGACAGGACCACGACGCACGGGTCGTCCGGGATCTGCAGGTCCAGGCCCTTACCGGAACGCGACACCGACGGCAGGGCCGCCAGCGCGGCATCGTCGGCGGCTGCCGCACCCACGGGCGTGCCCGTCGAGGCCAGCAGCAGCGTGCGACGCGGCGTACCCAGGCGATCCGAGACCTCGCGCAGCTCCTTCTTCACGAGCGCGCGCAGCAGCTCTGGATCCTCCAGGATCTCGCGCAGCGACGCGATCTTCGCCAGCAGCTCATCGCGCTCGGCCTCCAGCTCGATGCGCGAGAACTTCGTGAGGCGACGCAGGCGCAGCTCGAGGATGTAGTTGGCCTGGGCCTCGGACAGGTCGAACGCCGTCATGAGGCGCTCGCGCGCGATCTCCGCGTCATCAGAGGAGCGAATAATCGCGATAACGTCGTCGATGTCCAGGATCGCGATGAGCAGGCCCTCGACCAGGTGCAGGCGATCCTCGCACTTCTTCAGGCGGAAGCGGCTGCGACGCGTCGTGACATCCAGGCGGTGATCCAGGAAGACCTGTAGCATCTCCTTGAGGCCCAGCGTGCGCGGCTGGCCGCCCACGAGCGCCACCGCGTTGATCGAGAAGGAATCCTCCAGAGGCGTGCGCTGGTAGAGCTGCTGAAGCACGGCCTCGGGATTGAAACCGTTCTTTACTTCGATGACCAAACGCAGGCCGTGGATACGGTCGGTGAGGTTCTGAACCGAGGAAATGCCCTTGAGGCGTCCTGCGTTCGCGTTTTCCTTGATCTTTTCGATGACCTTTTCCGGGCCCACCATGTAGGGCAGCTGCGTGACGATGATGCCCATCTTGCGGGCGGTCACGCGCTCGATCTGGACCTTCGCGCGGGTCTTGAACGCGCCTCGGCCCGTCTCGTAGGCCTCCTTGATGCCCTCGAGGCCGACGATGACGCCGCCCTCGGGCAGGTCAGGGCCGGGGATGTAGCGCATGAGGTCTGCGACCGACGCAGACGGGTTATCCAGCAGGTGGATAGCGCCAGCGATCGTCTCCGACAGGTTGTGTGGGGCGACATTCGTCGCCATGCCCACGGCGATGCCCGAGGCGCCGTTGACCAGCAGCTGGGGGAAGGCCGCCGGCAGGACGTCCGGCTGCATGAACTGGTTGTCGTAGTTGGGGACGAAATCGACCGTGTCCTCATCCAGGCCCGTCACCAGGTCCAGCGCGGCGGGCGCCATGCGCGCCTCGGTGTAACGCGCGGCGGCAGGGCCGTCGTCCAGAGAGCCGAAGTTACCGTGTCCATCGACCAACGGAACACGCAGGTTAAAGGGCTGCGCGAGGCGCACCAGGGCCTCGTAAATCGCGGAATCGCCGTGCGGGTGGAGCTTACCCATGACCTCGCCGACGACGCGCTGGGACTTCACGTGTCCCTTGTCGGGGCGCAGCCCCATCTGATCCATCTGGAACAGGATGCGGCGCTGCACGGGCTTGAGGCCATCGCGCGCGTCGGGGAGCGCGCGAGCGTAGATCACCGAGACGGCATACTCCAGGAAGGACCCACGCATCTCATCGGACACGTCGATCTCTGTGATGTTCTCGTCCTTCTCAGGGATGTCGACGACCTGGTCCTTCTTAGCCATACGCGCAATTATTGCGCGGCTTGGCGCTCATTTCGACTGGCGCGCCGCTTCGGGGCACAATTGGGGCATGGACACATGGACCCGTATCGAACGTGGGGGCTTCTACCCCAAGGCCGTGCAGCGTGCGCTGCGCCGCGCTCTGGGCGCTGCGGAGCCGCTCGCGACGCTGTGCCAGGTGGATACGGGTTTCGACCGCGGATCGGTCTTCCGGCACCTCACGGTCGCCTCGCTGACGGACCGCGCCATCGTTCAGCTGCACGTTGATGAAATGGACGGCGGATCGGCGACGATTGCGACGGCCGTGCACCGCGTGGGCGACATCGCCGGATACTCCACGATGGAGGTCTACACGGACCCCGAGAACGCGAGCGGCCTGTCCGAGATGACGATCGCCCTGGACCTGAAGGGCGCACGCCGCCTCGAGCTCGAACCCGCCCGCTGCGACGATCCCAATTGCATGGCCGACCATGGCCTGACGGGCACGTCCTTCCCCGACGACATGACGTTCCGTATCTCCGCGGCCGCCGACGGTCAGGATGCTCTCGACGAGGCCATGGTCTTCGTCGATCATCTCGCTCGCCTGATGGGGACCCGCAGTGAGTGAGCGCGCACTGACGCTGGACCTGCCCGGTGCGGACCTGCCCGCCGCGGGGGATCCGGTCATCACGGACGTCATCGCTGGTGCCCTCTCGTCGATCGATTCAGCCCTGCCCGGCGCCTCCGCACAGGCGGGTGGCACCCTCGGGATCGAGGCCGGGGCTGATCAGGTGCTTCTCATCCTCGTGGATGGGCTCGGGTACGAGCTGATCCAGGATCACCTGGGGCACACGCCGACACTGCGCCGCATGAGAGACGATTGTCGCTCGATTCACACGGTCGTCCCTTCGACAACGGCCGCGGCCATCACGGCTTTCGGCACTGGTGCACGCCCGGGCGCCACCAACATGGTGGGCTTTTCCGTTGCCTACGGCGGTGGCGTCATGAACCTGCTGGCCATGGAGGGTGGGCCGGCGCCCACCGAGTGGCAGCCCACGCCCACGTACTTCGAGCGCCTGGCCGCGGTGGGCGTATCCTCCGCCGTCATCTCGCCCGCGCGCTTTGCCGGTTCCGGACTGACGGGAGCTGCGCTTCGGGGAGCGCGCCACGTGCCCGCCGAGTCGCTCAGTGACCGCGTGAGTGCAGCTCTGCGCGAGCTGCGCGCGGGCACGCCCGTCGTCTATCTCTACTGGTCCGAGATCGACCACGCCGGGCACAGCTCCGGCGTTGGATCGGATGCGTGGATCGGTTGCCTGGAAGAGTTCGACGCGGGGTTGTCCGCGCTGCTGCGCGGCCTGCCCGCGGGCGTGCGGACCGTCATGACCGCGGACCACGGCATGATCAACGTGGAGCACTCCGCCCTCGTGGACGTGGCCGCGACGCCCGCTCTGCGCGAGGGCGTGCGCATCGTCGCCGGCGAGACACGAGCCGTCCACGTGCACGCGCAGGAGGGCCACTCCGCCAACGTGGAGGCGCGCTGGCGCGACGTCCTGGGGGAGAGCGCGTGGATCCTCTCTCGAGATCAGATGGGCGCGCTCATCGGCCCCGGAGACGGTGCCTCGATCATCGGCGACCTGCTGGTCCTCACCCGCGGAAACGGCGGCATTGTGGATTCTCGAACCCAGAGTGCCTCGGCGATCGCGATGCCGGGCGTTCACGGCTCACTCACCTCGACGGAGATGCGCATCCCCGTCATCGTCCTGTCGTAAGACGACTACAGGACATACACGAAGCGGCCGCTCCTTAACGGGCGGCCGCTTGGCGTTTGCTCGGATTACGACTTCGAGCCGAAGAGAATCTCGTCCCAGCTGGGGACCGACCGGCGGGTCTTCTTCGAGGAAGTGCGCGCCATCCTCGAACCCGTCACTCCCTGAGCGGGAACGGACCCGGTCGCGCTCTCCTCGGCCTCGGCAGGAGTGGGATCAGTGGAATCGGACGCCTGCACGGCCTTCATGGGGATCGCGGGGGTCGCCTGCTCCTCGGCCTTCGCCTCCTCGCCGCCCTTATCCTCACCAGAGGACGCGGGGGTGTCGGAGAGCCACGGGAGCACGCCCGACGAGGCCGGGGCCTCGGTCTTGGGGGAGCGGGACGCCACCGGGATAGCGCCCGTCAGTGTCGGACGGGCAGACGGGATCTGACCGGTCGCGGGGAACAGCGTGTCCTCGGCGGGATCGGATGGTGCCTCCGCCTTCGTGCGAGCGGACGCGAGCGAATAGATGCGCGCGGAAATCGGGCCCGTCGACGTGTCGGGCTCCGCTGTGGGAGCCTCCTCCTCGCCGGCGATAGCTGCCAGGTACTCGGCCTCCTCGTCGACCTCATCGTCCAGGTCCAAATCAATCTGCTGGCGCTTACCACGCACGGCATTGAGCTGGTCGATGATCGCCTCGCGGTTGCGCAGGTCCTCAGCACCGGGGTCGACGACGGGAGCCGGAGCGTTGCGCGGCAGGGGAGTGAAGATCGAGGCCGTCGGGGAAGTGGACACCTGCTCCGTCAGCCACTGAGCCTCCTGATCGATCGCCTCGAGCGAGCCGGAGTTCGACAGATGCCAGTGGGCGGCGTGCTCGGCCGCACCCTGCACGAAGTTCACGATGATCTGCCAGGGCTCCCCGGCCTCGCGCGTCGCGGTCCACTCCAGAGACGACGGGTCGACGCCGCGCGCCGCCAGTCGATCCAGAACGAGGTCGCCCATCGTAGGGCCGCCGTCGCCAATGCGAACGGCGCGGGCGCGCGTCAGCGCATAATCCTTCTCGGCCTGCACGGGAGCCTCAAAACGCTCGACCGCACTGACTTCCATGCCGTGCTGCTCCGCGATCTCTGCCGGGGTCGCGCCGGCGCGCAGGAGAGCCTGAATATCGCGAGGAGCGAGGGTCGGACGAGCGGGCGCCAGCTCCACTCGCGGACGATCACGACGCGTCGCGCCGCGGAGCTCATCGGAAATCAACACCGAATAGCGTTCACCCTGGGCATCCGTGAGCACCAGGGACTCGCCATCGGCGCTGGTCCCGAGCAATTCGAGCTCAATCATCACTTCCTCCTCAAACGTCTAGGTCGAATCGTCTCAAATAATGCTCAGAATGTCGCGTAGCTGGGCGCGTGTCACACATACGATGGCACATTACTCTCACAAGTGTTATCCTCCCTGCGCATAGACCACTCGCGCAAACCGGCTCGAGAGGCGAAAGGGGAGAACCATGGCAACCGATTACGATGCGCCGCGCAAGAACGAAGACGAGGTCGCAGAGGACTCGATCGAAGAGCTGAAGTCCCGTCGCAACGACGCCGGCTCCGCCGAGATCGAAGAAGACGAAAACGAAGCGGCTGAGAATTTCGAGCTTCCCGGTGCGGACCTGTCAAAGGAGGAACTGACGGTCCACGTCGTTCCCCGCCAGGAAGACGAGTTCACCTGCTCGCAGTGCTTCCTCGTGCACCACGCGTCGCAGCTCGACCACGTGGACGCCAACGGCGCCCCCGTGTGCACCGAGTGCGCGATGTGAGGTAGGACGATGTTCGGACGCAAGAAGAAGACTGTCGAAGAAGAGATCGAAGAGGTCGAGGCCCTGCCTCGCCTGAGCGACGAAGACGCTGCGATTTGGAGCGAGCCCGGCCCGCGTAACTACGGGGAGGTCGACACCAGCGACGGCTACGTCGACATGGGATCCATCCTGTTCCCCGCGGTTCAGGGCATGCAGCTGCGCACGCAGGTCGCTGATGACGGTACGACCGTCCTGCAGATCCTCGTCGTGCTCGGTAGCTCCGGCATCCAGATGAGCGTTGCCGCCGCGCCCCGTTCCGGTGGCGTATGGGAGGAGCTGCGCGAAGAAATCCGCAAGGGCTTCGAAGACCAGGGCGCCAAGGTCGCCGACTACCCGACGCGTTACGGCAACGAGCTCCTCGTCGACATGCCGATGCAGATGCCTGACGGACGCTCCGCGACCTCGCGCATGCGCATCATCGGCCGCGAAGGCGACCGCTGGTTCGCCCGCATCGACATCCTCGGCCCCGCCGCCGCGAACGAGGAAGCCGGCGTCGAGATCGAAAAGGTCATCGACCGCATCATCGTGCGTCGTGACGAGCACCCGCGCACGCGCCTGGAGCTGCTGCCCGTGCACCTGCCCGCGGGCGCTCAGGAGGCCTGACATGGCCTCGTGGTTCGCTAAGGTCGGTGCCGCGCTCGGACTCGACAAGGACGCGCGTTCCCTGGATGCCGCCCTTGACGAGGACTCGGCGCGCGCCGCCCGTGGTATCACGCCGATTCGAGACGTGGCCGACCGCTCTCACGTGCTCGTGTTTGGCACGCTGCTGGGCATGACCTACCCGCCCGAGGAGGGCGCCCAGCGCGTCCTCGTCGCGACCCTCTATGACGGCACCGACACGCTGGAGCTGCGCTGGCCCGGACGATCCTCCATCCCCGGACTGAGCGTCGGCCAGCGGCTCGAGGTCGAAGGCACCGTTGGACGCGTGGGTGAACGCCTCGTCATCATTAACCCGCTGTACCGAGTGATCGCGGGGGAGGGCTGATGCCGACTCCTCGCTGGATGGATCAGGCCACCTCTGAGGAATTCTCCTGGTCACGAGCCCTGGGCGGCACACGCGGCGTCATTGAAGCCACCGCGCCCGGAATCCTTTTCGTCATCGTTTTTGTGGCCACGCGCGACCTCCTGCCAACGCTTATTGCGGCCTTGGCCGTCGCGTTGATCGCCTGCGTGATCCGCCTCGTCCAACACCAGGGGATGGGGCAGGCGCTCTCCGGCCTCTTCGGAGTAGCCATTGGCGTCATCTTCGCGGCGGCGACCGGGCGTGGAGAAAACTATTTCGCCTGGGGCATTGCGACGAACGTGGCCATGGCGCTTGCTTTCGCTCTGTCCGTCCTGTGCGGGAGAAGCCTCGTCGCCCAGTTTTACGGTCCGCTGACCGGCCTGGTGAAGGGCTGGCAGTCCGACCCCGACCACGCGTCCCTGCGCCGCAGCTGCAACTTACTCACGTGGATGTGGGCGGGAATCTTTGCCCTGCGCGTCGCCGTGCAGGCACCCCTGTGGCTCACGGGCCAGGTTGCGGCTCTCGGCGTCGCCAAGTTGGCCCTCGGACTCCCGCTCTTCGCGTTGGGAGCCTGGGCCACCTGGTGGAAGCTGAAGGTTTACTCCTCGGTGTCCTCGTCCTCGGACTCCTCCGAGACAGGGGACGCGACCAGCTGACGCAGGTCCTGCAACTCAGCGGTGTCCGCATCGGGCACGAGGAGCAGGAGCTCGTCGGAGGCCTCGAACACGTCGTCGGCGCTCGGCGTAATCGGACGACCGTCGCGCAGAAGCGCAGCGAGGACTGAACGGGCCGGCAGCTGCAGGGAATGGACGCGCTTGCCCACAACCGGGGAATCCTCCGGCAGGATGAGCGCGTGCATCGACACAGCGGCCGTGTTGAAGGAAAACAGACGCACCGGAACGCCCACCGAGACCGCCTCTTCGACGAGAGACGTCATGATGCGCGGCGTCGACACGGACACATCCACGCCCCACGCCTGATCAAACAGCCACTCGTTCTTCGGGTTGTTCAAGCGCGTAACCACGCGGGGCACCGCGAACTCAGTTTTTGCCAGCAGGGAGATGACCAGGTTCGCCTTGTCGTCGCCGGTCGCGGCGACCATGACGTCGGCCTCGGCCACGCCCGCGTCGTGCAGCGCGTCAGGCGAGCACGCGTCGGCGAGCACCCAGTCAGCGTCTGCCACGGACGAGATGCGCAGCTTCTCGGGCATGTTGTCGATCAGGGTGATGTCGTGACCGTGAGCGAGCAGCTCCAGGGCAACGCTGCGACCCACCGATCCGGCTCCAGCAATCACAATCTTCATGCTCACACCTCCGTCTTGGGCGGGTTAGCCAACTGGTCGCGCAGCTGCGCGGTCTCGGTCCCGTTGATCGCGAAATACAGCTGATCGTGCTCCTGGACCACCAGATCCGGCGATGCGGTGCGGATGGATCCCAAGCGTGACGTGAAGACGATGCGGCAGCCTGTGAGGTCCTCGACAACTTGGAAGCTCAGGCCGTACCAGCTGGGGGAGGGCGTCGCATTGACGAGGCTGACCGCGCCGGTCGGGTGGGACCAGATGAGCGACGCGTCCGGAGGGAGCAGGCGGCGCATCACCGACTCGGTGGTGCGCTGCACCGAGGCGACCGTCGGAATCCCGAGGCGTTCGTACAGATAGGCGCGCGTGGGGTCGTAGATGCGTGCGACCACGTGCTCGACGTGGAAGACCTCACGTGCGACGCGCGCGGCGATAATGTTCGAGTTATCACCTGATGAGACGGCCGCAAACGCGTACGCGTCCTTAATGTTCGCTTGACGCAGGCAGTCGCGGTCCATGCCCACGCCCGTCACGCGACGACCGGAAAAGTCCGGGGAGAGGCGAGAGAAAGCCTTGGAATCCTGGTCAATAACCGCCACGGAATGACCCGCGGCGTCCAACGTCGATGCCAGGCGAGCGCCGACGCGCCCGCAACCCATGATCACAAAGTGCACGACTACCAAACTACTCCGGTCCTCGCGAAATAGCCATGCGTGCGCTTCGGCGCTGCCACTGTCAGGCTCGGTGGACTACGCTTAACATCCGTGATGAACTTGTTGGCCTACGCAAAGCGCGTGCTCATCGGGCGCCCGATGCGATCGGACGCGATGGGCCACCAGCTTCTCCCCAAACGAATCGCCCTGCCGATCTTCGCGTCGGACGCTCTGTCGTCCGTCGCCTACGCGCCGGACGAAGTCCTCCTCACCCTTGCGCTCGCCGGTTCGATGGCCGCGCTTCAGTCCGTGTGGGTGGGTGTCGCCGTCGCGATCGTGCTCGCGGTCGTGGTCGCGTCGTACCGTCAGACGGTGCACGCCTACCCATCGGGCGGCGGCGATTACGAGGTCGTTACCACGAACCTGGGCCGTTCCTGGGGCCTGGTCGTGGCCTCGGCGCTGCTGGTCGACTACATCCTGACGGTAGCCGTCTCGATTTCGTCGGGAGCCAACTACATCACGACGGCCGTCCCGGCCCTCCTCGGCTATGAGGTGCCGATCGCCGTTGCGCTTGTCGTCATTCTGGCGACCCTGAACCTGCGCGGCACCCGTGAGGCCGGCGGAGCGTTCGCCGTGCCCACGTATCTGTACATGGGGGCCATCGGCCTCATGGTCGTCGTCGGATTCGCGAAGATGGCCACAGGACACCTCGGTGAGTCGCCCACCGCCGCCTACGACCTCGTCGCCGCTCCCGGCCACGCCGACGGCCTTGCCGGACTCGCTGGTGCCTTCCTGCTCATGCGCGCGTTCTCCTCGGGCTGTGCTGCACTCACCGGCGTCGAGGCCATCTCCAACGGCGTGCCCATGTTCCGCCGCCCCAAGTCCCGCAATGCGGCGACCACGCTGGCGATGCTCGGTCTGATTGCCGCCTCGATGATGATCTCGATCCTCGTGCTGGCGCGTGCGACCGGCGTGAAGATCGTCGACGACGCCGCGACCCAGCTGACCTACCAGGGCGTGCCCGTCCCGGAGAACACGCCCATCGAACCGGCGATCTCGCAGATCGCCTCCGCAGTGTTCGGTCAGGGATCGATTCTCTTCATCCTCATCACCGTCGTCACAGGCTTCATCCTGGTGCTCGCTGGAAACACGGCGTTCAACGGCTTCCCGACGCTGGCATCCGTCCTGTCGCGCGATTCCTTCCTGCCCCACCAGATGGTGCGCCGCGGCGACCGCCTGTCGTACTCGAACGGTATCGTCGTCCTGACCGTCGCCGCGATCGCGCTGATCGTCGGCTTTGAGGCACAGACGACGCGCCTCATCCAGCTCTACGTCGTCGGAGTCTTCATCTCCTTCACACTCTCGCAGCTGGGCATGATCAAGCACTGGAACCGGCAGCTGCGCTCGCGCCAGTCCGGCCAGGAGCGCATGGCGGTCCTGCGCTCGCGCGCCGTCAACATCGTCGGCTTCATGATGACCGGCCTCGTGCTCATCATCGTCCTGGCCACGAAGTTCACGCACGGCGCGTGGATCACCCTGCTCATGATCGCGATCGTGTTTGGCATCCAGATCTCGATCCATCACCACTACGAGACGGTCCGCTCGCAGCTGCGCGTGGACGACTGGAATGCGCGCCGCGCCCTGCCGACCCGCGTGCGTGCCCTCGTCCTCGTGTCCTCCCTGTCGCGCCCCGCCATGCGAGCGATCGCGGCGGCTCGTGCGTCCTCGCCGACGTCGATCGAGCTCGTCTCCGTCGTCGAGGATGACGAGGAAGAGAACAAGATCCTGCGCCAGTGGAAGGCCTCCGGCGTTCCCGTGCCGCTGACGCTCCTATCCGCGCCCTACCGAGACATCGCCTCGGTGATCCTGCAGTATGTGCGCGGGCGCCGTCGCGCGATGCCCACCGAAATGCTTGTGGTCTACATGCCGCAGTTCCTTGTCACCCACTGGTGGGAGAACATCGTGCACAACCAGTCGGCCCTGCGCCTACGAGCCGCGCTCCTCGGTGTTCCCGGCGTGGTGATTACCGTCGTCCCGTGGCAGCTCGGCGAGGATGACGTCGTGGAAGGCCGTCAGCGCGTCAATGACCCGTTCTCGCGGGTCGCAGCGCCGGCCTCCGGTGACTCGAAGTCCCGTACCGAGCAGCCCGGCACCACTCGCAGCGAAAGCCCCACCGAGGAGAACGCATGAGCCCCCGCCCGTCCCGCCGTCGTCCCTCTCCGCGCCGTCGCACCGCAGCCGTGCAGCCCCGCGAGGGGATCGGCGAGATCCTCCAGTTGACCGTCGGCGAGCCCGCACACGGAGGCGCGTGCGTCGCACGCGACGAGAGCGGGCGTGTTGTCTTCGTACGCCACGCGGCACCTGGTGAGATTGTCCGCGCGCGGGTGACCGCCGTCCAGAAGAAGCTCGCGTGGGCGGATGCCATCGAGGTCGTCGAGGCCTCGGCCGACCGCGTTGAGTCCGTCTGGCCCCAGGCCGGTCCGGGAGGCGTCGGCGGCGGGGAGCTCGCGCACTTGACGCCCGCCGCACAGCGCGACTGGAAATCCCGCGTGATTGCCGGGCAGCTGCGCCGCGTGGGCGGAGAACCCCTGTCCGATGCCGTGGAAGCCCTCGGTGGAGTGCATGTCGCTCCCGCGCCGGGCGATGAGGATGCGAACGATCCGCTGACCGGTCGCCGCTCTCGCATTGACGTCGTTATCGACGCGGATGGGCGCGCCGGCATGCACGAGTTCCGCGGCCGCCGCGTCATCGCGCTCGAGGACATGCCGCTGGCTGTGCCCGCGATCCGCGAGCTCGGACTTTTCGATGAGGACACGCCGTGGCGTCGCCTGTGGAAGCCGGGTGACCGCGTGCGCGCGGTGGCCCCCTCCGGCGGCGATCCCGTCGTCCTGATCGGCGAGGACACGTACGCCACCGACGGCCTGCGCATCGACGCCGACGTGTTGCGCTGGAACGTGCCCGTCGGCTCCGGCGTCGAGTCGTACTACGTGCGGCCCTCCGGTTTCTGGCAGACGCACGTGCGCGGCGCCGAGGTGCTCGCGAACGCCGTGCTGGCTGCTGCTTTCGGCGCAGGCGAGGCCGGGGCTGGTCGCGCGGTCATGGAGCTGTACTCGGGTGCTGGCCTGTTCTCCGTGCCGCTCGCGCGCGCCGTCGGCGAGTCGGGGCGCGTCGTGACGCTCGAGGGTGACGAGGGCGCCGTGCGTGACGCCGGCGAGAACCTCGCGGCCTTCGACTGGGTGGACGCGTTCGCCGGAAACGTGGATCGCGAGGGTGTTGTCGACCTGTCTGGCCAGCTGAGTGCCGTGCCGGACGTCGTTGTGGCGGATCCGCCGCGCGCCGGTGCGGGTGCCGAGGTGTGCGAGGCGATCGCCGCCACGGGTGCCCCTCGCGTCGTCCTGGTGTCCTGCGACCCGGCGGCGGGCGCACGCGACCTGCGCACCCTCACCGAGGCCGGATACCAGCTCGAATCGCTGCAGGCGTGGGACCTCTTCCCGCACACCCACCACGTGGAGATGGTCTCTGTCCTGAGCCGCTAGCGGCTTCTTCTGCGCTCCTGCATGCGCGAGCCCCACGACGTCTGCGTGCGGGCCTCGATCGCGCGGCGCTGGTCGCGGTACATGCGATCCACCAGGTCGCGCTCGGACACCCATCCGACGACTCGGCGATCCGCATCCACGACCGGCAAAGACTGCAGGCCCGTGCGCCGCAGCGCCCCGAGAACCTCGGACGGGGGAGCGGAGGCGGCCACGGCCTCGTCAATGAGAGGCAAATCCGACAGGGGCGCGTCGAGCGATCCGTCCTCCTGCGTGAGCTCGGCCAGGCGCAGCGACGACACGAGTCCGATGAAACGTCGGTCGTCGTTCATGACGGGCAGTACCGTCTCCTTCGTGCGGCGCAGGGCGGCAATCGCTGACGCGGCGCTCGCCTCGCACGGGAGTTTCTCGGGAGCTTCCGTCATCCACTCGGAGGCCGCGCGCGTGCCGAGCAGCGTGCCCTCGACCGGGTCGTCGAGGACGTCGCCGCGGCGGCGCAGCTTCTCCGTGTAGATTGTCGCGCGCGTCAGGAACCGCGAGGCACCCATCGCGATCACAACCGCGAGCATCATCGGCAGGATCAGCGAGAACTGGCCGGTCATCTCCACGATGATGAGGACCGCCGTCATCGGGGCACGCGCGGCACCCGCGAAGGCGGCTCCCATGCCCACCACGGCAAACACACCGACGGGAGAATCCGACAGAGGCGAAATGACGTCTCCGAAGGCGGCGCCGGCCATTGCGCCGATGAACAGCGTGGGCGCGAAGACACCGCCCGAACCGCCCATACCAATGGTGAACGACGTGAACACAGCGCGGCCCAGCATGAGGGCCAGCAGGAACGCGATCGAGTAACTCCCCGCGATCGCGTCCTCCTCGAGCGGATAACCCGAACCGTACATGTACGGGAAAGCAACGAGAGCTGCGCCGAGGGCGAGGCCGAGCACGCCCGGACGCGCCCACTCGGGCAGGTGCGTGCGAGCCCACAGCCAGTCGATCGCGTCCTCTGAGGCGTACAGGAGCTTGGAGAAGCCGAGGCCGCACAGCCCCGCGACGAGGCCGAGGAACGCCACCCACCAGATGTCCGACATCGACGCGAAGGTCAGGTTGTCGGCGACACGAATGACCATCTCGTCGCCCTGCAGGATGCGCGCGACCACCGAGGATGTGACGGCTGACAGCACGACGAAGCCGAAGGTCTCGGCCGTGAACTCGACGAGGATCACCTCGAGGGCGAACACCGCGCCCGCGAGTGGCGCGTGGAACGTGGCCGCAATGCCGGCCGCCGACCCGCACGAGGCCAACAGGACCACGCGGGAGACGGGCATACGCAGCCACGAAGCGATGGTGGATCCCAGCGACGCGCCCACCTGCACGATTGGGCCTTCGCGTCCCGCGGACCCGCCCGAGCCGATGGTCAGGGCCGAGGCCAGGATCTTGACGATGGCGACGCGCCCAGGGATGCGCCCACCCTTACGGCGCACCGCGAGCATCACCTCGGGGATCCCGTGTCCCTTTGCCGAGGGCGCGAAACGCTGGATGAGCGGCCCGTACAGCAGGCCGGCGATGGCGGGGGAGAGAAGTAGGAAGAGCCACGGCGTCCAGCCCCAGACGCCGTGCGGCTGGCCGACGTGGGTCGTGTATTCGTCGAAGCCGGTGGACACCCACGTCCACGCGCGAATCGCGAGGTTAAAGACGACGGCTGCCGCGCCGACGACTGCGCCAACGAGTGCGGCGGCCACGCCGAGCAGGGAACGATGCGCGGCGACCGCATGGCCGACGCGCAAGCGAGTCCCCGTAGCCGGTTCCTCTGGCTGCGGGGACTGACTCAGGGGTGTCACAGGTTTGCGATCTCCACGTGAATGGGGGCGTCGGTGGCGATGCCCCAGACGGTCCTGTAGAAGGCCAGCTCCGACTGCCACGCATCCTTGATGTTGATGGCCGAGCGGAAGCGGTGTCCCTCTCCCTGGTAGAGCTTGAGGGCGACCGCGTTGCCGTTGGCACGCAGTGCCTCGTACATCTCCTGGGCCTGCGAGGCGGGAACGACCGGGTCGTCGGTGCCCTGCAGAAGCATGAGGGGTGCCTTAATGTCACCGACACGGTTGATGGGCGAGCGCTGCGCCCACACCGGGTCTGAGGTGTCATCGGTGCCGAGCAGAATCGCGTCGTAGTGCGACTCGAACTTATGGCTGGTTTCCTTCAACTTCACCAGGTCGGCGATACCCGAGAACGACGCGCCGGCGGTGAACACATCGGAGGACACAAGCGCGTTGAGCACCGTGAAGCCACCGGAGGAACGACCACGGATCGCGATTCGCTTTGGATCGACGCGGCCAAGATCGATGAGGTACTGGGCGCCGTCGATGCAGTCCTGAACGTCCATGACGCCCCAGTTGCCGTTGATGCGCTCACGGTAGGGACGGCCGAAGGACGTCGACCCTCGGAAGTTCACGTCCAGAACTGCGAAGCCTCGGCTGGTCCAGTACTGGAAGGGCACCTGCAGGCCGGGGCGGGCTGCTTCAGTCGGTCCACCGTGCACGTTGACGATAAGCGGTGGCAGCTCGCCCTCGGGGGCGGTGAACTCGGGGTTCACGGGCGCGTAGTAGAAGCCGTGCGCCTCCTCGCCGTCCGAGGTCTTCCACGTGAGCATCTCAGCCGTAGAGACGAGGGCGGTGGGCACCTCGGCCTCCGACGAGGGACGCAAAACCTTGGTCTTGCCGCGCGACACTTCGATGATCGCGGGAGTGTGCGTCGCGGAGTCCGCGAGGAAGACGACGCGGCCGTCCGCTGCGGCGACGTTACCGATGGGCCACCAGCCGGTCGCCCACTCCTCGGCCATGCCGTTGTCGATGCGCACGGTTCCGATGTGCCAGACCTGGTCCTCGGCCCACGAGCACACGAGGTAGTCGTTGTCGTAGTTGTCGTAGGAGTGCAGGCCGAGCTGCCAGTGCGGGTGCGAGAACGCGTGGGGTCCCGGGTGCAGCGCGCGAGTGCGCAGACGCGAGGTCCAGGCGTTCGGGTCCTCGCCTTCCTTCCACACGAAGCCCTGGGTGCGGTACAGGTTTGCCCAGCCAGAGGAGTCATCCACGTGGATGAGATCGCCGTCGAGCGTCCAGCGCGGCTCATAGATGCACACGCCCGGGCGATCCACCAGGACGACCTCCTGATCGATGGTGCCCTCGAAGGTCAGGGATGCGACGCGCAGCTGAGAGTAGGTCCACGGCATGTTCGGGTGGTTCCACGTGATCCAGGCGATCTTGGTGCCGTCGGGGGAGACCGTCGGAGCCTGAGCGAAGTCGGTGCCCTCGAACACCGTGATGATCGCGCTGTCGTCGCGGGCGGCGGAGCCATCGAGAGGGATAGCGACAATCTTGTTGACGGGCTCGCCCGGGGCAGAGTGGTCCTCGGCCACCGCGTACACGAGGTCGCGCACGTCGGCGATCCAGAAGTCGCCGTAGCGGACCTTCGACAGGGTCGTCAGGGGACGCACGACGCGGCGCGGATCGGCCGTATCAAAGGCGTAGACGCGGCCGTCTGTCTGATCGGAGAACACGATGACGCCGTGGTGAACGGCGTATGCCTTGCCGCCGTACTCGTGCACGCGCGTGCCGACATCGGGCAGGCGGGAACCGTCGATGAGAGGCAGGACCTCGCCCGTTTCCCCCGTACCGCGACGGCGCAGCAGCGTCCCACGTCCGCCCTGGAGCGGATGTCCCTCCACCCAGTAGGTGTCGGGTCCGTCGACGCGAACCTGGGAGAGCGTGACCGAACGGGCAGTGAAAGAATCGCCCGAAATGGGGGACTTCCACAGGCCGTGGGGTGCGACGGTGACGGACATAGTGCCTCCTTAAGCGGTACGGCGAGCCAACACCACCTATCTTAGTGCGCGCGCTTGTCGCCTGCGCGGGCCGAACGTACCTGACATGCACTTTGATCTGTAGATGAGACGCTTCGGCAACTACACTGGTTCTCATGTCTGGAACACGAGAGTCACGCGACCTGCTGTCGCGCTGTAGCGCACCGCGGGAGCTGCGTCGCCTGGAACGCGAGCAGCTGGACGAATTGGCGGCGGAAATTCGCGCGTTCCTGATTGATAACGTGTCGCGAACGGGCGGGCATCTCGGCCCGAACCTGGGCGTCGTCGAGCTGACGATCGGCCTGCACCGGGTGTTCCGCTCCCCGCAGGATACGATCATTTTTGACACCGGCCACCAGGCGTACGTGCATAAGCTCCTCACCGGACGTCAGGATTTTTCGTCTTTGCGTTGCCCGGGAGGCCTGTCCGGCTACCCGTCGCGCGGTGAGTCTGAGCATGATGTCGTCGAGTCCTCGCATGCGTCGGCGTCGCTCGCGTGGGTGGATGGCATCTCGCGTGAGAAGCATCGCCAGGGGGATCGCACCTGGACCGTGGGTGTCATCGGCGATGGCGCGCTGACGGGAGGCCTCGCCTGGGAGGCACTCAACAACATCGCGACGGCGAAAAACCGCCGCATCATGATCATCGTCAACGACAACGGTCGTTCCTATGCGCCGACGATTGGCGGTCTCGCGGCTCACCTGGACGCGCTGCGCACCTCTGCCAGATACGAGAAGGCCCTGGCGTGGGGCAAACAGCACCTGCTGAGCCACGGTACGCCGGGACGCGCGGCCTACGACGCGCTGCACGGTCTGAAATCGGGCATCAAGGACGCGCTGATGCCCCAGGTCATGTTCGAAGACCTTGGCCTGAAGTACATCGGCCCCGTGAACGGCCACGACATCGCGGCGGTCGAGACCGCTCTGCGCCGCGGTCGCTCCCTCGACGAGCCGGTCCTCGTCCACATGATCACCGAAAAGGGCCGCGGCTACACGCCGGCCGAGGAGCACATCGCTGACCGTTTCCACGCGGTCGGCCCGATTCACCCGGAGACCGGGCTCCCGGTCGCCCCCGAGCGCTTCGGTTGGACGGGAGTCTTCGCCGACGAGATCTGCGCTCAGGCCGCCACGCGCGACGACATCGTTGGGATTACGGCCGCGATGATGCGCCCCGTGGGCCTTGGCCCCATGCACGAGGCCTACCCGGGTCGCGTGATCGACGTCGGCATCGCCGAGGCCGAGGCTGTCGCCTCCGCCGCCGGCATGGCCTACCAGGGCGCACACCCCGTCGTGGCGCTCTACGCGACCTTCCTGAACCGCGGCTTCGACCAGCTTCTCATGGACGTCGCCCTCCACCGCGCGGGCGTCACTGTCGTGCTGGACCGCGCGGGTGTGACGGGCGCGGACGGCGCCTCGCATAACGGCGTCTGGGACATCGCGATGTGCTCGATGATCCCGGGCCTGCGTCTGGCGGCTCCCCGCGACGAGCAGACGCTGCGCGCGCGCCTTCGTGAGGCTCTCGACGTCGATGACGCTCCCACCGTCATCCGGTACCGCAAGGGATCGCTGCCCGAGCCCATGCCGGCGCTACGCAGCGTCGGGGGAGTGGACATTCTCTTCGACGAGGCAGTGGCTGATTCACCCGCTCGGGTGCTCATCGTGGGCACCGGCGCCTGCGCGCCCGACGCGATCGAGGCTGCGCGTCGCCTGGCTGCTGCCGGAGTGAGTGTTACGGTCGCTGATCCACAGTGGATGATCCCCATCTGCCCGGAGCTGGCGACGTTGGTGCGGGACTACGACTGCGTCGTGAGCGTCGAGGACGGCATCGTTCAGGGCGGTTTCGGATGGTCGCTGCGCGACGCGGTCGCGGAGACCGGCGTGCCCGTGCGCTGCCTGGGCGTGCCGCAAGAATTCCCCGAGCACGGCGAACGCGCGGCCATGATCGCGCAGTTCGGCTTCGACGCCGACGGCATCGAACGCGCGGCCCGCGAGCTCGTCGAGCGAATCGGCGAGCGCTAGATCATTCGAATCAGACGCCGAGCGCGTCGCAGATCGGGTCGAGCGTCAGATCGATCTGCCAGTCGCGCGCACCGCGATTGACCATACGCTCCTCGACCTCATCGCCCGACGGGCGTGCCGGATCCAGGGGAGCCCACGCGAGATAGCGCTGCACCTGGGGAGCGAGTACAACCTCGGGTGCTAGACCGAGACTCGACGCGACCGAAGCGACCGCGTTACGCACCGTTCCCAGGCGCGCGGCCGAGGCCTCGTCGATGCGATTCCAGTGGTGCGGTTCCGGGATCGACCCGGGCTGCATGGGCTTGCGCTTGGGAGGCAGCTCGTCCTCCGTCATGGCGGCCACGCTGGCGAGGGCTCGCATCCACTCGTCCTCATACTGGCGGGCGACGGGGGAGCGGAACTCGCTAATGCTCATGAGCGCGCGCTTGTTGCGCGGAGGATTCGAGGCCGCGCGTACGAGGGCGGCGTTACGAACGAGGCGGCCGGGGCTGAGGTCGATGCGCCGAGCGATCGACTCGCGTGTTTCCCACAGGGCCTTGAGGACCGCGAGGCCGCGGCGAGAACGGATCTTGCCCGCGCCGGGTATGGAACGCCAGCGATCGGGCTTCGGACCGGGAGGGGTGACCGACAGGGCGTAGCCGAACTCCTGCTGCGCCCACTCCCAACGGCCCATCTCATCGAGCCGCTTCGAGAGGCGGTAGTAGAGCTCCGTCAGCAGCTCAACGTCGAGGGCTGCGTAGCGTAGCCATTCCTTCGGCAGGGGACGCACCGACCAGTCCGAGGCCTGGTGATCCTTGACGAGGCCCAGGCCGAGCACCTGCTCGACGACGGCCGCCAGCCCGAAACGCTCCAGGCCGATGAGGCGCGCCGCGATTTCGGTGTCGAAGAGAGTGGAGGGGCGCAGCCCAACCTGGCGCAGATTCGGCAGATCCTGCAAACAATCGTGCAGCAGCCACACGTCCTCCACGCCCGGCTGCAGCACGGACAGGTCCGGCAGTGCGTGCGTGTCGATGAGGAACGTGCCCACGTCCTCGCGGCGAATCTGCACGAGGTAAGGATCGGAGCCGTAGCGGAAGCCCTGAGCGCGCTCGACGTCCAGGGCGATCGGGGCCGAACCAGTGCTCAGTGCACGAGCTGCAGCCTCAAGATCCTTCTGGGTGTCAATAACGGCGGGGGTCCCCCCACGCGGCTGCGCAATGAGCTCCGGATTATCCGTATCGCCCTGCGGCAAACCGCCGCCATTGTTGACCAGCACTCAGACTCCTTCGAGATGACGGGCAGGCACAATCCCTGCCGTCCGACGCATGACATCCGCCCAGCCGGACAGATGCTCACCAAGATACTCACTGTTGGGCGTCCACGAGGCGCGCACATCGACGAACAGAGCCGATCCTCGCAGTTCAAGACCGCCGAAGGCCTCGCTCATTTCGCGCGTCACCGTGCCCGTAATGTCGTGGAATCCAGCTCCCGCAGTCTCCAGGCAATCGAGCATCCAGCCCCACACGCCCTCCGACAACATCGGGTCGCCGATCATCTCGGCATCGACTTGCGCGCGCAGCTGACATACGACTCGGAACGTACCGTTCCAGCCGATCTGCTCCACGGGGTCGTGCAGGATGACCATACGACCAGTCGACAGGGGCTGTCCGGCCTCGTCCTCGTCCGTGGTTCGCATCGCGAGCGCCGCCGTAAAGGGGGCCAAACGGCGAGGTGGGGGCACCTCCTCGAGGAGTATGTGTGCCAGGTGGTCCGCCTGTCGCAGGGACAGCAGAGCCCGCATAAACTCCTCGGGCGCCCCGTTTTCATTCACAAATCAAATCGTACGGGTGTCCATGCGCCTTTTGGTCCAGACGCGCCGCCAACCTTCATGTCGATAAGTAGCGGGTACGCGTGGCTCGTCACGGTCGTTGTTGCTCCGGCGATTCCAAGCGGCGGGGGTTGCGCAGGATGAACGAGGTACGCGGTCCGACGTGTACGATGTCGCCGGAGTGGTACTCGGAGCGATCATCGTCGCCCGCCGTGTCGACGACGGTGTGCCAGATGTGCCCATACTTCGCGTCAGGGAGCGTGAAGTCGACGGGTTCCGGAGCAGCGTTGAGCAGCAGCAGGAAATCGTCGTCGAGGATGCGGCGACCGTTTGCGTCGGGCTCACGGATGGCATCGCCGTTGTAGAAGACCATCGTCGAGCGCGCCCACGGCTGGTTCCATTCCTCTTCCGTCATGTGTGTGCCCGCCGGGGTGAACCATTCGATCTCGCCGAGCTCGGACTCACCGCCGCGCTGCGCGGGACCCTCCAGGAAACGCCGGCGGCGCATCACCGGGTGATCGCGTCGCAGGTGGATGAGATGGCGGGTGAAACGCAGGAGCTTGTAGTCGTGCTCATTCAAATCCCAGTTGATCCACGAGAGCTCATTGTCCTGGCAGTACACGTTGTTGTTGCCCCGCTGGGTGCGGCCAAGCTCGTCGCCGTGGGCGATCATCGGCACGCCCTGGGAAAACATGAGGGTCGTCAGGAAGTTGCGCTGCTGACGGTAGCGTAGCTCGATGATCTCCTCGTCATCCGTGTCGCCTTCGGCGCCGCAGTTCCACGAACGGTTGTCGTTCGCGCCGTCCGCCCCACCCTCGAGGTTCGCCTCGTTGTGCTTCTCGTTGTAGGACACAAGATCGCGCAGTGTGAATCCATCGTGAGCGGTGATGAAGTTGATGGACGCCATGGGCTTGCGGCCGGTCGTCCCGTAGAGGTCGGAGGAACCGGCCAGGCGGGAGGCGAAGTCAGGGAGCGAGGAGAACTCGCCGCGCCAGAAGTCGCGCACGGTGTCGCGATACCTGCCGTTCCATTCGGACCATAGGGGAGGGAAGCCGCCAACCTGGTAGCCGTCCGCACCCACGTCCCATGGCTCCGCGATGAGCTTGACCTGCGAGACCACGGGGTCCTGGTGGATGAGATCGAAGAAAGCGGACAGTCGGTCGACCTCGGCGAACTGGCGAGCCAGGGTGGAGGCAAGATCGAAGCGGAAGCCGTCCACATGCATTTCCGTCACCCAGTAGCGCAGCGAGTCCATGATGAGCTGAAGGACCTGCGGAGAGCTCATGAGGAGGGAGTTGCCCGTGCCCGTCGTGTCGAAGTAGTGCTGACGATCCCCGTCGACAAGGCGGTAGTAGGAAGGATTGTCGATGCCGCGGAAAGAGAGGGTTGGGCCCATGTGGTTGCCCTCTGCCGTGTGGTTGTAGACGACGTCGAGGATGACCTCAATGTTAGCCGCGTGCAGGGCCTTCACCATTGCCTTGAACTCAGAAACCTGTGCGCCAGGGTCCTTCGTAGCCGCGTAACCGTTGTGTGGGGCGAAGTAGCCGATCGTGTTGTAGCCCCAATAGTTCGACAATCCCTTGGCCTGGAGCGTCGTATCGTTCGTGAACTGCTGGATCGGCATGAGCTCGACCGTGGTGATGCCGAGCTTCGTCAGGTGCTCGATAATCGCCGGGTGCGCCATGCCCGCGTAGGTGCCGCGCAGTTCCTCCGGGATGTCCGGGTGACGCATCGTCATGCCCTTGATGTGGGCCTCGTAGATGATCGACTCGGAGTAGTCGTGTCCCGGGCTGCGGTCCCCCTCCCAGTCGAAGAAGGGATTGACGACGACGGAGTGCATGGTTGCATCGGCGGAGTCGCCGCCCTTGAGCATGAGGGGATCGTCGGCCTGATAGGAGAGGAGGTCAAGAGAATCCTTCAGCTGTCCCTCGATCGCCTTAGCATAGGGGTCGAGAAGGAGCTTCGAAGGGTCACAGCGTAAACCGTTCTGGGGGTCCCAGGGGCCGTCGATGCGGTAGCCGTAGCACTGGCCGGCGCGCACCTGTGGCACGTAGACGTGCCACACGTAGGCATCGACTTCCGTCATGGGGATGCGCATTTCGTTGAGGTTGTCATCCAAGAGGCACAGTGTCACAGACGTCGCAACCGAGGAGTAGATCGCGAAGTTCGTTCCGGTTCCGTCAAAGGTGGCACCCAGAGGGTAGGCCTTGCCAGGTCGCGTTTCCATACCGACAAGCCTCGCACGAATATGGACTGATGGGTGATAGTCCGCCCGAAAATGAGCGTGTGACTTGGATAACGGGGATTTGGTTTTGCGTTCTGGCCAGATCTTCTGTTAAGGTTTTACCCGTTGCGAAGAACGGTTGACGTTCTGAGAAACGCGGATGTGGCTCAGTTGGTAGAGCATCACCTTGCCAAGGTGAGGGTCGCGGGTTCGAGTCCCGTCATCCGCTCGGGCGATTGGCGCAGCGGGAGCGCGCTTCCCTGACACGGAAGAGGTCACTGGTTCGATCCCAGTATCGCCCACGGTCATCCTGGTAACAGGATTGGCGGGCTATAGCCCGGCCGCACAAGCGGTTCACGCGGATGTGGCTCAGTTGGTAGAGCATCACCTTGCCAAGGTGAGGGTCGCGGGTTCGAGTCCCGTCATCCGCTCTCAATCGGGAATCCACTCGATCCCATTGGGTGTGGTGGGTTGGCCGAGAGGCGAGGCAGCGGCCTGCAAAGCCGTATACACGGGTTCGAATCCCGTACCCACCTCGGGCGATTGGCGCAGGGGTAGCGCGCTTCCTTCACACGGAAGAGGTCACTGGTTCGATCCCAGTATCGCCCACCAGTAAGTCGGATCTGATGATCCGGCTTTTTTGTTTATGTAGCTCTCGCCGATTGTCGGCGGGAGCTTTTCTGTTTGTGTTCTGTCGGGGTTATAGGACACTACGTGTTGCTGCTAGCCCGACTTTTCGGCTTTCTGGTGCGGGAAAGTCGGTATTTTAGTTGGTTGGGGCCAACTATGAGGATGGACAAATCGTGTTGGTTTTGTAGCGACTTTTCGGCTTGCTGGTGCGGGAAAATCAACATTGAAGTTGGTTGTTTCATCGTGGGGGTATGAATACCCCCAAATGCCCGGCGTGTGGGCGAACGATGACCAGGTATGGGCACTCAGCTTCAGGGGTGCAGTTTGCCGAGGCGTGCTAGCGGCTTTCGTTCCTCGCCGCGCACGCGGGCCCGCTGATTCGCACGTGGGCCTGACACCTTGCGCGTTAACCCGATGACATGCAGGTGGGCTCGCTGATTCGCACGTGGACCCGATGACATGCGCGTGGGCAGCGCCGCCCACGCGCATATCTAGAGGTTTACGTGCGTATCAAGGGGTTAACGCACAGATTCAGTGGTTCGCGCGCGAGGTATACACCAGGCCGGGTGCCGTTGTGCCCAACAAGTAGACCGCCTCAGTGGCAACACGCCGAAGGGAGGGTCCTCATGATGCAAAACCCCCAGCATTACCCCTGGTGTCATGCTCTCTTACTGGCGCAAGGCCCCTCACTGGTGCAGGGTTGCCCGGCGGCGCACCGAAAAATGCCGGTGGGGCGTCGTCGGCGATGACGGGGGAGGTCACGGGCTGTAACCTCCGCGAGGGCGCTTGTGGCCGATGAGGTGTGACACGTGATCGGGAAGAGTCAACCCCTTCTGATCGGGTGGAATGCTCCCGATCAGGTGGAATCTTCGCGATGGAGTCGATCCTATCTGAGGTGCAGCGGCGCGAGCTCGCTAGCCCAACGACACGGTTCTCGACGTTGTCAGGCGCCGAATCGCGACCAATGCGTTGTGTCCTATACCCCGTGTGTTGTGGGGTGGTGGCCTCTGAGTGCGAGCCTCGGGCTGGTGCGTCTTGTGGGTGACCTCTGCCGTTTTCGTATTTGCTGAACGACTGGTGAGTTTGTCGGCGTTTTGGGTCAGTTGTTCGCTCATCGGACGACACGCCCGAGTAGCAAATTTTGTCAGTCTATAAATCAGTCCGCCAAAGTGGTGATGTTTGCTTTTGTTGCTCGTGTTAGTTGTTGTGCCTGCGGAACTAATCGCTCTGATTCTTGACCAAAGTGCAGGTGGTTGGCATAAAATGGTGAAGTATGAGGCGACGCTGTCGCACATCCCGTTGACAGGAGTTTTCTATGGTTACCCTGAAGCGCCGTCACTTCGGTGTTCTTCTTGCAATTTTCGCATTGGTTGTGAGTTTCTTTGGCCTGGCCCAGTTTATTGGCGCTCAGGCTCCTGCGTCCGCGGCTCCACTGAGCTGCCCCGAGCCGACTACGAATGTGAGCAACAAGGTCACCTTGGATTGGGACAATGCTCAGCTTGTCGACCACACTGGCCGTGAGACCAAGGCTGTGGGTGACTGGTGGGACCTCGGTATCAAGCTGCCGTGGAAGACCGACGGTCGCGTGAAGGCCGGTGACTACTTCACCTACGACGCCTCGATCGTCAACACTGCGACGGGGGAGAGCGTCCTCCGTCCGAACGTTGCCCGTAAGTTCGAGGTCATCTCCAACAATGGCGTCGTCGTCGGCTGCGGCACCTGGGGTGCTGACGGTATGGTAACCGTCGTATTCAACGAGAAGGTCGAGTCCGCCGCGCAATGGTACGGCCATGTCTCCACCAACGGCCTGACCTACTACACCGGTCCCGGCGGTGAGAAGTACACGGTCAAGCTCGGCAAGAAGGTCGAGCGTGAGATCGACATGCTGCGCCGCACCCCGGGTGTCCCCCGCTACCAGAAGGACGGCTGGCTGACCCTCGGTGAGAACGAAGATGGTGACGAGAACAAGGCCATCATGTGGCGCGTTGTCTTCCCCGCTGGCGACAAGGCCGTGACCGGCGCGTCGATCGTCGACGAGGTCCCCGCGGGCTCTAACTGGAGCTTCAACTGCGACGTCGTTAATGAATACACGAAGAACCACACCTACCTGGTGACCGATCCGACGACCTACGAGGGCCTCCGCCAGGACAATGACACCTCGAAGGGTGCCTTCGGTGCTGCTGCGCAGGTCGAGTGCTCCTCCTCCAAGGTGACCGTCACGCTCGCCGAGATTCCTGCGAACCAGTCCGCCATCATCCTGCTCCCCGCCCACATCGACGGTGCGAAGCGCGCCGGTGACGTCGTGGGTGTCTTCTCCAACACCGTCTACTTCAACATTCTCGGTGGCAAGGTCGTCGAGCCCATTACGAAGACCCTCCACTACGGTGCGGCCGCCGACGCGTACGCCCATCAGACCTTCTCCGTGACCAAGAAGGTCGAGGGTGACCTGCCCGAATCCGCACAGGACCTCGAGTACCCGCTGACGATCACCTTGAAGAATGACGCCGATCCCTCGGTGAATAAGACCTTCGAGGCCTCCGTTAAGGCTGGCGAGACCTACACATACCCCACGTCTCTGCCGCTGGGTACCGTCGTGACGGTGTCGGAGGGGGACCTGCCCGCCGGTGTGGGCATCACCTGGAACGACGGCGAGAGCCGCGTCTTCGAGGCCGCCGACGGCGTGACCCTCTCGGCAGATAACCGCGAGGCTACCTTCACACTGAGCGATGATCAGGTCTACTCGCTGACCCTCACCAATGTTCTGGCTCCGACCCCGACTCCGTCGGCCACGCCTTCGACTCCCTCTCCGACCCCCTCGGCAACTCCTTCGCCCGCTCCGCAGCTGGCCAAGACTGGTACCGATGCGGCAGGCCTGGGTGTCCTGGCTGGAATCGTCGCGATCGCGGGCCTGTCTCTCGTGGCGGCCAAGCGTCGTAGTCACTGATGACGAAACCCCTGAGGTGCATGAGTGCCTGAGGGCGCACAGTGGGTGGGATGAGCAGTGCTCATCCCACCCACTTCTTTACGTGTGCTTTCTTGTAGCGGATGATTCGTGTGGTGGGCAGGGCGAGCGGCGTGCGGACAAAAGTCCTGTCAAAAGATGAGTGGGTGAACAACCTGCTGTCGATACCGTGCAGGGGAGTGGTCGACTATGTCGTCGTAGCTCATCGTGTGCGGTTGCTCGTGATGCTTATTGTGGCTTGTCGGAGCCGTTTGGTGTTGATGCCCAGCGGTGGGGCACGCGTGAAACAAAAGCGGTTGGCTCATGGTCGCGTGAGGTGCAAATGGACAGTTTCGCACAGAAAGGTGATGGAGGGCATTATTCTGCAAAATCCGCATTTTTGCTGATCAAGTAGGTTTGACCTGCTGTGCAGGAAACGAAATTGGATTGATTGCAGATTAGTTCTGTCTTCTTTATATGTGCAGATTAAGGCGGTTTGGTAACGAAGTTTTATTTGAATAGTTTTCTGCTAATCCTCTGATGGTCGATCTTATCCCATAGCTACGCGATAACTATGGGCATGAGGCGACATCGCCTCATGCCCATTGACTGGAGTATTTTATGGTTGCGTTGAAGAACACTCGGCGTAGCGCACTTCTTGTAGCTTTCGCTCTGGTATTGAGCTTCGTTGATGCTTTGCAGCTGTTGACGACCCGCACGGCGTTGGCCACGGCGCTTGCGTGCCCGGCCTCCACGACCAACGTCAACGACAAGGTTGACCTGGACTGGGATAACCTGCAGCTGGTCAATCCCCAGGGTGCGGAAGCGACGACAATCGCGAACATGTGGGATACTGGCGTTAAGCTGCCGTGGAAGATCAACGGCGCCGTCAAGGCCGGTGACTTCTTCACTTACGACGCGACCGTCGCCGAGGTGAACAAGGGCCAGCCGATCCTGCGCCCCACCGGCGAAGCCCGCACCGTCAAGGAAGGCTGGATCGGCCTGAGCGACAGCGAGGATGGCGATGAGAACAAGTCCATCATGTAGCGAGTGATCCTGCCCGCTGGCGATTCCGCAGTGACCGGTGCGTCGATCGTCGACGAGGTTCCCGCCGGCTCTAACTGGGGCTACGACTGCGACACGGTGGTCAACTACGTTAAGAAGCACACCTTCGTCGTCGTCGATCCGACCACGCCCGAGGGTTAGCGCCTGAGCAAGGACACCTTGAATCATGCCTTCGGCGCTGGATCTACGGTCGAGTGCACGCCCCAGAAGCTGACCGTGACCTTCCCTGAGATCCCCGCGAACCAGTCGGCGATCGTCGAGAATCCGACTCGCGTTGAGGGGGCCAAGCGTGCCGCTTGCGTCGTCGGTAAGTTCTCCAACACCGTGAAGTTCAATGTGCCCGGCAAGAAGTTTTCGCCCGTCACGATGGCGATGTGTTTCAGTGCGTCCGCGGATGCCTTCGCGCGCCAGAGCTTCTCTGTGACGAAGAAGGTCGATGGCGAGCTCCCCGAACACGCGAAGGACCTCGAGTACACCCTGACCATCACGCTGAAGAACGATTCCGATCCGTCGGTCAACAAGACCTACCAGGCGACTGTCAAGGCGGGCAAGAGCGACAGCTACCCGGGTGCCCTCCCTCTGGGCACCGAGGTCACCGTCTCCGAGGGTGACCTGCCCTCCGCCGACGGCGTCACCTTGAACGAGGTCGAGAGTTGCGTGTTCGATACCGCTCAGGGCGTCACCCTCAAGGCTAACAACCGTGAGGCCACGTTCACGCTCAGCGAGGATCACCTCTTTGCTCTCAACCTGAACAACAAGCTGATGCCGACTCCTAAGCCGACTCCTAAGCCGAATGCGGAACACGCGGGTGGGAAGACATGGTCTTCCCACCCGCGTGTTCTACGTGCGTGAAGCAGTTGTACTGAGACCGGAAACCTCTAAGCGTGCAAAAAGAACGACGGTCATTCGCCGATGGTCGGGGTGCTGCTTACAGAGCGCAGCGCCAGCTTGCATTGAGCCCGACGTTGCTTTGGCCAGCTCCTCGATGCTCTAACCAACGAGGAGATACACACGAGCCTCCCACGGCTTCATCGGTGTGGTAACAGTGGGTTCGCTACCCAGGTGGTTGCCGGCCTCATCGCTCTTCGTCTGTGACGCTTCCGTGTTGCCCAAGTAGAGGTGCCACGGTAACGAAGCCATGGCCTCGTCCTCTGGAGAGAACAGGGGAGCGTGGCGTTGCCCGGACAGATTGACCATCACGAGAACGTCCGAACCTGGCGTGCTGCGGCGATAGACGAAGAGCGCGGGCGCTGAGGCGTCTATCCGTGAGAACGTGCCATCGGTCAGAGCGGGAATGACGTGGCGAGCACTGATGAGCGCGCGGTAGTACGTCAGAATGGATTGGGGATCATTTGCTTGTGCTGCGACGGTGATGTTCTCAGCGGAAGCGGGTACGTCAATCCAGGGGACTGCTTCAGAGAAGCCGGCAGCGGGGGAGGAGTCCCACTGCATCGGGGTCCGGCCGTTGTCTCTCGACATAGCCGCGAGTCCCTCGGGGACCTTATCGATGCCCAGGCGCTCCATGTACGACACGGATTCAACGTCGCGGAAATCGGCTGCGGTCGTGAAGTCTCCGCCGAGCATGCCGATCTCTTGGCCCTGATAGATGAAGGGGGTTCCGCGCTGGAGGAAATAGGCGGTTGCCAGGGCTGTTGCTGATTCGTACCAGTAGCACGAGGAATCACCGAAACGGGATACCGAGCGTGGCTGGTCGTGGTTCTCCAGGTACAGGGCGTTCCATCCGCTCGTCCCGAGCGTGTCCTGCCAGCGAGTGAGAACATCCGCCAGCTCCCCGGGCGCCAGCTGGCGGGGCGAGAACTTGCCGTTTTCGAGGCCGAGGTTGACGTGCTCGAACTGGATGAGCATGTTGAACTCGCGGCGCTCGGGATCGCAAAACAGCAGTGCTGTCTCGGGCGACGCGTTGGAGGCCTCGCCGACCGTAAATGACCCCGGATGGTGGGCGAACGTCCGTTCGTGCATCTCCTGCAGGAATTCGTGGAGACGAGGCCCGTCCGCGAAGCACTCGTGGCCGACGCCAAACGGCGGGCGGGGTGGGCCGCCATCGGGCAAGCCCGGCAGCTTCGAAATGACGTCAATTGCGTCGACCCGGAAGCCATCGACGCCCCGGTCGAGCCACCAGTTCATCATGTCGTAGACGGCGTCACGAACGTGCGGATTCTCCCAGTTTAAGTCGGGTTGCTCGCGTGCGAAAAGGTGGAGGTAGTACTGGCCCGTGGACGCGTCGTACTCCCACGCCGGCCCCCCGAAAAATGACTCCCAGTTCGTCGGCTCAGCTCCGGGAGTGCCAGGCTCGAAGCCAGGGCGTGGATCCCGCCAGTAGTACCAGTCTCGACGCTCCGAGTTCATGCTCGATGCCGACTCAACGAACCAGGGGTGCTCGATCGACGTGTGGTTGACGACGAGGTCCATAACGATGCGCATACCCAGGGCGTGGGCGCGCGTGACCAGGGCATCAAAAGCACCGAGATCACCGAATAACGGATCGATATCGCGGTAGTCCGAGATGTCGTAGCCGTTATCCGCCTGAGGGGAGCGATAGATCGGCGATATCCACACGATATCGACCCCGAGATCAGCTAGATAGTCCAGGCGGCGGAAAATCCCCTCAAGGTCACCGAGCCCATCCCCATTCGTGTCCTGGAACGAACGGGGATAGACCTGGTAGAGCACGGCGTTCTTCCACCAGGGCTGTACTGCGTAGAGCTTGCCAGGAAGCAACTCGGGGTGGATGATCATCGCGCGTGTCGGTTGTACGGTTTAGTAGCCGTCGAGGGCAGCCCAGGCCTCGTACAGGCCGTTGTCCTTGTGGTAGACGGCAGTGCACGTGAAGTTGAAGGTGCCGCTCTTGCCCGTGAGAAGTGTGCCGTTGAACTGACCCGTCGAAATGTACTGGGGGTTGCCAGAGGCATCCACACCGTCGCGCTCGACGATCCAGTTCTCCATCTTGCCCTGCATGACGGTTGAGGAAATTGCGTTCTTGCACTCCAGCTTCACGCCATATTCCTCGTCGGTGCTGACGCCCCCGGAAGAACCCGTACCCTGAGTCGGTGCAGGGCTGGGCTTCGTGCCGACGGGAGGCGCGGACTGGGTCGGTGCAGGGGCGGGAGCCACGGGGGCCGACGGGCTTGGGGCCGCGGAAGGAACGGACGTGGGCGCTGCGCTGGTCGGGGCGCTCGGCGAGGCCGATGCCTCGTCGTTGGAGGAATCGTCCTTGGTGAGCGCCCAGATTGCAACGCCAGCGACCAGGATCATGACCACGACGGCCGCGATGATGCCGATGATCAGCCCGGTCTTCGACTTCTGCTCCGGCTGTCCACCGTAGGGGGCACCCTGGAACTGGCCCTGGGGGTAGTATCCCTGCTGAGGCTGCTGGGCGTAACCCTGCTGCTGATATCCGCCTGCCACGGGCATCTGCTGGGTGTACTGCTGCCCGGCCGGATACTGGCCGTTTCCGCCAGCAGGCTGCTGGTTGGGATTGTAGGGGTTTGACATAGGTGTTCCCGGTATTGAGTGAGTGAGGATCAGCCGGTCTTACAGACAACGAGTTGTGAGAGCAAGCTCGTGATCATGACGGTCTAGGCGTTTTTGTATGTGAGAAGAGTATCGAACGAGTCGAGGCTCTTCACGTAGTAGCCCTTGCATTCGAACGACCAGCGCCCGGTCTTGTTGGTCGTCGTATCCGTTCCGGTGACGATGCCGGTGTAGACGTGCTTCTCTCCGTTGGGGAGTACCTCGGGCTGTGCGTAGTTCTCGTTCGAAACATTGGCGTTCGACCACTTGCGATTGATTTGTTCTTTGCACGAGGCGAGAACTCGTTCCTTCATGTCGCCCTGTCCGCCGTTCCCATTCCCGGGCGCTGCTCCCTGCGTGGGGTTGGTGCCCACTGGCGGCTGTGTGGGGTTGGTGCCCACGGGTGGCTGCATCGGGTTGGTACCCGCCGCAGGGCCAGAGGCCTGAGAGGGAACTCCCGGCATAGCGGGTGAATCAGCGTCGGAGTCCGAGTCGTTCTTGCTCAGTGCCCAGATCGCGATGCCGGCGATGATGGCAACGACCAGGACGGCGGCGATGATGCCGATGATGAGGCCCGTCTTTTTCTTCTCCGTTGCTCCGCCGTAGGGAGCGCCCGGAAACTGCCCCTGTTGGTAGTAGCCCTGCTGAGGCTGCTGTCCAAATCCCTGATTCTGGCCGTAGCCGCCCGCGCCAGGCATCTGCTGGCCGGGCTGCTGGACGTAGGCCCCGCCAAGCTGCTGCCCGGCCGGGTACTGGCCGCTGCCGGGCATCGGCTGCTGGTTGGGGTTGAAAGGGTTCGACATGGGGACTCCTCCGTCTATCGGAAGCTGTCAGCGTGTGTCAGCGCTGTGTCTCAGTAATCTTCGGGGATAACGACTGCGGTGAAACTCTTCGAGCTGCCGAAGTAGAAGACAGAGCAGGTGAAGCTAGTGTTGACGTTCTTTTTCGTAATCTTGTCCGTGCCGGTGAGCGTGCCGGTGTAATCCCACCACTGGGTGTCGCCGTAGCTATCCTGCAGCTCAAGCTTTGCGCCTGAGACACTCGCGTTCGTGTACTCGTCGTTGATTTCCTTGGTGCACTCGGCGATGGCCTGCTGTTCCAGATCGGAGTTAGAGCCGCCACCGGGGGCTGCGCCCTGCGAGGGGTTGGTGCCCACGGGCGGCTGCGAGGGGTTGGTGCCCACCGGGGGCTGCGAGGGGTTTGCGCCAGCGGAAGGGGCTGCGGTGCTCGGGGCGCTCTGGGCAGCATCAGCGTCGGAAGAGTCGTCGCCGGACACGAACCACCAGATGGCGACACCGGCGGCAATGAGCACGACCACGACGGCTGCGACGATCCCGATGATGAGGCCCGTCTTTTTCTTTGCCGGCTGCCCGCCGCCCGGGGCGCCCTGGAACTGGCCCTGCTGGTAGTAGCCCTGCTGGGCCTGCTGACCGTATCCCTGAGACTGGCCGTAGCCGCCCGCTAGGGGCATCTGCTGGGTGGGCTGTTGCCCGTAGCCGCCCGCTACGGGCATCTGCTGGGTGGGCTGCTGCCCATAGCCTCCCATGGCGGGCATCTGCTGGGTGGGCTGCTGCCCAAAGTCACCTTGTGGGTATGCGCCCTGCTGGGGGTACCCACCCTGCTGGGGCTGGAAGGGCTGCTGATTCTCGGGAGAATAGGGCGTGCTCATAGTGTACTTCCGTGTTGGTGAGAGAGGTCTCAGGGAACGTTCTGTATCCTACCAGGCGCTAGGCTTGTGGCATGACGATCGACTATCTGACTGAGACGCGACCGCTGATGCCCCGCGAAGACATCCTGCCCGTCATTATCGGAGGAGACTTCGGCGTATACGGAATTGGGCGTTGTTTCAATGAAGCGTTCGGTTGTCGGTGCATCTGCGTGGGATCGCAGCCGACCGAGTCGATCACCCGTTCGCACTTTTTTGATGTCCGCCACGTGAGTGCCCATGCGAGTGACGCACAGCTCCTGGACATCCTCATGACCATTGCGGGCGAGCATCCGGATAAGAAGCTGATCCTGATGGCCAACCACGACATCTTCTCGGCGTTCGTTGCTCGGAACATGGAGACGCTCTCGCGCCACTACGCGCTGCCGTTCCCCACCGAGGAAGTCATGGAACGACTCACCGACAAGGCGGAGTTTGCTCGTGAGTGCGAGCGGGCAGGCATTGCTACGCCGGGTACTGTCGAGGTCGATTTCTCTGGCATGGAGGACGAGGCCTGGGCTGCTCCTGAGATTCCCTTCAGCTTCCCGGTTGTTGCTAAGTCTGCGAAGGGCGAGCCCTACGACGTGCTCGAGTTCGAGGGCAAGCGCAAGATCTGGTTCATCGACACGGCCGAGGAGCTCACTCAGCTGTGGGAGACCCTGAAGGCCGCGGGCTTCCGCGATACCTTCCTGGTGCAGGAGTTGATTCCCGGCGATAACACCGCGATGCGCTCGATCACGGCGTACGTGGACTCGCGCGGAGAGGTGACCCTGATCGGGTCGGCGCGCGTCCTCCTCGAAGACCACGCGCCCACGATGATCGGCAACCCCGTCGCCATGATCACTGAGGACTTTCCGGCGTTGTGGCGCGACGCCTGTGCCCTGCTGACCGAGAACGGCTACCGCGGTTTCGCAAACTTCGACGTGAAGATCGACCCCCGGGACGGGCGAGCGCTCTTCTTTGAGGTGAACCCGCGCATCGGCCGCAACAACTGGTACATGGCCGCCGCCGGCGCGAACCCGATGATCCCGATGGTCGAGGACCTTATCGACGGCAAGGCCTGCGAGCAGACCCGGGCAACTGACGAGATTCTCTACACCCTCGTCCCGGACTCCCTTCTGCTGCACTACATCACCGATGAGGATCTGCGCGCGCGCGTCAAGCGCATCATCCGTGAGGGCCGGCGATTCGATCTGCTCCTCAATCCGACGGAGAAGGATCTGCGACGTAACCTCATCGTCTGGCTCCAAAAGCAAAACCACCGACGTAAGTTCGCCCGATACTACCCGGAGCCGACGGAGACGTCGTATTGACTCCCACCGCCCCGGCCCGCCCCGGCCTCGTCGGTGGGGGAGGAGGCCCTGATAGACTGACCCCCTACGCGACCGATAGTTCCGACTAACGAGGACACCATGACGACAACCGCACTCGTGCCCATTTCTCAGGAAGACAAGATCGCCGCGGTCTCTGGCTTCCAGGACCGCTCCCTGCCTATCGAACAGACGTGCGTGTGGGAGGCTTTTGAGGAATCCCAAGGCCACGGAGTGTGGGGACGCTACGCCTGGTGCGAGGATGATTCCAAGGTTGCGTTCATCACCCTCTACAAGTATTCGGTGCGCGGCGTCCACTACCTGTGGGCGAAGTGGGGACCCGCGTGGGTCAAGGAAGCGACGCCCGAACGCGAAGCCGCCCTGCGCGCCGACCTCCTGCGCGAGATTAAGGCAAAGGATAAGACCGTCGCCTTCGTGCGCCTGCACGCCATCTACCAGCACCCCGACCTGTGCATGCCACTGCAGACGATCTCCTACGACCGCACCGTCGTCATCGACACCTCTGGCAAGACCGAAGAAGCGATCCTCGCCGCCATGCCCAAGGCGGGTAAGCGTTCGATTCGCTCTGGCCTGAAGAAGGGCAAGGCCGAGGGCGTGACCTTCCACGAGGACACTGCCAATGCCGAGGCCGTCATCGACGAGTACTACGCCGTCATGGAGGAGACCGCCAAGCGCGACGGCTTCCGTCCCCACCCCAAGGAGTACTACCTCAGCCTGCTTCAGACGCTGGGCCCGAAGCACGCGCGCATCTTCTCGATGCGCGATGCCGACGGAAGTATCCTGTGCTGGGACTTCTGCCTTGTTGAGGGAATCCGCGCGCAGGCCGAGTACGGCGCCTCCACCGAGGCCGGTCGTCGTCTGCGTCAGCCTCCGGTCCTGGACTTCCTGGCGGCCGAATTCCTCGCCCGCGACGGCGTGCGTGAGTTCGACCTGATGGGCGCGCATTCGCCGCGCTGCCCCGATCTCTATAGCGTCGGAAAGTACAAGAGCGCCTTCGCCACGCACTTCACAGACGTGCCCGGTGGCTGGGACATGCCCATCAAGAAGTCCACCTACCGTGCCCTGATCGCCGCGAAGGCTGTGAAGGACTGGCGCGCCCGCTCCTGAAGCGTTCGCGCCACGGGGCTAGAATTCAATTCGCAACACAATCTCGCGTATCTAACGAAACTAGGAGACACAGTGCCCGATATCTCGCTCGTCATTGACGGACACGAACAGACCGTACCGGCGGGGACCACGGGCACAACGTGGTTCGAGAAGTCGCGCGACGTCGTCGCCATCAAGGTTGACGGTACGCCGCGTGACCTCGAGACGCCTTTTGAAGCAGGAACGACCGTCGAGGCCATCACCTTGGCCAGCGAGGACGGCCTGAACATCCTGCGCCACAGCGCCACGCACCTGCTCGCGCAGGCCGTCCAGGATGTGTTCCCCGACGTGAACCTGGGCATCGGGCCCTTCATTACCGACGGCTTCTACTACGACTTCGGCAATATCGATGCGGTGACCCCCGAGCTGCTGCGCGACCTCGAGAAGCGCATGAAGCGCATCGTCAAGGAAGGTCAGCGCTTTGTGCGTCGCGAGATCTCCGAGGAGGAGGCCGTCGTCGAGCTGGCCGAGCAGCCCTACAAGCTCGAGCTCGTCACTACGAAGGGTAAGGGCGCCGAGGGCGCTTCCGTCGAGGTCGGCGGCGGCACGCTCACCATGTACGACAACGTCCGCCGCGACGGCTCGGTCGCGTGGAAGGACCTGTGCCGCGGTCCGCACCTGCCCTCCACCAAGCTCATCGGTAACGGCTTCGCGCTGACCAAGGCCTCGGCCGCCTACTGGAAGGGCGACCAGGCGGGCGATCAGCTCCAGCGCATCTACGGAACCGCCTGGGCCTCCAAGGATGACCTCGTCGCCTACCAGGAGCGCATCAAGGAAGCCGAGCGCCGCGACCACCGTCGCCTCGGCGCCGAGCTGGACCTGTACTCCTTCCCCGAGGAGATCGGCCCCGGCCTCGTCGTATTCCATCCCAAGGGCGGAATCCTGCGCCACGAGATCGAGTCCTACGTGACCGACCGTCACAAGGCGGCCGGCTTCGACTTCGTGCACACGCCCGAGATCTCCAAGGGCGGTCTCTTCCACACGTCGGGTCACCTGCCCTACTACGCGGACACGATGTTCCCGCCCATGCTCGTCGACGAAGAGCGCGACGAGGATGGCAACGTCACCAAGGCAGGCCAGGAGTACTACCTCAAGGCCATGAACTGCCCGATGCACAACCTGATCTTCCGTTCGCGTGGCCGCTCCTACCGCGAGCTGCCTCTGCGCTTCTACGAGCTGGGCCACGACTACCGCTACGAGAAGAGCGGTGTCGTCCACGGCCTGACCCGCATGCGCGGCTTCACGCAGGACGACTCGCACACCTACTGCACGCCTGAGCAGGCCTCAGAAGAGATCCGCACGCAGATCGAGTTCTTCCTGTCGATTCTCTCGGCTTTCGGCCTCAAGGACTTCTACCTGGAGCTGTCCACGCGCGACGAGGACGGCAAGAAGAAGGACAAGTTCATCGGCTCGGATGAGGATTGGGCGGCTGCCACGAAGGCCCTCGAGGACGCCTGCGCGGCGACCGGCCTCGACCTGGTTCCGGATCCGGGCGGTGCCGCCTTCTACGGCCCCAAGGTCTCCGTGCAGGTTAAGGACGCGATCGGTCGCACCTGGCAGATGTCGACGATCCAGTACGACTTCAACCAGCCCGACCGCTTCGACCTGGAGTACACGGCAGCCGACGGCTCCCGTCAGCGCCCCGTCATGATCCACTCCGCCAAGCTGGGTTCGGTCGAGCGCTTCATTGGCGTTCTCACCGAGCACTACGCGGGTGCATTCCCGGCGTGGCTCTCGCCCGTCCAGGTTCGCCTCATCCCCGTCGCCGAGGCCTTCGACGGCTACGTCAAGGACGTTGCCGCGAAGCTGCGCGAGCGCGGCGTGCGCGTCGAGACCGACCTGTCGGACGACCGCTTCGGCAAGAAGATTCGCAACGCCTCCAAGGACAAGATCCCGTTCACGCTCATCGCCGGCGGCGAGGACGTCGAGGCTGGGGCCGTGTCCTTCCGTCTGCGTGACGGCTCGCAGCACAACGGCGTCGCCGTCGATCGCGCGGTCGAGCTGATCGTCTCGCACATCGAGCAGCGCAACAACGCCGATCAGATCGACGGCCTCGACGAGGCGTGAGAGTCATGAGCCGCGACGCCGGTTCGGACTCGATCGGTTCCCCGAACGGCCCGTTGCCGACCGAGGACGCCCGCTCGTTGGCGGGCGTCCCGGACGGCTTCGGTCGTTTCTGGACCCCCTACCGGATGGCCTATATACGCGGCGAAGGCAAGCCCGCCGACGCCTCGGACGTCGGGTGCCCGTTCTGCACGGCGCCCGGTAAGGACGACCAGGCTGGACTGATCGTCTACCGCGGCGACACCTGCTTCGTGCTCATGAACCTGTTCCCCTACAATTCCGGGCACCTGCTCGTGTGCCCGTATCGTCACGTCTCTGACTACACGGAGCTCACGGACGAGGAACGCGTGGAGCTGGGCAACCTGACGGCGAACGCCATGCGCGTCACCCGTGAGGTCGCGTCTCCGGCGGGTTTCAACCTGGGTATGAACCAGGGCGAGGTGGCCGGTGCCGGTATCGCCGCTCACCTGCACCAGCACGTCGTTCCGCGCTGGTTGGGGGACGCGAACTTCCTGCCGATCATTGCGCAGACGAAGGCCGTGCCTGAGCTCCTGGAGGACGCTCGCGCGCGGCTGGCCGCCGCCTGGCCGAAGGAGGACTAATGCTCGGAAACCACGGACGTTCCATCACGAAGGCAATCTTTACGCCTCTCGCTCGGGTTCTCGCACGCGTGGGCGTCACCCCGAATATGGTGACGGTCGCGGGCACTGTTGCGACGGTCGCGATCGCGGTCATTTGCATTCCTCAGGGATGGATTTGGCAGGGCGGCATCGTCCTGGCCGTCGTGATGTTCGGCGACTCCGTGGATGGCACGCTTGCGCGCATGACGACGGGCGGCACGCGTTTTGGTGCTTTCCTCGATTCGACGCTCGACCGTCTGGGCGACGGAGCCGTCTTTGGCTCCCTCACCGCCTACGCGGTCTTCCAGATGGACGACTCGTTCGTGCGCACATGGGCAATCATCTCCGGCATCTGCTCGATCGTTGGTGCGGCCGCCGTTCCCTACGCGCGCGCCCGCGCGGAATCTGTCGGCGTCGTCGCCAAGCTGGGCATCGCTGAGCGCACCGACCGGCTCATCATTGGCATGGGTACGGCGATCCTCATGAGTCTTGGTCTGCCCGAGTGGGTATTTGCGGCCGGCCTAACCTGGGTGGCGTTTGCATCCTTCGTCACCGTCTGCCAGCGCATTTGGTTCACTGCCCACAACATCGACGAGGGAACGCCGTGAGTTTTTCGCCCCTGTCGCTCGCCTTTTCGATCGCCCCCCGCTTGCCGCTGCGCCTCGTCATGCGCATGGCGGACACTGGTGCATCGATTGCGGCCAGGCGTGGGGGAGCCATGATCGACCGGCTGCGCGCCAACATGGCGCGTTTGACTGGAAACGAGCCATCCGCCCACGAGGTGCGTGACGCGGTCCGGTCGCACATCCGCAACTATGCTGAGCAGTTGATGCTCGGATCGCGTCGCGGCGAGCCGTTGCTCAAGGGAGTCTCCTTCGAGGGCTTCGAGGCCCTGGCCACGGCCAGCGAAGATGGACCGGTCGTCCTCGCTCTCGGACACTCCGGCAGCTGGGATCGTGCCGGCGCCTGGGTGTGTGCACACGGCCGGGGCATCGTGACTGTCGCGGAGAAGGTGGAGCCTCCCGCGCTGTTTGAACGTTTCGTGTCGCTGCGCGAAGGCCTCGGCATGGAGATCATTGGCGTCGTGAAGGGTGAGTCTGTCTTTTCCACCCTCATCGAGCGCGTGCGCGGCCGTCGCGTCATCGTCCCGCTTCTTGCAGACCGGGATATTTCGGGTTCGGGCATTGAGGTCGACCTGGGGACGCGGCGCGCACTCGTCGCCGCGGGTCCCGCTGCGCTCGCGACCAAGCTGGAGCGTCCGCTTTTCGCTGCCTGCATCACCTACGAGAACGAGACTCCGACTGGGGCCGATGTACGCGTGCGTTGCGTCGGACCGATCAATGCAGATGGCCAGGAGCACCCCGACCTCAACCGCGTCGAAGCTCTCACACAGGCGTGGGTGGACGAATTTGCCGCCATGATGGCGACCAAGGCGCAGGACTGGCACATGATGCAGCGCGTGTATGTGGAAGATCTTGACCCCGAGCGCCTGGCGCGCGCGAGGGCCGAGCACGAGAGGAAGAATCGATGAAGATCGGAATCGTGAATCCCTACTCCTGGGACGTGCCCGGGGGAGTGGGCTTCCATATCCGCGACCTCGCGTTGAAGCTGCGGTCCCGCGGACACGACGTTCAGGTGCTGACGCCGTCGACCTCGGAGGACCTGCCCGAGTGGATCACGTCCGCCGGTTCGTCCGTGTCGATCCCCTTCAACGGATCGGTGGCCAATATTTCCGTGAAGCCGAAGGCGCTCGCGCGTACTCGCCGTTGGCTGGCAGTGAACGATTTTGACGTCGTGCACGTCCACGAGCCTGTCGTTCCCTCGGTGTCGATGGCAGCTGCGATGCTTTCGACTGCCCCCCTCGTGGGGACATTCCACGCGGCCCTCGGTCGGTCGGTCTCGCGCGCGATTGCCTCGGCGCCCATGCGCCTGTACATGGAACGCATCGGAGTGCGCATCGCGGTGTCCGAGGAGGCGCGCCGAACGCTGATCGAGCACCACGGCGGCGATGCCGTCATCATTCCGAACGGGGTCGAAACGGCCTCGTTCCGCACCGCGCAGCCCCTTGAACAGTGGGTGGCGACGGACGAACGTCCGGTCATCGTGTTCCTCGGACGCCTCGATGAGCCCCGCAAGGGCCTGAGCATTTTCGCCGGTGCCATTGCTGGTGTCCTTGAGCGTTTCCCGGGTGCGCGTTTCCTGATTGCCGGCCGAGGAGATGCCCCGGAGATTCGCCAGGCCGTCGAGCGTTTTGGCGATTCCGTGTCCTTCCTCGGTGGAATCAGTGATGAGGAGAAGGAATCCTTGCTCGCCGGCGCCACCATCTACGTCGCTCCGCAGACGGGCGGAGAGTCATTCGGCATTGTCCTCGTCGAGGCGATGGCGGCCCATACGGCTGTCGTTGCCTCGGATATCCCGGCCTTCCGTGCGGTGCTTGAGGACGGGCGAGCTGGCGCGCTCTTCGAGAGGGGCAACAGCGACTCGCTCGCACGTACGCTCATCGACCTGCTGACCGACCGCGACCGCCTCGAGGAGCTGTCCGCTGCCGGAGCGCGCTCATCGGCGCAGTACGACTGGGAGGTTGTTGCCGATAAGGTCTTCGAGGTCTACAAGCTGGCGATTGACATGGGCAGTCCCGCCGAATCGGGAACGCGCCGGGCACGTGACCTGATCCGAGGTCGTGGAGAAGAAGGGGAGGAGCTCGCATGATCTCGCTGTCCCCGTGGCTGCTTGTCGCTATCGTATTCGCCGTTATCGCGCTCGGCGTCGTCGCAGGATTTGCGATCACGCGTGCGCGCCGTCTGGATCGGCTCCATCAGCGCATCCTTGCTTCGCGAGACTCTCTCTCGCGCCTCCTGCTGCGCCGGGCCTCCGAGGCAGACCTGCTGACCCGCAGCGTTGGGCTGGAAAGCTCCGGCCTCGCCGACGCTGCGCGCGCCTATATTCAGGATGGGGGAGACCAGCTCACCACCGATGGCCTCGACCGCCGAACTGCGGCGCAACGCCAGGGCGATCGTGTCGAGGTAGCGACGCGTTTGGAGCGTGCGTCCGCCTTGTCTCGCGCAATCCGTGAGACTCTCATCCCCGACGAACGGGCGCGCATTGCATCGGATCCTCAGGCCAGCGCACGCCTGGAAGCGTTGGATGCGACGTGCTATCGCATCGAGCTCACGCGCAACGTGCATAACGTGGATGTCGCGGGAGTTCGCGCCCTGCGTTCCGCACGAATGGTAAAATTGTTGCGACTGGCCGGGCATGCTCCGATTCCCGAGCCCATTGACTTTGACGATGACACGCGAACGGGTGGACGAGGTTACTGACATGCACGCGACCCACTGGGGAGGGCCCGGCGAGGACTATCGCCTCAGCAAGATCAGCAGTGCCACCATCGACTCCACTGATGGCGTCTCGGCACCGGCCCCCGACGATGCCGCTCCCGTCTGGCAGCCTCCCAAGGCCGCGCACTCCTTCCCCTGGTTCGAGGTCGTCATGACGACGATCGGCGTGCTGGGGACCATCGGCATCATCATCTACGGTTTGGCACCCGAGTCTTCAAGCGTGACCGCCTTTGTGAAGACGACGCTGCTGTCCCTGGTTGCCCTCGTGATCGTCGTCGGCTTCCTCCAGCGGATCGATCGCTGGGAGCCAGAACCGTGGACGACGAAGCTCGCGATGTTTCTGTGGGGCGGGGGTGTGGCGACCCTGACGTCGATGATTACGAACACGGCGCTCCACACAGACATTGCCTTCACGATCGGAGACCTGCGGCGCGCCGAGGCGCTTGCCATGTCATTCATTGCGCCACTCGTGGAGGAGACATTCAAGGGGATCGGTGTCCTCATCATCGTCGTTGTTCGGCGCAACAGCATCAACTCGGTACTCGATGGTGTCGTGTACGCGGGATTCTCGGCGGCGGGATTCCTTTTCTTCGAAGACATTTTGTACTTCCTGCGCACCGAGGGCCAAGGAACAAAGACTCTCGTGTTGGTGTTCGTTCTTCGTGCCCTGGCAGGGCCCTTTCTGCACGTGATGGCCACGTCGATGACGGGCATCGGATTGGCGCTCGCCCTCATCAAGTTCCGACGCGGATGGTCGAAGACCGCCATCGTTGTCCTGTTCTGGTTTGCTGCCATGCTCATTCACTTCGCATGGAACGGGAGCATCGCGTTGCCCGCATCCGGAACAGGGTTCATCGTGATGTACCTCGTGGTGGGTATTCCCGGGTTTGTCCTCTGGTCGATTCTCCTGCTTCGAGCTGCCCGACGGGAGGCTCTCCACATTCGCGACGGCCTCGTCCCCTACGTACGCACCGGATGGATCCTTCCCGGCGAAGTGTTGATGGCGACCGATCGTCGCGCGCGTAAAGCCGCCTTCAAGTGGGCTGCCCAGGGCGGACGGGATGCGAAGCGTGCCATGCGAGCCTTCTTGTCCGACCTGGCCTCCCTCGGCCTCGACCAGCGCCTCATGGCTCGCCACGGCGCCGATCGCTCGCGCATTGAAAACGATCGTCAGATGCTAGCCGATGCCGTTGGAAAGCGTCGTGAATTCCTGCGACTGACCTCTATCGCGGAGCAGCAAAAGGACGTCACAAACGCCGTCGCAGGTCGTGCGCAGGTCGCCTGACGCGTCGCATTGAACAGGGAAACAGGTCGTAGTCGAGGCAGTGAGGCGAGATCAGGTTGCTCAGCGGCTCCCGCTACGGGGTTTGTTGCATGAGCGCATTCTCACGGCTGTTCCATCGCCCCCTCATAGGTGACGCATAGGAACAGCTGGCATGATGGGGACGACAGAAAGGAAATAACGTGACTCATGCTGTGTCTATTCGCCCACGTTCGTGGGCGCTCGTCGTGTGCTCGCTCATCCTCATTGCATTGAGCGTTTGGGCGGCTATCTATGAATTGACGGAAGCTCTTGAGGGGGTCTCGTCGTCTGATGCCTGGCTTGCTGTTGGCGCCTCGATCCTGAGCGCAGTTGTTGGCCTGGTGTTCCTCGCATGGGCCGCTCGCCTCAAGCCCACAGTGCTGTCCTGGTTGGCCGCGTTCGGCTGGGGAACCGGTGGCGCGCTGATCTTTGCGGGATACGGCAACACAGTCATCGACTCGGCCGTAGCCGCGAGCAACCTGAGCGACGATGCGGTCGATGTCGTGACGTCCGTCGTCACGGGTCCCCTCGTCGAAGAAACAGGCAAGGGAATTGGTGTTCTGGCACTGGTCCTCGCTGCGCGTAAGGTGCTCGATCGTCCCGCGCAGGGTGGCGTGCTCGGCGCGCTCGTTGGCCTCGGTTTTGCCTGGGGTGAGGACGTGGGCTACTACGTGAGTGCCCTCGAAGACGGGATGAGCGGACTGTGGGAATCCTTCCTGGCACGTGCGCTGCTCGGCGCCTACGGTCACGCGATTTTCACGGGTGTGTTCGGTTACGCCCTGGCGTGGGCGGTGCTGCGCGCACAGAATGTGCTTGTGGGCCTCCTCGCCGCGGCCGGCGGATTCGTCGCAGCTCTCGCTCTGCACGCCCAGGCTAACGGCATTGGATTCCTGGCTCCCGAAGACTCGTGGAACCTGACCTACGGCGCGATCGAGATCCCCGTTCTCGTCGTGAGTGTCGCCCTCCTCGTGTGGGGCCTGCGCCGCCACCGGTCTACCCTGGAGGCATGAGCGCACTCGACTGGCCATTGGACGCGGACGGCTATCCCCACCGGGAGGCCGCCCGCGTCCTTCTCTTTGACGACAGTGGACGGGTCCTGTTGGCCAAGGGGCACGACGAAGACCAACCGGAGAGGTTCTGGTGGTTCACGATCGGTGGCGGCATCGAAGAAGGGGAAGACCCGCGCGGCGCAGCCGTGCGTGAGGTCTTCGAAGAAACCGGCATCGAGCTGAGCCCTGACGACCTGGTCGGTCCCGTCCTCTACCGGACCGCCGAGTTCGACTTCCTGGCGGTCACCGCCCGCCAGGACGAGTGGTTTTTTATCGCGCAGGCCCCCTCGACCGCCCTGAGCCGGGATGGATGGACCGAGCTGGAACGCTCCGTCATCGACACGCAGGCCTGGTGGGATATTGACGAGGCCGCCGCCCAGATCGATGGAGAAATCTACCCCACGCAGATCCTCGAGTACGCGCGCGCCTGGCGCGACGGGTGGGATGGGCACATGATCCGCCTGACAGACACGCGCGAACCCTAGCGTTTCGTACTAGGCGAGGCCGAGGGGAGCGATCGCCAGAGACAGATCCGGCGTGTTCAGTTGGACCGACACCTGCTCGCGCACGGCGGGCTTCGCGCAGAACGCGATACCGACCCCGGCCTCGTGCATCATCGGGATATCGTTCGCCCCGTCGCCGATCGCAACCGTGCGCTCGAGGGGGACACCGAGGGACGAGGCCCACGAACGCAAGCACTCGACCTTCACCTGGGAGGTCACGATGCGCCCCAGCACGCGGCCCGTCAACACGCCGCCGGCGACCTCGAGGCGGTTCGCCGCGTAGAAATCGATGCCGAGGGAGGCCGCCAGGGGAGCGACCACTTCCTCGAATCCGCCCGAGACGATGCCGAACTTTCCGCCGGCCCGGTGGACTGCGTCGATCAGCTCGCGAGCACCCTTTGTGGGGGTGATGGCGGACAGAACATCGCCGAAGACGGATTCGGGGACCCCCGCGAGGGTTGCAACGCGCTCGCGCAAAGACTCCGCGAAATCAAGCTCTCCATTCATCGCACGAGACGTAACCTCGGCGACGCGCGCCCGCGTGCCCGCAGCTTCGGCGAGCTCCTCAATGACTTCCTGGCGAATCAGTGTCGAATCGACGTCGGTGACGACGAGGCCGGGTGCCCCGCTGGCACACAGCAGCGGAGCACCCGGCTCGTCGAGACGGTGAGTCATGCTCACTTGCGGACGACCGCGCCCTTGGGAACGACCGTAATGCCGGACTCCGTGACGGTGAAGCCGCGCTCGCGATCGTGGTCAAGATCGACACCGACGACGGCGCCTTCCTCAACGACGACATTCTTATCCAGAATCGTCTTCACGACACGGGACGAGCGACCGATGCGACAGCCGTGCATAACAACGGAATCCTCGATCTTCGCCCACGAATGGACGTAGGTGTTCGGGGAAATGACCGAGCGCACGATCTCGCCGCCGGAGACGATGACACCGGGGGAGACGAACGAGTCGATCGCGTGACCCAGACGATCCGCATCGCCGTACACGAACTTGGCCGGAGGCAGCGAGCCGTCAATCATCGTCATGGTCGGCCAGTCGCGGTTGTACAGGTTGAACACCGGGTGCACCGAGATCAGGTCCATGTTCGCCTCGTAGTAGGCGTCCAGCGTACCGACGTCACGCCAGTAGTCGCGGTCGCGGTCGGTCGACCCCGGCACGTCGTTATCCTGGAAGTCGTACACACCGCACTCGCCGCGCTCGACGAACCACGGAATGATGTTGCCACCCATGTCGTGCTTCGAATCGGGGTCGGCCGCATCCTCCCGCAGAGCGTTGACCAGATCCTTCGTGGTGAACACGTAGTTGCCCATGGAGGCGAGGACATTGGTCGGATCGTCGGGCAGGCCCACGGCGTTCTTCGGCTTCTCGAGGAAGTTCTTGACGACCCCGTTCTCGCCGTCGATGACGCCGAGCGCCGACGCCAGCTCGATCGGCTGACGGATGCCGGCGACCGTGGCGGGCAGGCCCGAATCGATGTGGTGCTGGACCATCTGCGAGAAGTCCATGCGGTAGATGTTGTCCGCACCAATGATGACGATGTACTCCGGCTGCTCGTCGTCGACGATGTTCAGCGACTGGTAGATGGCGTCCGCGCTACCCAGGTACCAGTGCGGGCCGCGACGCTGCTGAGCCGGCACAGGAGCAATGAAGTTGCCGAGTAGGGGAGACGTGTACCAGGTCTTTGTGACGTGGCGGTCGAGCGAATGGGACTTGTACTGCGTCAAGACAACAATCTTGAGGTATCCGGAATTCACGATGTTCGACAGTGCGAAATCGATGAGACGGAAGTGACCACCGAACGGAACTGCCGGCTTTGCACGGTCATCCGTCAGGGGCATCAGTCGCTTACCCTCACCGCCCGCGAGAACGATTGCCAGAACGTGGTTCTTTGCCATGTGGCACCTCTTCGTTGGTCGAGTGGACCCGCATCGGCGCGGATCCGTGGGAGTGGTCACACTGTATTACAAATGTCTATCGATTGCTACACTGTCTCGTTTTCGACCAGCGGTGACGTGAGATCGGATACGATGTGTCTCACACGTCGCTCCCGTCGGAAGGACCCCACCATGCGCGTTGATCTCCTTACCCGTGAATACCCGCCTCACGTCTACGGAGGAGCCGGTGTCCATGTGCTCGAACTGGCCAAGGTCCTGCGCGGCCTCGTCGATGACCTGCGTGTCCAGGCGTTTGACGGTCCGCGCGAACCGGGTACCGATGGAGCCGACCCGGGCGTGACCGGACATGCCGATTTGCCTCAGCTGGCCGGAGCGAACGCCGCGCTGCGCACGCTTGGTGTCGACCTCGAGATCGCCGCCGCGTGCGAAGGTTCTGACCTGGTTCACTCCCACACCTGGTACGCGAATTTTGCCGGACACGTTGCGTCGCTTCTCGGCGATATCCCGCACGTGATCTCAGCGCACTCGCTTGAGCCGCTGCGTCCGTGGAAGGCTGAGCAGCTCGGCGGCGGCTACCGCCTGTCCTCCTACGTGGAGAAGACCGCCTACGAGGCTGCGAGCGCGATCGTCGCCGTCTCTAACGGCATGCGTGACGACATTCTGCGCTGCTACCCCGGCGTTGATCCTGAGCGCGTGCACGTCATCCACAACGGCATCGACCTGAACAAGTGGCACGCCCCCGAGGGTGAGGCGGGCGAGGAACTGCGCGCCCGCGTTCTCGCCGAGCACGGTATTGACCCGTCTCGTCGCACGGTCGTGTTCGTCGGCCGCATCACGCGCCAGAAGGGCCTCCCGTACTTCCTGCGCGCCGCCCAGCTCCTGCCCGATGACGTTCAGCTTGTGCTGTGCGCCGGCGCTCCCGACACCCCCGAGATCGCCGCAGAAGTCGAGGGCCTCGTCGCCGAGTTGCGCGCTCGCCGCTCCGGCGTCGTTCTTATCTCCGAGATGCTCCCTCAACCCGAGGTGGCGGCGATCCTGTCCTCGGCGCAGGTCTTCATCACGCCGTCGGTGTACGAGCCCCTCGGCATCGTCAACCTCGAGGCGATGGCCCTCGGCCTGCCCGTCGTCGGCACCGCGACCGGCGGCATCCCCGACGTCATTGTCGATGGAGAGACCGGCTACCTCGTGCCAATCGAACAGAAGCAGGATGGCACGGGAACCCCGCTCGATCCTCGCGCCTTTGAGGAAGCGATGGCTGATCGCCTGGTGCGTGTCCTCGACGATCCTGAGCTGGGCCGTCGTATGGGCGAGGCCGGCCTCGTACGCGCCCGCGATCACTTCTCTTGGGAAGCGATCGGCGTGAAGACCGCCGAGCTGTACCGTTCGCTCGTTTAGGGCGCACGTCACCCGACAGACGACTAGGCTGGATACATGACTTACGTCCTGAATCTTTCTCACGTGTCCCTCCAACGCGGGGACACGCAGGTCCTGTCCGACGTCTCGTGGTCGACGCGCCCGCGTCAGCACTGGGTCATCGTCGGCCCGAATGGCGCTGGCAAGACCACGCTGGCGCGCGTGGCCTCGGGCCGTATCGCTCCCGATAGCGGAGAGGTGACGGTGTCGGAGACCGATTTGTCGCACGCAGACCCCTCAGAGATCGCCACGCGCGTGGGGCTCTCCTCAGCCGCGGTGGGGGCCAAGATCGTGCCGACTCAGTCGGTCCTCGACACGGTGCGCAGCGCCGCCTGGGGCCTTGCCGTCGCCCACGACGAGGAATATGAGGCGCTCGACGACGAGCGTGCCCACGCGCTCATGGATATCTTCGGTGTCTCGCACCTGGCCCAGCGCGAGTTTTCGACGCTGTCCGAGGGCGAGGCCCAGCGCGTGCTGCTGGCGCGCGCCCTCATGACCGACCCTGAGGTGCTCATCCTCGACGAGCCGACCTCGGGCCTCGACCTGGGTGCTCGTGAGTTGCTGATCGCCGCTCTGTCGGAGATCATGCAGGGTTCGAAGTCCCCGCAGGTCATCCTGGTGACGCATCAGATCGAAGAGATCCCCGCGGGAGTCACCCACTGCGCGATCATGTCCAACGGTGTGATCACGCACCAGGGGCCGATTGAAGACGTCCTGACGGGTGTCAACCTGTCCGAGGTGTACGGCATGCCTCTGCTCGCCGGCTACACTGACGGGCGCTGGTGGGCGCGCGGTGTGAGCGCGTGAGAATAGGAGTGTGAGCGGTATGTGGTGGCTGTGGATTCTCGGCGCCCTCCTCTGCGGAATCATCGAGGTCATGAGCGTGAGCTTCGTGTTCCTCATGTTTGCGATCGGTGCGCTGGCCGCCGGTATCGCGGGCGCTGTCGGCGCGAATCTGACGATTCAGGTCATCGTTTTCATTGTCGTGTCGATTGCCCTCCTGGTCATCCTGCGTCCCTTCCTGAAAGGGCGTATCGACCGGTCCAGCGGTTACGTTCCGAGCAACACTGACGGTCTGATTGGCAAGACCGGTTACGTGACCGAGGCCGTGGGAGAGCGGCACGGGCGTATCCAGTTTTCCGGTGGAGAGTGGAGCGCGCGCACTGAGGGGCCCACGCTGCCCGTTGGCACCGAGGTTCGTGTTGACCGCATCGACGGCGCAACCGCCGTTGTGAGCGCCCTCGATCCGGCCTCTGCGGCCCCGACACATCCCTATGGAGACTCGATCTCCTGATCCCGTACATCTTGTATTTTCATTGACGTAAGAAAGGAAAGACGCTGTGAGTTCAGGAAACATCATCGGTAACATCGCGTTCATCGTGGTGCTTGCTCTCGTCGTTTTCGTCGTGGTCTCGCTCGCCCGCGCAGTGCGGATCGTTCCGCAGTCGCAGGCGTACGTCGTGGAGCGCCTCGGTCGGTTCCAGGCGGTCATGCAGGGTGGATTCCACCTGCTGGTCCCCTTCGTGGATCGCGTCGCCGCGCGTATCGATCTGCGTGAGCAGGTCGCGAACTTCCCGCCGCAGCCCGTCATCACCGCCGACCAGGCGATGGTCTCGATCGACTCCGTCATCTATTTCCAGATCACGGATCCGCGCAGCGCGACCTACGAGGTCGCTAACTTCCTGCAGGCGATCGAGCAGCTGACTGCCACGACGCTGCGTAACCTGATCGGCTCCCTCGACCTGGAACAGACGCAGACCTCGCGTGAGTCGATCAACAAGCAGCTGCGCGGAGTTCTTGACGAGGCCACGGGTCCGTGGGGCATTCGCGTGACCCGCGTGGAGCTCAAGTCCATCGAGCCGCCGCCGCGAGTCCTGGCCGCCATGGAGCAGCAGATCACCGCCGAGCGCACCAAGCGTGCCACGATTCTCACGGCCGAGGCCGAGCGTGAGGCCCAGATCAAGAAGGCTGAGGGTGCCAAGCAGGCCGCCGTTCTGGCTGCCTCCGCCCAGCAGGAAGCACAGGTTCTTCAGGCGAAGGGCCAGAAGGAAGCCCTTATCCTCCAGGCCGAGGGTGCCCGCCAGGCGCAGATCCTGCGCGCACAGGGTGAGTCTGAAGCCATTCAGACGGTCTTCGCGGCCATCAACGCCGGAAAGGCCACGCCCGAGCTCCTGTCCTACAAGTACCTCGAAATGCTGCCGAAGATCGCAGACGGCCAGGCGTCCAAGCTGTGGATGCTGCCCTCGGATCTCACCGGCGCACTGGAATCCATCTCGAAGGGTTTCAACCTGGGCAAGTAGACTGAAGCCACGCCGGGCCGACCGCAGTCCCTGCGGTCGGCCCGTTCTTTTCTCAACGGGAGGATACCGGTGGATTCGCATCAGGAGTACGTGCTGCGCGAGGTCGCGCAGAAGAATATTCGCTTTATCCGTTTGTGGTTCACGGATGTTGCGGGCGTCTTGAAGTCGATCTCGATCGATCCCGGAGAGCTCGAGGAGGCGTTCAGTGAGGGGATTGGCTTCGACGGGTCGGCCGTCGAAGGCATGACACGTGTCTACGAGTCGGACATGCTGCTGAAGCCCGATGCCTCGACGTTCCAGTTGCTCCCATGGCGTTCCAACGAAGACCCGGTGGCCCGCATGTTCTGCGACGTCCTCATGCCTGACGGGCGCCCGGCTCCCTCAGATCCTCGAGGGGTTCTCGAGCGCGCGGTGCAGCGTGCCGCCGACGCCGGGTTCCGGGTCATGATTCACCCGGAGATCGAGTTTTACCTCCTGCGTCAGCCGGTGACGCCCGATCGCATGATCCCCGTCGATCAGGCTGGCTACTTTGACCACGTGGCACGTGGCGATTCGAACGACTTCCGTCGCCGCGCCGTGCGCATGCTCGAGGACATGGCGATTCCGGTCGAGTTCTCGCACCACGAGGGCGGGCCGGGACAGAACGAGATTGACCTGCGAGCCGTTGACCCCGTGCGCGCAGCGGATAACATCATGACTGCGCGCACCCTTATTGAGGAGGTCGCGCTACGCGAGGAGCTCGTTGCGACGTTCATGCCCAAGCCTTTCATTGAGCACCCCGGCTCGGGCATGCACACGCACTTGTCGCTGTTTGAGGGCGAAGAAAATGCGTTCTTCTCTCCTGCGGGGCAGTATCGCCTGTCCACGACGGGGCGCCAGTTCATCGCTGGCCTTCTTGCTCACGCCGAGGAGATCGCGGCCATCACCAACCAGCATGTCAACTCCTACAAACGCCTGTGGGGCGGGGGAGAAGCTCCCTCCTACGTGTGTTGGGGCCACTTGAATCGCTCGGCTCTCGTGCGCGTTCCCCTTTACAAGCCGAAGAAGGCCGCGGCGGCACGCATCGAGTACCGCGCCCCCGACCCGAGCGCGAACCCCTACCTGGCGTTCGCCGTCCTCATCTCGGCTGGGCTCGACGGTATCGAGAAGAAGATGGAGCTCATGCCCGAGGCCGAGGACAACGTGTGGGACCTGTCGGATCGTGAACGTCAGGTCATGGGCATTCACGCCCTGCCCGCATCGTTGGCGGACGCCGTGCGTGCCATGAAGAGTTCCGACCTGGTGGCCTCTACGCTCGGTGAGCAGGTGTTCGACTACGTCATCCGCAACAAGCGCAAGGAATGGACGGAATACCGCCAGCAGATTACTCGCCAGGAGCTTGAGCAATTCCTGAAGGTCGTTCCCCGGTGACACCTGACGAACTTCGGATTGCCGGATTCCTGGACCCTCGCCGAGCACTCGACTATTTCGAGGAGCTTCCGGGTGGAGCCGAGGTATGGGCGGCGGACCTGGGAGCCAGTGCCGACCCCGATCAGGGGTTGCTGGCGGCGATCCGTCTGAACGAGGCGGACTCCGGCCTCGTGCAGGGACTCGTCGATGATTCGCGTGCGCGCGCTCGCCTGTGCGCCGTCCTGGGCGGCAGCCAGTGGCTGGGCGATTACGTTGTTGTCGAGCCCGGCCGTGCTCGATCGACGTGGGAGGATCCCGGCGACGCCGCGCGCGTGATGCTCGCGTCTGTGGGGGCGACGCGAGGGGAGCGCGGCGCTTTCGTCGCCTCTGAGGACGCCCGGGTGGACGATCTGCGTGGCGCGTATCGCCAGGTGCTGCTGTACCTGGCCGCCGATGACCTGACGAGCGATGATCCTGAAGGCTTCATGCCCCAGGTCGGTCGGCGCATCGCCGACCTGGTCGACGCGACCCTTGAGGCCGGCCTTGCCCTGGCGAGGCGGGATATCGACCCGCAGGGGCGTATCCCCTTCGCCATCATCGCGATGGGTAAGACGGGAGCACGCGAACTCAACTACATCTCCGACGTCGACGTCGTCTACGTCGCCGAGGCCGGGGCAGACGGGGACGAACGCGTGGCCCTCGAGATCGCGACACGTCTCGCTGCGGCGACGGCATCCGCCTGCTCGGGGCCCGGAACCGAAGCTCCACTGTGGACGGTGGACGCGAATCTGCGGCCCGAGGGGCGCAACGGAGCGCTCGTACGCACCGTCGAGTCCTACCGCCAGTACTGGGATAAGTGGGCGCAGACCTGGGAGTTCCAGGCGCTGCTCAAGGCGCGTGCCTGTGCGGGGAACGAGGCCGTCGGGCGTGCCTTTGAGGAAGCCGCACAGCCCTACGTGTGGAGCGCCGCGACGCGCGAAGGATTCGTCGAGGCGGCGCGTGCGATGCGCCGTCGCGTCGAGGACAACATCTTGCGTTCGCATGCGTCGCGTGAGCTCAAGCTCGGGCGCGGCGGCTTGCGTGACGTCGAGTTCACGGTTCAGCTGCTCCAGCTTGTTCACGGTCGCACCGACGCCTTTCTGCGTGTGAGGTCGACGCTAGAGGCGATTGAAGCGTTGCGCGAGGGTGGCTACATCGCGCGTAGCGACGCGCAACAGCTCGCCTCGTGCTACCGATTCCTGCGCGCTGTCGAACACCGTACTCAGCTGCCCCGCATGCGTCGCACGCACCTGATTCCGGACAAGGAACGGGAGCTGCGTGTCCTTGGGCGTGCGATGGGGACCGCTCGCTTCGCGGATGCTGAGTCGATCAGTGCCGCTATCGACGAGGTGCGCACTCGCGTGCGCGCTTTGCACGAGGACGTCTTCTATCGCCCGATCATCGCCGCGACTGCATCGCTGAGCGAGGACGAGGTATTCCTGCACGCAGATGGCGCGCGCGACCGACTGGCCGCGATCGGCTACCGGGATCCGGCGGGAGCGCTCACTCACATTGGAGCCCTCACGCAGGGGACGAGCAGGCGCGCGGCGATCCAGCGTCACCTGCTTCCGGTATTCATCTCGTGGCTCGCCGGAGGCGCCGACCCCGACATGGGTCTGTTGAACTTCCGCATCCTGTCCGAAGACATTGGGGATTCGCACTGGTACCTCGCGCTTCTGCGTGACTCGGGCGTCGCCGCCCATAGGCTCACGACCATGCTCCCGAACTCCCGCTGGATTGCAGAGGCGCTCGCCAAGCGTCCCGAGGCCGTGGCCTGGCTCGACGATGATGGTGAGCTGGCGCCGCGCGAGCCGCATCGGCTAGCTCGGGAAGTTGCGGCCCTCATTGACCGTCACGAGGACGCGGCCGAGGCGGCCGCTCGAGTCCGAGCCGTGCGCACGCGTGAGCTCACGCGTTGCGCGATGAGCGACCTGCTGGGCGGCGTCGATCCGCGCGGGAATGCGATCGCCGACGCCACGGATGCGGCAATACTCGGAGCCCTCGCCATCGCCCAGCGGGAGGAAACTGAGCGCTGGGGTGAGGAGCGGGCAAACGTTGTCTTTGTCGCGATGGGGCGCTACGGCGGACGCGAGTGCTCGTACGCCTCGGATGCCGACGTGGTTGCCCTGCATGAGGCCGTCGGGGGTGCCACCGAGGCGGAGGCGGCGGCCAGCGCAACGGTGATCGTCAACCGCGTGAAGAATCTTCTCGGCTCGGCGACAAACCAGCTGGGCATTGTCGTCGACCTTGACCTGCGTCCCGAGGGCAAGAATGGCCCGATGAGCCGTACGATTGAGTCGCATCGTGAGTATGCGCAGCGGTGGGCGTCAACCTGGGAGCGCCAGGCGGCGGTGCGTGCGCGCCCGATCGGTGAGGGGAGCCTCGCCGATTCTGCACGGGCACTGTTCGATGAGCTCGCCTATCGGGGAGTGAGTGAGTCGGAGGTGCGAGACATTCGCTTGCTCAAAGCCCGCATGGAGAACGAGCGTTTGCCGCGCGGCATCGAGCCCGCTCGCCACGTGAAGCTCGGCCCCGGCGGCCTCACGGACGTGGAGTGGACGATCCAGCTCATTCAAATGCGTGCTGGAATGAACAACCCCGCACTGAGTACACCCTCGACGACGCAGGCGATCCTGAGCGCTCGGGAGCACGAGCTGATCAGTGCTCAAGACGCGCAGACTCTTCTCGATGCGTGGGACATGGCAACCCGTATTCGCGCGGCCAACACGCTGGCAAGTGGCCGCATGAGCGGTGTGAAGCTCGACGTCTTGCCTCGTGACAGCGCGGAGCTGCGTGCCCTCGCAGCGATCCTCGGGTACGGTAGCGGCGGGCTGAACGCCCTCGAAGACGACTGGCTGCGCGCTGGACGCAAAGCGCGCGCCGTCATGGAACGACTTTTCTGGGAGCAGCAGTGAAGATTGTGCTGGTACGGCACGGACAGACCCCCGCGAATCGCCTCGGTGCGCTCGACACGGTGCGCCCTGGCCTCGGGCTGACTCCCGAAGGACTCCTCCAGGCCCAGCGCCTCGCGGATCGATGGGAGTCCGAGGTTGCGCCGCCTCCCACCGTCATCGCACTGTCCGGGCTGCACCGTACGCGCCTGACCGCGGCCCCGCTGGCGAGCGCCTACGGGCTGACTCCGCAGGTACACCCCGGCATCCGCGAGCTACGCTCCGGCGACCTCGAAATGGCGGCCGACCCGGCATCGCAGTCCCTCTACGTGCGCACGACCCTGTCGTGGTGCGCCGGGGATTTGGATAATCGCATGCCCGGCGGCGAAAGCGGGCGCGAGGCCCTGGCCCGCTCGCTGGAGACCGTGCGTCGGGTGGGCCTGGCCGCACGCGAGCAAGCGGGGGACGAGGCCGTCGCGGTGTTCGTCATCCACGGTGCCCTCACGCGCCTGCTGGCCACGTGGCTGTCCACCGACATCGACGAGGACCTCGTCTCCAAGCACTTCATGTCCAACACGGGCACGTCCACCTTCGAGTGGGCGCCCGACTTCACCCCGTCCTCCGCGGACGAGCTGGCGAAGGGGCTCCGCGCCCTGATCTGGAACGACCGTCCCCTCGATCAGTGGTCTTGAGGCTCCTCCTGATCGGGTGCAACGAAGGCTGACACCTCGAAAGGGAACGAGCGGTACGTGAAGTAGTTGCGCAAGTACGACAGGTGGTCTTCGCACGCGAGCCACGTCTTCGTGCGGGCGTGGTGGATCGCAGGGTTACGCCAGTCGATGCGGTAGATCGCGGCGTTCGTGCATTCACGCGCCGAGCAGATGCCCGATGCGGCTTCGACTCCCAGTGCCATGGTGTCCTCCCAGTGCGGTTACGCTTGGAAGTATGCCAACCCTCGTTCTCGTTCGCCACGCGCAGGCCGCATATTCATACCCCGATCACTCTCGACCCCTCACACGCGTGGGCGTCGATCAGGCCGCGCGTCTCGGCGGTGTCTTATCTCGCGAGATCGGCGCATTCGATGTCGCGGTGTGCTCGGACGCGACGCGCGCCCAGCAGACCTTCGCTCAGGTCAGTCAGCGCGTGTCGATCCGTGAGAGCTGGTTCGACCGCGGCGTCTACAACGCCGACGAGGAGGACATCCTGACCCTGGCGCGTACTTTCGAGGGCTGCAATGCACTCATCGTCGGTCACGAGCCCACTATCTCCGGCGCCGGTTATGTGCTGGCGCGCGAGAATGATCGGGGAGAGGTAGCCCGAGGTGTACCGACCGCGACGGCGCTCATCCTCACCTTCGATGGAACCTGGGAGAATCTGACCCCCTCCAGTTGCACCCTGCGCGCGGTGCTGACCCCGCCCACCCGGTAGGTCACGAGCCCGCGGATGAGGGCCCCGCCTCGTCCATCGTTCCTGTGAGTGTGTTTACGTTTGTCCACGTGACGCCCGCCCGGATGCGGATGGGGGCCGCAAGCGCGTTAGAATATGGCGGTATCTATCCACCCAACAGGGAGAAGTGATGTCGGGACACTCTAAGTGGGCGACCACCAAGCACAAGAAGGCCGCTATTGACGCCAAGCGCGGCAAGCTCTTCGCGCGCCTCATCAAGAACATTGAGGTTGCAGCTCGCACGGGCGGTGGCGACCCCGCTGGCAACCCGACCCTGTACGACGCCATCCAGAAGGCGAAGAAGAACTCCGTTCCCGCCGACAACATCGACCGCGCCGTCAAGCGCGGCTCCGGTGCCGAGGCCGGTGGTGCCAACTACGAGACCATCATGTACGAGGGCTACGGCCCGGGCGGCGTCGCCTTCCTGGTGGAGTGTCTGACCGACAACCGCAACCGCGCCGCCTCCGACGTTCGCCTGGGATTCACCCGCCACGGCGGCTCGCTCGCCGACCCCGGTTCGGTGTCCTACCTGTTCTCGCGTCGCGGCATCGTTGAGGTTCCCGCCGCCGACGGTGTGGACGAGGAATCCATCATGATGGCTGTCCTGGACGCGGGCGCCGAAGAGGTTGAGGAAGCCGGCGAGATCTTCATCGTCGAGTCCGACCCCAAGGACGTCGTTGCCGTGCGTACCGCCCTGCAGGACGCCGGCATCGACTACGACTCCGCCGAAGTCCAGTTCGTCGCCTCCACCGAGGTCGAGCTTGATCTCGAGGGCGCCCTCAAGGTTAACAAGCTCATCGACGCCCTCGAGGACTCCGATGACGTGCAGAACATCTACACGAACATGTCCCTGTCGGACGAGGTTCGTGCCCAGCTGGAAGAGCAGGAGTGAACATGAGCGATTCGACCGCTAAGCGCGAGGTCGGCACCCCGCAGGTCAAGCGCGGTATGGCCCAGATGCTCAAGGGTGGCGTCATCATGGACGTCGTTACCCCCGAGCAGGCGAAGATCGCCGAGGACGCGGGCGCCGTGGCCGTCATGGCCCTCGAGCGCGTGCCCGCCGACATCCGCGCCCAGGGTGGCGTGGCCCGCATGTCCGACCCCGATCTGATCGAAGGCATCATCGAGGCCGTGTCCATCCCCGTGATGGCCAAGGCCCGCATTGGCCACTTCGTTGAGGCGCAGGTTCTGCAGTCCCTCGGCGTCGACTACATCGACGAGTCCGAGGTCCTGACCCCCGCCGACTACACCCACCACATCGACAAGTGGAACTTCACCGTTCCCTTCGTCTGCGGTGCGACCAACCTCGGTGAGGCGCTGCGCCGCATCAACGAGGGCGCGGCCATGATCCGCTCCAAGGGTGAGGCCGGCACCGGCGACGTTTCCAACGCGACGACGCACATGCGTAAGATCCGCGACGAGATCCGCCACCTGACCTCCCTGCCCGAGGACGAGCTGTACGTTGCGGCCAAGGAACTGCAGGCCCCCTACGAGCTCGTCGCCGAGGTCGCCCGCGAGGGTCGCCTCCCCGTCGTGCTCTTCACGGCCGGTGGCATTGCCACCCCCGCCGACGCTGCCATGATGATGCAGCTGGGCGCCGAGGGCGTCTTCGTCGGCTCGGGCATCTTCAAGTCCGGCGATCCCGCCAAGCGCGCGGCCGCCATCGTCAAGGCTACGACCTTCTACGACGATCCGTCCGTCATCGCCGAGGTCTCCCGTGGCCTGGGCGAGGCCATGGTCGGCATTAACGTCGACGACCTGCCGGTCGATCACCGCCTCGCGGAGCGCGGATGGTGACCATCGGCGTCCTCGCCCTGCAGGGCGACGTCGCAGAGCACGCGCGGGCGCTGGAAAACTCCGGCGCCCGCGCGCTGCTTGTGCGCAGGGTTTCTGAGCTCGACCAGGTCGACGGCCTGGTCATCCCAGGCGGCGAGTCGACGACCATGTCGAACCTCCTGCTCTCCTTTGGTCTGTTTGACACGCTCAACGACCGGATCGCCTCCGGCCTGCCGGTCTACGGCACGTGCGCGGGCATGATCATGCTCGCGTCGTCGATCCTGGACGGACGTGAGGACCAGCGTTCTTTCGCCGCGCTCGACATGGTCGTGCGCCGTAACGCCTTCGGTCGTCAGGTCGACTCCTACGAGGAGGACCTGGACGTCGAGGGTCTCGAGGGTGGTCCCTTCCACGCCGTGTTCATTCGCGCCCCGTGGGTCGAGTCGGTGGGCGAGGGCGTCGAGGTCATTGCGCGCGCCGGTAACAGCACTGACGGCCCGATCGTCGGCGTGCGCCGCGACAACGTCATGGCGACGTCGTTCCATCCCGAGGTGGGCGGAGACGATCGGATTCACGCGATGTTTGTCGATATGGTGGCGTGCGCCTGATGCGCGTCATGGGCATCGACCCCGGCCTGACGCGCTGCGGCCTCGGCGTCGTTGACGTCGATGCGTCGCGGCGTGCCTCGCTCGTGTACGTCGGTGTCGCCCGTACCGATAAGGACCTGGCGACGCACTTCCGGCTGCGGACGATCGCGGACGCGATCGATAGCGTCATCGAACGCTACGAGCCGGAGGTCGCCGCCATCGAACGCGTCTTCGCGCAGGACAACCTCCAGTCGGTGACCACGACGATGCAGGTCATGGGCGCGGCGATGACGTGCGTGGGTCGCGCCGGACTGCCGATGGCAGTCCACACGCCCTCCGAGGTGAAGTCCGCCGTTTCTGGTAACGGAAACGCGGACAAGGCGCAGGTGCAGGCGATGGTCGCACGCATCCTTGGCCTCGCCAAGGCTCCTAAGCCCGCGGACGCTGCGGACGCTCTTGCCATTGCGATTACGCACGCGTGGCGGGGGACAGGCTTGCTCGGCGCCCCCGAGGACTCGTCGGTCGCCGTCTCGATCTCGGGTCGCCTGACCGCCCGCGGATCCATGACGCCCGCCCAAAAGGCGTGGGCTGAGGCCCAGGCCGCGCAACGCCGAACGGGTGCCGTCGATCCGAGGCGTAGGCGCGGCTAGAATCGTACATATGTTCGCCCGCGTACGCGGGCGACCCATGAACGAAAGGAACGCAGTGATCTCCATTCTGCGCGGCACAGTTGCGAGCGTCGGCCTCGACCACATCGATATCGTGGTGGGAGGCATCGGCTTTCGCGTGCACGTGACGCCCGCCTTTGCCCAGGGCGCCTCGCGCGATCAGGAGATGACCGTGTTCACGTCAATGATCGTGCGCGAAGACTCGATGACGCTGTACGGTTTCGAGTCCGCCGATGAGCGGGACGTGTTCACGAAGATGCTGTCGGTGTCGGGCATCGGCCCGAAGATCGCGCTCGCCGCACTTGCAGTCTTGCGCCCCGACGACCTGCGCCGCGCGGTGCGCGACCAGGACCTGAGCACTCTTCAGCGGATCCCAGGCGTGGGCAAGAAGTCAGCCCAGCGCATGGCCCTGGAAATCGGCGACAAGCTGGGCACCCCGGCAGCACTGCCGGGCGCGCAAACAGCAGCCGCCCCCGCGCCCACCGAGGACGCCGTCGCCTCCGAGGTCAGCGCTGCCTTGGTCGGCCTGGGATGGTCCGAGGCACAGGCTGCCAAGGCCATCGAGAAACTCGCGGGCAGTGGTCTTGGCGCATCCGACATGCTGCGCGCCGCCCTCGTGACGCTGGGAGGTGGCCGTGGCTGATCAGATGGATTCCGGTTTCGACGTCGATGCGATGCGCATCGTCGCCCCCGACGCCGGCGAACTCGAGCGGGCAGCCGAGGCCGCGCTACGCCCCAAGAAGCTCTCTGAGTTCGTGGGTCAGCGCGTCGTTCGAGGCCAGTTGCAGCTCGTCCTCGACGCCGCGCGGATGCGTTCGGCCAGCCCCGACCACGTCCTGCTTGCAGGCCCTCCGGGACTCGGCAAGACGACGCTGGCAATGATCATCGCCGCGGAGATGGGAACGTCCCTGCGACTGACCTCCGGCCCCGCGATCCAGCACGCTGGTGACCTTGCCGCGATTCTTTCCGGCCTCCAAGAGGGCGACGTCCTCTTCATCGACGAGATCCACCGCCTCGCGCGAACCGCCGAGGAAATGCTCTACCTCGCCATGGAGGACTTTCGTGTCGACGTCGTCGTGGGCAAGGGGCCCGGCGCGACATCGATCCCGCTGACTCTGCCGCCTTTCACCGTCGTCGGCGCCACGACGCGATCGGGCCTGCTGCCGGCTCCGCTGCGCGACCGCTTCGGCTTCACGGCCCATCTCGAGTTCTACGAGACCGATGAGCTCCAGTCGGTGGTCACCCGTTCCGCCTCGCTGCTGGGTTCGCCCATTGACGCGCAGGCCGCCCACGAGATCGCCTCGCGTTCGCGTGGAACGCCTCGTATCGCGAACCGCCTCCTGCGTCGCGTCGTCGACTACGCCCAGGTGCATGGCGACGGGCAGCTGACCCTCGAGGCCGCGCGCGGTGCCCTCGAGCTGTTTGAAGTTGACCCCTCCGGCCTCGACCGCCTCGACCGCGCGGTCCTCGAGGCCATCTGCCGTCGTTTCGCCGGTGGTCCCGTTGGCCTCACGACCCTGTCGGTGACGATCGGCGAGGAAGCAGAAACGGTCGAAACGGTCGCGGAACCCTACCTCGTGCGCGAAGGGTTCCTCGTGCGCACCAACCGCGGACGCATGGCAACCGCCAAGGCATGGGCCCACCTCGGCCTCACTCCGCCCGCGCCGGACGGTGGCCTCTTCGACTAGGGGAGTGAGCCTCGTCCCTATCCGTGCAGGCCGCGGGCACGTGTGGAGTGTCAAAACGGCTCCGGAGGCGTCTCGCGCCGCGCCACACGTTGATCACTTAGGCTAAAACCCTGCTCGGGCATTAGACTGGCAAAGTGCGCTCGAAGCGCTAGACCGTCATCGAAAGTGAATCAGCCTTTATGAACAACTACATGCTCCTGATCATGGCAGCTTTCCTCATCGTCTTCATGATGTGGAGCTCGCGCTCCCGCAGGCAGCAGATGCAGAAGCTGGAACAGGAAAAGCGTGACCAGCTCGCAGCCGTCACCCCCGGAGAATGGGTGCGTACCCGCGTGGGCTTCTGGGGTCGTTTTGTTGACCTCGACGGCGACATTGTTGTCCTGGAGACCTCTAACGGACACGAGATGTACTGGGAACGTGAATTCATCGCCGAGATCGGTGGCCAGCCGCCGCTCGCTGACGCGGAGCAGGCTGGGGCGGACGCCGACGAGGTGGAGACCGTCGAGGAGGACGCATCTGTCCTCGGCCTCGATCAGGAAGACGCCCAGTCTTTCGACGTGCGCGACACCGACGAGCAGCAGAAGTAACTCAAGGCTGAACGGAAAGTAGAACCGTGTCATCACATAAGCGACGCCCCGTGCGCGCGCTCGTGACCCTGACCGTCGCCATCGTGGCGGCGTGCGCGGCACTTGCGATCGGGCACTTCGTGAAGGGCGTGTCCCCGTATCCCGACCTGGCCCTTGACCTTAAGGGTGGTACCCAGCTGATCCTGACACCGACCCCGACGTCGGAGGGACAGCGTGCGATCACCGAGGAAGATATCACGCAGGCGATCGCGATTATTCGTAATCGTATTGACGCGTCCGGCGTGTCCGAGTCTGAGATCTCCTCGATGGGTAGCTCTAATATCATGGTGTCGATCCCCGGCACCCCGTCCCAGGAGCAGCTGGATCTGATCCGTTCGTCCTCGCAGATGAACTTCCGCCCGGTGCTGCGTGTTGGGCCTGCGCAGGGCATTCTCCAGAACCAGCAGCAGCCGCAGGTGGATACCCCTCAGTCGGGTGCGCAGTCCGGTGCCCAGTCGGGCGAACAGAGCGGTGCGCAGTCCGGTGGCCAGTCGGGCGAGCAGAGCGGCGCTGGCGCGGCTGATAAGGCTCAGTCCGGCGTTCAGTCCACTGCCCTGGATGAGGCGACCGCTCGCGGCGCTGCCGACGCGGATGGCGACGGCGTTCTGTCCGACACTCCTGCGACGACTCCCGAGAATGCGTCGGATCTCGCCTGGGTGACCGAGCAGGTCATGTACGACTTCCTGACGCTCGATTGCTCGGCATCCGCCGATGTGAAGCGCGTCGAGGGCGCCGCTGACAAGCCCTACGCCGCCTGCGACGAGTCCGGCCAGGTCAAGTACATCCTGGGCCCCGTGGCCGTTCCCGGTTCGGATCTGGAGGCTGCGAGCGCGGCCATCGCAACGAACGGCACCGGACAGTCGACCGGTCAGTGGATTGTCTCGCTGCGGTTCAACCACGAGGGCGCCGAGAAGTTCAAGGAGACCTCGACAATCCTGTACGGCTACCACGATTCGGACCCCCAGGGGTCGTCCTATCGTGGCAGCCCGGACCGTAACTCGTTCGCGGTCGTTCTCGATGGAACCGTGATTACCGCTCCGTCGATGCAGGCCATCATTACGAACGGTGAGGCGCAGATCAGCGGCAACTTCACCGCGCAGTCTGCGAGAGCGCTGGCTAACCAGCTGCAGTTCGGCTCGCTCCCGCTGAACTTCGAGGTCGAGTCCGAGCAGCAGATTTCTGCGACGATCGGCACGGATCACCTGACCGTTGGTCTGTGGGCGGCCCTCATCGGCTTCCTGCTGGTGATCCTCTACCTGATTTGGCAGTACCGCGGCCTCGCGATTATTTCTGCCGGTTCGTTGGTCGTTGCCGCGATCATCACCTACCTGGTGATCACGCTGCTGTCGTGGGCGATGGGCTACCGCCTCTCGCTGGCAGGCGTCGCCGGTCTGATCATGGCAATTGGCGTCACCACGGACTCGTTCATCGTCTACTTCGAACGTGTTCGAGACGAGGTCCGAGACGGACGACCGCTGCGCGCCGCCGTCGAAGAGGGCTGGGATCGCGCCAAGCGCACCATCCTGGTCTCCGACGCGGTCAACCTGGTTGCGGCCGCGGTTCTCTACCTGCTCGCCGTTGGTGGCGTTCAGGGCTTCGCCTTCACCCTCGGCATCACGACAATTATTGACATCGCGGTGATCTTCCTGTTCACCCACCCGATGATGGAGCTGCTGATCCGCACTCGCTTCTTCGGCGAAGGCCACAAGCTCTCGGGTCTGGACCCCGAGCACCTGGGTGCGAAGAACTCGCTCGTGTACGCGGGTCGCGGACGCGTGGTCGTGCGTGGTGAATCCGCGACGACAAAGGACAAGAGCGACGAGGCCGGCGACGGTCTGTCGATTGCCGAGCGACGCCGTGCCGCCCGCCTCGCCGCGGCGAAGGCCGAGGACGAAGAGACCGTTGATGACGCTTCCGTCGAGACAACGGATAGCGCTGCAGGCGTGACCGAGGAAGAGGAGAACTGACATGATGAGTTTTGCTCAGTGGGGTAACGCCCTGTACTCGGGCGAGAAGTCCTATGCCGTCGTTCCCAAGCGCAAGGTCTTCGTCGGCCTCGCCGCCGCGGTGCTCGTTCTCGGTTTCGCGCTCGTCGCGATCCTTGGCCTGAACCGCTCGATTGAGTTCACCGGAGGCTCGCAGTTCGATGTCGCTCACGTGAGCGATCAGAGCGAGTCTTTCGCCTCGCGTGCAGTCACCTCCACCGGCCTCGTTGAGGGCACCCCGAAGGTGACTCGCGTGGGCGCGGACTCGGTCCGAATCCAGACGTCGTCCCTGGATTCCGCGCAGACCGCTCAGATGCGTGACGCGCTGGCCAGCGCGTACGGAGTGGATGCGACCGAGGTACAGTCCTCCTCGATCGGCCCCTCCTGGGGTTCCTCGGTCACCACTAAGGCCGCTCAGTCGCTCGTCATCTTCATGGCGCTCATCGCCCTGCTGATGACGGTGTACTTCCGCTCGTGGCGCATGGCTGCGTCTGCGCTGCTCGCGCTGGTGCACGACATCGCCGTGACCATCGGTGTGTTCGCGATCCTGCAGGTCGAGGTCTCGCCTGCAACCGTGATCGGCTTCCTGACGATTCTGGGTTACTCGCTCTATGACACCGTCGTCGTCTTCGACAAGGTGCGTGAGCTGACCTCGGACGTCTACGAGCAGAAGCACTACACCTTCGCCGAGTACGTGAACCTCGCAGTCAACCAGACGATGGTTCGTTCGATCAACACCTCGGTTGTGGCGCTTCTCCCCGTCGGCGCGATTCTGATCATCGGTTCCGTGGCCCTTGGCCCGGGTACCCTGGTGGATATCTCGCTGGCCCTGTTTGTCGGTATGATCGCCGGTACCTACTCGTCGATCTTCATCGCGTCGCCGCTTCTGGTCACCTTCCAGGAGCTGTCGGCCAAGACCCGCGAGCACAACGCGGCCGTCGACCGGGCACGTCAGGGCCGCCACGCCGCTGACACGCCGGGCGCCTCCGCATCGGTGAAGGTGGCTCCTATCAAGCCCGGCAAGCGCCTGGGCAACGAGAATCAGCCCCACAGGAAGAAGAATCATCGATGATCGGTGAGCTCGGCGAGCGCATCGCCACTCTGGTGCGAAGCAACATGCTGGAAATCCCGGATTTTCCGGAACCCGGCGTTCTGTTTCGTGATATCACTGAGCTGTTTGCGAACGGCCCTGCATTCAAGGAACTGGTTGAGCTGATCGGCGCTCGCTACGCGGGTCGCATCGACGCAGTCGCGGGTCTTGAGTCGCGTGGCTTCATCCTCGGCGCTCCCGTGGCCGCCGAGCTTGGCCTCGGAATGCTGACGATCCGCAAGGCTGGCAAGCTGCCCGGCCACGTGATCGGCGTCGACTACGAACTTGAGTACGGCACGGCGCGCATGGAAATGCACCCCGAGTCGGTCCACGAGGGCCAGCGCGTCCTCATCATCGACGACGTGCTCGCGACGGGCGGCACAGCGAACGCGGCGGTGAAGCTGCTGCGCCAGTGCGGCGCGTCCGTCGAGGCCGTGGCCGTTCTCCTGGAACTCGATGCGCTCGGCGGTCGCTCGGTGCTGACGGATGTGACGGTGGAGAGCGCGCTACACCTCTAAGCGTCGTTTCTTGACAGCGAGCGGGTCCGGGGATCGTCACGATCCCCGGACCCGCTCGTTCGTCGCTATCATGGGGCCATGAGCAGCGACGACATGACTTCAGGATCCGCACTTCCCGCGGCCGGTTCCCGAGTGCGCTCTGGCCTCGTTTGGTTTGGCTCACGCGGACGTGCCACAATCCCCGAGATTGAGCCGCTTGTGCGCGCCCTGCGGGCGAACCATCCGAAGGCGGACATCAGCGTCGTCGAGCGGGCCTACCGTACAGCCGAGGAACATCACCGCGGTCAAGTGCGCAAGTCCGGTGAACCGTATATCACCCATCCGGTCGCCGTTGCGACCATCCTCGCGGAGATGGGCATGAAGACCCCGACGCTTGTCGCAGCGCTGCTGCATGACACGGTCGAGGACACGGACTACACGCTTGAGCAGCTCGCTGCCGAATATGGCGAGGCGATTGCCAACCTCGTTGACGGCGTCACCAAGCTCGACAAGGTGCACTACGGCGCCGCTGCCCAGTCTGAGACGCTGCGCAAGATGCTCGTCGCGATGAGCCGCGATATCCGTGTGCTGCTCATCAAGCTCGGCGACCGACTGCATAATGCCCGCACGTGGCGGTTCGTGCCCGCCAAGTCGGCGGCAAAGAAGGCGAAGGAGACGCTGGAGATCTATGCACCCCTGGCTCATCGCCTCGGCATGAACATGGTGAAGTGGGAGCTTGAGGAGCTGTCGTTCAAGACGCTGTACCCGGATATCTACGAGGAGATCGACCGCCTCGTCACGGAGAGGGCACCCCAGCGCGAAGAATATCTGCGAGATGTCATCGACCAGATCGAAGAGGATTTGCGTCGTTCGGGCACGAAGGGGACGGTGAGTGGCCGTCCGAAGAGCCACTACTCGATCTACCAGAAGATGATCGTGCGCGGCAAGGCCTTCGATGAGGTCTACGATCTGGTGGCTGTGCGTGTACTGGTGGAGTCGATCAAGGATTGCTACGGCGTGCTGGGGGCGCTGCACGGGCGCTGGAACCCGATTCCCGGCCGTTTCAAAGACTACATCGCGATGCCGAAGTTTAATCTCTACCAGTCGCTGCATACGACGGTTATCGGACCCGGTGGCAAGCCGGTGGAGATCCAGATCCGTACCTTCGACATGCATGAGCGCGCCGAGCATGGCGTCGCCGCGCACTGGAAGTACAAGCAGAACCCAAACGCTTCGAGTGGCGACGCGGATCGCATGAGCTCTGACGAGCAGGCGAACTGGTTGCGTGCTTTGGTCGAGATGGAGCGCGAGACGGGCGATCCTGAGGAGTTCCTCGATTCGCTGCGCTTCGAGATCGCCGGCGATGAGGTCTACGTGTTTACGCCGAAGGGCCAGGTCATCGTGTTGCCGGCGCGTTCGACGCCCGTCGACTTAGCGTATGCGGTGCACACGGAGGTCGGCCACCGCACGGTGGGCGCGAAGGTCAACGGCCGCCTTGTCTCCCTGGATACACGCCTCGAGTCGGGCGAGACGGTCGAGGTCGTGACTTCTAAGTCAGATAAGTCCGGACCTTCGCGCGACTGGCTGGCTTTTGTCGCCTCTCCGCGTGCGCGCTCCAAGATCAAGGCGTGGTTCTCCAAGGAGCGCCGCGAGGAAGCTGTGGAGGCCGGAAAAGAGGCGCTTGCCCGCGCGATGCGCAAGCAGAACCTGCCGCTCCAGCGCCTCATGAGCCACGAGTCGATCCTGTCGGTCGCGACGTCCTTCGGCTATCCCGACGTGTCCGGCCTGTACGCAGCTGTCGGCGAGGGCCATATCTCCGCACAGAACGTCGTCTCCAAGCTGGTCGACAACCTGGGTGGGGGAGACGGCACGGAGGAGACGCTGTCCGAGGCCGTGACCCCGGGTTCTCAGAAGCCACGCTCCGAAGCCTCGGGCGATGCGGCGATCACCGTCGCCGGTCTGAGTCCGAACGAGATCTGGGTCAAGCTCGCCAAGTGCTGTACGCCGGTGCCCGGAGATGACATCGTCGGCTTTATTACCCGAGGCCAGGGTATCTCGGTGCATCGCAGTACGTGCGCGAACGCTGTCCGTCTAGAACAGCTGCAGCCCGAACGCTTCGTCGACGTGTCCTGGAACGAGGAGGGGCTGGGTGCTCCGTTCCGGGTGCAGATTGAGGTGCGTGCTCTCGATCGTGGCGGACTGCTCTCGGATCTGACGCGCGTGCTGTCTGACTATCGCGTCAACATTCTCGCCGCCGCGCTGAAGACCGACGGAGATCAGGTCGCCTCGGGTAACTTCTCATTCGAACTGGCCGACCTCGGGCACCTGAACGCGGTCCTGTCCGCCCTTCGTCGGGTCGATGGGGTCTTCGAGGCGGTGCGCATCGGCGCCGATTCATAGACGAGGCGCGGGCGGCCTGCGTCGATTCGCGTGAAAAGGGTGTTACATCCGTCCCCTTTTGGGTGATGAGCTTTCCCCTGCTCGTTAGATGTGACACACTAGATGTGTGTGTCACATCGGCACGCACCCGCGCCGGGCGTAAGCCCTCGTCTCAGAAGGAATATCGTGACCACGACGCCGATTCCGAATAACGAAACCGCTCCCGAAGCTGCCCCGTCGACGATTGAGGAGGCCGCGGTCTCGACGACGATTGCTGCTTCCGAGGTGCCCGAGCACCCCTTCGCCCGTATCGGCGAGGACGGCACTGTCTACGTCAAGGATGGAGACGAGGAGCGCGTTATCGGCGGCTTCCCCGAGGGCATTCCTGCTTCTCCCTACGCTCTGTACGAGCGTCGCTACGCAGACCTCGAAGCCACCATCAAGCTTTTTGAGGATCGCCTGGGCACGCTGAGCCCGCGCGACATCGACCAGACTCTCGCAACGCTGCGCGAGCAGGTCGCCTCCCCGAATGTCATCGGCGACATCCCGGCGCTGCGCGAGCGCGTTGCGGCGGTTGAGAAGGCCGCCGAGGAGCGTAAGGAAATCGCCCGTGAGGAGCGTAAGGCCGCCAAGGCTGCTGCTCTCGCCGAGCGCACTTCTGTCGTTGAGCGCGCCGAGGCTATTGTCGCCCAGGATCCCGCCAAGACCCATTGGAAGCAGTCGGGTCAGACCCTGCGCGACCTCCTTGATGAGTGGAAGAACCTGCAGCGCCGCGGCCCGCGCCTGGAGAAGGCCATCGAGGATGAGCTGTGGAAGCGTTTCTCCTCCGCGCGCACCCAGTTCGACCGTCACCGCCGCCAGTTCTTCTCGCAGCTCGATCAGGCCCAGTCCGAGGCTAAGCGAGTGAAGGAAGCCCTGATCGCTGAGGCCGAGGCTCTGTCCTCGTCCGTGGACTGGTCGCGTACCTCCGGTGCCTACCGTGAGCTCATGAACCGCTGGAAGGCCGCCCCTCGCGCGTCGCGTAAGGAAGACGACGCGCTGTGGGCACGTTTCCGCGCCGCCCAGCAGGTGTTCTTCGACGCTCGCCGCGCCAAGGACGAGGCCACCGACGCGGAGTACCGCGACAACCTCGTCGCGAAGGAAGCGATCCTCGTTGATGCTGAGGCCATCCTGCCAGTGACCGACATTGATCGCGCGAAGGCTCAGCTGCGTCAGATCCAGGACCGCTGGGAAGAGGTGGGCCGCGTGCCGTCCGCCGACCTGCACCGCATCGAGGGTCGTCTGCGTGCCGTTGAGGCCGCCGTCCGCGAGGCCGAAGAGAAGGAATGGCGCCGCACCAACCCCGAGACGCGCGCACGCGCGGCCGGCATGGTGGGTCAGCTTGAGGAGCAGATCGCTCAGCTCGAGCGTTCTCTGTCCGAGGCCGAGGCCAAGGGCGACGAGAAGGCCGCCAGGAACGTGCGCGAGGCTCTTGAGACCAAGCGCGCCTGGCTCGCGCAGATCTCCTCCTCCATGGAGTGACATGCGCCTTCACGTTATTCCATCGCCTTTCTACGCGGCGAATGGGCTCGTGCTCGTCCCTTCCGGGGCGGGCACTGCCCTTGTCGTCGACCCTTCAGCGGGAATTCAACACCTGATCCGCGAGGTCCTCGAGCTTGAGGGTGTCAGCGTGGGCGCGGTGCTTCTGACACACGGACACCCCGACCACGTCTGGGACGCGGCCGCGGTGTCCACTTGGGGAGTGGACGGAGGCACCGTTCCCGTGTACGTGCCGGGACCTGACATGTACCGCATGGATGCCCCGGCCTCGTTCCTGCCGATGCCGCTGCCCGACTTTGTGGGGGAGTGGGTCAAGCCAGCCGACCTGCGTGAGGTGCCCTCAGATTCGTTTGAGGTGTGCCCCAGCGTGTGGCTGCGCATGGTTCCCGCACCCGGTCATACCGAGGGATCGGCTGTCTTCCTGGGGGAGAGCCCGCTCGATATCCGGGTCAACAACCAGTCCTTCTACTGTTCCGATGAGGCGGTTCCGTGGGCGATGAGCGCAGACGTGCTGTTTAAGGACAGCGTCGGGCGCACCGACCTGCCCGGGGGCGACGAAACTCAGATGCGACATTCTTTGCGCACGATTTCCAACGCTCTCGATCCTCGCACCGTCCTTGTTCCCGGACACGGCCCGGCGACCACGCTCGCAGATGAGATACGCTCAAACCAGTATCTGATTCGCGCTCGTCGCATCGGCTAACCACCTTCGTCATAGAAAGAACGCTTAATGGCTCGCACGTCCCTGTCAGGTTTCCCCGAATGGCTCCCGGAGGGCCGCATCATTGAGATGCACGTCCTCGACGAGCTGCGTCGCGTGTTTGAATTGCACGGCTTCGCGGGCATCGAAACCCGTGCGGTCGAGACCCTCGAGCAGTTGGAAGCAAAGGGGGAGACCTCCAAGGAGATCTACGTGCTTGAACGCCTGCAGGCCCTGAAGGCCGCGGCGGCCGGTGCACGCGCTCCCAAGGACAAGGGCATGGGTCTGCACTTCGACCTCACGGTTCCCTTCGCCCGCTACGTGGTCGAGAACGCGAACGAGCTGGATTTCCCGTTCAAGCGCTACCAGATCCAGAAGGTGTGGCGCGGTGAGCGTCCCCAGGACGGTCGCTTCCGTGAATTCACGCAGGCGGACATCGACGTCGTGGGTAACGGTGAACTCCCGTTCCACTTCGAGGTGGACCTGCCGCTGGTGATGGCCGAGGCTCTGAATAACCTGCCGATCCCGCACGTGCGCGTGCTTGTGAATAACCGCAAGGTCGTTCAGGGCGTGTGTGAGTCCCTCGGGGTCACGGACGTTGAGGCTGCCCTGCGCGGCCTCGACAAGATCGACAAGATCGGCCCGGAGGGTGTGGCCGCCGAGCTGGCTCAGTCCGGCATTGATGGCGAGCAGGCATCCGTTCTGCTCCAGATGGCGCAGATCCGCACGTCCGAGTCTTCAGAGGTGCGCGCGCGTCTGGCCGACCTCGGTGTGGGCGGCGAACTGCTGGACGAGGGCCTGAAGGAGCTGACCGAACTCCTCGATACCGCGAACAAGCGGATGCCGGGTGCGGTCGTCGCGGACCTCAAGATCGCTCGCGGTCTCGATTACTACACGGGCAGCGTGTACGAGTCGGAGATCGAAGGTCATGAGGCTCTCGGCTCGATCTGCTCGGGCGGACGCTACGACTCCCTGGCGAAGGACGGCAAGCGCACCTACCCGGGCGTCGGCCTGTCTATCGGCGTCTCGCGCCTCGTGTCGCGCATGATTTCCGCGCCGATGGTGAGGGCCTCTCGCAAGGTGCCCACGGCGGTCGTCGTCGCGGTCATCGCGGAGGAGCAACGTGAGCGCTCGGAGGCGATTGCCGCTGTGCTGCGTTCGCGCGGCATCTCAACGGACGTTGCTCCCAGCGCCGCAAAGTTCGGCAAGCAGATCAAGTTCGCCGATAAGCGCGGCATCCCCTTCGTCTGGTTCCCGGGCGAGGAGGGTAGCGCTGACACGGTGAAGGACATTCGCAGTGGCGAGCAGGTGGACGCCGATCCGCACACGTGGGTCCTGCCCGAGGCCGACGCGGTCCCTACTATCGAGAAGGTGACCGACTGAGTGTCCCTCACGGCGGTTGAAGCAGCTCGCTCGCTGGCGCATGCCCTTGAGGAAACGCTCCATGCCATTCCGGAAGGGAGTCGTGGCGACGCGGAGCGCGCGCTGCGACGCCTGCAGGACGTCGTGTTGCCGCGCCTCGAGGATGCGGATGCACCCGTGCTGGTGGTCGTCGGTGGCTCGACGGGGTCTGGTAAGTCGACGCTCGTCAATTCGTTGCTTGGCCGAAACGTGAGTCGGGCGGGCGCGGTGCGTCCGACGACTCGGCGCCCCGTGTTGGTCTGCGCGCCCAAGGCACGCGAGTGGTTCATGTCGGACCGAGTGCTGCCGAGACTGGCGAAGAGCGAGGGCTCGGGTGGGGATAGCCTCGACGCGATCACGATCGCTGTCGAGAAGACGCTGTGGCCTGCCGTGGGCATTGTGGACGCGCCAGACATCGATTCCGTCGAGGACGGAAACCGTCGCCTGGCTGCAGAGCTGCTCGACGGCGCAGATCTGTGGGTGTTTGTCACGACCGCGGCCCGCTACGCGGATGCGGTGGCGTGGAAACACCTGGAGGAAGCCGCGAGCCGCGGATTGCGTGTCGCCATCGTACTCAACCGCGTCCCCCCTGGGGCGGTGCAGGAAATTCGCGAGGATCTGGCCTCGTTGGCTCGCCGGCGTGGCCTGGGTGAGGTCGCGATTTATACGGTCGAGGAACAGCCCCTCAGCGATGGGCGCCTGTCCGCCGAAGCAATCGCGCCGATCGGGTCCTACCTGGAGGGAATCGGACGCGATGCCGAGGAACGTGCCGCTATCGTACGTCGATCGCTGTCCGGTGCCGTCGCCTCGTCGTTGGAGGAGACGACGCGCGCACTGGAGGCTGCGAGGCAACGCAACCGTGAGTTCGAGGCGGCCGCCGGCGATATCGAGCAGCTCGTTGCTTCCTATGCCCGGGAAGTGTCCTCCACGTCGAGTGATGACGTACTGCGCGGCGAAGTAAGCGCACGCATCGCCGAGGTACTGGGCTCGTGGGATATGTCCAAGACCGTCTCGCGTGTGTTTTCTGGTCTGAGTTCGCGCGTGATGGGTGCATTTCGTGGACAGGCAGCCCCGGACGTTCAGGTGCAGCGCGATCTGACCGGAGGCCTTGCGCAGCATTTGGCAGACCAATACCACCGGGCGTGGGGTGAATCCCTGCGCAGGGCGCGCACGGTCGTGGACACGTCTACGTTCGATGAGCTGCTCGACGTCGATGCGGCAGAGCAGCGCGCACGCACAGTGGCGCAGGAGTGGACGCGTGAGGTCACGCAGATCATTCGTGGCCAGGCCGAGTCCTCGCGGGTCAGCGGGCGCATGCTCGCGGGCGGCATCAACGTCGTGACGGTCTCGCTGATGGTGGCCGCGTTTACGATGACCGGTGGTCTCACCGGTGTTGAAGTCGGTATCGCCGGGGCATCGGCAGCCCTGTCCCAGACAATCCTGGAAGCCTATTTCGGTGAACGCACAGTTCGTTCGCTGGCCGAGCAAGCCCGTGCGGCGCTCGAACGCCTCGCCGGAGAGTCTCTGTCGGCTGTCGTTGCCCCGGTGAGCGCGAGCCTCGATCGGGCTTCCGACAGGGTTCTCATCGACAAGCTGGCGGTGGCTGAGGAGAGAGCTCGGGAGGTGCTGGCGTGAGGCGAGCAACGAACCCCGTGGCATCGGCTGCCCAGCAGCTTGACGAGATATGCACCCTGGCAGCACCGGACCTCGATCAGCAGACTCTGGCGCACATTCGCGATCTCATTGATGTGACCGCCGAACGCAGTGAGGTCGACCCGTCCTGGTGCGTTATCGGCATGCTGGGAGGTACGGGTGCCGGCAAGTCCTCCCTCGTCAACGTGCTGAGCGGTGGAGAGGTCGTCACTGCGGGTGTTCGGCGCCCCACGACGAACGAGGCATGCGCCGTGCTGCCGCGAGGCCGAGAACCGCAGGAATTGCTGGGGTGGCTGGATATCGGTCGTCGGGTGGAGGCGCCGCAAGCGCTGCCTGGCGACACTGTCGTCGTTGATTTGCCGGACATTGATTCGGTTGATGCCCGTCATGCGGACATCGCCGATCGTCTGGCGTCGCGCGTCGACGCGCTCGTCGTTGTCGTCAACCCGCAGAAGTACGCGGACGCGCGTCTGCACGACGAGTGGCTGGTGCGCCTGCGCTCGTCGCATGCCTCGGTGACGGTCGTCCTGACGCACATCGATACCATTTCCTTGCCCGAGCGTGATGCGATCGAGCAGGATCTGCATCGTCTGCTGAGTGATCGTGGCATGGCTGATGCCGAGGTCTTCGCGGTATCGGCGACGACGGGTGAAGGAATGCGCACGCTCATCAAGCACCTGACGCGCGAGGCCGAGCGGGTCTCACGCCAGGCGTCACGCGCGCGTGCTGCGCTGCGTGAGGCCTCCCGGATACTGCGCGAGTCCTTGGAGCTGACCGGAACGGTCCGAGGCCTCGAGACCGATGGCCTGGCCGCCGAATTGGCTGGCACGGCCGCCGACCTCGCGGGTGCTCCGATTATCGCCGAGGCCGTGGCTGACTCGACGCTGCGAGCCGGACGCCGGGCGGGCGGCTGGCTACCGTTGCGCTGGCTGGCGCGTACGGGTGTGGACCCGCTGCGCCGCCTGCATCTGGATGATGAGTCGCGTGCCGAGGGGGCGACGACTCCGACGTTGCCGACTCGGTCCGCCTCCGATGAAGCTGCTTTCGTCAACGCCGTTCGGGGGGCGATTGGGGAGCGCGCGCAGGCGCGTCCCGCCCGTTGGCGTGCGGCGCTGGTCGAGCGTGCGCTCTGCGGGGCGCGAGAGGTCCCTGACGCAGCGCACCGTAAGGTTGCGGAGCACATTCGCGTCTCGACCGGAGCCCCGGCGCTGTGTCGTGCGCTGGGTGGTGCGCAGCTGCTCGCGTGGCTCGGCGTTGTCGTGGGTGTCGCGTGGATCGTCCTCGTGCACCTGGGCAGGGCTGTCCTCATCGATGTTCGGGTCCCCGCGATCGGGCCGATTCCGCTTCCGACGGCCCTGGTCGCGCTGTGCCTGTTGATCACGGTGCTCTGCGCGTGTGCGAGCCGAGCACTCGCCCGGTGGGCTGCATCGCGCCGTCGACGTGTCGTGATGCGTGACCTGCGGGGATTGTGCCGCGATGCGGTCGATCGACTCGTCGTTGCTCCCCTGCGTTCCGAGGACAATCGGCAGGTGACGATCGCCTCGTTCCTCGCTCGCCTGCCCGTCTGAGTGTCGTCCCGCCGCAATGGGCGGACGATTCGCTGACAGTGAGTTCGCCGACCACGCGCCTCTGTCAGCTGTTTGCGAGGGTATGCTGGTTGTAGCGATGAGGCGCTGCCCCTTGTTATGGTGCCCGCGGGATGCGGGATTTGTTGTTATGGGTGAGGCCGCGCCGAGGAGCCGAGTAGGCCCGCCCCGATGGTTTTGCTGACACCGATTGCACCACGCAAGGATGAATTATGCCCTCTGACGATTTCATGGAACGCGCTGACGACGAGCGCGAGATGACGGCGATTGCCGACGATATTGACGACCTCGACGACGCTCGTGAGTTCGGTGATGACCACGCGGACGAGGAGGACACGGACACCGTGACGTTCGCGAGCCTCGGCCTGCCCGAGGAGATCCTCGCGGCTGTCACCGATATGGGATTCCGCGTCCCCACCCCGATTCAGGCCGCCGCCATCCCTCCGCTGCTGGAGTTGCGCGACGTCGTCGGCATCGCCCAGACGGGTACCGGAAAGACCGCTGCATTCGGTCTGCCGCTCCTAGCGATTGTTGACGCGGACGAGCGCAACGTGCAGGCTCTCGTTCTGGCCCCCACCCGCGAGCTCGCGATGCAGAGTGCCCAAGCGATCGAGGATTTCGCCGCACGTACGGCCCGCCTCGACGTCGTCCCCGTCTATGGTGGCTCGCCCTACGGCCCGCAGATCGGCGCGCTCAAGCGAGGAGCACAGGTCGTCGTCGGTACCCCGGGTCGCGTCATTGACCTCATTGAGAAGGGCGCCCTCGATCTGTCGCACGTGCGCATGCTGGTCCTCGACGAGGCCGACGAAATGCTGCGTATGGGCTTCGCTGAGGACGTCGAGACGATTGCGTCGAGCGCCCCGGATGATCGACTGACCGCGCTGTTCAGCGCGACGATGCCCGCGGCCATTGAGAAGGTTGCCCGCGAGCACCTGAAGGATCCGGTGAAGGTCGCGGTTTCCACCGAGTCCTCGACGGTCGACACCATCCACCAGACCTACGCGGTGGTGCCCTACAAACACAAGATCGGTGCGCTTTCGCGCGTACTGGCTACCCGCGCCCAGCACATCAAGGAAGGCCAGGAAGAGGCTGACGCCGCGATCGTCTTCGTGCGCACGCGCGCCGATGTCGAAGAGGTGTCGTTGGAGCTCTCGAGCCGTGGATTCCGTGCAGCCGGCATTTCCGGCGACGTCGCTCAGACCGAGCGCGAGCGCATGGTCGAGCGCCTAAAGAACGGCTCGCTCGACGTGCTGGTCGCGACCGACGTGGCCGCCCGAGGCCTCGACGTCGAACGCATCTCCCTCGTCGTTAACTTCGACGTTCCGCGTGAGCCCGAGGCCTACGTCCACCGCATCGGTCGCACCGGCCGTGCGGGCCGTGAGGGCCGCGCGCTGACGTTCTTCACCCCGCGTGAGCACGGCCGTCTGCGCCGCATCGAGAAGCTGACGGGCACCGAGATGGAAGAGGTCGAGATTCCCTCGCCTGCAGCCGTCTCCGAATTCCGCGCGAGCCGCCTGCTCGAGGGCCTGTCCGCTCGTATCGAGCGTGGCCGTCTCGACATGTACAAGCGTCTGCTCGCCGACCTCGGCGATGAGATCTCCGTCGAGGACATCGCCGCCGCCCTCATGGCGACGGCCGTCGGCGACGAAGGCCCGGCCCCGCGCGTCGAGAAAGACCGCCGTGGCAACGGCAAAATCCGCCGCGAGGAACAGCTGGACGAGTCCGGCGAGTTCGTCGGCGCCACTTTCGAGGCTGGGCGTGATAAGGACCGCCCGCTCAAGGGCGGCGCGAACGGTGCTCGTCGTCGCGCGGGCGGCCGCCCGGCACCCGGCTCCGGTACCCGCTACCGCATTGAGGTGGGCAAGAAGGACCGCGTCAAGCCCGGCTCTATCGTTGGCGCCATTGCTGGCGAGGGCGGCATCGACGGCCGCGACATCGGCAACATCGAGATCTACCCAACCTTCTCACTGGTCGACATCACCGCGGACCTGTCCAGCGAGCAGCTGTCCCGTATCTCCAAGGGATACGTGTCGGGCCGTCAGCTGCGCATCCGCGTAGACGAGGGCCCCGGCGGCCGCTCTCACGGCGACCGCGACGGTTTCGAGCGCCGTGAGCGCCGCGACTTCGACCGAAATAACCGAGGACGCGGTGGCTACGGTGATCGCGAGGACCGCTTCGGGGACCGTGATGAGAAGCGTCCGCACCGCTTCGAAAAGGTCGACGGATCGCGTCCGCGCCGCAGCGTTCGCACCGAGCGCTGGGAGAAGGACATCAAGCGCGCCCGCCGCGAACGCGAGGGCGGCCGCGATGGCGGTTGGGACCGCGACGGAAGCCGCGACGGCGGACGCCGCCACTTCGGCAAGCGCCGTTACGACGACTGAGCGCTAGCTGCCTCACCCGTGGCGCGTTCCGATGAGGGACGCAGCCGCGTCACCGCGACCACGGTGAGGATCGCAAGCACAGCAGCAATCACCCAATAGGGAGCGTAGGCCGCCCCGCCCACCGTGGCGGTGGCGGCCCACGCGCTCATGGCGACGGACACGAGGGCGAGTTCGAGGGCAGGGCCCGCCGAATCGGCGACCTGCAGCCAAGAGGCCACGCGCCCGTGCTTGGCCTCGGGGGTGACCTCGAGTGCCATGACGGACAGGGGAGCGTGAACGAGACCGACTCCGAGGCCGACGAGCAGCCAGCCGATGAGGGCCACCCACACGGGGATCGAGGGGAACAGGATCGCTCCGACGGGGATCGCTCCGATCGCCATGAGTGTTCCGCCGATGACCGGGAGCCGGCGGCGCAGGTGTGCATGGTGAACGCGTGCCTGGCCGACCGCGCCAATCGACCATGTGATCGACCCGAGGGTGACCCACCAGGCGGAGGATGCCTCGGACCAGCCGTGCACGCGCTGGAGGATGAGCGGGATCATGACGGCGAGACCGACCTGTGAGGCCAGTGCGCTCAACCTCGCAAGGATCGCCGAGGGCATGCCGCGGCGGGACATGAACGTTCCGCTCGGCAGGAGTCGGGGCAGCGCCCAGGCAGTGATGCACGCGCCGAGGGCGAAGACCGAGAACTGCGCGAAGGGTGAGGACAGGGCGCCCGCAAGCTGGAGCAGCATGACGCCAATTCCGACAAGCCCGGCGTCTCGCGAGAGGGACGCGAGCACGGGGGAGCGCTGGCCGTGTGCAGTCGGGATCGAGCGCAGGACGTAGGCGATGGGGAGCGCCGCGACCGCAACGAAGAGCGGAACGACGCCGAAGACGTAGCGCCAGCCCCACTCCTGGGTCACGTGGCCTGCGATCGCGGGGCCGACCAGCGAGGGGAGAACCCACGCCAACGAGAAAGACGCAAAGAACGAGGGACGGTGACGGGGGGAAGCAACTGCTCCGACGAGGACGTAGAGCGGGACAATGAGGAGGCCTCCGCTGAGCCCCTGAAGCGCGCGGCCGATAACGAACACGACCACGTTTGTGCCTGCGGCGCACACCACCAAACCAATGGCGAAAAGAACCAATCCCGCGAGTAGGACAAAACGGGGGCCCTTCCAATCCGCCAGCGCGCCCGCGACCACGGTGGCGCTCAGCTGCGTCGCCAACGCCGCGCCCGAGGCGATCGGATACCACGCGGCTGCATCGAAAGATTCGACGACCGCAGGCATGATTGTCGTGGCGGCGAGCTCCTCGAAGGCCACGAGGGTAATGAGGAGAACCGAGCCGATGGCCAAGCCAATTTCGGACGGTGTCCAGGACGATCGGGCGGGGGAGGAGGAATCGGCGGTTGGCATGTTCACTATCGTACTTGCGGCACGCGCGACTCTTCGGAAGGCAGGCGTACAATGACACTGCCGCCGCCTGTCTCGCGGATGGTAACTACGAAAGGAATCACAGTGCTTCGCACTCACAACATTGGAACCCTCGGCACCGATCTGGTCGGCCAGACCGTGACGCTCACCGGTTGGGTGGATCGTCGTCGTGACCACGGTGGCGTGGCGTTCATCGACCTGCGCGACGCGTCCGGCATCGCCCAGGTTGTCGTCCGCGACGAGCGTGTCGCCCACGAGCTGCGCTCCGAGTTCGTCCTGAAGGTCACCGGCGAGGTCTGCGCTCGCCCCGAGGGCAACGAAAATCCGCACCTGGCCACCGGCGCCATTGAGGTGATGGGTGACGACATCGAAATTCTGAACACCAGCGCGCCTCTGCCGTTCCAGGTGTCCTCCAATGCTGAAGATTCCGGCAACGTGGGCGAGGAAACCCGCCTGAAGTACCGCTACCTCGACCTGCGTCGCGAGCCCGAGCAGTACGCGATCCGCCTGCGCTCGAAGGTCTCCCGCGCTGCCCGCGAGGCGCTCTACGCCCGCGACTTCGTCGAGATCGAGACCCCGACTTTGACCCGGTCGACCCCCGAGGGCGCCCGCGACTTCATCGTCCCCGCGCGTCTATCGCCCGGTTCCTGGTACGCCCTGCCTCAGTCGCCCCAGCTCTTCAAGCAGCTGCTCATGGTGGCCGGCATGGAGCGCTACTTCCAGATTGCGCGATGCTACCGCGACGAGGACTTCCGCGCTGACCGTCAGCCCGAGTTCACCCAGCTCGACATCGAGATGAGCTTCGTGGACCAGGACGACGTCATTGAGGTCGCTGAGGACGTCCTGAAGAACGTGTGGGCGCTCATCGGCTACGACCTGTCCACGCCGATCCCGCGCATGACCTACAAGGACGCGATGGAGCGCTACGGCTCGGATAAGCCCGACCTGCGCTTCGGCCTCGAGCTCACCGAGCTCACCGAGTACTTCAAGGACACGACCTTCCGCGTGTTCCAGGCCCCCTACGTGGGCGCCGTTGTCATGCCCGGTGGCGGGTCGCAGCCGCGTCGTACCTTCGACAAGTGGCAGGAGTGGGCCAAGGCGCGCGGTGCCAAGGGCCTTGCTTACGTCACGATCGCCGAGGACGGCACGCTGGGCGGCCCCGTCGCGAAGAACATTACCGAGGCCGAGCGTGAGGGCTTGGCTGCCGCCACCGGCGCCAACCCTGGTGACTGCATCTTCTTCGCCGCCGGCAAGCCGACGCCGTCGCGTGAGCTGCTCGGCGCGGCTCGCCTCGAGATCGGCAAGCGCTGCGACCTCATCGACCCCGACGCCTGGGCCTTCACCTGGGTCGTCGATGCTCCGCTCTTCAAGCCCACCGGCGACGCCGAGGCCGAGGGTGACGTCGCGCTGGGCCACAGCGCCTGGACCGCCGTCCACCACGCGTTCACCTCGCCCAAGCCCGAGTGGGTTGACTCCTTCGACAAGGACCCGGGCAACGCTCTGGCCTACGCCTACGACATCGTCTGTAACGGCAACGAGATCGGCGGCGGCTCCATCCGTATCCACCGCCGCGACATCCAGAACCGCGTGTTCAACGTGATGGGCATTGGCGAGGAGGAAGCCCAGACGCAGTTCGGCTTCCTGCTCGACGCCTTCAAGTACGGCGCCCCGCCGCACGGTGGTGTCGCTTTCGGTTGGGACCGCATCGTCTCCCTGCTGACGAAGTCCGACTCGATCCGCGACGTCATCGCCTTCCCGAAGTCCGGCGGCGGTTTCGACCCGCTGACCGAGGCCCCGGCCCCGATTACGCCTGCGCAGCGTAAGGAAGCCGGCGTCGACGCGAAGCCGAAGAAGCGCGGCGAGGAAGCATCCGAAGAATCGGACAAGTGATCTCCCGTCCGTGACTTTGTCCACGGAACCCCCATCGGTTACCGACCGGTGGGGGTTTCGTGCACAATGGGTACATGTCGTACGTCGAGATGCACCCTGAGAATCCGCAGGCACGTTTGGTCAATACGGTCGTTGACCTGCTGGAACGCGGCGGCACGATCGCGCTGCCTACCGACTCCGGCTACGCGGTCGCCACGAGGGCGGGCAACAAGGCGGGTATGGACACAATCCGTGCCATCCGTAAGCTCGATGACAAGCACAACTTCTCGTTGCTGTGTCACTCGTTTGCGCAGCTGGGCGAGCTCGTGATCATCGATAATCACGAGTTCCGCACCATGAAGGCGCTCACCCCCGGACCCTACACGTTCATCCTGCGGGGGACCAAGGAGGTCCCGCGCATCATGCTGAACAAGAAGAAGCACACGGTGGGTGTGCGCATCCCCGATCATGTCATTACGCAGGCGATCGTCGAGGCGCTGGGTGAGCCCCTGGCCTGTTCGACGCTCATCATGCCGGGCGAGGAAGAGCCGCTGACCGACGGTTTTGACGTGGATGATCGCATCGGTCACCAGGTTGATCTGGTGGTTGTGGGGCCCGTGGGCGTCGCCGAGCCGACCACGGTCATTGACTTTGCTGGTGGGGACGCTGTCGTCGCCCGCGTCGGTGCGGGCGATATTTCGCTCTTCGACTGATCGCGTGGCATTCGAGCAGACGGCTTTTTCGCGCACCGGTTTTTGCCGGCTGCGCTGGGAGGCGTCGGACGGCGTCTATCGTTACGCCGACGGGCTTCCAATCGTCGGGCCTCGGCTTGTCGTCAATGGGGTCGACGCCGTTCGCGTGACCTTCCAGTGGGGCGCCCAGGCTGCGGCTGATTGCTACGTCATCCTCAACACGATTACGGATCGGGCGCGCGAGCACCTCGACGACTTTTGCATGTCGATAGGGCCGGGACACTCGGACGCGCGGGCGCTCGTGTGCGCGCTTCCCGCCGATGTGATTCTCAGCTATCAAATGGGGATCGTCGGGCCATGGGGTCTTGAACCCGGGGTGCGTACGGACATGGGGGAGTGGATTCGCTTCCTTGAGGAGGCACGTCCTGATGAATCGAATCCCCGGAGAGTCGTGAATGGGCGAGGCGCCCCTGCTTCACTCTTCGTTGGCCCCGATGCGCGGGTGGTGTGGCCGTCGGAGGACCTGTCAGCGCCTTGGATGCGTGCGCCGCGAGAACATGAGATTGGCGCGCGTATCGATGCCCGGCTGGGGCAAACACGGCAGCGCCGGATCGTGATGTATGACGGCGAGGCGGATCCGACGTGCACGCTGATCCTCTTCGATGGCGAGATCTGGCGGGGTAACGGCGTTGGCTGGTTGCCTCGGCGCTATCCCGGCCTGCGCGTCGTGACAATCGACGCGGGAGATCTGGACGAGCGCGAGGCGGAGTTGACCGATGCGGATCGCGTCGGTGCTCTGCTGCAGGCAGTGTGTGATGAGGCGGGTGCGGCGCCCGTAATGGTTGCCGGCCAATCCTACGGTGGCCTTGCGGCACTTGAGGTCGCTCTGCGATTGGATGTGCCTGTCGACGTGATTGTCGCTCAATCCCCGTCACTGTGGTGGGGAGGCGCGCGACGAGGCATTGGTGAAGGAACACTGATGGGTGACCTGCGTGCAGGGTCGGTGAGGCCGCGCCGGGATATGCGGCTGCGACTTCAGGTGGGCACGCTGGAAGAGACGATGCGTCCGGTTGTGGACGACTGTGTCGAGCTCCTGCGGAGCCAGGGCGCAGCCGTGGAGCTCGACCATTATTGCAGTGGGCATGACGTGGCATGGTGGCGCGAAGGCCTTGTCCGCGCCCTTGATGAATGGGATGCTCTCACATGCTGACCAGCAGCGAGACAGAGTGAGTCACTAGCTCATCTATAGGTTAGGCTTACCTATGTACCTAACAAGATCGACTGAATTGAGACACCTGTGCATCTGTCGACCCGAGTTCGCGCCATTGTCGGCGTCGCTCTGACCGTTCTCGCTCTGGGAGCATGCTCGTCCAACCAGCCCGCCCCGGCCTCGTCCCCCGAGGCTTCCACGACGTCCGAGACCTCCGCGACGCGCACCGTCACCGACGCGTCCGGCCAGGAGGTTACCCTGCCGTCGCACCCCAGCCGTGTTGTCACGCTTTCTGAGCCGACGACCGACAATGCGCTCGCCCTGGGCGTGACTCCAATCGGTGTCGTCTCGGGCCGCGGCCAGCAGACCGTTGCTAACTACCTCGTCGATCGCGCGGGCGACATCCCGATCCTGGGTTCGATCGGCACCCCCAACCTCGAAGCTATCGGTGCGGCGCACCCGGACCTTATCCTTGTTGATGGCACCTCTGTGAAGAACAATGACACCGAGACGCTCAATGCACTGAGTCAGATCGCCCCCGTCTTCTTCACCACGCAAAAGGGCGGCGACTGGCGCGAGACCTTCACCCTGACGGCCGACGCGCTCGGCGTTGCCGACCAGGCTGAGGCCAAGCTCGCGGAATTCGACCAGCACGTTGCCTCCGTCAGCGCCCGCCTGAAGGATGCCGGCTACCTCGATCAGACCTACTCGGTCGTGCGTTGGCAGGGCGATAGCGCTGGCCTCATCCTCAAGGAGCTGCCCGCCGGCCAGGCTCTCACCGCGCTCGGCATGAAGCGTCCCGCAAACCAGGACCGTAACGGCGAGGGCCACTCCGAACCCGTCTCGCTGGAAAACATCGATCAGATTGACGCCGACTGGATCTTCTTCGGTACACTGGGCAAGGCCTCGGTGAACAACCCCTCCGCCGGTGGTAACACAGGCGTCGAGGCATCGGCTGCAGCCCTCGAAGAGGCGAAGACCACCGTCGGCTTCGACTCCCTCGGCGCCGTCCAGGCGAACCACGTCATTCCCGTCGACGGCTCCCTGTGGACCTCCACCGGTGGTTACCTCCTCATGGACGGCATCATCTCGAGCATTGAGGCCCAGTTCGTTCCGGCCTCCTGAGGTCGATGGCCGAACACACCGGGTCGATGACCTGACATGACTACTCGTCGCATCACCAGCGTCGCCATTGCCTGCGCAGTGGCGACGCTGGTGCTTGCCGCCGTCACCCTCGCGTCCCTCGCCCTGGGTTCGCGCCAGATTGCTCCCGACGTCGTGTGGGATGCGCTCGTGAACGGCGGAGCTAGCCAGGACGCCCAGGTGGTCACGCAACTGCGTGTTCCGCGCACCGTCGCCGCGCTCGTCATTGGCGGAGCGCTGGGGCTTGCAGGTTCCATCATGCAGGCGATGACACGAAATCCTCTTGCCGATCCTGGCGTCCTCGGCATCAACGCTGGTGCCGCCTTCCTTGTTGTGACGGTGACGGCCGCGAGTGGCGTCGCCACTCGCACGTCGACGCTGGGCGCTTCTCTCATCGGTGCGGGGGTCGCGGCAGGTCTCGTCTTCGCTATGTCGGGGAGCGGGGGAGGCTCTCGATCACGCCTTGCCCTGGCGGGCATTGCCGTCTCGGCCGCTCTCGCCTCACTCACTCAGGCTGCTCTCGCTGCGAACCAGTACGCCTTCAATGAATTCCGATACTGGGCATCGGGATCATTGGAAGGCGTTGATATGGGCTCCGTGGCTGCCGCCGGGGCAGTCATCGCATGCGGCGGCGTGGTTGCTGCCCTGATCTCCTCGGCTCTTGGGGTCCTCGCTATCGGTGAGGACACCGCGGTGAGCCTCGGTGTGCGTGTGCGCCTCATTCGCAGTCTCGGCGTCGTGGCCGTCACGGCTCTGGCTGGCGGGGCGACGGCGCTTGGTGGGCCGCTAACCTTTGTGGGTCTCGCGGTTCCGCTCTTGGTGCGACGCGTTGTGGGTGCTCGGCAGGGGGCGATTGCGCTGTGGTCGCTGATCGTCGGTGCCGCGTGGGTGTGCGCTGCCGATGTCACCTCACGCCTCGTGCTCGCCCCGGCCGAGGTCCCCGTGGGTGTCATCGTCGCTTTGATCGGTGCGCCGTTCTTTATCATAGGGTCGCGCGGAAAGGGCATGTCATGAGGCCAGCTCCGTCGCGCTACACAATTGTCTCGCTGCGTTGCGTGTCGGTGCGCGTGCACCGGCGCAGCGCCGCCGTCGTGCTCATCGGATTCGCTCTTCTGTGTGCATTGGCGGTCTATTCGCTCACTCTCGGTGACTACGGGCTCAGCGCCGCCGATTCATTCCGTCGTCTCCTCGGAGACGGTGGGCCTCGGGATGACTTTTTGGGCGTCTACTTCGTCCAGTCGGTGCGCCTGCCGCGTATGCTCGCGGCGGTGGCTGTTGGTGCAGCGCTTGGAATCGCCGGGCGTATCTTCCAGACGATCTCGGGCAATCCGCTCGGTAGCCCCGACATCGTCGGCCTGTCCACGGGGTGCGCGACCGGCGCTCTGATTGCCATCATTATTATGGGCTCGAGCCCCGCCGTCACAGGAATCGGCGCCTTGCTCGGTGGACTCGCCTCGGGCGCGTTCATCCTCGCGTGCGCGGGTGGTATGCGAGTGACGGGAATCCGCGTCGTCCTCGTGGGAATCGGATGTTCGGCGGCCTTGCGGGCGGTCAACTCGCTGCTCATCGTCAAGGCGCCTCTGGAGGCGGCCCAGCGTGCGCAGCTGTGGAGCGCTGGCTCATTCTCGGGCGTCACCATCGCGCGTCTGACGCCTCTGCTGATCGTGATCGCCGGTGTCGTTGCGGTGTGTGCCGTCTGTGCGGTTCCCCTCGGCCTCCTCGCGATGGGCGATGACATCGCGACAGGGCTTGGCGTCAGAGTGCGTCAGACCCGCATGCTCCTCATTGTCGTCGCCATTTTGCTTGTTGCGTCCGCGACTGCGGTCGCTGGGCCAGTCGCCTTCGTTGCTCTGGCGGCTCCGCACGTCGCGCATCGGCTGTGCGCGGCTGGGGGAGTCGGATTTGCCTCCTCCGCCCTCGTTGGCGCTGTGCTCGTGCTGGTCTCTGATATCTGCGCTCAAAGGCTTGTGGCTCCCGCTGAGCTCCCTGTCGGCGTCGTGACCGGCGTCGTCGGAGGCCTGTACCTTCTGTGGTTGTTGATTCGTGAGGTGAGATCGTGACTGAGATCGTTACGAGGCAGGGGCTTAGTGCTCGGGACATCGTCGTTGGCTATGGGAAAAACGATCCGATTCTGGAAGGATTATCCCTGGACGTGCTCGCTGGGGAGCTCACGGTCATTGTCGGCCCCAATGCGTGCGGGAAATCGACGCTTCTGCGTTCGCTGGCGCGTGTCCTTGATGTGCGCTCTGGTGTGGTGGAACTCGATGGGCGTAGCGTCGCGAACATCAACCAGAAGGCGCTTGCGCGCCGACTTGGCCTACTCGCCCAGTCGTCCGTCGCTCCGGGCGACATGCTCGTTGAGGACTTAGTAGCACGTGGGCGGTACCCCTACCAGTCACTCCTGCGTCAGTGGAGTCGTGAGGATGACGAGGCCGTGGCGCGAGCGATGGAAGACGCAGGGGTCGCGCCTTTGGCGGGGCGTCGCGTTGGGGAGCTTTCTGGTGGGCAGCGCCAGCGCGTATGGATAGCGATGGCGCTGGCTCAGTCTACTGAGATTCTGCTGTTGGATGAGCCAACGACCTACCTGGATCTGAATCATCAACTCGAGGTGTTGCGCCTGGTGGAGCGCCTGCAGCGTGCAGGCACGACGGTCGTCGCCGTGTTGCACGACCTGCATCTGGCATTCCGCTACGCGACGCACCTCGTGTTCATGAAGAACGGTGAGATCGTGGCTCAGGGGGCGCCGCACGACGTTGTGACGGCAGACCTTGTCGAACGCGTTTTCAGTGTGCCGTGCAGGATCATCGACGACCCTGAGACTGGATCACCGCTGGTGATTCCGACTCGATGACCCGTGTGTTGTGATCCCCAATATCTCAAATGTTGACCGGTGGGTCATGCAGTCCTATGATTGTTGGATAATATAAGTCACAACAAGTTGGTAGAAGGCTGATATTTCCCGATAAAAACGTGTTTTGACTGCATGTTCCGGTAATTTGCTTGTTGTTCGCAATTGTAGAATAGGTGTCAGGCAATAGGATGGTGTTCATAGCTAGTGGTTACTCGGACACTGACATATTGATTCTGGGCCTGGTGAAGCCAATGAGCGCACGACATCCCGTCGAGATGGAGAAGGACACAGATGACAACACAGATGCGATCGCACGGTAGGGGGCTGCGCATGCCTCTACTGGCTCTGACCGCGTCTGCTTCCATCGTTGGTGGAGTGTTTGTCGCTGCGCAGCCCGCATACAGTGTTGACGGAGTTGTCGGCGTGGGCGGACAGTGTCTCACCGCTGTTGATGAGGGTGCATCCATCGTCGTTTCGTCGGTCGTCCCAGTCGGATCTCCGCTTCATGTGGAGGGGTCTGGCTGGGGCGCTAGTTCTGAGACGTCACGCGGCTTTGTCATCGTCACGCTCGACGATGGGCAGGAAGTTCGCCCTGACGGTGTCACTCTTCCCGCCTGGGTTCCCGCGTCTGTTGTTCGTAATAGAACTGCGTGGAGCGTTGCCGAAGTGTCGACTGCCGGCGAATTTAGCGCTGATTTTGAGCTGCCGGCGACGTGGGCGGTTGGTTCTGAGCACTCGATCATGATTGGCGATGGCGTGACCGGCACCTACGTGCAGGTGTCTGTGACCGTCGTAGAGGCCAACGTGCAGGCGCATGTGTGCTCTCTGACGCCGACGGGCGAGCCTTCTCGTGAACCTGCGGATGAGCCGTCGACAGATCCTGATGCCCGTGTGACTTCTGACGTGGTTACCGATGGGCCGACGGAGTCTCCCGCGGACAACGCGGCTGATAATGCTGCCAAGCCCGATTTTGATCTGACCGATGATGCTTCTGCAGATGTGGCAAGCGATGCGGCAGTCAGTGTCCCCTCGACTATGGCTGCGTCGCCGTCCCCTCGCACAACCCCCTCAGCAGATGCATCGGATACCTCGCGCTCGTCGGTGACGCCGACCCCCTCCGCCTCGGCCTCGTCTGCGCTTTCCTCCGGCGGCAACGGATCTTCTTCGAGTGGTAGCGGTGGCGCTGGTTCGAACGCTGACGCCCCATCCCCCTCCCCGTCCACGGAGCAGGAGAGCGTGTCTGCTTCGCAGATCGGCCCCAAGGCTCATTCGGAGCAGCAGGCCATGAACCAGGCTGTTCGCGAACAGGAGTCTCGCCTGAATGGCTGGATCCTCGCTGGTGGCGGTCTCCTTGCCCTTCTCGGAGCGATCGTGACGGTCAGCATTGTCCGCCGCTCGCACGGACTGGTGCGCTAAAGCTCCCACACCTGCGGCGACGCACTGGGAGTATGTGCATTAACCACATGGTGTGTGTTGGGATTTAACATTTGCGCGTTACGCCTGTTACTCTTGATCCGATACAATAGTTTCTGCGGATTAAGTCACTAAGGAGAACGGTATGCAGCACGGACGAGCATCGTCTGCCATAGCCGCTCGGAGCTTCGTCGGTCGCAGTCGAATCATGAGCCTGCTCATGGCACTATTCCTGTTTGCGGGCATCGGTCTCGCGATCCCCGGTTTTGCTGCGCGTGCGGATGACGCAGTACCGCACTACGCCCTTCGGGCGGGGGATGATATCAAGGTCAATATCGCGAACAATGCTGATTTCGCGGCGAAGTTCGCCGAAACCGGGTACTGGGGACTCATCCTCGATCATGGGGGTGTCACTCCACTCACTCGTCCGACTTTCAAGCGGGACGGCGAGACGGCGACGCCTTCGGCCCCTGATCTGTGGGCCGCTCAGTCGTTGAAGGATTCGTATATCCATGCGCCTGTGCCAGACGGCACGAACAACGTTGAGGGCGTGAAGTGGCTGCCCGGGGAGACCCACACGATTACCGTCGTGTTCTACCGCAGTGATTCTTCGGGCGTCGAGCCCAACCCTATCTACGGCACAGTGAGCATCTACACGCCGTACACGGATAACATCGACCATCCGACACCCGCTCCCACCGTAGATCCGGCGGCTTCGCCCGCCCGCACGGACGAACCGACGGCCGAGCCTGCCCCCACGACGGACCCCGAGCCCGCTCCGACGAGCGAGCCGAGCGCTGATCCTGCTCCGGCGCCCGCACCGGACCCGGTCATTGAACCCACGACGGAGCCTTCCGTCGCTCCCGCTCCGCTGCCCGACGATCCGCAGCTGCCGGCCGTGCGCCCGAGCCCGACTCCCTCCGAGAGCGCGTCCCCCACGCCCACCCCGTCCGCTTCTGCGACCGATTCGCAGCCGTCTGAGACCCCCGTCTCGCCGATTAGCGACGTGTCCCAGCTCAACGACTCGAATAAGGGTGGTGTCAGCGCAGCCTTCACGGCCGGCCTGCTGACGATCAACGTGCCGTCGGAGAAGGCTGCCGTCGGCGACTGGGTGAGCGCCAACATCATGCAGACCGGCGAGGCACGCTGGCTGCAGGTCGAGGATTCCAACAAGGTCACCATGGATCTCACGGGTCTGCCGACCGGTGAGTACAAGGTCGTTGTTGCAAACCGCTCGCACGAGCTCGTTGGATGGGCCGAGTTTAAGGTTGCTTCCGCTGTCGGTGCAGCAGCGAACGGTTCGTCGGTTGACGCATCGGGCGCCGTGAAGCTTCACGCGGAGATGTTGTCCTCCTCGCTCGCTGGAGATGAGTCCGAGGGACTCAACGGATACCTGCTCGGTGCCGGTGCCTGCATGCTGATCCTCGGCGGCCTCGTGGTCGTCCAGGTTCTCTCCGGTCCTAAGATCGGCTCTTCCTCGAGTGGAGTCACTCTGTCCTAAGCTAGGTTTCATGGATCTGTTTGATTCTGAATCTGTCGACGAGTCGGGCGTGCCTGCTTTCAACGCGGGCGCGCCCCTCGCCGTTCGTATGCGCCCGACGACCCTCGACGAGGTTGTTGGACAGTCTCACTTGCTCGGCGAGGGGGCGCCGCTGCGCCGCCTCCTGTCGCCTGGTTCGAGTGACGGCGTCGCCGTTTCCTCAGTGGTGCTGTGGGGCCCGCCGGGCACGGGTAAGACGACCCTCGCTTATCTGATTGCGCGCGCGTCTGGGCGACGTTTCGTTGAGCTGTCCGCAGTTTCCTCCGGGGTGAGCGACGTCCGGCGCGTGGTGGATGATGCGCGCCGAACCCTCGCGAGCGGGGGAGAAGAGACGATTCTGTTCGTCGACGAGGTGCATCGCTTTTCTAAGTCACAGCAGGATTCGCTACTTCCGGCGGTTGAGAATCGCTGGGTTGTGCTCGTCGCGGCAACGACGGAGAATCCGTCCTTCTCGGTTATTTCGCCGCTGCTCTCGCGCTCCCTCCTCTTGACGTTGCGCCCCCTGGATTCTGATGCAATCGAGGGGCTGATCCGCCGTGCGCTGGCCGATGAACGGGGTCTCGCGGGGCGTTTCTCCATCACGGACGAGGCCGTGGCCGGCCTCGTGCGCCTGGCGGGTTCGGATGCACGCAAGTCGTTGACTCTCCTCGAGGCGGCGGCAGGCGTTGCCAGTGATGACGGCTCTGGCGAGATCACTGTCGCGAGCGTCGAGGCTGCGGCGAATCAGGCGCTCGTTCGATGGAGCAAGGACCAACACTACGATGTCGCGAGCGCGTTCATTAAGTCGATGCGCGGGTCCGACGTGGACGCCTCACTGCACTATCTCGCCCGCATGATCGAGGCCGGGGAGGATCCGCGCTTTATCGCGCGGCGCATCATGATCGCGGCATCTGAGGAAATTGGGATGGCGTCTCCCGAGGTTCTCACGACGTGTGTGAGTGTCGCGCAGGGCGTCGCGCTCATCGGTATGCCCGAGGCGCGTCTCCTGCTCGCCCAGGCGGTTGTCGCCGTGGCGACAGCCCCGAAGTCGAATGCGACGTACCTGGCGATTGATCGCGCGATCGCTGACGTGCGCGCCGGACGTGGGGGAGCGGTGCCCGAACAGTTGCGCGACGCGCACTATGCCGGTGCGAAAACTCTGGGCCATGGCGACGGATACCTCTACGCGCACGATCAGCCGCACCATGTCGCCGCGCAGCAGTACCTGCCCGACGACCTGGAAGGCACCCTTTACTATGAGCCAACCGAAAACGGACATGAGGCGATGCTCACGAAGCGGCTCGGTGTGATTCGCAATCTGCTGAAAAGACGCTAGGATAGAACAGTTGTCCGCACCAGCGGGCACCTGGGGCCTTAGCCGACGGACCGACGTGATCCTGGAGTTGGCCCCATGCCGGGAATCCCGGCATGACATGAGAAACAGGAAGAAGAAACATGGCAACGAATCGTTCCCGCAAGCAGGTGCGCGAGTCCCGCGCCCTCGGTCTGGCTCTGACCCCCAAGGCCGTCCGCTACTTCGAGAAGCGCCCCTACGGTCCCGGTGAGCACGGCCGCACCCGTCGCCGCCAGGACTCCGACTACGCCGTTCGTCTGAAGGAAAAGCAGCGTCTGCGCGCGCAGTACGGTATCCGTGAGTCGCAGCTGCGCCGCGCCTTCGAAGAGGCCCGTCGCACCGCCGGCCTGACCGGTGAGAACCTGGTCGAGCTGCTCGAGATGCGCCTCGACTCCCTCGTCCTGCGCGCTGGCTTCGCCCGCACCATCCAGCAGGCCCGCCAGTTCGTCGTGCACCGTCACATCCTCGTTGACGGCAAGATCGTCGACCGCCCCTCGTTCCGCGTGAAGCCCGGCCAGACCCTGCAGGTCAAGCCGAAGTCGCAGACTACGGTTCCCTTCGAGATCGCCGCTGAGGGTATTCACCGGGACGTGCTGCCCGCCGTCCCCGAGTACCTGGATGTCGAGCTGTCCCGTCTCAAGGCGACCCTGGTGCGTCGCCCCAAGCGCGCTGAGGTCCCCGTGACCGTCGACGTCCAGATGGTCGTCGAGCACTACTCGCGCTGACGCTCGTCTTTCCTGCGCCCCCGAGCTTCGGCTTGGGGGCGCAGTTATTTCATGTATCCCACTGTCCGCTTTCGCGTGCCGATGTGCCGCAACGGGTGTATACCGACTAACATGGGGCACTATGCGTACGTCTGAAATCCGCACCCGCTGGCTCGACTACTTCGAGAAGCAGGGTCATGAGATTCGTCCTTCCGTTTCTCTCGTCTCTCCGGAGCCTTCGATTCTGTTCACGATCGCGGGCATGGTTCCGTTCATCCCCTACATTACGGGCGTTGAGCCCGCGCCGTGGCCGCGAGCTGCGTCGGTGCAGAAGTGCATTCGCACGAACGACATCGACAACGTCGGTAAGACGACCCGTCACGGCACGTTCTTCCAGATGAACGGCAACTTCTCCTTCGGCGATTACTTTAAGGAAGGTGCGATTAACTACGCGTGGGAGCTGCTGACCGGCTCGCGCGACGAGGGCAAATACGGCCTCGATGGTGATCGCTTCTGGGTGACCCTGTGGGATCAGGACGACGAGGCTTTCGGTGTGCTGACGAAGCAGATCGGCATGGATCCAAAGCACATCGTGCGCCTGCCGCGCGAGGAGAACTTCTGGGACACGGGCCAGCCCGGCCCCGCGGGTCCGTGTGCCGAGTGGCACTACGACCGCGGTCCCGAATACGGCCCCGAGGCCGTGGGCGGTACCGTCGACCCGGGTGGTGACCGCTACCTCGAGGTGTGGAACCTGGTCTTCGACCAGTACATGCGCGGTGAGGGTTCCGGCAAGGACTACCCGCTGCTGGGTGAGCTGGACAAGAAGGCGATCGATACGGGCGCCGGCCTGGAGCGTCTGGCTTTCGTCATGCAGGACAAGCCCAACATGTACGAGATCGACGAGGTCTTCCCCGTCATCGAGGCCGCCATGCAGATGAGCGGTAAGCGCTACGGTCTGGGCGCCGCGGGCCCTGAGGCCGGCGCCGCCTATGACGACGACGTGCGCATGCGTGTCGTCGCTGACCACGTGCGGTCCTCTCTCATGCTGATTGGCGACGGAGTGCGTCCCGGCAACGATGGCCGCGGCTACGTGCTGCGCCGCCTGATCCGCCGCGCCGTTCGCTCGATGCGTCTGCTCGGCGTCGACGAGGCAACCATGCCGACGCTGCTGACGGCGTCGAAGGACGCGATGAAGGCGTCGTATCCCGAGCTGGAGATCAACTGGAAGACGATCTCCGAAGTCGCTTACGCGGAGGAAGATGCGTTCCGTCGCACCCTCAGCGCCGGCACGACGATCCTGGATGCGGCGGTTGCAACGGCGAAGGAATCGAAGGGCGCCCCCGTGATTTCTGGTGCGTCGGCATTCTCGCTGCACGACACCTACGGTTTCCCGATCGATCTGACCCTCGAGATGGCCGCCGAACAGGGCGTGTCGGTCGACGAGGAGGGCTTCCGCACTCTGATGGCCGAGCAGAAGGAGCGTGCACGCGCCGACGCTCGCTCGAAGAAGACCGGGCACACCGACGTTCGCGTATTCCATGACATTGAGAAGGCGATGGGCGGCGGCTCGACGTTCCTGGGCTACACGGAGCAGGCTGCTGAGGCCACCGTTGAGGCTTTGCTTGTCGATGGTGTGGCGGCTCCGGCTGCCAGTGCTCCCGCCGAAGTTGAGGTTATCCTCGATCGCACTCCGTTCTATGCTGAGATGGGTGGCCAGCTCGCCGACCACGGCACCATTCGCCTTGCAGGTGGCGGTGTTGTCGAGGTCCACGACGTTCAGGCACCGATTCGTGGCCTGAGCGTACACCGTGGCACCCTCACCGAGGGCGGCATGACGGTGGGCGAGAAGGCGTACGCCGAGATCGACGGCGAGCGTCGTCTCGCCATTGCGCGTGCTCACACCGCGACCCACATGGTGTACGCGGGCCTGCGTAACGTCGTGTCGGAGGACCTCACCCAGGCGGGTTCGGAGAACTCGCCGTCGCGTCTGCGTTTCGACTTCCGCCATGGGTCCGCTCTTGAGGGCTCGCAGCTGAGCGACATTGAGGCTCTCGTCAACGAGAAGCTCGCCGAGGATCTGGCCGTGACCACCGAGGTCATGAGTATCGATGCCGCGCGTGAAGCCGGCGCGATCGCACTGTTTGGTGAGAAGTACGGTTCCGAGGTTCGCGTCGTCACCATCGGTGATGGGTTCGACCGTGAGCTGTGCGGTGGCACCCACGTGCCCGCGACCGGTCACATCGGCCGCATCACGGTGCTCTCCGAGGGATCCGTCGGCTCGGGCGTGCGTCGTATCGACGCCCTGGTGGGCGACGGCGCATACGAGTTCCAGGCCAAGGAACATGCGCTCGTCAACCAGCTCTCCCAGCTCGTGGGCGGCCGCGCAGATGAACTGCCCGAGCGCATTGAGTCACTGCTGGCCAAGCTGCGCGAGTCCGAGAAGGAGCTCGAGAAGATCCGTACGGCACAGGCTCTGAGCCAGGGCGCCGATCTGGCAGCTTCCGCGAAGGCTATCGGTCCCGTGACCGTCGTCGCCTCCGCAGTTGGTGAGATGCCGTCCGCGGACGCTCTGCGTACCCTCGCGCTCGACGTGCGCGACCGCCTCGGCAATGATCGCGGGACTGTCGTTGCCCTCGGTGGCGTCATCGGCGGCAAGCCGTCGCTGGTCGTCGCGACAAACGAGGCAGCGCGCGAGGCATCGGCGAAAGCCGGTGCGCTGGTTCGCGCCGTCGGCAAGCACATGGGCGGTGGCGGTGGTGGCCGTGACGACATCGCCCAGGGCGGCGGCACCAAGCCTGAGGGTATTGCCGATGCGATTGACGCGATCCGCAAGGAAATCGAGGCTCTGTGAGCATTCGTCGGGGGATTCGTATCGGCGTGGACGTCGGCACCGTGCGTGTCGGCGTCAGCCGGTGCGACCCCGACGGCATTCTCACGATGCCCGTCGAAACCCTTCACAGGGCTCCCGATCTGTCCGATCTTGATCGCCTTGCCGACATTGTACGTAGCTACGACGCGATCGAAGTGATCGTTGGACTTCCTCGGCACTTGCGTGGGGGAGAGGGGATCTCAGCGAAGGGGGCGCGTAAGTATGCGCGCCGCCTTAAGAAGCTTGTTCCCGATGTTCGTGTGGCGATGGTCGACGAACGTATGACGTCCAACCAGGCGCACGCGCGTCTTCGCGCATCCGGGATTCCTGAGATCGAGCATCGCAGCGTCATCGACCAGGTCGCGGCGCAGATTATTTTGGAACAGGCACTTGAGCTCGAGCGCATGGGCGGTCGAGCTCCCGGTGAGGAAATCATCCTCGAACCAAGTGAAGGAGCGCACGCATGAGTACGCCTCCCCCTTACCCCTTCCGTTCTCGTCGAGAGATTCATTCCGGCGAGCGAAAGGTCTATTCGGATGCCGAGCTACACGAGCAGCATGCATGGCAGGACGCGACCGCGACGCCCGCTCAGGGAACCGACTTGCGTGGAGGTTCCTCTCGTGACGAGGCCGTGGCGCCCGTTGCGGCAACGGCGCGGGGTGAGCGCACACTTCCCTCTTTCGACGAGGTGACGGATACGGGCGTGACGCCTCGCGTGTCCGGTGCGGCGCTGCGTCAGCGCAGTGCAGCGCTGCGAGCAGAATCGCCTTCTGAGACCACGGGCATGCGTTCTCGCCGCCTCGCCAGTGAACGACGAGCGGCGCGCAAGCGCAAGCGCCGCCGTCGGGTGCGTTCCTTCTTCATCATCGTTCTGGTGCTCGGCCTGCTGGTCGGTGCCAGCTACGTCGCCTACGATCAGCTCTTCAACTCGTCGACGACTGCATCGGATGACTTCCCCGGGCCGGGCACCGGCTCGGTCGAGGTGACGATTGCAGAGAATTCCTCCGGTCGTGATATCGGCCAGACGCTCGTGGATGCCGGCGTCGTAAAGTCCGTCGGAGCTTTCGTGCGTCAGTTCGAGAAGACGCCGGCATCGATGTCGATTCGTCCCGGTACGTACCGCCTGAAGCAACAGATGAGCGCCGCCGGTGCGCTCGCAGGCCTGCTGGACGAGACGAACCGCGTCGATTCGACGATTACGATCACGTCGGGTCAGAAGATGTCCGAGGTCAAGAAGCGGATCGTCGACATCATGGGCGTCACCGAGGAACAGGTGGACGCTGCTTTCGCCGACACGGAAGCGATCGGCCTGCCGTCTGAGGCTGGCGGAAACGCCGAAGGATGGCTGCTGCCCGGTTCCTACGAGGTCTCCGAGGATGACACCCCGACGACCGTCATCGCGCGGATGGTGAAGGGAACCGTCGATGAGCTTGATCGTCTCGGCGTTGCCCCCGCGGATCGGCAGACCGTCCTGATTAAGGCGTCGATCGTGGATGGTGAAATGAACATCGACAAGTACATGCCGATGGTCGCTCGCGTCATCGAGAATCGCCTCGCCGACACGAACGGTGAGACGAAGGGGTACCTCGGCATGGACTCGACCGTCCTGTACGGCGTCGGAAAGACCAGCGGCGTTCCGGACCAGGCGGACCTGGACAACGACAATCCCTACAACACGCGCCTGCACGCAGGTCTGCCTCCGACCCCGATTGGACAGCCGAGCGAGAAGGCGATCAAGGCAGTCCTGAACCCTGCTGAGGGCAACTGGCTGTACTTTGTGACCGTCAACCTGGATACGGGTGAGACCCTGTTTGCCTCGACTCTCGAGGAACAGGAGAAGAACCGCGAACAGCTCAAGGCGTACTGCACCGCAAACCCGAAGGTCTGCACCGCGTCATGATGTGGGCCGGTGTCATCGGTTCCCCGATTGAGCACTCCCTGTCCCCGGTGATCCACCGGGCGGCATGGGAAGACCTCGGGATTGTGGGATGGGAGTACCGCCGCATCGAGCACGATGAGGCGAGCGTGCCCGAGTTCATCTCAGGGTTGGACGAGTCCTTCCGCGGTCTGTCGGTCACGATGCCCTGCAAGCAGGCGATCATTCCGCTCCTGGACGCGATCGATCCGCTTGCCACTGCAGTTGGTGCCGTCAACACGGTGGTTCCTTCCTCCGGCGTGCTTGCCGGCTTCAACACGGATGTCACGGGGATCGCGTCGGCGATTCGGCGCGCGTGCTCGCAGGCGGAACGAGCGCTCCCCACAAGTGCCGTCGTGCTCGGGGCGCGAGCCACGGCCTCGTCTGCGCTCGCCGCCCTCGGTGAGCTTGACATCGTGACCTCCACCGTCGCCGCGCGCCGTTTCGGGGGACCCGGTTCCGTCGTCGCTGCATCCTCTCGACTGGGCATCAGTATCGAACAGGTGCTCTGGTCGGATCGCGGTGCGGTTCTTCGTGCCGTCAGCGGTGCTGACCTCGTGATTTCGACGCTGCCCGCTGGCGTTGCTGACTCGCTTGCCGAGGAGATGACAGTTCGCGAGGGCCAGGTTCTCCTCGACGTTGTCTACTCTCCCCGCGAGACGGCGCTGCGCAGCGCCTTCGAAAGGAACGGCGGCATCGTTGCCGAAGGTACCGACATGCTCATCTTCCAGGCGGCAGCGCAGGTACAGCTCATGACGGGGCGCAGCCCGAAGACCGATGTCATGCGTGGCGCTCTGGAGGCGGAACTTACTCGGCGTGCGCGGCCGAGTGGGGGAGGAGCTGCCTCGTGATCGTGACGTGGCTGCCGTCGTGGCTGAGCACCGATCTGTCTTTGATCTCAGGTTTTCTCACCTGGATCGTCGTTCTTTCCTGGCTGTGGCGGTCGGGATGGAAGATTCAGCGCCGCTACTTCATCGAAGCGACGCAAAAGCCCCTCACACGCAATGCGATCGTGTGGAGCGCGGGTATCGTCGGAGCAGTCTTCTTTGTCGCGGCGCAGATGCGTCCCGGTATGCCCGGTGTGATGACGGTTGCGATGATCGGCGCGCTGAGCGCTTACGTCGATGCTCGTACCCATCGGTTGCCCAACGCGTACACGGTCGCAATGGGCATCGGTGTCGTCCTCGGTGTGATCGTCGGCGGCGTGATTTCACCGCTGTGGCAGGAACGCCTCCTCGGCGCGCTCATCGGTGCGCTTATTTGGTTCGTGCCGATTGCATTGTTGAATCGCTTGCCCGGCGGGATGGGCGGTGGTGACGTCAAGCTGGCTCCGGTGTTGGGAGCATTGGTCGGTTCCGTGGGACTGCACGCTGCGTTTTTTGCCCTCGCGCTCTCCTTCGTGTCTGCGGGCGTCGCGGCACTGTGGAAGATCGTCGTCGGATCCGCTGGCACGAAAACACGCGTTCCGATGGGTCCCTGGATGATCGGGGCAGCGCTCGTTGGCACCATCGCATGGGGCGTTGTCCCCGACTGGCTGTAGGGATAAGCGCAGGTCTTATCGTGGACCACGCCGGGACGAGTGCGCGTCCGGATGGGACAATAGAGCGGTGAGTATTTCGACGCCTTCGTATCAGTCTGAGTCTGTGAGCCTTGAATGGGGCCAGACGTGGCCCCCGCGCGATGTCTTTGTTGATCTCGCTGCGAAGCGCCGCGTGATCCCCGTGGTGCGCCGCGTGCTTGCCGACGAGCTGAGCGCGGTGGGTGTCTACCGGCAGCTTGCGCACGGCAACTATGGCAGCTTTATTCTGGAATCCGCTGAGCATGGTGGTTCGTGGGGACGCTGGTCGTTCGTCGGAGCATCGAGCGCCGGTGCGATCGTCGCGCGTGACGGACGCGCGCAGTGGATCGGTTCGCATCCTGAGGGTGCCCTGGCGGAGGGAACCTTCCTCGAGGTCGTGCACTCTGCACTGGAGGAGCTCGCCGCACCTGCGATTGAAGGAATGCCCCCACTGACGGGTGCTCTCGTCGGTTCTCTGGGCTGGGGCATCATCCCCGAGTGGGAGCCGACGCTCGCAGCGACCGCGCCGAAGGAATCCGACATCCCGGATGCGACGCTCGTGCTCGCCACCGAGGTCGCCGCGCTCGACCATGCGACTGGTTCGGTTTACCTCATGGCTATCGCCTGGAACCTGAACGGCTCGGCTGTCGGTGCGGATGGGGCGTACGACCGAGCGATTGAGCGTCTCGACGCGATGACCACGCAGCTTGCGACCCCGATCGCGCCCGCGGTTTTGGGCGCCAGCGCTGCCACGCCGCCGGAGGTGCGCGAGCGCACGGCACGAGCAGATTTTGAGTCTTCCGTCAACGCGGCCAAGCGGGCGATTGAAGACGGCGACGCCTTCCAGATTGTCGTTTCCCAGCGCCTTGACGTGTCGACGTCGGCCAGCGGCATCGACGTCTACCGGGTGCTGCGCACGGTCAACCCCTCGCCCTACATGTACTTTCTGGATCTGCCCGATGAGCGGGGCGGTCACTTCGTGATCGTCGGCTCGTCTCCCGAGACCCTCGTGAAGACTGAACGACGCCGCGTCTGGACGTACCCGATCGCGGGCTCGCGCCCGCGCGGAGCGGATTCTGCCGAGGACCATCGTCTCGCTGCCGAGCTTCTCGAGGACCCGAAGGAGCTGTCGGAGCACGTGATGCTCGTGGACCTGGCTCGTAACGACCTGTCGAAGGTCTGCGATCCTGCGTCGGTCGAGGTCTCCACGCTCATGGAGCTCAAGCGTTTCTCTCACATTCAGCACATCTCCTCCACGGTGACGGGGGTGCTGCGCGAGGACGCTGACGCGCTCGATGCCCTGGTTGCGACGTTCCCCGCAGGAACCCTGTCGGGGGCGCCCAAGCCTCGTTCCATCCAGCTGATCGATGATTTCGAGCCCGCAGCGCGCGGCGTGTACGGCGGTGTGGTCGGCTACTTCGACCTGTCGGGGGACGCGGATCTAGCGATCGCTATTCGCACTGCTTCCTTGAAGGACGGCGTAGCCTCGGTGCAGGCGGGTGCGGGTCTCGTTGCGGACTCGGTTCCTGCCCTGGAATACGAGGAGTCGCGTAATAAGGCCGCCGCGGCGGTTGAGTCCGTCGTGCGAGCGTCGACTCTCATCCCCTTGTCCTGACCCGTAGTGCGGGATGGCTGACTCGTTGGCGGCTATTTTTCGCTAGCCTAGGTGAGGATTGATCATTTCTGCCTGAAAGGGGAGCGTCGTGAGCGTTCTCGATGACATTATCGCTGGGGTCCGTCAGGACCTGAAAGAGCGTGAAGACCGCGTCCCTCTGGCTCGGATCAAGGAGATGGAGACCCAGGTCCCGGAGGCGAAGGATGCTCTCGGTGCTCTGCGTAACCGCGACGGTGCCGTCAAGATCATCTCCGAGGTCAAGCGATCCTCGCCGTCTAAGGGTGCGCTCGCAGCGATCCCGGATCCGGCAGCTCTCGCGTCGACGTACGAGGCCGGGGGAGCGTCGGTCATCTCGGTGCTCACCGAGCAGCGTCGCTTCAATGGTTCGCTCGCGGATCTTGACGCTGTGCGCGCGGCCGTCGACATTCCGACTCTGCGCAAGGATTTTATCGTCACTCCGTATCAGATCCACGAGGCGCGTGCTCACGGCGCTGATCTCGTGCTGCTGATCGTCGCCGCGCTCGAGCAGAATGTGCTGGTGTCCCTGCTGGAACGCACTCGTTCGCTCGGCATGGAGGCATTGGTGGAGACGCACTCGCGACTCGAAGCCCTGCGCGCGATGGAGGCTGGTGCCTCGATCATTGGCGTCAACGCTCGCAATCTGAAGACGTTGGAAGTGGACCGCTCGACAGTTGAGCAGGTCATCGACGTGATTCCCCAGGATGTTGTCGCCGTCGCCGAGTCCGGCGTCGCGAATGCTCATGATGTTTTTGAATACGCCAAGTGGGGCGCGGACGCTGTTCTCGTCGGCGAAGCGCTCGTGACGTCGGGCGACCCCCGCGCGAGCATCCAGGACATGGTGAGTGCTGGGCAGCATCCCGCTCTGCGAACGGATCGTAAGGCTCGCGTCGCCGCGGCGCGTCAGGAAGGACAGTGATGGTTGCCGAGAACTTTGCGCAAGGACCGTACTTCGGTGATTTCGGTGGACGCTTCGTCGCCGAGTCCCTCATGGGCCCCCTCGAAGAGGTTGAGGCCGCGTGGCAGCACCTGTGGCGCGATAAGTCGTTCCAGCGCCGCCTGCGCGATCTGTTCCTGAACTACGCCGGACGTCCCTCGCTGCTGACTGAGGCACCGCGTTTCGCAGCCGACCTGGGCGGTGTGCGCGTGTTCCTGAAGCGCGAGGACCTGAACCACACGGGCTCGCACAAGATCAACAACGTGCTCGGTCAGGCCTTGCTCACCAAGGAGCTGGGCAAGACGCGTGTCATCGCCGAGACCGGCGCCGGCCAGCACGGCGTGGCCACCGCGACCGCCGCTGCTCTCCTCGGCCTCGACTGCACGATCTACATGGGACGTGAGGACACCGAGCGACAGGCGCTGAACGTCGCGCGTATGCAGATGCTCGGCGCCGAGGTTATCGCCGTGACGGCTGGATCGGCGACCCTCAAGGACGCGATCAACGAGGCCTTCCGCGACTGGGTGACCAACGTGGAGACGACCAACTACATCTTTGGTACGGCCGCCGGCCCGCACCCGTTCCCGGAGCTGGTGCGCGACCTTCAGCGTGTTATCGGCGACGAGGCGCGCGCACAGCTGCTCGCCGCCGAGGGACGCCTGCCCGACCTCGTCGTGGCCTGCGTGGGTGGCGGTTCCAACGCCATCGGATCCTTCACCGCGTTCATCGATGATCCCAGTGTCGAGCTGCTCGGTTGCGAGGCAGCCGGCGATGGCTTCGACACCGGGCGACACGCAGCCTCTATTGCCGCCGACGAGGTGGGTGTGCTGCACGGTGCACGCACGTTCGTGCTGCAGGAACGCGACGGCCAGACGAAGGCCTCCCACTCGATTTCCGCCGGCCTTGATTACCCGGGTGTCGGCCCGCAGCACGCGTGGTTGGCGCGCTCCGGCCGAGCCTCGTACATCCCCGTTTCTGACGCCGAGGCCATGGATGCTTTCCTACATCTGTCGCGTACGGAGGGCATCATTCCCGCGATCGAGTCCTCGCACGCCCTCGCCGGCGTGCGCGCCTGGGCCCGCGCGAAGTCAGAGGCCGAGGGCCCGTTCGCACCCGGTGAGGAGCCCATCGTGATCGTGACCGTGTCGGGTCGTGGCGACAAGGACGTGGATACGGCTTCGCGGTGGTTCGGCTACGGACAGGCGAAGCTGCAGGTCATCGACCCCAGCGCCGGCCCGTCGGGCGTTGCCGTCCTGGACGAGAACGAGGAGAAGTGACATGACGCGTGCACCCCATTCAGCTATCGCGATTGACGCCGCCCTCCAGCGCGGCGACGCTGCGCTCATCGCATACCTGCCCGTGGGATTCCCGTCGGTCGAGGATTCGATCCGCGCGGGTAAGGTCCTGGCGGACTGCGGCGTCGACGTTATCGAGCTCGGCTTCCCGTACTCGGATCCGGGCATGGACGGCCCGACCATCCAGCGTGCGACCGTCGCAGCTCTCGATCGAGGCACGCACCTCGAGGATCTCTTCCACGCGGTGGACGAGCTAACCTCGTACGGTATTTCGACCTGCTCGATGACCTACTGGAATCCCGTCGAGTGGTGGGGCGTCGAGCGCTTCGCCAAGGACTTCGCCGCCGTCGGCGGCTCCGGCCTCATCACGCCGGACCTGCCGCCCGAGGAGGGCGCGCAGTGGGAGGCGGCGTCGGACAAGTACGACCTCGAACGAATTTATCTGAGCGCTCCTTCATCCCCCGAGCATCGCCTCAAGCTCATCGCCGAGCACTCGCGCGGCTGGGTCTACGCGGCCTCGTCGATGGGTGTGACGGGTGCGCGCGCAGCGGTCGGCGCTCACGTCGCCGACGTCGTGGAGCGTACCCGTGTCGCCGGAGCCGAGCGCGTGTGCGTGGGCCTCGGCGTCTCCAACGGCGCTCAGGCCCGCGAGATCGGCGCCTACGCGGACGGTGTCATCGTCGGATCCGCGCTCGTCAAGACTCTGTTCGACGAGAACATCGACCGTGGCCTGAAGGCCCTGGGCGAGCTCGCCACCGAGCTGAAGTTCGGCGTCACCGGGGTGCGCTCGTGAGCGCCCTCATCGCGGCCGGTATCCCGTCGCCCTCGCAGGGCGTCTGGTACCTAGGGCCGATTCCGCTGCGGGCCTACGGCATCATCATCGCCGCAGGCATGATCATCGGCGTCTGGTGGACGGCACGCCGTTACCGCGACCGCGGTGGAAACCCGGACACGCTGTACGACGCCGCACTCTGGGCGATCCCGCTTGGCGTCGTCGGCGCGCGTATCTACCATGTCATCACGTCCCCGGATGCTTACTTCGGTCCGGGTGGTGACCCGATGCTCGCTTTCCAGATTTGGCGTGGAGGCCTCGGCATTTGGGGCGGCGTCGCCTTCGGCGCGCTCGGCGTGTATATCGCGGTCAAACGTGCGGGTGTCCGCCTCGGCCCAATCGCCGACTCCCTGGCCCCGGCTCTGCTGATCGCCCAAGCGATCGGCCGTTGGGGAAACTGGTTCAACCAGGAGCTCTTCGGCGCTCCGACGACCATGCCGTGGGGCCTCCAGATCGACACGGCCCACATGCCCGCCGGCTACCCCGCGGGGACGCTGTTCCATCCGACGTTCCTCTACGAGTGCCTGTGGAACCTTGCCGCCGCCGCGCTCATCGTGTGGCTCGACCGGCGTCACCGCTTCGCCGGGGGACAGGTGTTCGGTCTGTACCTGATGGCCTACACCGCCGGCCGGTGCTGGATTGAGATGCTGCGCATCGACGATGCGCACAGAGTCTTGGGCCTGCGCCTCAATGTATGGACGTCCCTGCTCGTGTTCGCACTGGGCGTACTCGTGTTCGTCGTCGCCGGCCGGCTTGGGCGCCCGACGCGCGTTGTCGCTGAGACGACTGCGGAACACGCGGACGAAGAAGCCCAAGACCTGCAGACTGACGCCGGTGAATCCGATGCTGACGATGTTTCGGGGACCAGCGTGAGTGAGGATGAAACTGCTGAAGAGAGCACTCTCGAGTAGTTTTCGTCTTCCTCTGTGCGGGCAATCCGTGTGCCAGCGCTCCCACCACATGCGGATTCATGGGAATGATCACGTTAACCCGGTGTGCATCCTCCTCGTTTCAACCGTGATTGGACGGTAAACTCATACCTATGCGTCGAGCTAAGATTGTCTGCACTATTGGACCTGCCACTGAAACCCCTGAGCAGCTCCAGGCACTGGTGGACGCCGGCATGGATGTCGCGCGTATCAACCGGTCGCATGGAAAGCCTGAGGAACACGCGGCCGTCATTTCGCGCGTGAGGAAGGCGTCTGCGACGTCCGGCCGCGCGATCGCGGTTCTCGTCGACCTCCAGGGCCCCAAGATCCGTCTTGAGACGTTCCAGGATGGCCCCCAGGAACTGAAGATCGGTGACACCTTCACCATCACGACCCGCGACGTTCCCGGCACCAAGGAACTCGTCGGTACGACTTTTAAGGGCCTGCCCGGTGACTGCGCTCCTGGCGACCGCCTGCTGATCGACGACGGTAACGTCGCGGTCCGCGTCGTCGAGGTCACCGAGACCGACGTCGTTACCCGCGTCGAGGTTCCCGGCATGGTGTCGGACCACAAGGGCCTTAACTTGCCAGGCGTCGCCGTCTCCGTTCCTGCCCTGTCCGAGAAGGACAAGGAGGATCTGCGCTGGGCCATCGAGCAGGATGCCGACTTCATTGCCCTGTCCTTCGTGCGTTCCGCCGAGGACATCAACGATGTCCACGAGATCATGGACGAGATGGGCAAGCGCATCCCGGTTATCGCCAAGATCGAGAAGCCGCAGGCTGTCGAGGCGCTGGAAGACATCATCGAGGCCTTCGACGGCATCATGGTCGCCCGCGGTGACCTCGGTGTCGAGATGCCCCTTGAGGCCGTCCCGCTGGTGCAGAAGCGCGCCATCGAACTCGCCCGCATTGCCGCCAAGCCCGTCATTGTCGCGACACAGGTCATGGATTCCATGATCAAGAACCCGCGCCCGACGCGAGCCGAGGCCTCCGACTGTGCCAACGCGATTCTCGACGGTGCCGATGCGGTCATGCTCTCCGGCGAGACCTCGGTCGGCGCGTTCCCCATCGAGACGGTGCGAACGATGGCCGCGATCATCGAGTCGACGGAAGAGAATGGCGGCGAGCGTATCGCCTCGATCCCCGGCTTCTACGCCGACCGCGCGGGCGTCATCTGTGAGGCCGCGGCGCGTATCGCCGAGCACATGGATGCCCGCTACCTCGTGACCTTCAGCCAGTCCGGTACCTCCGCTCGTCTGCTGTCGCGCATGCGCCGCCCGATCCCGATGCTGGCCTTCACGCCGCTCGAATCGACGCGTCGCCGCCTCGCCCTGTCGTGGGGTATCCAGGCCTATCGAGTGCCCGAGGTGCAGCACACGGACGACATGGTGTGGCAGCTCGATCAGGTGGTTCAGTCTGCGCACCTGGCGGACATCGGCGATCAGCTGGTCATCGTTGCTGGTATGCCCCCGGGCATCGCCGGCTCCTCGAACATGCTGCGTATCCATGAAGTCGGAGATGAGGCCGACTACGCGATTGGCGGAGCCCGCCACTCGTGAGATGCGTGAGTAGCGGGGGCGCCGGCACCAGGCCGGCGCCCCCGCACTTTTTGTCTGTTCACGTGGACAAAATTGAATCCCTGGAATAAAGTACTCGGATACACGTTGAGACACGTGGACGCCGCACCAACGACGGCGCGGCAGTGCAGCAGATCGCTGCCCGGCGTGATCAGGAATGCCTGTGCGAACAAAGCACGTTTTCTGGCGCGCCCGAATTGAAGAGGAGAAAGAGAAATGAATACGAAGATCCGTACCGTGTCGGTCCACGACACCCTGTTTGGCCGCGTGGCCAACAACCTGGAGGTCGGCCAACTGTCACGCGCCGTTGAGCCGTGGTTCGCTGACTTCCATGACTCGAAGGTCAAGCAGGCAATCGCCGACCTTGACGAGCCGGCCCGCCGGGGCGCGGCTGCCGAGTACCTCGGTCTCGAACTGAGCGTCGTGGCCTGAGCCGTGACAAAGGGGCCGACAAGCTTTGCTTGTCGGCCCCTTGTTCGTCTGCGATTTTGCTGTATCAATTTGTGCTACGCACGTCGCATACGTGCTGAATTGCCGGTACCATTAGGAGCACGTACTCCACTGGCGGTACCCCGAGTGGGATTCGAACCCACAACAAGCCGGGTTTGAGCCGACCGCCTCTGCCAGTTGGGCTATCGGGGCTTCGCGTGTGCGTGTCCCACAATAGAGCAGCTGAGCAAACCGATCAAACTGAGGAATATGACAATGAGTGAAGAGCAGGCTGAACCGCGTCGCGTCCTCGTCGCAGAAGACGAGGGGTTGATTCGTCTCGATATCGTAGAGACGCTGACGCAGGCGGGGTTCGAGGTCGTTGGCGAGGCTGCCGACGGTGAGGAAGCTGTCGAGCTTGCACTCGAGCTCGAACCCGATCTGTGCGTGATGGATGTCAAGATGCCGAAGATGGACGGCATCACCGCAGCAGAGAAGATCCTGCAGGAACTGTCCTGCGCTGTTGTCATGTTGACGGCTTTCTCCCAGACGGAGCTCGTTGAGCGTGCGCGTGACGCCGGCGCGATGGCATACGTCGTGAAGCCCTTCAGCCCTGCTGACCTGATCCCTGCCGTTGAGATCGCTCTGTCGCGTCACGCTGAGATCGAGTCGCTCGAGGATCAGATCGCCGATCTGTCGGATCGCTTCGAGACCCGAAAGCGCGTTGACCGCGCGAAGGGTCTGCTCATGAAGAATATGGGCATGAGCGAGCCTGAGGCCTTCCGCTGGATTCAGAAGACATCGATGGATCGTCGTCTGTCCATGCGTGAGGTTGCTGACGCGGTGATCAACCAGGTCGACGACTGAGTCATAGACGAGCGAATGGGGAGGGGCAATTGCCCCTCCCCATTGCTGTGTTCTAGCAACTCAGTCGTGGCTCGAACGCACCAGGATGCGGTTCGCCACGCGGGCGATGGAGATCAATCGGTCGGCCTCGTCGCGAATCTCCACGGTGTGGACGGTCGAGCTGCGGCCGAGGTGAACGGCGGTCGCGGTCGCAGTGATAATTCCCTCGCGTCCTGCACTGATATGGGAGGCGTTGAGTTCAGTCCCGACGGCGTAGGCCTGCTTGCCTGGGTTAGCTTCACGCGCATGAATTTGTGCTGCAAACGACGCCGCAGTCTCCGCGAGGGCAGCGGATGCGCCACCGTGGAGGATTCCGGCGCTCTGGCGGTTTCCGTCGATGGGCATGGAGATCACGGTGCGTGACGCGCTGTGCTCCAGCACTTCCATGCCGGTCGCTTCCATGAGGGTGCCGGGCCAGTGGGCGCCGACCCAGCCGCCCCGTGCGAGCGGATCGGGTGAGCAAGAATGCGTGTGTTTCGTCTGGTGATCGTGTGTCATGGCATCTAGGGTGGCATGTGTGAGTGACACTGTGCTGATTATTGACGGCCATTCGATGGCTTTTCGCGCGTTTTATGCCCTGCCGCCGGATAGCTTCGTGACGGCTACCGGCCAGCACACGAATGCGGTTTACGGCTTCGTTTCAATGCTGACGAGGCTGTTGGAAACCGAGCAGCCGACACACGTTGCTGTCGCTTTCGATGTGTCCAGACACTCATTCCGTACCGAGGAGTACCCGGAGTACAAGGGGACGCGCGACGCCACGCCCGAGGAGTTCAAGGGCCAGGTCGAGCTCATTCGCGAGGTGCTCGATGCGATGGGCATCGTGTCGCTCTCACGCGAGGGCTTCGAAGCGGACGACATTCTCGCGACGCTCGCGTACCGCGCCGGCAACGATGGTGCGACGGTCCTTGTCGTATCCGGCGACCGCGACTCCTTCCAGACGGTGACTGACAACGTCACGGTGCTGTACCCGGGCACGGGTCCCGGCGATCTGCGCCGCATGACTCCGCAGGCGGTGGAGGAGAAGTACGGGGTGCCGCCGCACCGCTATCCCGAGATTGCCGCAATCGTGGGTGAGACCTCGGATAACCTGCCCGGCGTTCCGGGTGTCGGCCCGAAGACTGCCGCGCAGTGGATTAACAAGTACGACGGCCTGGACAACCTTTTGGCGCGGGCCGACGAGATCGGTGGAAAGCGCGGAGCGGCCCTGCGTGAACACATGGACGACGTCGTGCGCAACCGCCGCCTCAATCGCTTGCTCACCGACATGGACCTTGAGGTGTCGCCCAGTGATCTGGCGCGCCGCCCCACGGATGTCGCCGCCATCGATCGGCTCTTTGATTCTCTCGAATTTGGTCGTCTGCGCCAGAAGGTGCGCGAGGTCGCTGGCATCGGCATGGGGGAGGGGCACGCCGATGAGGCTCCCGAGGCTGTGACCGAGGTGGAGATCTCGGTGGCCCTCGCGGATGCTTCCTGCGACATTGCCCAGTGGGCTCGCGCTCACTCGACGCTCGCCGTGCTCGTTGAAGGCGACCTGCGGCCGACTCGCGGCGATGTCACCCGCCTTGTCCTCGCCTCTGACAACGAGGCACTTGTGATCGACCCCGTCGAACTGAGCCCCCAGCAGGAGGAAGCACTCGGCGAGGTGCTCGCCACGGCCTTGTCCCTCATCGTGCACGACGCGAAGGGTGCGCGTCATGCTCTCTCCTCGCGCGGCTGGACTCTGGGCGGCGTCGAGTTCGACACGATGCTGGCGGCGTACCTTGCGCATCCCGATCAGCGCTCCCACAAGCTGGAGGATGTGCTCTCGCGTGTGCTTGGCGTCGTGATCGAGGAAGAGGAGGGTGACTCTGAGGCTCTCTTTGATCTCGGTGACATGGGAGCTGGCCCGAGCGCCGCCCAGGTGCGCGCCGGGAAGTTGGCCGCCCACCTTCACCCGCTCGCCTCGACTCTGCGCTCGCGCCTGGAGGAAAGCTCCGAGGCCGCGCTGCTCACCGACATGGAGATGCCGCTGTCGGTCCTGCTCGGTCAGATGGAAGACATCGGCATCGCCGCGGACACGTCCGTGCTGGACGGTCTATCCGACGAACTCGGCAAGGCCGTCGACGCCGCGCGCGAGGGCGCGTGGGCTGCCGCCGGCCGCGAGGTCAACCTGTCGAGCCCCAAGCAGCTCCAGGAGCTCCTCTTCGACCACTTCGGCCTGCCTAAGACGAAGAAGACGAAGACCGGGTACACGACGAACGCCGAGGCCCTGGCGGACCTGCACGCGAAGACCTCCGACGAGGGGGGAGCGGGGCACGACTTCCTCGGGTTCCTGCTCACCCACCGCGACCGCATCAAGCTCAAGCAGATGGTCGACTCCCTGTCCGCGACCGTCGCCTCTGACGGGCGCATCCACACGACCTTCTCCCAGGTCGCCGCAGCCACGGGGCGCCTCGCGTCCTCCGATCCGAACCTGCAGAACATTCCCGCGCGCAGCGCCGATGGTATGCGTATCCGCGGGGCCTTCGTCGCAGGTGAGGGATTCGAGTCGCTCATGAGCGCCGACTACTCGCAGATCGAGATGCGCCTCATGGCGCACCTGTCGGGGGACGAGGCACTCATCGAAGCGTTCAACTCCGGCGAGGACCTGCACCGCACGATGGCATCGATGGTGTTCGGAACGCCGGTCGCCGAGGTCAGCGCCGAGGAGCGCTCGCGCATCAAGGCAACGTCCTACGGCCTCGCGTACGGCCTGTCCTCCTACGGACTCGCCGCCCAGCTCGGCATTCCCGTGCCCGAGGCCGCCGCCCTGCGCGACCGCTACTTCGAACGCTTCGGGAAGGTGCGCGACTACCTTGAGGGCCTGGTCGCCCAGGCGCGAGCAGACGGGTACACCCAGACGATGTTCGGGCGCCGCCGCTACCTGCCCGACCTGCGCTCGTCGAACCGTCAGCGGCGCGAGATGGCCGAGCGCGCCGCACTCAACGCGCCCATCCAAGGCAGCGCCGCAGACATCGTCAAGATCGCCATGATCAATGTCGTCGACGCCCTGTCCGAGGCCGGCCTGAAGTCGCGCCTCCTCGTGCAGATCCACGACGAATTGCTCGTCGAGGTCGCGCCGGGCGAGGCGGCCGCCGTCGAAGCGATCGTCCGCGACAAGATGGCGACGCCCGTGGAGCTCTCCGTTCCGCTCGATGTTGCTGTCGGAGTCGGGCGGTCGTGGCAGCTTGCGGCTCACTGACCGGCGTGGCGACGCGACGCACACCACGGAAAGTGTCGCCAAATTCGTCACATTTGCCAGTTAAAGGCTGCTAAACTAGTTCACGGTGTCTGGGGATAAGTGCATCCGCATTCGTCTCGGGACGCCGGAACTGTCCATCTACTATCCAGTCCGTTTCGGAGAAACTACTACATGACCACCAACACGCCGCAGGTCGCTATCAACGACATTGGTTCGGAAGCAGACCTGATCGCAGCCATCGACGAGACCATCAAGTACTTCAACGATGGTGACATCGTCGAGGGCACTGTCGTCAAGGTCGACCACGACGAGGTCCTCCTTGACATCGGCTACAAGACCGAGGGTGTCATCCTCTCTCGCGAGCTGTCCATCAAGCACGACGTGAACCCCGACGACGTTGTCGCCGTGGGCGACCAGATCGAGGCGCTCGTCCTCCAGAAGGAAGACAAGGAAGGCCGCCTCCTCCTGTCGAAGAAGCGTGCGCAGTACGAGCGCGCGTGGGGCCAGATCGAGAAGGTCAAGGAAGAGGACGGCGTCGTTACCGGTACCGTCATCGAGGTCGTCAAGGGCGGCCTGATCCTCGACATCGGCCTGCGTGGCTTCCTGCCCGCCTCCCTCGTCGAGATGCGTCGCGTTCGCGACCTCGCCCCCTACATCGGTCGCGAGATCGAAGCGAAGATCATCGAGCTCGACAAGAACCGCAACAACGTGGTCCTGTCCCGCCGCGCATGGCTCGAGCAGACCCAGTCCGAGGTCCGCACGAACTTCCTGCACACCCTGCAGAAGGGCCAGGTGCGCTCCGGCGTCGTTTCCTCCATCGTCAACTTCGGCGCGTTCGTCGATCTCGGTGGTGTCGACGGCCTGGTTCACGTCTCCGAGCTGTCCTGGAAGCACATCGACCACCCGTCCGAGGTCGTCGAGGTTGGCCAGGAAGTCACCGTCGAGGTTCTCGACGTCGACATGGATCGCGAGCGCGTCTCCCTGTCGCTCAAGGCCACCCAGGAAGATCCGTGGCAGGCATTCGCCCGCACCCACGCCATCGGCCAGGTTGTGCCCGGCAAGGTCACCAAGCTGGTCCCCTTCGGCGCGTTCGTCCGCGTCGAGGACGGCATCGAGGGCCTCGTCCACATCTCCGAGCTGGCTCAGCGTCACGTCGAGCTGCCGGACCAGGTCGTCAAGGTTGGCGAAGAGGTCTTCGTCAAGGTCATCGACATCGACCTCGAGCGTCGCCGCATCTCCCTGTCCCTCAAGCAGGCCAACGAGGGCGTGGATCCGACCTCCGAAGAGTTCGATCCTTCGCTCTACGGCATGGCCGCCGAGTACGACGAGAACGGCAACTACAAGTACCCCGAGGGCTTCGATCCGGAGACCCAGGAGTGGATGGAAGGCTTCGACGCTCAGCGCGAGGCTTGGGAAGCCCAGTACGCCGAGGCTCAGGCCCGCTGGGAGGCCCACAAGGCTCAGGTCCGCAAGGCCCTCGAAGAGGACGCCGAAGCGGCTCCCTCCATCGAGGAGCAGGCCTCCTATTCGACCCCGGTCGACAACGAGGGCACCCTTGCTTCCGACGAGGCCCTGGCCGCGCTGCGTGAGAAGCTGACGAACAACTGAACCAGTCTTTCTGACTGAGCTTCGACTCGTCAGTTCACGACAGTGAACGCATGAGTGGTGGTCCCCAGGTTTTCCTGGGGGCCACCACTTTATTGTGTGGTTGCTGCGCCGCCAGATTTCCGGCCGCCTCGCGGCGGCCTCCAATCGGGCGGCCTAGTTGCTCAGCAATGTCGCACGTAATTCCGTTGGATCTGTTTCACATACTGAAGACGTATCGTTGGAATTGTAACGTTTTGATAGGGTCTCGAAAACTGACCTCTGGAAACTATGTGAGACTTTTGTTCTGACTGACGTCGTGGCCTCGTCGCATTGACAACGAGACCCCGCTCAACAACGATGCTGTGCGGGGTCTGGTGTTGACGGTGATCAGGTGGCTGAACGCTTCATCACTGCCACGTCGATGCTCGCGCCGATCACCGCTGCGATGACCGTGGGGAGAATCCAGCCAAGCTGGTTCGCCTGGAGCGGGCTCCACATGAGGAACGAGTTAATCACGTCAGGCTTGACCCCCACATGAGCCAGCGTTGTCGCTGCCGACCACGCTGCCGCCATCCAGGTGCCCAGGCGGAACGCCCACAGCGCCGGGGTGGCCAGGCGCAGCGGGTGGGTCGCGATCGTCAGGAACACGATGGTGATCGCGATGGGGTAGAGGAACGTGATGATCGGTACCGCGATGGCAAGCACCGAGCTTAGTCCCGCAGAAGCCAGCACGAAGGAGATGATTGTGAAGACGATCATCCACGCGCGGTACGAAATGGCCGGGACCAGGCGGTGGAAAAACTCAGAGGTCGCTGCGATCAGGCCGACCGCCGTTGTCATGCAGGCCGTCAGCACGATGAGGCCGAAAACGATTTGTCCGGGCCAACCCATCGTCATCTGGGCGGCGTCCGCGAGCAGCGACGCGCCGTCACTGTAGCTCTGAGCATTCGGGATCACGTGACCGATGAGTCCCAGGCCCACGTAGACGACGGCAAGCAGTGAACCCGCGATAATGGCCGCCGTCGACGTACGGCGCACGACCTTCGCCCCGATGCCACCGCCGGTGTGTCCAAGCGACGTGACAACGATGATGCCGAAAGACAGAGCGGCGATAGAGTCCATCGTCATGTAACCCTCGAGTAGGCCCGCCGCCAGGGGAGTGGCAGCGTACTCGCCGGTTGGAGCATCATGCGAAGCGGGCAGCGACGCCAGGCACAGGAAGACGAGGAGGACGAGAAGCCCGAGCAGGATTGGGGTGAGGATCTTTCCGAGGTTGTCGATGATTGTGCCGGGATTCCAACACAAGTAGAACGCGATGCCGAAGAAAACGAAGCTGAAGATGACCGACGCGGTCAGCGACTTCGTGCCGATGAGAGGTGCGACGGCCGTCGAGAAAGACACTGCGCCTGTACGTGGGAGCGCGTAGAAGGCACCGATCGACAGGTACACCATGATCGAAAAGACGATCCCGAAAGACTTGCCGGCGCGGCTCACGAGGTCGCGCATGTCTGTGCCCGACAGCGCGATCGTGATGATGGAGATGACGGGCAGCGCCACGCCGCCGATCAGGAAGCCGATCATCGCAGGCGCGAAATTGGTGCCCGCCGATGCACCCATGATCGGCGGAAAAATCAGGTTACCTGCGCCGAAAAACATAGAGAAAAGCGTCAGAGAGGTCGCGATGAGGACAGCGGTGCTGCTTGAGCGTCCAGCGGAATCGTCATTGACTGTCTGCGTCACTGCTACTCACTTGATGGTGTGGGTTCTATAACAGCCCCAATTCTTGCATGACGACCACATAAAGCAACAATTGGCGGGCTACCCTGTGGGTGTGAACACGACTCTGAGTTGCGGGGCTTGCACGGCGACCCTCATTCGTCCGATGGGTGCGCCTCACCCGCAGGGACCGCGCCGCATTGTTGCGGTCAGCGGAGGCATCGGTTCAGGTAAGTCCTCGGTGACGCGCGTCTTCGCAACTCGGGGTGCGGTGACGGCGGACGCCGACGCGATTGCGCGGGAGATCCTCGAACCGGGCGAGCCGGCGCTGAGCGAGGTCGCACGTGCTTTTGGAGGCGACCTGCTGAGGCAGGATGGGAGCTTGGACCGCGCGCTCTTGGCCTCCCGGGTCTTCGGAGGTGAAGGAGCTGACGAACGCGTCGCTCGGCTCAATGCCATCACCCACCCCCTCATTGAGGCGCGCGCGTGGTCGATCCTGCGTGGAGCCCCGGAGGGGAGCCTCGCGGTCTACGATATTCCGCTTCTCATCGAAGGGGACCATGTGGATCGCTTCGATGCGGTCGTCATCGTGGCCGCACCCATCGAGGAACGCGTTAAGCGCCTGGAGGGCAGGGGAGTTGCGCCCAAGGATGCGCGTGCACGTATCCGCGCCCAGGCCTCGTCGCAGGAGCGCCGCGCGATCGCAACGATCTGGATTGACAACGAGGGCAGCTCCGACGACCTCGAGGAAGTCGCGCGCCTCGTCTATGAGCGTTGGCTGACCCCGGACGCTCCCGTCACCGTGTGACGAGGCCGGGGCGACCACGCTCGTCGCGAACCCGTGCGCTTTGTGCGCGCAGGAGACTTGCCTGGGCGGTAGCGTAGGAGCGTGAGCAATAATGTCGTGACCCGCCAGAACAAGCCTTTCGAGGTCATCTCTCCCTATACGCCGTCGGGCGACCAGCCCAAGGCGATCCGGGAGCTGGCTGCGCGCATTCGAGACGGTGAACAGGACGTCGTTCTCATGGGCGCGACGGGCACGGGTAAGAGCGCGACCACGGCCTGGCTGATTGAGGAGCTGCAGCGTCCCGCTCTGGTACTTGAGCCGAACAAGACGCTTGCAGCCCAGCTCGCGGCCGAGTTCCGCGAGCTGCTTCCGAACAACGCCGTCGAGTACTTTGTCTCCTACTACGATTACTACCAACCCGAGGCCTACGTTCCCCAGACGGATACCTTCATCGAGAAGGACTCCTCGATCAACGACGAGGTCGAGCGGCTGCGCCACAGCGCTACGAACTCGCTGCTCACGAGGCGCGACACGGTCGTCGTCTCCTCGGTGTCTTGCATCTACGGCCTCGGTACTCCCGAGGAATACGTAGCCCGCATGATTGAGCTCGAGCGGGGTATGATCATCGACCGCGACTCTCTCCTGCGGCGCTTCGTCGCCATGCAGTACGTGCGCAACGACTTGGCTTTTACACGCGGCACGTTCCGCGTGCGCGGCGATACGATCGAGATCATTCCCGTGTATGAGGAGCTTGCGATCCGCATCGAGATGTTCGGCGACGAGATCGAGTCTCTTGCCGTTCTCCATCCGCTCACCGGCGACGTCATCGATCACGTCGACCACACGTACCTTTTCCCGGCCTCGCACTACGTGGCCAGCGAGGAACGTATGAAGAAGGCGATCGCCTCCATCGAGGATGAGCTCGATGATCGCCTTGCGTGGTTCCGCGGCCAGAACAAGCTGCTCGAGGAGCAGCGCCTGCGCATGCGCACCACCTTCGACCTGGAGATGCTCAAAGAAATCGGCTCGTGCTCGGGTGTCGAGAACTATTCGCGCCACATCGACGGGCGCGGACCGGGCACGCCTCCGCACACGCTGCTGGACTACTTCCCCGACGATTTCCTGCTCATCATCGACGAGTCGCACGTGACCGTTCCACAGATCGGCGCGATGTTTGAGGGAGACATGTCGCGTAAGCGCACCCTCGTCGACTACGGGTTCCGCCTGCCCTCCGCGATGGACAACCGCCCTCTGAAGTGGGATGAGTTTACCGAGCGCATTGGACAGACCGTCTACCTGTCGGCGACCCCCGGCCCCTACGAGCTTGAACGCTCCGACGGCGTCGTCGAGCAGATCATTCGCCCGACGGGCCTCGTTGACCCGCTCGTCGTCGTCAAGCCCACCGAGGGTCAGATCGACGACCTCCTGGAGCAGGTGCGTGTGCGCGTCGAACGCGACGAACGAGTCCTCGTCACCACCCTGACGAAGAAGATGGCCGAGGAGCTCACGACCTACCTCGCCGAGCGGGGCGTCAAGGTCGAGTATCTGCACTCCGACGTCGACACTCTGCGCCGCGTCGAGCTACTCCGCGAGCTGCGCCTGGGCACGTTTGACGTGCTCGTCGGCATCAACCTGCTGCGTGAGGGCCTCGACCTGCCCGAGGTCTCCCTCGTGTCGATCCTCGATGCGGACAAGGAAGGCTTCCTGCGCTCGACTCGCTCGCTCATCCAGACGATCGGCCGCGCCGCCCGAAACGTGTCCGGTGAGGTCCACATGTACGCGGACAACATGACGGATTCGATGAACGAGGCCATCTCGGAGACGATGCGTCGTCGCGAGATCCAGATCGCCTACAACAAGGAACACGGCATCGACCCGCAGCCGCTGCGTAAGAAGATCTCCGACGTGACCGACATGCTCGCCCGCGAGCAGGTTGATACGCAGACCCTCCTCGAGGGCGGGTACCGCAAGGAAAAGAGCAAGAGGGAGCGTAGCGACGCGACCGGTGGCGGCCGCGCCGTGACATCGGGTCAGCGGGCTGAGGCTGAGCTTGCCGAACTCATCGAGGAGCTGTCCGCCCAGATGATGACAGCCGCCCAGCACCTCCAATTCGAGGTCGCGGCTCGCATGCGTGACGAGATCGAAGACCTGAAGAAGGAACTGCGCGCCATGAAGCGCGCCCACTGACGTCGGCCCCGCCCCGGTTGCCTGTCGGCGTGAGGCGGCCCCGGCCTCGTCGATAGGCACTCCGGTGAGAATCGCGACCGACGCCACGTCGCACGCGGGGACGCGACGTGAGGTGCACCGACTAGGATGGAAGCGTTAGCGGAGGGGAGTACTCCCACCAACAGTGGCGTCGTCATCACGACGGCCCGCCCATGCGGCGTGGCCTCCGGCGTCACCGGCCAGGATTTCCTGGCGGGAGGAGACCTCCGGTACCCGACTCGTACCGGAGGCCCCACGTATGCACGTGCACGCCCTTGCCTGGATCGTCCTGGCTGGCATCATCCTGAGCATGATCGTCGTCGACATCGTCGGCCACGTCCGCACACCCCACGAACCCACGCTTAAGGAAGCGACCTGGTGGTCTGTCGCCTACATTGCGATCGCCCTTATTTTCGGCGCCATCGTCTGGGCGGTCTGGGGACCCCAATACGGCCAGGAATACCTCGGCGGTTACATCACCGAAAAAGCGCTGAGCATTGACAACCTCTTCGTGTTCGTCATCATCCTGTCCACCTTCCGCGTGCCCAGGAAAAACCAGCAGGAGGTGCTGCTTGCCGGCATCATCATCGCGCTGGTTCTGCGCCTCATCTTCATTCTGGCGGGTGCCGCGCTCATCGAAAACTTCTCGTGGGTCTTCTACCTGTTCGGCGCGTGGCTGCTGTGGACCGCGATCAGCCAGGTCCGCGAAGGCTCTAGCGATGACGACGACGAGGAGTACCGCCCGCCGTCAATCGTGCGCTGGGTGTCGAAGATCGTGCCCGTCACCGACGGCTTCATCGGCTCGCGTATGCTTTACCGCCACGGCGGACGCACGTACATCACACCGATGCTGCTGTGCGTCATTGCGATCGGCACCGCCGACGTCATGTTCGCCGTCGACTCGATCCCCGCGATCTACTCGCTGACCTCCGAGGCGTACCTGGTGTTCGCTGCCAACGCGTTCTCGCTGCTCGGCCTGCGCCAGCTCTACTTCCTCATCGATGGCCTGCTCGACCGCATCGTGTTCCTCCACTACGGCCTTGCGGCGATTCTGGGCTTCATCGGCTTCAAGCTGATCAACCACGCGCTGCACACCAATGAGCTGCCCTTCATCAATGGCGGCCATGAGGTAGCCGCGATCCCCGAGCCGTCCATCGCGTTCTCCCTGGGCTTTATCGTCGTCACCATCCTGGTCACGGTCCTGGCCTCCCTCGCGGTTTCCAGCAAACGGCGCGCGTGACGTGAGCCGACCGTGGGACAGAGCTAAAATTCCATGGTCGGATAGTTAAGAGGTACACATGGTTGTTCACCCCTGGGCGTGGGGCATTCTGGCCCTCGTTGCCATCGGTCTGGTTGCGCTCGATTTTCTCGGGCATGCCCGTAATCCCCATCCGCCGACGGCTGCCGAGGCAGCGCGTTGGACGCTGTTCTACGTCGGGTTGGCGGCCGTTTTCGGCGTCGGAATCTGGCTGACCAACGGGTGGCTGTACGCCCAGGAGTTCTACGCGGGATGGGCGATGGAATGGTCGCTGTCCGTGGACAACCTTTTCGTGTTCATCCTGATCCTGAAAGCGTTCCGGGTCCCGCGGGAGAACCAGCAGAAGGCGCTGCTCTTCGGCATCGTCATCGCACTGGGGCTGCGCCTTGCGTTTATTCTGCTGGGTGCCGCGCTGGTGGCGCGCTTCTCCTGGGTGTTCTTCATTTTCGGCGTATGGCTGCTGTGGACTGCTTTCTCGCAGATCAAGGAGACCGTGACCGGTGGCAGTGACGACGAGGAGTACGAGGAGAACGCCTTCATCCGCGTCGTACGTCGAGTCCTGCCCATCACGGACGGCTTTATCGGCGACCGCATGCTGTACCGTCACGGTGGTCGCACGTACCTCACCCCGCTGTTCGTCGTCGTGCTTGCCCTGGGCTCCGCCGACCTCATGTTTGCCTTCGACTCGATTCCCGCGATCTTCGGTATCACCTCGCAGGCGTTCCTGGTGTTTGCGTGCAACGTGTTTGCACTCATGGGGCTGCGACAGCTGTTCTTCCTGGTGGACGCGCTCCTCGGAAAGCTCGTGTACCTGGGTTACGGCCTCGGCGTCATCCTGAGTTTTATCGGCATTAAGCTGATTCTTGAGGCCCTGCATGCAAACACGCTCCCGTTTATTAACGGCGGTCGCGGGCTCGAGTGGGCGCCGGAGATTTCGGTGTCCGTGTCGCTGGGAGTCATCGTCGTGACTCTCGTGGTCACCGTGATTGCGTCGCTGGTGCGCAGCGCGATGGACGAGGAGGGTGCTGATGAGCGCTGACAGCCTGACGATCGATGAACATGGCCTGAGCGCCGCCGAGGTCGCCGAGCGCGTTGCGCGCGGAGCGGTCAACCGGGTGAAGGACCGTACGTCCCGCTCGGTGACGTCGATTATTCGAGAGAACGTGCTGACGCTGTTCAACGCGATCATCGTCGCGGCGTCCGTGATCGTGCTTCTGTTCGGCGACCTGCGTGATGGCATTTTCGGCGGCGTGATGATCATCAACGCGGTGATCGGCATCGTGTCTGAGCTGCGTGCCAAGCGAACCCTCGACTCGCTCGCTATCGTGGATGCTCCGCAGGCGACCGTCTTGCGTGACGGCACCCTGTCGGTCGTTCCCGCACGTGACGTCGTGCTCGACGACGTCATCGATCTGACGCTCGGCGATCAGGTGAGCGTGGACGGCACGGTCCTGTCCTCGGCGGGCCTCGAAATCGATGAGTCGCTGCTGACCGGCGAGTCGCGCCCGGTGAAGAAAAAGCAGGGCGATCAGCTGTTGGCTGGCACGAGCGTCGTCGCCGGTGCTGGCCGCATGGTGGCCACGGCTGTCGGTGAGCGCGTCTACGCGCAGGGCCTGTCCGAACAGGCGCGCGCCTTCACGCGTACGGTCTCGGAGATCCAGACGTCGATTAACCGGGTGCTGCAGGTCGTCTCCGTCATGCTGCTTCCGATCGTCGTCCTGACCTTCTACTCGCAAAATCGCATCGCCGGCGGACACGGGGGAGACTGGCGCGAGGCCCTCGTGCTCTCGGTCGCCTCGGTGATCGGCATGATCCCGCAGGGCCTGGTGCTCCTGACGTCCATGAACTTCGCGATCGGCTCGGCGACGCTGGCACGCCGGGGCGTGCTCGTCCAGGAACTTCCTGCCGTCGAGGTCCTTGCGCGCGTGGACTGCCTGTGCCTCGACAAGACGGGTACGCTGACGACCGGCGGTATTCGAGTGCGTGGCGTTGAGGTCGTTTCCGGTGACGAAGCCGTGGTCCTCCGGGCGCTGGCAAGCGCAGCGAGCGACCGCACCAACGCGACGGCGGAGGCCATCTGGGAGCACCTGGGCGAATCTGAGTGTTCCGGCGCGTCCGAGCGGATCGAGTGGTCTGTCCCCTTCTCCTCGGCCCGCAAGTGGAGCGCGTGGGGGAGCGGGAGGGAATCCTGGATTCTCGGCGCCCCCGAGTTCGTCATTGACGAGGCCTCGGCCGCCAACGCCGAGCTCCTCGCGAAGGTGCGCGGCATCGCGCAGGAGGGCTCCCGCGTGGTGGCCCTCGTCCATGCCGACGAGGCTGTGGTCGATGACGAGCTTCCCGCACGCCGTTCGGTTGCCGCCCTTGTGGTCCTCGAGGAGGACCTGCGCCCTGACGCCGCCGAGACTCTCGACTACTTCCGTTCCCAGGATGTGCACGTCCGCGTCATTTCGGGTGACAACCCGACGACGGTGGGTGCTTTGGCCGCGCAGGCTGGCCTGACCGCGCCCGACGGTACGCCCGCGCGCCTCATGGACGCGCGCGATCTGCCTGAAGACCTGACCTCTGAGGCATTCATCGACGCGATCGAGAACCACGACGTGTTCGGGCGCGTGACTCCCGAGCAGAAGCGTGCGATGGTTGGCGCGCTCCAGGCACGCGATCACTGCGTGGCGATGACGGGAGATGGCGTGAATGACGCCCTCGCGCTCAAGGACGCCGACTTGGGTATCGCGATGGGGAACGGCACGCAGGCCACGAAGGCCGTCGCGCAGATTGTTCTCGTGGACTCGAAGTTTTCTGTCCTGCCCGGTGTCCTGTCCGAAGGCCGCCGTATTATCGCCAACATGGAACGCGTGTCCTCGCTGTTCCTGGCGAAGACCACCTACGCCGCCGTCCTCGTTATCGTTACGGCCCTGGTCGGCTGGCGTTACCCGTTCCTGCCCCGCCAGTTCAGCTACATCGACTCGCTGACCATCGGTATTCCCGCGTTCTTCCTGGCGCTGTGGCCGAACCCGCGCCGCTACGTGCCCGGTTTCTTGAAGCGCACGCTGTCGCTCGCAATGCCCACGGGTATCATCCTCGCGGCGGCTGCCCTCACCGCCTTCGGTATCGTCGACGGCCCTCCGCAGGCGCGCGAGTCCACGGCCGCGATCCTCTCCCTCATGCTGGGGGCCATCTGGCTGCTCGTCATCACGTCGCGCCCGCTCTCGACTTGGAAGTGGGTGCTCCTGGTCAGCGTCATCTCCGCGACCGTGGGCGGCGTGCTCATTCCGCCCGTGCGCCACTTCTTCTCGATGGTCGCGCCGAGCGGATACGAGTGGCTCGTCATCGCGTGCGTCGGTGCCTGCGCCGCCCTCCTCATCGAGGTCGCTCAGCGCATCTTCTACGCGCGCCAGTTCGCCCGATCCCTGGAGGGGTGAGAACGTGTCAGGAAGCGTTGTTATCTTGGCTGTTTCGAGAAATCGTTTTGAACACAATACCCCATCCAAAGTATAATCTGACGTTTTGAAACTGAAGGATTCAAGCAAACTATGCGTTTAATTTCCTTATACTCAGGTGCAGGTGGACTCGACTTAGGTTTCGCTAAAGCCGGCTTCATTCCGGTGTTCTCAGCAGACATCAATCGAGATGCGGTCGATACGTATCGAACAATATCCAAAGCGGTGCAGGGTGAGTGGAAAAACGCAGCCGTTCTATTTGAAAACTGTGACGTCCGTTGTGGAGATGTGTTGGCCGAATCAAACGACCTCTCCGCAGGCGATGCTGAGATTGTCATTGGCGGGCCTCCCTGCCAAGGATTTTCTGTAGGCGGAAAGATGGACCCGGAGGATCTACGGATCCGGGAAGTGTTCCATTTCCTCGAAGTTGTCAAGCGAGTACGACCACTTGTCTTTGTAATGGAGAACGTGGAGGCACTAGCGACAAACGTAAAATGGAACCACATTCGTGAAAAAATGGAACAAGAAGTTTCCGGACTATATCATACAAACATTCATGTTTTGAATGCTGCTGACTACGGGGTGCCGCAGTTGAGAAGACGTATGTTCTTCGTTGGAATGATCGGTATGCATGCCTCCTATGCTGAGAGGCTTAAGGAAATGGTGATGATTCCAATTGCTTGCGGCGATGCGTTGAGAAAGATGCCAAAGTTTGGGCAAGTAGGTAATAATGATTGTGGAAACGCCCAGATTGTACCCGCAAAGAATCCGGTCCTTCGAAAATCCCCTTATTCGGGTATGTTATTCAATGGACATGGTAGGGTAATTAATCTATCCGAGCCCGCGCCAACAATTGTCGCTTCGCTTGGTGGAAATCGGACACCGATTGTCGACGAAAAAGCGCTGCGCGATGGCGCTGAACCATGGATACTTCAGTATCATGAGGAGCTCCAAAACTATCCGCACAAAAGCTACGAACAAATGCTTACAGACTCGCCATTGCGCAGGATTACCGTCGAAGAAGCGGCCTGTCTGCAGTCGTTTCCCGACGATTTGAAATTTGCGGGTCATCGGTCTTCACGGTACAGTCAGATCGGCAATGCTGTCCCGCCCATGTTGGCATATGCGTTAGCGAATGCGATAATGGCAGATCTTAAGTGACGTCTTTCGAACTGCAGGTGACAGCAAGAGCTTTTTTAATAATCGAAATATATGTAGCGTAATCTGGAATCTTGGTAAGGTTCAAATGTTGACCCGCTAGTGTCAATCTGATTCTGTCGATGAATGAATGTGTTTGCGTCAGTGAAAATTCACATCTTGCATCATCTGTTGTTTCGTAAGGTGTTGCGAGGCAGGGAATCCCAGGGCATTCTTGGTTCAGTAGGCCGTGCCATTGCGGTTTAGCTGCTTCACTAATTTTTATTGACCATTGCTGAGGTGGGCTTACTGTACATTGAATAATGTGTACCACTTCACGGGACCTGCGGTCTCCCCAAAAGTGACCTGCAAGTATGTCGGCACCGCCGTCTTTGATGCCAGGGCGTACTTTTGTTCTCGGATTAGGTGTGCCGAGGTTGAGGCGATTGAGCGTGTGCTGTAAGCGATTATAAAAGTTACCTGATCCCGCCCCCGTGCCGATTTGGGCGCAATCGTAACCGTGGTTCCTTAAGCAGTGAAGGACAATGGATTCAAAAAATAGGCGCAGTGTATTGTGTTCTCCCTTTGTTACGGCAGAAAATGCACTTTTTCTTCCGTATCCTTCTATTGCGCATAGTAAGAGAAGATGGGCGTATAGTTCCGTGTGAAAGTGATTGTGAATGAAACGTATCGTTGCCATATCTTTCGATATTTTAAAAGGGTAAGTGTTGCCCAGAACGGCGCTTCTGTCTCTAAGCTGCTCTAATAATAGCTCGACGTAGTCTGATTTTAAGTCGTTGCTATCGTTAGAATTAACGTCTTCGTTGGAGTTGTCTTCTGTTCCGGATGTGGCAGTATTTGCTACTGAGGTCCGTGTGCTCGGTGGGTTTAATGAAAGTCCAGCCTCTTCCCATATTGTAATCATGTTTCGGAGATTAATCGGCTCGTTATTTCCGCAATTCGATCGTAATAGGCAGGTGCACTCGATCCAGTCAAGGATCGGCGTTCTCCCTAGTTCCGGTGCTGCTGCGTCGTTCCAATCGACAGGGTTCAAGATTACAGTGGGATCGCCTAGCATTATGATCGTATTTCGTAGCTAGTGGTGTTTTTTAGAATAAATCGAACGCCAGTGGTGATTTGCTCTGTAATTAGGGACAACTGATTTGCTAATGTCTGAGTCTTTTCATCAACCTCAGATGGGTCCTCAATAGCCTCGCGCACAAGTTTCAACTGGTCGATTGTTGCCTGCAGAATTGCATTTGCTTTGAGTCCTTTAGCAATGGCAACTGCCGTTTCGAAATTCCTGTACTCGCGTAGGTGTTGCAGGGCTTCGGTATTATTAAGCACCTCTGCATAGTCTGCAACTTGGCGGCTGTCGGTTATGACGGCCTTTCGTGTTAATTTTCCATCGGGTCCATATTCGGGTGTTAGGTCTTTTAGTAGTCCGCTGAGCCTTTCTCCGTCAATATCCTTCAGGGCTTCGTCGATGCTCTTTGCTGACGTCCGTTGATCACGTGAAAAGCCGATATGGTCAAGGACTGCCAGATTGTTGTTCAGTCGCGACCAAACGCCGAATCGCTTAGAAAGAATATAACTTGTCTCGTGACTAAGTTTGAACTCGTCCCGAGCCTCGCGAAGGATGGAGTACTGAAGATACTGACTCATCACGCCTGCCCTGTTCGAACCAATTTCTCTGCCTATGACGTAAAATGGGTCTTCCGAAGAATCTGTATTGTTTTCCATCCATTTTTTAACGCGTTGCCAAACGTATCTAGCTTTGGCTGAAGGGAGCCACTGTTTCGGTCCATTTATGTGTCGGAATCCGAGGTAAGGTGCAAGCGACTCGCGATCATCAACGAAAATTACTGGAATTTCGAACAGATCGTCGAGCTGTTCTTCCTCACTCGTTCCGGCATCAAACGTTGCAATGCCCGCAGCCTGTGCTTCTTCGTCGTGATGTAGGTATTTAAGCGCAGCTAACCTTCGATTACCTTCAAGGACAATATTGTTTTGACGGTTGACGATCAAAGCTTCAGAGGTGAAAAAGCCATTTTCGAGGTAGCTTTGTGCGAGTTCGTTAAGGTCGTACTCCCGCTCGAAAAGCTTGAGTAACTCGACGGTGCTCGCGCCCATCATCTCCTCAGGTAAGCGAGGGTTCTGCGGATCGAGCTTTAGTTGTGTATAAGGGACGTAGTCAATCTGAGTTTTCAATGATTATCCCACCCTATTCCTAGTCGTTTATGTTTCGCCGATCAGAAGGCCCGGATGACGGGGTTCCACTCGCGGATCAGGCGCGCCTGGATGACTTCAGCGACGTAGAAGGGATCCTCGTTGAGGATGCGCTCGACGTCGGCCTGGCTCTCGGCGTTGATGAGGATCAGGGCGCCGGGGATCTCACCAACGAGCGGGCCCGAGGCGATGTTGATTCCCTGCTCGAGCAGTCCGGAGAGGAACGCGCGGTGCGTTGGGCGGACCTCGTCCATCGTCTCGGTCATCGAGGGGTTGTACACGTATTCGACTGCGTAGAATGCCATACGCACAACACTAGCCCCCATCCGCCCTTTTGCCTAGGGGACGGCTAGGATCGAGGGGTGCATGACAAGCTAATCATCCAGGGTGCCCGCGAACACAACCTCAAGGACGTGAACCTCGAGCTGCCCCGCGACTCCATGATCGTCTTCACCGGCCTGTCGGGATCCGGGAAGTCCTCCCTCGCCTTCGACACGATCTTCGCCGAGGGACAGCGCCGCTACGTCGAGTCCCTCTCGTCCTACGCCCGCCAGTTCCTCGGACAGATGGACAAGCCGGACGTGGACTTCATCGAAGGTCTGTCGCCGGCGGTGTCCATCGACCAGAAGTCGACGTCGCGCAACCCGCGCTCGACGGTGGGCACGATCACGGAGATCCACGACTACCTGCGTCTGCTCTACGCGCGCGCCGGCGTTGCACACTGCCCGGAATGCGGGGCTCGTATTCAGGCGCAGACGCCCCAGCAGATCGTCGACCGCGTGCGCACGATGGACGAGGGCACGCGCTTTCAGGTCCTGTCTCCGGTCGTGCGTGGCCGCAAGGGCGAGTACCAGGACCTCATCGACGAGCTTCGCTCAGAGGGCTACACGCGAGCTATCATCGACGACGAGATGGTTCGCCTCGAGAACGCTCCCAAGCTCGAGAAGAAGCTCAAGCACACCATCGAGGTCGTCGTCGACCGTCTCGTCGTGCGCGAGGGAATGCGCCAGCGCCTCACCGACTCCGTCGAGACCGCCCTGCGCCTGTCCGACGGCCTCGTCGTCATCGACTGCGTCGACCTGGACGCCGATGATCCCGAGCGTCGACGCCGCTTCTCCGAAAAACGTGCGTGCCCCAACGATCACCCGTTGATGCTCGACGAGATCGAGCCCCGTACCTTCTCCTTCAACGCACCCTACGGTGCCTGCCCGGACTGCTCGGGACTGGGCTTCCGCCTCGAGGTTGACCCCGAGCTGGTCGTTCCCGACGAGGAGCTTTCCCTCGCCGACGGTGCCGTCATTGTCTGGAACTCGAACTTCAAGTACCACAAGAAGCTCCTCGAATCCCTCTCCAAGGAGCTGGGCTTCGCGATGGGCACGCCGTGGAAGTCCCTGCCGAAGAAGGTCAAGGACGCCGTGTTGTACGGCAAGGACTACGAGGTCACGGTCAAGTTCCGTAACCGATGGGGGCGCGAGCGCTCCTACACGACGGGCTTCGAGGGCGCCGTCAAGTACATTGAGCGCAAGCGCGAGGAAACCGAGTCCGCGGCAGTGTCCGAAAAGCTCGACTCCTACATGCGCGAGATCCCGTGCCCGACGTGCCACGGTGCGCGCCTGCGTCCGGAGGTGCTGGCCGTGCGCATCGGCGACAAGTCGATCGCGGAGCTGTCTGACATGTCTATCGCGGATGCGCGCGCGTTCCTCGCGGACGTCGAGCTCGAGCAGCGCGCACGCTCGATCGCCGCGCCGATCCTCACCGAGATCGAGGCTCGTCTCGCGTTTCTCGTTGACGTTGGACTCACCTACCTGACGCTGTCGCGCGGTGCGGGCACTCTTTCGGGTGGCGAGGCACAGCGTATCCGCCTGGCCACGCAGATCGGCTCCGGCCTCGTCGGTGTCCTCTACGTCCTTGACGAGCCGTCGATCGGCCTGCATCAGCGCGACAATCGCAAGCTCATCGCCACCCTCGAGCGCCTGAGGGACCTTGGCAACACGCTCATCGTCGTCGAGCACGACGAGGAGACGATGGAGGCCGCCGACTGGATCGTCGACATTGGACCCGGTGCCGGTGAGACCGGCGGCTGGGTCGTGCACTCGGGCCCGCTGTCGGAACTGTTGGAGAACCGCAAGTCGCTGACCGGCCAGTATCTGTCGGGCAAGCGCCGCATCGTCCTGCCTCCGACCCGCCGCCCGATCGACAAGAAGCGCGTGGTGACCGTCAAGGGTGCTCGCGAAAACAACCTGAAGAACGTTGACGTGTCCTTCCCGCTCGGCGTGCTCACTGCCGTCACCGGCGTGTCTGGTTCCGGTAAGTCGACGCTTGTCAACGGTATCTTGTATCGCACCCTGGCCTCGCGCCTCAACGGCGCGCGCATGGTGCCCGGCCGCCACCGCACAATCACGGGTATCGAACAGCTCGACAAGGTCGTGCATGTTGACCAGAGCCCGATTGGTCGGACGCCGCGCTCGAATCCGGCGACCTACACCGGCGTGTGGGATCAGATCCGCAAGCTATTCGCTGAGACGCAGGAGGCGAAGGTACGCGGCTACGGTCCGGGACGCTTCTCCTTCAACGTCAAGGGCGGACGCTGCGAGTCGTGCAAGGGCGACGGCACCCTGAAGATCGAGATGAACTTCCTGCCCGACGTCTACGTGCCCTGCGAGGTTTGCCACGGCGCACGTTACAACCGCGAGACCCTCGAGGTCGAGTACAAGGGCAAGACCGTCGCGGACGTCCTCGACATGCCGATCGCCGAGGCCGCGCAGTTCTTCGCGCCGATCTCTCGCATCGCCCGCCACCTCAACACGCTCGTCGAGGTGGGCCTGGGCTACGTGCGCCTCGGCCAGAGCGCCACGACCCTGTCGGGCGGTGAGGCGCAGCGCGTGAAGCTGGCCTCCGAGCTGCAGCGACGCTCGACCGGACGCACGGTGTACGTGCTCGACGAGCCCACGACCGGCCTGCACTCCGAAGACATCCGCAAGCTCCTCCTGGTCCTCCAGTCGCTTGCTGACAAGGGCAACACTGTCATCGTCATTGAGCACAACCTGGACGTCATCAAGAGCGCCGACTGGATCATCGACATGGGTCCCGAAGGCGGCGCTGGAGGAGGCACGGTCGTCGCGCAGGGCACGCCCGAGGAGGTCGCGAAGGTCGGGGAATCCTTCACCGGCCAGTACCTCGCCGAGGTTCTCGCGAAGGAGGCCGCGCGCGACGCAGCTGCCCAGTAGCGTGAACGGTTAGGATGGGCCTTATGGTTCCTGGTTACCGCTATTTCGGCCACATGTACTACTGGCCAGCTTGGGTCCACCTAATCGTCATTGTGCTCATGGGCATCGCAGCCGCGCTCACGATCTCCGCGCTCATGGCACGCGGGGTCGGTCGATCGCGCGTCTTTGGCCTGAGCTGCAGCTTTGTGGCGGGCATCGGAAACCTGAGCTTGTGTGTTCTCGTGCAAGCCGAGGCCCGGCATACGTGGCTGATGGGCATGGTGGGCGTGCTCTATACGGTTGCGTTCGTCTTCTTGCTGATGACGCTCGTGTCTCTGTGGAGCGGTGGATCGAGCGGATTCCTGTGGTCGCGGGCCTTCCACCTGTTCCTGGTGGTCGCGATGGCGATCGCCGCAATCATTGAGTTTGCCTACCGTCTGGCGTACTGGATTCCGCTGCCCGTCGCGGGCGTCGCTGTCCTCCTCGCTCTCTTCTGCGCATTCGTCGCTGGTCGCAATAGCCGGGATTAGGAGGCGTCAACGCACGAAGTGGCCCCGACCTCGTCATTGCACGAGGCCGGGGCCGCTTTGTTGGTGCGCAATCACCGGGAAGGTTGCCGGGTTACTCCTGGCTCTTCTCTGCCTCGCCCGAAGCGTACAGGGCGTCGACCTCGTCGGCGTAGTCGGCCAAGACGCGGTGGCGCTTGAGCTTGAGAGAGGGGGTCATGTAGCCGTTCTCTACGGTAAAGGCAGCATTGACGATGCGGTAGCGCCGGATCGACTCGGCACGAGAGACCGCCTTGTTGGCGCGGGCGATCGCCTTCTCGAGCGAGTCGCGCACCTCGGGCAGGTTTGCGGCCTGCGCCGCGTCCACGACGGGCAGGCCGTGGGCCGCGAGCCACTCGGGGAGCATCTCCGTGTCCAGGGCTATGAGTGCGCCGATGTACGGGCGGTTATCGCCGACTACGATGATGTTCGCGATAAGCGGGTGCGTCGACAGGGACTCTTCGAGGATCTCGGGCGAGACGTTCTTGCCGCCCGCGGTGACGATGAGTTCCTTCTTGCGGCCCGTGATCCGAAGGTGGCCACGATCGTCGATGGAGGCGAGGTCGCCGGTCTTGAACCAGCCGTCGACGTAGGCCTCGGCCGTGGCCTTGGGCAGGTTGTGGTAGCCCTTCGACACGGAGATACCCTGAACGAGCAGCTCGCCGTCGGGAGCGATCTTCATACGGTTGCCCGGCCACGGGAAGCCCACTGAATCCGGCGGGAAGTCCTGCGGCGTCTCCACGGAGATCGGGCCGGTCGTCTCGGACAGGCCGTAGCCCTGCAGCAGCGTGATGCCCAGGCCGCGAAAGAAGTTCGCCAGGTCGAGGGCCAGGGGAGCGCCACCCGAGATGATCGTGTGCAGGTTCGGGCCCAGGATCGCGCGGACTTTCGACAGGACGAGCGCGTCGGCGACGCGGCCGCGCAGCTTGAGCGCGGTCGACGGACCGGGTGAGGGCATCGCGGAGGCGTCGGGAATGGGCGTCGTGTCCGGGCCGGGGCCGGCAACGGCGGACTCGGGCAGGGGAGAATCCACGTAGGCGGTGGCCGTGGACAGGGCGCGCGCCTGCTTGGCGGCCCAAGCGAACATGCGGCCCTTTATGCCGCCGCCAGCCTTCGCCGCCGCGGCGTTGTAGACCTTCTCCATGACTCGCGGGACAACGAGGAGCATTGTTGGCTTGAAGGTCGCGATGTCGTTGACCAGGTTGCGCGTGTCGGGGGAGAAAGCGGTGATGCCCTGGCCTGCGAGCAGGCAGTACATGACGAAACGTGCGAGCACATGGGCGACCGGCAGGAAGAGCAGGGAACGCGACTTCGGGTCGTTAATGAGGAGGGGCAGGAAGTCGTACGCCTGCAGCATCGGCGAGATGAAATTGCCGTGCGTGAGCACGACGCCCTTGGGCATGCCGGTCGTGCCGGAGGTATAGATGACCGTCGCCTCGTCGCTCAGCTTGACGGCGTCGGTGCGCTCGCGCACCTGCTCAACGCTCACGCCCTGTGCGGCACCGGTCAGGACGCGCTCGGCGCCGCGGTCCAGGGAGAGGATATGGCGCACGCCGTCGGTACGCACGGACTCGACCAGCTCGGCCTGCTGCGTGGTGGCCGTGATGACGATGCGCACGTCGGCGTCGGCCAGGATGTGCGCGATCTGCGAGGCCGAGTCCGTCTCGTAGATCGGCACGGTGATGGCACCGCAGGACAGCGCGGCCACGTCGATGAGCGCCCATTCGTAGGAGGTGGGGGCCAGGATCGCCAGGTGGTCGCCGGCTTCGAGCCCGATGCCGATGAGGCCACGCGCAATCGAGTCGGCCTCGCCGAGGAAGGTCTCCATCGTGACGTGACGCCACGCACCGACGTTGGAACGGCGCTCGATCGCGACCTGCCCGGGGTGAGATGCCACGCGCTGGTGGAGCATCTTCGGCAGGTTCATGTCCTCGGTGGCTTCTCGTGTCGCGATTGACTCCCATGAGCCGTCGGCGAGCCTGCGTACCGTCATTGCGGTCCTTTCGTGGGGTGGGCGCGGTGCGCCGTGCGCGGTTGGATCAGTTCTTCTTGGCGCGGCCGAAAAGCCCGCGCTTCTTGGGCTGCTCGGCGGAGACAGGACCGCCGTACAGTGCGTCGATCTCGTGGGCGTAGTCGGTGATGACCTTGCGGCGGCGCAGCTTCATCGACGGTGTCACGTAGCCGTTCTCGACGGTGAAGGTGGCGTCGATGATGCGGAACTTACGGATCGACTCGGCGCGGGAGACGGCCTTGTTGGCGCGCTCGACGGCCTTCTCGAGAGACTCGCGTACGGCGGGTAGCTCGGCCGCCTCGGTGGGCGAGCACTGCGGCAGGCCGTGCTTGGCCAGCCAGTCGGGCAGCATGTCGGCGTCGAGGGTGAAGAGCGCGCCCACGTAGGGGCGCTGATCGCCGACGACGATGACGTTCGCGATGAGTGGGTGCGTGGCCAGGGAGTCCTCGAGGACCTCGGGGGAGACGTTCTTGCCGCCCGCGGTGACGATGAGTTCCTTCTTGCGGCCCGTGATTGTTAGCTGGCCCTTGCGATCGATCGAGCCCAGGTCGCCGGTGTGGAACCACTTGCCGTCGGGCATGACCTCGGCGGTCTGCTCAGGCAGGTGGTAGTAGCCGGGCATGACGGACTGGCCGCGCACGAGGATCTCGCCGTCCTTGGCGATCTTGATGAAGTTGCCGGGCAGGGGCAGTCCGACGCCGCCGACGGGGTTCTTGCCGATCTGCTGGACGGAGATCGGGCCGGTGGTCTCGGACAGGCCGTAGCCCTGGATGAGGGTGATGCCCATGCCGGCGTAGAAGTGGGCGAGGTCGGTGGCCAGGGGTGCGCCGCCGGAGACGATGTAGCGCAGGTTGGGGCCCAGGACCGAGCGGATCTTCTTGAGGACGAGCGCGTCGGCGATGCCGTGGCGCATCTTCTTGAACAGGCCGGGGCCGAAGGTCTTCGCGGAGGCGACGGAGAAGGTGCGTGCCTGCTTGGCGCTCCACGCGAACATGCGGCCCTTGAAGCCGCCGCCCGCCTTGGAGGAGGCCGCGTTGTAGACCTTCTCGAGGACGCGGGGGACGACGAGGAGCACGGAGGGCTTGAAGGCCTGAATGTCCGGCAGCAGGTTCTTGATGCTGGGCGAGAATCCGAGGACGCCCTGGCCCGACAGGATCACGTGCATGACGAGGCGAGCGAGCACGTGGGCGACGGGCAGGAAGAGGAGCAGGCGGGTCTCGGGGGAGTCGATGACGTCACCGAGCACCTGGCGGGCACCCTCCGCGGTGGCCACGAAGTTCGCGTGCGTGAGGGCCACGCCCTTGGGGTTTCCGGTCGTGCCGGAGGTGTAGATGATGGTGGCAATGTCCGATGAAGAGATGGTCGCGCGGCGCTGCTCGACGTTTGTGATGGTGATGCCCGTGGCGGCGCGGGCGATCATGCGCTGGGCGCCGCGATCGAAGGAGTCGACTGCCACGGTGTGTTCGGGGGCCACGGAGTGCACGAGCTCCGCCTGCTGGGTGGTGGCCGTGAAGACGCGGGTCACGTGCGCGTCGGTGAGGATGTGCTCGATCTGGGCGGAGGAATCGGACTCGTAGATCGGAACGGTGATCGCGCCGATGGACAGGAGCGCGAGGTCGAGGAGGAGCCACTCGTACGAGGTCGGGGCCAGGATCGCGACCGCATCACCCGCCTGCACGCCGAGGCCGATGAGGCCGCAGGCTGTGTACTCGACCTGGCGTTGGAGCTCAGATGTGGTGAGGGAGCGCGTGGAGCCGACGGAGGAGCGCTGTTCAACCGCCACCTGATCGGGGTGCAGGAGCGCGCGCTTGGCCAGCATGTCCGGAACGATGTCGTGTTCGCCGACCTTGTAAGTCGGCTTAATCGTGTACGAGCCATCACGCATGCGCTTCATCGTGTCCTCCGGGATGTCGGTTCAAAGACTGAACAACAGGTTCGATGTGAGTCTACTGGTTGTGGCGCGGCCCCCGCCCCTTAATCGGGGTGGGGGCCACTGAGTGACGATTAGATCACAGGTCGTAGTACATCTGGTACTCGTAGGGATGCGGGTAGGCGCGCATTGGGGCGACCTCGTTGCTCTCCTTGTATTCGAGCCACGTGTCGATGAGGTCCTGTGTGAAGACGTCGCCCTCGGTGAGGAACTCGTGGTCCTCGCGTAGCGCGTCCAGGGCGGCCTCGAGCGAGCCGGGCAGCTTCGCGATGTCCTGATACTCGGCCGGGGGCAGCTCGTAGAGGTCCTTGTCGATCGGCGCGGCCGGCTCGATGCGGCGCTTAATGCCGTCGATGCCCGCCATGAGGCACGCGGAGAACGCCAGGTACGGGTTCGCGCTCGGGTCCGGCACACGGTACTCCACGCGCTTGGCCTTGGGCGACGTGCCCGTCACGGGGATGCGGATGCACGCGGAGCGGTTGCGCGCCGAGTACACGAGGTTGATCGGGGCCTCAAAGCCGGGAACCAGGCGCCGGAAGGAGTTCACCGACGGGTTCGTGAAGGCGAGGAGCGCGGGCGCGTGCTCGAGCAGGCCACCGATGAACCAGCGGGCCGTGTCGGACAGGGATCCGTAGCCGCGCTCGTCGTAGAACAGCGGCTCGCCGTTCTTCCACAGCGAGATGTGCGTGTGCATGCCCGAACCGTTGTCGCCGAACAGGGGCTTGGGCATGAAGGTTGCGGAGTGGCCGAACTCGAGGGCGGAGTTCTTGATGACGTACTTGAACTTCATCATGTCGTCGGCCGCAGTCTGCAGCGTCGCGAAGCGGTAGTTGATCTCCTGCTGGCCACCCGAGCCAACCTCGTGGTGGGCGCGCTCGATCGTCAGGCCAACCTCTTCGAGGAGGCGGCTCATCTCGTCGCGCACGTCCGCGTACTTGTCGGCGGGGGAGACGGGGAAGTAGCCGCCCTTGATGGGCACCTTGTAGCCCATGTTGCCGCCCTCTTCGGCGCGACCGGTGTTCCAGTACGCCTCGGGGGAGTCGACGGAGAAGAAGGTGTTGTGCGGGTTGACCTGGTAGCGCACGTCGTCGAAGAGGTAGAACTCCGCCTCGGCGCCGATGAAGCACTCATCCGCGATGCCGGTCGAACGCAGGTAGGCCTCGGCCTTGGCGGCGACCTGGCGCGGGTCGCGCGAGAAGGGCTCGTCGGTGAACGGATCGACGATCGAGAAGTTCACGACCAGGGTCTTGCGATCGCGGAACGGATCGACGAACGCGGAGGAGATGTCCGGGATGAGCTTCATGTCGGACTCGTGGATGGCGGTGAATCCGCGCACCGAGGAGCCGTCGAACATGAGGCCGTCCGACAAAGCGGCGTCCAAGAACTCGCTCACGGGGATCGTAAAGTGCTGCTGAACCCCGGGGACGTCGCAGAAGCGCACGTCGACGAGTTCAATGTTCTGCTCGGAGATAAAGTCTGCGACCTCTTGGGTTGAGGTGAACATGAACGTCCTTTGTTGTGGGAGAGCTGTACTCGAAGGTCAAGAATCGGTCAATTCGCAACCAAGTCCAGTATATGCCCACAGGTGGCGTGCGCGTGTATTGGTTTCATTATTCAAATGTTTCATGACATAGAGCACGCCCCAGGTGGGTGCCGGGCACTCCCAGCCCCGGCCTCGTACCCTGGGAGTGTGTCAGATCCTTCGACGTACCGACCCCGCACGGGAGATATCCCGACCTCGCCGGGCGTCTACCGATTCTCAGACCCGCAGGGTCGCGTCATCTACGTCGGCAAGGCCAAAAACCTGCGCAATCGCCTCACCAACTACTTCCAGGACCTGGCGAACCTGCACCCGCGTACGCAGCAGATGGTGACGACCGCGAGCGCCGTGCAGTGGACCGTCGTGCGCTCCGAGGTCGAGGCCCTGACGCTGGAGTTCACGTGGATTAAGGAATTCAATCCGCGTTTCAACGTGATGTTTAAGGACGACAAGTCCTACCCCTACCTGGCGGTGTCGATGGGGGAGCGTTTCCCGCGCGTGCAGGTGACGCGGGAGCGCAAACGGGTAGGGTCGCGCTACTTCGGCCCGTACACGCAGGTGTGGGCGATTCGCGAGACGATCGATCAACTGCTGCGCGTTTTCCCGATGCGCTCGTGTTCGGCGGGCGTGTTTCAGCGCGCGAAGGCGCAGGGGCGTCCGTGCTTGCTCGGCTATATCGACAAGTGCGCGGCCCCGTGCGTGGGTCGCATCTCGATGGAGGAGCACCGCGAGCTCGCGGAGGGGCTGTGCCAGTTCATGGAGGGGCGCACGGGCCCGGTGATCCGTGACCTGGAGGAGCAGATGCGCCAGGCCTCCATGGAGCTGAACTTCGAGCGTGCGGCGAAGCTGCGTGACGACGTCAAGGCGCTGCGCACAGTGCTGGAGCGAAACGCGGTCGTGCTCGACGACGGGTCGGACGCGGATGTGTTCTCGCTCGTCAGTGATGACTTGGACGCTGCGGTGCATGTTTTCCACGTGCGCGGTGGGCGCATCCGAGGCACGCGCGGCTGGGTGATTGAGCGCGTGGACGGCGCAGACGACGCGGCGCTCATGGCTCGCCTTCTCGAGCAGGTGTACTCCTCGGCGTCGACGGACGAGGCCGGGGCCGGGAAGGCAGCCAAGGTGGCGGCCGTGAGCGTGGACGACGTTGCGCACACGCCGACGTCCGCAATCCCGCGCGAGGTGCTCGTCTCCGTTGAGCCCGAGGAGAAGGAGACCATCGCACGATGGCTGGCCGAGATCCGCGGCGCGTCCGTGTCGGTGCACGTGCCCAAGCGCGGCCCGAAGGCCCAGATCATGGATACGGTCACGGAGAACGCCCGCCAGGCCCTCGCCCTGCATCGCACGAAGCGCGCAGGCGACATTACGGCGCGCTCGAAGGCGCTCGAGCAGCTTGCCGAGAACCTCGATCTGCCGGGTGCGCCCCTGCGCATCGAGTGCTACGACGTGTCACATACGGGCGGGGAGAACCAGGTCGCCTCGATGGTGGTCTTTGAGGACGGTATACCGCGCAAGGACGCCTACCGCACCTACAACATCCGCGGTGAGGGCGGAAACGGCACCCCCGACGACACGAGCGCGATGAACGAGGTTCTCACGCGACGCTTCTCGAGGCTGCTCGCCGAGGAGGCCGGCGTCGACGGTGAGGACGAGGACGGCGTCGCCTACGCTTCCGGCCCGATCGATGCCATGACCGGGCGCCCCAAGCGATTCTCCTACCGTCCCGACCTGGTCGTCGTGGATGGCGGCCTGCCCCAGGTGAATGCTGCCCGAGCTGCCCTTGACGCGGTGGGCGCGGACATGCCCGTCGTGGGCCTGGCTAAGCGCCTCGAAGAGGTGTGGATCCCCGGCGAGGACTTCCCGCTGATCCTCCCACGCACGTCGGAGGCTCTCTACCTCCTGCAGTATTTGCGCGACGAGTCCCACCGTTTCGCGATCACGAAGCACCGCAAGCGCCGGTCGAAGGCGCAGCGCCGCTCGGTTCTCGATTCCATCCCAGGGCTTGGACCCGCACGCCAGGCCGCGCTGCTCAAGCATTTCGGCTCCGTTAAGCGGATTCGAGAGGCCACGCCCGAGCAGATTGCCGAGGTCAAGGGCGTGGGACTCGGCCTTGCGCGCACGATCCGCGATAGGCTAACGACATCGTCGAGGGAGGACACACCATGACAACGACGCTTCCCGTGCCGCTGCCGGCACGCGTGCTGCTGCTAGGATCGGGCGAACTCGGTAAGGAAGTCGTGATCGCCCTGCAACGCTACGGATGCACGGTGCTCGCCTGCGACTCCTACGGCAATGCTCCCGCCATGCAGGTGGCGGACGAATCCCGCGTTTTTGACATGAGCGACCCGCAGGCTCTGCGTAAGGTCCTCGACAACGTCGATGTTGACCTCATCGTCCCCGAGGTCGAGGCCATCGCGACAGACGAGCTGAGCGCCTATGAAGAGCGCGGCGTGCGCGTCGTCCCCAACGCGTTCGCCGTCCAGGCGACGATGGACCGTCAGCGCATCCGCAACCTCGCTGCGTCCCTGCCCGGCGTGCGCACATCGGCCTTCCGCTTCGCGCGCAGCGAGGCCGAGCTGGCCGCAGCTCTCGATGAGGTCGGCTACCCCGCGTTCGTCAAGCCCACGATGTCCTCCTCCGGGCACGGTCAGTCCCGTGTCACGGGACCCGAGCAGGCCGCCTCCGCCTGGGTGCACGCCGAGGAGGACGCGCGCGCCACGACCGGCGTTGTCATCGTTGAAGAGGGTGTCGACTTCGACTACGAGATCACACTGCTCACCGTGCGTTCATGGGATGCCTCGTCCGGCAGCGTCACAACGAGCTTCTGTGCGCCGATCGGGCACCGCCAGGAGGGCGGCGACTACGTCGAATCCTGGCAGCCCATGGCGATGAGCGAACCCGCCCTCGAGGGTGCGCAACAGATGGCCAAGGCCGTGACCGACGCCCTGGCTGAGGCCGGAAATGGCCCGTGCCTCGGCATCTTCGGCGTCGAATTCTTCGTGAAGGGCGACGACGTCTGGTTCTCCGAACTCTCGCCCCGCCCCCACGACACCGGCATGGTGACGATGGTGACGCAAGCCCAGTCCGAGTTTGAGCTGCACGCACGCGCCATCCTCGGCCTGCCCGTCTCCACCGCACAGTCCACCCCGGGTGCGTCGGCGGTCATCAAGTCGACGAGCGCCGTCGATGTTCCTGTCTACAACGGCGTCGCTCGCGCCCTCGAATCCGCCGACATCGTGCGTATCTTCGGCAAGCCGGTGAGTCGCGCCGGCAGGCGGGTCGGCGTCGTCGCCACCACTGCGAGCACGCCGAAGGAAGCACGAGTCATCGCCAGGCGCGCCGCTACCGGCATCGCGATCGACGAGGCCTCCGCACCTTCCGCCTAACAGCTCCCATCACCGAACCAGTCAACCCGCCAGGAGGACGCCATGACCGAGCACGCAGCCACGGACGCTCACGACGAAGACGAGGCCCAGACCTCGTCGATGAACGAGGAGAACCCTCCCACGGTCCCCGAGGGCATCGCCGTGCGTGACATGGCCCGCGTGAAGTACGAGCCGCGCGCCTCCAACGAGGTGCTGATCATCACCGGCTACTCGGGTGCGGGCCGCACCGGTGCTGCTCGCGCGCTCGAAGACCTGGACTGGTACGTCGTCGACAACCTCCCGCCGACGATGTTGCCCGCCCTCGTCGGCATGATGTCGAACGACCCTGCTGCGGGCGTTCACCGACTGGCTGTCGGAGTGGACGTGCGCTCGCGTACCTTCTTCCGCACGCTTGACGCCACACTCGAGCAGCTTAAAGGCGCGGGTATTGTCTACCGCGTCATTTTCCTTGAGGCCAGCCCCGAGACCCTGGTGCGCCGCTATGAATCCAACCGCCGCCCGCATCCCCTCCAGGGCGCCGGCACCCTCATGGACGGAATCAAGGCCGAGATGCGTCTGCTCGCGCCCCTGCGTCGCGCCGCCGACGAGGTCATCGACACCTCCACGATGAGCGTCCACGATCTGACGAGGCGCATCCGCGACATCGTGGCTGGGGAGGAGCGCCCCCTGCAGGTCACGGTCGAGTCTTTCGGATTCAAGCATGGCCTCCCGCTCGACGCCGATCACGTCGTCGACGTGCGCTTCTTGAAGAACCCGTACTGGGTCGACGAGCTGCGCCACCTGACAGGCAAGGACCAGGCGGTCGCCGACTATGTGCTCTCCCAGCCGGGCGCGCGCGATTTTGCTCTCGGATATGCCGACCTTCTTGCCCCCATGCTCAGCGGCTATCTGGCAGAATTGAAGCCATTCGTCACGATTGCCGTCGGATGCACGGGCGGAAAGCACCGCTCCGTCGCTTCTTCCGAGGCTATCGCCGAACGCCTGCGCTCACACGGATACACGGTTCGCGTGATGCACCGTGACATTGGGAGAGACTGATGCCCTATCTTGATGCAGCCGGTTGGGTTCAACGTGGAGAATCCGGCCAAAACATCGTCGCCCTCGGCGGCGGACACGGCCTGTCCGCGACCCTACGGGCGCTGCGCCATATCACCCGCGCGCTGACGGCCGTCGTGACCGTCGCCGACGACGGCGGTAGCTCCGGCGGACTGCGCCAGGAGATGCCGATCCTGCCTCCCGGTGATCTGCGTATGGCGCTGGCGTCCCTCTGTGAAGAATCCGAGTGGGGTCTGACGTGGCGCGACGTCATGCAGCTGCGCCTCGACACGACCGGCCCGCTCAACGGGCACGCCCTCGGCAACCTGCTGATCTCCGGCCTGTGGCAGCTTCTCGAGGATCCGGTCGAAGGCCTCGACTGGGTCGGTCGTCTGCTGGGCGCGCAGGGACGCGTCCTGCCCATGTCGTCAACGCCGATCGACATCGAGGCGGATATGAACGACGGCGGCCGCCGCTACGTAGTGTCCGGTCAATCCAAGGTCGCTGTCGCCCCGGGCACCGTCGAGCACGTGCGTATCACGCCCGAGGCGCCCGAGGTGCCCTCCGCGGTCACCGAAGCTATCTCCGAGGCCGACTGGGTCGTCCTGGGACCCGGGTCGTGGTACACCTCCGTGATTCCGCACCTGCTGGTGCCAGAGATTAACCGCGCGCTTGCCACGACCGACGCCCACCGCGCGCTTGTGCTCAACCTGGCGCGCCAGCGCGGCGAAACCGATCTCATGTCGACCGCCGATCACGTGCGCGTCTTGCGCGAGTACGCACCCATGCTCAAGCTTGACGTCATCGTCGCGGATCCGACGGCGTGTGACGACATCGACGACCTGATCGTGGCCGCCGAAGAACTGGGTGCGCGTGTCCTGTTGCGGCAGGTGCGCACGGGTGACGGAGCCCCGCACCACGACCCGCTGCGCCTCGCCGCCGCGCTGCGTGACGCATTTGACGGCTTCCTTGGTGAGGTCGGACAGCCCGAAACGTGGTTACCTTAGAACCTGTTGCCTGCTGACACACGCATGACATATCTGGAGAAGCCGTGTCCCTGACATCTGATATGAAGGACGAGCTGGCGCGCGCCGTCGTTACGACGCCGTCCGAGGTCGCTGCCGAAGTGAGCGCGACGCTGCGTTTCGCGGGAGGCCTGCACCTCGTGGGTGGGCGCATCCTCGTCGAGGCCGAGCTTGACTCGCCCGTGGCCGCGCGCCGCCTGCGCACCTACCTGCAGGCCCTGTACAACGCCGAGTCCTCCGTTGTCATGGTGTCCGGTTCTTCCCTGCGACGTGGCAAGCGCTACGTCGTGCGTGTCGTCCACAAAGCCGACGAGCTCGCGCGCCTCACGGGCCTTGTCGATTCCCTCCGTCGTCCCGTGCGCGGCCTGCCCCCGGTTCTTGTTGCCTCCGGAACCGCTGAGGCCGCCGCTATCTGGCGCGGTGCCTTTCTCGCGCGCGGCTCGCTCATGGAGCCCGGACGCTCCTCTTCGCTTGAGATCACGTGCCCCGGTCCTGAGGTGGCTCTCGCGATGGTCGGCTGTGCGCGCAAACTCGGCGCCTCTGCTCGCTCCAAGGAAGTGCGTGGCACCGACCGCATCTCCGTCCGCGATTCGGACGCGATCGGCACGCTGATCTCCGCCATGGGCGCCCCGCAGACCTTCGAGGCGTGGCAGGAGCGGCGTGAACGCCGCGAGGCTCGGGGCAGCGCAAACCGACTGGCTAACTTTGACGACGCGAACCTGCGCCGCTCCGCCCGCGCGGCCGTCGCTGCGGGTGCCCGCGTTGAACGTGCCTTCGAAATCCTCGGAGACGACGTCCCCGCCCACCTCCTCGAGGCCGGCACGCTGCGTCTGCAGTACAAGCAGGCCTCCCTTGAGGAGCTCGGCAAGCACACGAATCCACCTCTCACCAAGGATGCCGTCGCCGGTCGTATCCGTCGCCTTCTCGCTCTCGCCGATAAGGTCGCGCACGAACGCGGCATCCCGGATACGGAGTCCGCGCTTACCCTCGACATGCTCGAAGAGGACTGAGGTCCCTTTTTCCTGCCCCTTTGTCTCAATCCAAACGAGAATTACCCCACGTGCGGATTTTCAAATTGGATTGTGACTGAGTCCGCTTTTAGGTGTAGATTAGGAACTGCTGGAACCGCAGACATCTGCGGGCCGGGCAGGCAACCCGCACGCCCGGTTGCATCGAAGACCGTGTCCCGTGTGGGCACGAGCAGGAGGAACATAGTGACCACCCGCGTTGGCATCAACGGCTTCGGCCGCATTGGCCGTAACTTCTTCCGCGCCGCTCTCGAGCAGGGCGCGGACATCGAGATCGTTGCCGTTAACGACCTCACCGACAACAAGACCCTCGCTCACCTGCTGAAGTACGACTCGATCACGGGTCGCTTCCAGGGCGAGGTTTCCTACGACGACGAGGGCATCATCGTCGACGGCAAGCACATCAAGGTGCTCGCGCAGCGTAACCCCGCCGACCTGCCCTGGGGCGAGCTCGGCGTCGAGGTTGTCGTTGAGTCGACCGGCTTCTTCACCGACGGCGAGAAGGCCAAGGCTCACCTCGACGGTGGCGCCAAGAAGGTCGTCATCTCCGCTCCCGCGAAGAACGTCGACGGCACCTTCGTCATGGGCGTGAACGAGGCTGACTACGACAACGCCACGATGAACATCGTGTCGAACGCCTCCTGCACGACCAACTGCCTCGCCCCCCTCGCCAAGGTTCTTGAGGAGAACTTCGGCATCGAGCGCGGCATCATGACCACCATCCACTCCTACACGGGTGACCAGCGCGTCCTCGACGCCCCCCACTCGGATCTGCGTCGCGCCCGCGCCGCGGCCCTGAACATGATCCCCACCAAGACCGGTGCTGCCCAGGCCGTCGCCCTGGTTCTGCCCGCGCTTGAGGGCAAGTTCGATGGCCTCGCCGTCCGCGTCCCCACCCCGACCGGCTCCCTGACCGACCTCACCTTCATCGCGAAGAACGAGGTGTCCGTCGAGGCCGTCAAGGCTGCCGTCAAGGCCGCCGCCGAGGGTGAGCTCAAGGGTGTTCTGAAGTACACCGAGGATCCGATCGTCTCCTCCGACATCGTGGGCGACCCGCACACCTCGATCTTCGACGCCACCGAGACCAAGGTCATCGGCAACCTCGTCAAGGTCCTGTCCTGGTACGACAACGAGTGGGGCTACTCGAACGCTCTCGTTCGCCTCACCGCCCTCATCGGCTCCAAGCTCGCCTGAGCACACAGCTGATACACCAGCCATGAGCTGATCAGCGAGATGCCCGTGCACGCTCGTGCACGGGCATCTCGTACATCGCCACCGCCTTCAGACCGAAAGGACTCCTCGTGAGGACCATCTCCACCCTGGGCGACCTGCGCGGCAAGCGCGTCCTCGTCCGCTCCGACTTCAACGTTCCGCTCAAGGACGGCGTCATCACCGACGACGGCCGTATCCGCGCGGCGCTGCCGACCCTCAAGACCCTCACCGACGCCGGTGCCAAGGTTGTCATCATGGCCCACCTGGGCCGCCCCAAGGGTCAGGTCGATCCCGCCTTCTCGCTGGCCCCCGTCGCCACGCGCCTCGCCGAGCTGTCCGGCGTGAAGGTCACGCTGGCCTCCGACGTCGTTGGCCCGTCCGCCACCGAGACCGTCGCCGCCCTGGGTGAGGGCGAGATCGCCCTGCTCGAGAACGTCCGCTACGACGCTCGCGAGACCTCCAAGGTCGACGAAGAGCGCGAAGAGCTGGCCCGCGAGTACGCCAAGCTCGGCGACGCGTTCGTCTCCGACGGCTTTGGCGTCGTCCACCGCAAGCAGGCCTCCGTCTACGACATTGCCAAGCTGCTGCCCTCGGCCGCAGGCCTGCTCGTCCTCAAGGAGATCGAGTCCCTGTCCAAGGTCACCGGCGACCCCGAGCGCCCCTACGGCGTTGTCCTCGGTGGCTCCAAGGTTTCCGACAAGCTGGGCGTCATCGCCAACCTGCTGAAGAAGGCTGACATGCTCTTCATCGGCGGTGGCATGGTCTTCACCTTCCTCGCCGCTCAGGGCTACTCGGTGGGCAAGTCTCTCCTTGAGGAAGACCAGATCGATACCGTCAAGGGCTACATCGCCGAGGCCGCCGAGCGCGGCGTCGACCTCGTCCTGCCCATCGACGTCATCGTCGCCCCCGAGTTCGCAGCCGACGCGCCCGCAACCGTCGTCAAGGTCGACGCTATTCCCGATGACCAGATGGGTCTGGATATCGGCCCCGAGTCCGCGAAGCTCTTCGCTGACAAGCTCGCGACCGCCAAGACCGTCGCCTGGAACGGCCCCATGGGTGTCTTCGAATTCGACGCGTTCGCCGGCGGCACCCGTGCCGTCGCCGAGGCCCTGTCCAAGGGCTCCATGTTCTCCGTCATCGGCGGCGGCGACTCCGCAGCAGCCGTGCGCCTGCTCGGCTTCGACGAGAACACCTTCTCCCACATTTCCACTGGCGGCGGCGCCTCCCTCGAGCTCCTCGAGGGCAAGGTTCTGCCCGGTATCGCAGTTCTGGAGGACTGACTCATGGCACGTACGCCCCTGATGGCCGGCAACTGGAAGATGAACCTCGATCACCTCGAGGCCAACCACCTCGTCCAGGGCCTGGCGATGGCCTTGTCCGACGCGGGCCACGACTACTCCAAGTGCGAGGTCCTCGTCATCCCGCCGTTCACCGACATCCGTACCGTCCAGACCATCGTTGACGCCGACGAGCTCGGCATCAAGTACGGTGCTCAGGACGTGTCGATCCACGACAACGGCGCCTACACCGGCGAAATCTCCACCGACATGCTCACCAAGCTCGGCGTCTCCTACGTGGTGATGGGCCACTCCGAGCGTCGCGAGTACCACGGCGAGTCCGACGAGCTCGTCGGCGCCAAGGCCCGCAAGGTCTTCGACGCCGGCATGACCCCGATCCTGTGCTGCGGCGAGGCCCTCGAGGTCCGCAAGGCCGGCACCTACGTCGAGTTCGTCCTCGGCCAGATCCGCGCCGCCCTCGCCGGCTGGAAGCCCGAAGAGGTCGCCAAGATCGTCATCGCCTACGAGCCCATCTGGGCCATCGGCACCGGCGAAACCGCCTCCGCCGAGGACGCCCAGGAAGTGTGCGGCGCCATCCGCGCCGCCCTGGCCGAGGACTTCGGCGCCGAGACCGCCGAGTCCACCCGCATCCTCTACGGTGGCTCCGCCAAGCCCGACAACATCAAGGAGCTCATGGCTCAGCCCGACGTCGACGGCGGTCTCGTCGGCGGCGCGTCCCTCAAGGCTGACTCCTTCGCCGCCATGGCGACGTTCTACGCCTGAGAAGCCGTGACGCGCTCACTCCGCCTGACCACTTAGGCCGGGTCGGAGCGGACGCGAGGTGGGGCCAACCGGTGTGCCGGTTGGCCCCACCGGCATTCTCAGTTAGACTAAAGGTATATGTGCCCCGATCCGGGGCGAACTGCGATAGAAACTGGATTGACCGTGACCATTCTGAACAACGTCCTGATCGTGCTGATCTTCCTGACCAGCATCCTGCTGACCCTGACCGTCCTCATGCACAAGGGACAGGGTGGCGGTCTGTCGGACATGTTCGGTGGCGGCATCTCCTCGTCGGCCGGCTCCTCCGGTGTCGCCGAGCGTAACCTGAACCGCATCACGCTGGGCACGCTGCTCATCTGGCTGGTGTGCATCATCGGCTACGCGCTTCTCGCGAAGTTCGGCGCCTGACGATAGTTCGTCTCTGAGATGGCTCTCCGCTTGTGAGCGGGGAGCCATTTTATATCCGGCAACCCGTGTGGGGCCGTCTTCGTGACGAAGATGGCCCCACAGAGTGATGGTGCTGTATTACGCAACCTCAATTCGCGAGGCAGCCGCCTCATCGAGGTAAACGCGCGTCGTGGGGGAGAGGATGCCCGCGACCGGGAGGTTGAGGGGAGACGCGCCCGCAAAGGCTCGCCCGAGAGCATCCGCCTTCGCTGCACCCGCCGTCGTCAGCCACACCTCTGCGCACGCACGCATGATGGGCATCGACACCGTGATGCGCTCGGGCGGGGGCTTCGGAGAATTGCGGATCGCCAGAATGGGGGAGGCCTCGTCCATATCGACGCGTCCCGGGAAGAGTGAGCAGATGTGCCCGTCGGGACCCATGCCGATGAGCGCGATGTCAAAGGAACCCTCGCCCATGATCTCACGCCACGTGTCGGCGAACGCCACGGTCGCCTCATCGAGAGAACCCGCGCCGGGAGCGTACACATCCGAGGTCGGCATACGGACGAACTCAACGCCGGAGGCCGCGTGGAGGAAGCCCTCCCACGCCTGTTCATCGTTGCGATCCTCGTCGCCCGCCGGCACGTAGCGTTCGTCGACCAGCCACACGCGTACGTGTGACCAGTCGATTTCGTCGACAGACGGAAGGAGAGAGGGAAGCAACGACGTGGTGATGGCACCCCCCGAGATGGCCAGGTTGACGCGCGAGTCAGCTCCGGCCTCGTCGATGAGTGTGTTCAGACGAGCGAGGAACGCACGGCCGACGGCCTCGTTCAGTTCCTCGACGGTTGGGTAGACCTCGAACGTGTGGACTGCCACCATCGTCACTCGCCCTCAGAGCATGCAGCCAGTCGCGGAAGTTCCTTCGTGAGGAGCTCACCGTAGTAGACGTCCGGATCCATGCGACGCAGATCCTCCATGAGGGAGTCCTGCACGGAGCGGCGTGCGAGGTTCACGGAGCGATCCTCGAGGCCCGGACGCGACAGACGCGCGACCGACGAGGAGGCGCTACGCGAGAGCGAGACGGTCGTGTCGTCGTCGAAGAAGAACGTGATGTCCGTGATCGTGAGGGCCTCGGGATCCACGACTCGCTCGACGGGCACGCCCAGCTGGTGATGCAGCCATGCGGCCACGAGGAACGGCGAGGGATGTGTCGCATTACCCGCGACGCGGATCGACGTCGGTAGACGGTCAAAGTCCTCGGCGACAGCCGCGAGCAGCGCGCGCCACAGCGTGACGCCGGCCCACGCGAGATCCGTGTCGCCGGGGGTGTACACGGCCGAGAGGGCCGACAGGGTATCCATGGGGCATTCGGTTGCGCGCGAATCGGTGATGCGCTTGACCGCGAGGCGACCAAGCGGGTGCGCGCCCGGATTCTGCGGGGGAACGACCGGCCAGTACGTGACGACCGGAGTATCCGACTGGAGAAGCGGCATGACGAGCGAGTCGATGTTCGACGCGGCCTCACCGCGAGGCTCCAGGATGATGATGTCGGACAGGCCCGCTGCGTCGCCGACGCGGATCTGTGCGTTCAGACGCGCCGTGCCCTCGGTGGACTCGGGCTCGACGATGACGATCACGCGGCAGGGATGCTCGCGCGAGACCGCGTCGGAGACCTCGATCGCGTTGTCGACGTCGATGAGGTCGGGCACGCAGATGAGCAGCGTGAGGACACGGCTCAGAGCGGCGGAACCGCGCTCGTCGCGCAGCTCCACGATGCGGGATGCGACCTCGGCCGACGTGGTGTTCTTCAGGGTGATGATCACGGGAGCCTCCAGAAACGGCCGTCGCGGGCCAGCATGTCGTGCGCGGATTGGGGACCCCACGTGCCGGGCGCGTAGGGCTCGGGTTGACCCTGGGTCTCCCAGAAGGACAGGATCGGGTCGAGGATCTTCCACGAGGCCTCGACCTCGCGCTGATGCGGGAACAGGGGAGCGGAGCCGACGAGCGCGTCCAGGATGAGGCGCTCGTAGGCTTCGGGTGAGTCCTCGGTGAACGCGTGGCCGTAGGCGAAGTCCATGGTCACGTCACGCACCTGCATGGAAGTGCCTGGAACCTTCGCGCCAAGTTTGAGGGTCAGGCCCTCGTCCGGCTGGACGCGAATAACGAGTGCGTTCTGGCCCGACTCACTGAGGTCGGAGTTGCCGAAGGGCACGTGGGCCGAACGCTTGAAGATGACAGCGATCTCGGTGACGCGCTTGCCGAGGCGCTTGCCTGCGCGCAGGTAGAAGGGCACGCCCGCCCAGCGGCGCGTGTCCACGAAGAGCTTGATAGCGGCGAAGGTCTCGGTGGTCGAGTCGGCCGGAATGCCGTCCTCCTCAAGGTAACCGCGCACCTGATCGCCGCCCTGCCAGCCGCCGGCGTACTGCCCGCGCGCCGTATCGATGGCCAGATCCTCGGGCAGGCGCACTGCGGAAAGCACCTTCTCCTTCTCCGCCTGGATTTCCTCGGGTGTGAAGTGGACGGGCTCCTCCATGGCGGTCAACGCCATGAGCTGAAGCAGGTGATTCTGGATGATGTCGCGGGCCGCGCCGATGCCGTCGTAGTAGCCCGCGCGTGTGCCGATGCCGATGTCCTCGGCCATCGTGATCTGTACGGAATCGACGTAGTTCGCCTTCCACAGCGGCTCGAACATCGCGTTCGCGAAGCGCATCGCCATGATGTTCTGGACGGTTTCCTTGCCCAGGTAGTGGTCGATGCGGAAGACGTCCTGTTCGTCGAAGATCTGCGAGATGACGTCGGAGAGCTTTTGCGCGGACTCAAGGTCGTGTCCGAAAGGCTTCTCGATGATGACGCGACGCCATTCGCGGCCCTGACGCTTGTTGAGGCCCGTGTCGGACAGGTGCTTGGCCACGACCGGGAAGTATGAGGGAGGAATCGACAGGTAGAACGCGTGGTTGCCGCCGGTGCCGCGCGAGTGGTCGAGCTCGGCGACGGTGTCGGCCAGCTGGCGGTAGGCATCGGGGTCGTCGAAGGTGCCCGAGACGAAGCGCAGTCCCGAGCGCAGCTGGTTCCAGGTTCCCTCGTTGAAGCCGGTGCGGGTGTGCGCCTCGATGGAGGCGCGCACGTATTCCTCGAAGTCCTGCGGGCTCCAGTCGCGGCGCGCAAAGCCGGTGAGCGAGAACGCCGGGTGGAGCAAACCACGGTTGGCGAGGTCGTAGATCGCGGGAAGGAGCTTCTTGCGCGCGAGGTCGCCCGTGATGCCGAAGATGACGAGGCCACACGGTGGGGAGATGCGCGGAAGCCTGCGATCCTGGGGATCGCGCAGGGTGGGGATCTCGTTGGTCACGAGTGGTCGCTCCGTTCGCTAGGGGGGAAGGACGAGGCCGTGGTCCGAACGCTTTGCCCCCAGGGGGAAATGGAACGGGACCGAGGACCCACACATGTGTAACAGAATAGGGCTGCTGGCACGCCCTCGCGCGCCAGCAGCCCTATCTTCAGTTCAGCTGACTATAAAGTCACGAACGAGCGGCATCGATGGATTCCTTCGCGGCTGCGGCCACGTGCTCGGCGTCGATGCCGTACTCCTTGAAGAGGAGTTCGCCCGGCGCGGAGGCGCCGAAGTGCTCGATGGAGACCGCGCGGCCGGCGTCGCCGATCCAGCGGTACCACGGCAGGGCGATGCCGGCCTCGACGGAGACGCGAGCGCGCACCGACGGGGGCAGGACGGAGTCGCGGTACTCGCGGTCCTGGGCCTCGAACCAGTCGAGGCAGGGCACGGACACGACACGGGCGGCGATGCCGTCGGCGGCCAGGGCCTCGCGTGCCTCGAGGGCGACGGAAACTTCGGAGCCGGAGGCCAGCAGGATCACATCGGGCGTACCTTCGGTGTCGGCCAGGACGTAGGCGCCGCGCGCCAGGTCCTCGGTGGTGGCCAGGCCGGTGCCTTCGCCACGTGCCGGGTTGGGCAGGTTCTGGCGCGACAGGATGATGGCGGCCGGGTGGGACTGCTCGAGGATGGCCTTCCAGGACGCGGCCGTCTCGGCGGCGTCAGCGGGGCGCACAACAGCGAAGTTCGGAATTGCGCGGTAGGAGGCCAGGTGCTCGATCGGCTGGTGGGTCGGGCCGTCCTCGCCCACGCCGATGGAGTCGTGGGTCCACACGTAGGTGACGGGCAGATCCATGAGGGCGGCAAGGCGCACGGCGCCGCGCATGAAGTCGGAGAACACGAAGAACGTGCCGCCGTAAGCGCGGGTGAAGCCGTCGGCGGCGATGCCGTTAAGGGCGGCACCCATCGCGAACTCACGCACGCCGAAGTGGAGGTTGCGGCCGAACTCGTCGCCGCTGAAGGACGAGGAGGAACGGTGCGCGGGCAGGAACGAGGGCTCACCCTTCAGGAAAGTATTGTTCGAGCCGGCGAGGTCGGCGGAGCCACCCCACAGCTCGGGCAGGACGGGGGCGATCGCGTTGAGGACCTGGCCGGAGGCGGCGCGGGTCGCGATAGCCTTGCCCTCTTCGAAGGTGGGCAGCGCGGCTTCCCAGCCCTCGGGGAGGCGGCCTGCCAGGAGACGCTCGAGCAGGGCAGCCTGCTCGGGGTGAGCGGCCTTCCACGCCTCGAAGCGTGCGTCCCAGTCCTTGCGGTACTCGGCGGCACGGGCGGCGGCGCGGGCGCGGACCTCGTCCACGATCGCGGCGTCAGCGTCGAACATCTTCTCGGGGTCGGCGCCCAGGGCTTCCTTCAGTCCCTTGAGGGCCTCGGAGCCGAGCTTGGAGCCGTGGATGCCACCGGTGTTCTGCTTGCCGGGGGTCGGCCAGCCGATGATGGTGCGCAGCGCGATGAGCGAGGGCTTCTTCGTCTCGGCCTGAGCGGCGTCGAGGGCCTCGTTCAGGGCAGCGGTGTTCTCCTCGTAGGAGCCGTCCTCGCCGAGCCAGTCGACTCGCTGGACGTGCCAGCCGTAGGCCTCGTAGCGGGCCAGGACGTCTTCGTTGAAGGCGATCGAGGTGTCGTCTTCGATGGAGATGTGGTTGTCGTCCCAGATGACGGTGATGTTGCCCAGCTCCTGGGTGCCCGCGAGGGACGAAGCCTCGGCGGAGACGCCTTCCTCGAAGCAGCCGTCGCCGGCGATGACGTAGACGTTGTGGTCGAAGACGGACTCGCCGAGCAGGGTCTCGGGATCGAGCAGGCCGTGGACGCGGCGGGCGTTCATGGCGAAGCCGACGGCGGAGGCGATGCCGGTGCCCAGCGGGCCGGTGGTGATCTCAACGCCCTTGGTGTGGCCGTACTCGGGGTGGCCCGGGGTCAGGGAGCCGGCGGTGCGCAGCGTCTTGATGTCGTCGAGTTCGAGACCGAAGCCGGACAGGTAGAGCTGGACGTACTGGGTCAGCGACGAGTGGCCGGCCGAGAGGATGAAGCGGTCGCGACCGATCCAGCGCGGGTCGGACGGGTCGACGTTCATGACCTTGTTGTAGAGGAGGTAGGCGGCGGGGGCGAGCGAGATGGCGGTGCCGGGGTGGCCCGATCCGGCCTGCTCGACGGCGTCGGCGGCGAGGAGCTTGGCGGTCTTGACCGCTTCGTCATCGATGTGATCCCAGTGTAGTGACACGTTGGTCTCCAGTTGTTGGGCCCCTGCATTGGGGCGGAAATGGTTTACCGCGTCACAGTCTAGCGAAAATGTGCGCATGCCGATAGCGCTCACGCACATATGTTGCACAGTCGCTTACCCTGTCACCATGACATCCCTCGAAGCTCTCGTTCGCGACTGGGTGGACTATCTGCGCGTCGAGAAGGGGGCGTCTGCGCATACAGTTTCAAACTATCGACGTGACGTCGCCCGCTACGCGTTTGACATGAAGAGTCGAGGCAAAGTTAACGTCGAAGACATCAGTCCCAGGGACATCGAGGACTACACGATGCGTCTGGCATCTGGGCGGGTCACAGGAACTCCGGCGGCAGCATCGTCGGTGGCGCGCGCGTCGGCGGCGATCCGGGGACTCCATAAGTACGCGCTGACCGAGGGGGCGGTCGGAACCGATGCAGCTGCGCAGCTACATGCCCCACGTCAGGGGCGACACCTCCCGAAGGCCCTGTCCGTCGACGAGGTTGGACGACTGCTGGATGCCGCCCACGCCGACGATTCTCCGATTGGCCTGCGCGATGCCGCCCTCCTCGAGCTCCTGTATGCGACGGGTGCCCGCGTCTCAGAGGCTGTGTCCCTCAGCGCTGATGACCTCGACCTGGATGGAGACGTTCCTGTCGTGCGCTTGTTCGGAAAAGGGCGCAAAGAGCGGATTGTTCCCGTGGGGTCGTTCGCCGTGGATGCCCTCTACGCGTATCGGGTGCGCGCCCGCCCAGCGCTCGCCGCACGAGGCCGGGGATCCACCGCGTTTTTCCTGAACTCCCGGGGAGGCGCGCTGTCCCGGCAGAGCGCGTGGACCGCGATCCGGCGCGCGGCTGAGGCCGCGCAGCTGGGGGAGCGGGTGTCTCCGCATACGCTGCGGCACTCTTTTGCGACGCATCTGCTTGAGGGTGGCGCATCCGTGCGCGAGGTGCAGGAGCTTCTTGGGCACGCGTCGGTGGCGACGACTCAGATCTACACGCAGGTGACGGCCGCCGTGCTGCGCGAAGTCTTTACGCTCTCGCACCCTCGGGCGCGTGGCACCGACGCATCCGCGCGGTGATGAATTAGGATGGGGGCGTGACCACGAACTCGCACCCTACGCTGACGCCCGACCTGCACGAAGAGCCGGTCGATTTTCCCGTGCCCGCGCCGCTGTCGGGGCATGGTCCCGCCCGTGTGATCGCGATGTGCAACCAGAAGGGTGGTGTCGGTAAGACGACGACCACCATCAACCTGGGCGCCGCGCTGGCTGAGTATGGTCGCCGTGTGCTGATCGTGGACTTCGACCCCCAGGGTGCTGCTTCTGTTGGCCTGGGCATCAATGCTCTCGACATGGAACAGACGATCTATACGCTGCTCATGAACCCGAAGGCGGACGTCAAGGCGACGATCTGCCACACGTCGACGGAGAACCTCGACATCATCCCCGCGAACATTGACCTGTCCGCGGCGGAGGTCCAGCTCGTCAACGAGGTCGCCCGCGAGAGCGCCCTGGCCCGCGTCCTGCGTCACGTCGAATCCGACTACGACGTGGTGCTGATCGACTGCCAGCCTTCCCTCGGCCTGCTAGCTGTCAATGCTCTGACGGCAGCTCACGGCGTCATCGTTCCGGTCGAGGCAGAGTTCTTCGCGCTGCGTGGCGTGGCCCTGCTGGTTGAGACGATCGAGACGGTGCGCGATCGCATCAACCCGCGCCTGAAGATTGACGGTATCGTCGCCACGATGGTCGACTCGCGCACGCTGCACTCGCGTGAGGTCCTCCAGCGCCTGCAGGAGGCTTTCGGCGATCTCGTGTTCGATACCCGTATCGGACGCACGATCAAGTTCCCGGATGCTTCTGTAGCCACCGAGCCGATCATCTCCTACGCTCCCAACCATGCGGGCGCTCACGCGTACCGTCGACTTGCGCGGGAAGTCATCGCCCGTGGCGACGCGGCCTGACAGTCTCGAGGTTCAGGGAGAGTTCGACCTCTTCGCGGTCTCGCTCCCGGTTTTTGAAGGTCCTTTCGATCTTCTCCTGTCGCTGATCGCGCGTAAGAAACTCGACATCACCGAGGTCGCGCTCGCGCAGGTGACCGACGAGTTCATCGCGTTTATGAAGGCGTCCCCGGATCTGTCGCGCACGACCGAATTCCTGGTTGTCGCGGCGACACTACTCGACATGAAGGCCGCGCATTTGCTGCCCAGTGTCGATGAGGAGGATAACGCGTCCGAGGCTGATCTGGAGGCCCGAGATCTTTTGTTTTCGCGACTCCTGCAGTATCGGGCTTTCAAGGAAGCAGCGAAACACATCAACGCGCGGATGGGGGAGTACGGCTCGTATGTCGCCAGGGACGTGCCTCTCGAGCCGCATTTTGCGAGCCTCTTGCCCGAGCTCCGGTGGCTGACAACCCCCGAAGACCTCGCTCGTTTGGCTGCCGATGCCCTGTCATCGACGAATCAGACGGTTCAGGTCGCCCATCTGCACGATCCCGTTGTGCCCGTTCGCGAACAGGCTTTGCTCGTCTCATCGATGCTCGCCGAAGCAGGACGCATAACCTTCCATCAGCTCGTCGAGGATGCGCCCACGCGCGCCGTCGTCGTCTCTCGCTTCCTTGCGCTCTTGGAGCTCTACAGGCGCGGAGCCGTCGAGTTTGAGCAAGACGGGGCGCTTGGCACGCTGACGATTCAGTGGACTGACAGCGAGGGAAGTATCGACATCGACGTGGACGACTATACGGGTGCCGGTGACGCACACTCAGCCACGGCCTCGTCCCCGCACGTGGCCGCGATTGAGACGGAAGGAGAAGATGCTGATGAGTGAGAACACGCTGCGCGGTGCGATCGAGGCGATTCTGATGGTCGCCTCGGAGCCGGTTGCCGCGTCCGATCTCGCCGAGGTTCTCGGCGTGAGCACTGCGGACATCGAACAGCACATGCGCGCTCTCGCCGCCGAGTACCTCGGCGAAGGGCGGGAACGCCCGCGTGGTTTCGAGCTGCGTGAAGTGGCGGGCGGCTGGCGCATCTATTCCGCACGGGCATACGCCGACGTGGTCGGGCGCTTTGTCGTCGGCTCCTCGCACGCGCGCCTGTCTCAGGCTGCTCTTGAAACGCTGGCGGTCATTGCCTACCGTCAGCCCATATCGAGGGCGCGAATCTGCCGTATTCGTGGGGTGAACGTGGACGGCGTCGTGCGCACGCTGCTCGCCCGAGGCCTCGTGGAAGAGACGGGACTGACACCGTCTGGCGCGCGCCTGTACGGGACGACCGGTGAATTTCTTGAGAAAATGGGATTAACGAGCCTGTCGGAGCTGGTACCGTTGGCACCCTACCTGCCAGACGCCGACGCGCTGGAGGAATTGGAGGAAGAACTATGAGGGCTAACCCCTACACAGAGGGTGGAGTGCGCCTGCAGAAGGTGCTCGCCCAGGCTGGCGTCGCATCCAGGCGCGCGTCCGAACAGATGATCGCCGACGGCCGCGTGAGCGTCGATGGAACCGTGGTACGTAACCAGGGCGTGCGCGTGGATCCAGCCAAGCAGGTCATTCACGTGGATGGCGAGCGTCTGATCCTGGATGAGACGAAGCACATCGTCCTGGCCGTGAACAAGCCGATTGGGACGGTGTCCACGATGAGCGACCCGGAGGGCCGCCCGACGATCGCCGACCTGATCGCCGACTACCCCGAGCGTCTCTACCATGTCGGGCGCCTCGATATCGACACGTCCGGCCTGCTGCTGCTGACGAATGACGGTGAGCTGGCGAACCGTCTGACCCACCCCAAGTACGAGATCCGCAAGACCTACGTGGCACGCCTACACGGCGAGGTCAAGCCCGGCGTCAAGCGCACCCTCATGAACGGCATCGAGCTGGAGGATGGCCCGATCAAGGTTGACTCCTTCCGCATCGTTGACACCTACGGCGATATCACGACCGTCGAAATCGTCGTGCACGAAGGCCGCAACCGCCTTGTGCGCCGCATGATGGAGGCTGTCGGCTACCCGGTGCGCGAGCTCGTCCGTACGGGCTTCGGTCCGATCTCTCTCGACCATCTCAAGCAGGGGACGACCCGCCGCGTGAAGGGCAACGCGTTGAGCGCACTGTACGGGGCCGTCGGACTGTGAACACCTCGGACGGCGTCGGCGCGCGCGTTGTGCAAACAGCGGGCCCGGTCCTCATCATCGGATCGGGTCTGCTGGGTGCGTCCCTGGGCCTTGCGCTGCGGGCCGGGGGAGTGCGCGTTTATCTCGAAGATGCCTCGCCAACCTCTTTGCACCTGGCCTCCGACGTGGGCGCTGGGCAGGCATTCGGCGACGTTCTCGCCGAGGCCGGGGTGCGCCCTCGCGAGTGTGGCTCGGATACGCCTTCCTATCAGGCGCCGTCCATCGTTGTCGTCGCGACGCCTCCGGACGTCGCGGACCGTGTGATCGTCGAATCGCTGCTGCGTTTCCCCGACGCGATCGTCACCGATGTTGCCTCCGTGAAGGACGCGGTTGTAGCCGATGTGCTACGCGGCTTGGAGCGTGAGGGACGTCTCGAGGAAGCCTCGCGTTACGTCGGTTCGCATCCCATGGCAGGTCGTGAGCGCAGCGGTGCGGGTGCCGCAGATGCCGATCTGTTCTACGGACGTCCGTGGGTGATCGTTGCGCATGAGTCGACGTGGCCGCGCGCGGTGCTTGTGGCTCGCGCGCTGGCAACGGACGTCGGAGCCGTGCCCCTTGAGATGAATGCGGGCACGCATGACCACGCTGTCGCTCTCGTGTCGCACGTACCTCAGCTGGTGTCGTCGATGCTCGCTGCGCGCCTTGTTGACGCACCGGCTCAGGCGCTCGGGCTTGCGGGACAGGGGCTTCGAGATACTGCCCGCATTGCGGCCTCCGATCCGCGCCTGTGGACAGCGATTTTGGCCGGCAACGCCGGTCCGGTCGCAGACATCCTGCGGGAGCTACGCACCGACCTCGATGACTTGCTGACGCATCTCGACGCGGCTGCCGAACTTGGCTCCCTGCGCGGCGGTTCCGTGGGCGCGATCAATCGGGTCATGACCGCGGGTAATCAGGGTGTCGCGCGCATTCCCGGCAAGCACGGTGGTGCTCCTTCTCGGTATCGCGAGATCGAAGTGCTCATCCCCGACGAGCCGGGTGCGCTCGGTAGGCTGTTCAGCGAGCTCGGCGAGGCGGGTATCAACATCGAAGACTTGGTTCTGGAACACTCTGCGGGCGCACAGGCAGGCGTCGCCCGCGTCATGATTGACCCGGCGGTCGTTGACCGCGCTGTCGCCGACCTGCAACAGCGGGGTTGGCGACTCATCACCCACTAAACGACCTCGGTGAGGAGAACGTTTTGATGAACGATACGCAGCGTCGAGACGCGATTTCCCGCGTCGGCATCACGATTGCCATCGATGGGCCGGCCGGTTCGGGCAAGTCCACGGTCTCGAAGGCTCTGGCGACCCGCCTGGGCATTGGGTACTTGGACACGGGGGCCATGTACCGTGCGCTCACGTGGTATTGCCTGGATGAAGGCATCGATCTGGAGGATACGGCTGCTGTAGCAGCTGCTGCGGATCGTATGCCGCTGCGCCTCGTCTCGGATCCTTCGGATCCGCACGTGTGGATCGGTGATTCAGAGATCACCCTTGAGATTCGCGAGCCGCGTATCGCCCTCGCGATTAAGCACATCTCGACGAACCTTGACGTGCGCGCGTGGATGGCGACGGAGCAGCGTCGCCGAATGATGGAGGCCCGTGAACAAGGCTCCGGCATGATCGCCGAGGGGCGCGATATCACGACCGTTGTCTGCCCCGATGCGGATGTTCGTGTTCTGTTGCTCGCCGATCAAGAGGCCCGTCTGCGTCGTCGGACCCTCGAACTCTACGGGGATGCCACCGAGGAGCACATGGAGATCGTGCGGGCCCAGGTTGAGGGCCGTGACAAGGCCGATTCTCAGGTCTCTGAGTTCATGGTGGCCGCCCCAGGTGTCGAGACCGTTGATTCCACGGGCCTCGACATCGAAGGCGTCTGCGACGCGGTCCTCGCCTTTGTCGATCGTGATCTCGAGGTGCGCGACGCTTTGCGCTGAGGCAGCGTATCAATTCACGTGAGTGCCCCGTACCTATCGGTACGGGGCACTCACGGTGGAGGGCTCAGAATCCTGTTCCGTAGGGTCCCTGGACGCCCTGCTGATGACCGTAGGTACCTGTGCCGTATGCCGGGGAGCCCGGCTGTGCCGCGTCTGCTGCGGTGCCGTATCCGGTTCCCGCGGTGCCGTATCCGGTTCCCGCGGTGCCGTATCCGGTTCCCGCGGTGCCGTATCCGGTTCCCGCGGTGCCGTATCCGGTTCCCGCGGTGCCGTATCCGGTTCCCGCGGTGCCGTATCCGGTTCCAGGGGTTCCGTAGTTGCTTCCTGTCACGCCGTACTGCGGCCCATTGGGGCCGTTGAAGGCTGTCGGTGGGGTCGAGTTGCGCTGAGTGGCCTTGAAGATCGCGAAGCGGACCAGAATGCCGCCACCAACAATGAGGAGGGCCAGAATCCAGGAGATGATCGTGAGGGTGGGATTGTTGGAGTGCGAGTGGATTCGGATGCGCTTCGTCGGTGCCGTCACGGGCTGGCTCTGTGCTCGCGTTCCTGGAGCGACGGCGGCAGGGGCATATGCAGGAGCGCTTGAGGACACGCTCACCATCGGGCTCGCCGCTGCAGGGGACCCCTGCGTGACGAATGTGGGTGCAATCAGGCCTGCGGCTGCCAGAGCAAGGGTCACCGTGACGGAGAGGAGGTGTCGACTGGTCATCAAAAGGAGCTCTCGTGGATGCAAGGGATGCGGACGAAGGACAGTGTAGTCACCTTATGCGCGTCTGTTCATCTGTTCCGGCTTCTGACACGTGGCTCGGGATTGAGCTGCATACCAGTTCGATCTGACGACAGTGTGGCGCGGCGCACTACGGTCGGCTTGCCTGACTTCGTCTAGGTGCGCTATAGTTCTACAGGTCGCCACGGCGACGAACTGAATACGGGCTGTGGCGCAGCTTGGTAGCGCACTTGACTGGGGGTCAAGGGGTCGTGGGTTCAAATCCCGCCAGCCCGACGAAAAGAACCGCGAGGACTTGCTCCTCGTGGTTTTTTGTATGCGTCGAACCCACGCTGAAGTGCCGATGATCAGTGGGGACCTCCGTCCCTGGTCCGTGGTATCGCCTCGCTTTGTAACCGAAATGTGATGCAGTATTTTGCGGTTTTATTTCTACTGGTAAACGCGGGTTTTCGGCTAATCTTTCACTTAATTTCGCAGGTAGAAGCGCCGGGATTTGCCCGTTGCAACGGACACATTTCCTTCAAGGACTGCAGTAAACTGTTTCACAGGTCGAAGTCGTCAACGGGGATGATTTCGACCTGCTTACTTATGCCGCCAGAGTGGTGGTCATGCGCGGTCGCGGCGCATTCGCTCGTCGTCCAATGCACACACCGATATCCGCTTGAGCCGCGCGAGCTGGCCCGATGCACTGCCCCGGCCTCGTCCAATGAAGAACGAAGCCGGGGCAGTGCTCGCTGGAACGTTACTTGCGCTGTTAGCTAGTCGGATCCGCGTCGATCGCTCCCTGAATGTCGTTGAACAGCAGGTTCGAGATCTCGACCTGCACCATCTCCACCTTCGGCACGTCATGCAGCAGCAACGGGTCATCTGCGGAGGTCTGAAGGGCGAGGGTTCCGCAACCGAAAAAACGATCATCGAAGTTCTTCTCGATCTGAATGTCGGAGATGCGGCTGAGTGGCAGGTCGTGGCCGGTGCGCGTGAAGATGCCCGTGCGAGTGATCACTCGCTTCGTCGTGACCGTGTAGGTGGTCGACGACCACTTGATCCACGGAATGACGAGGAGGGGGATAGACAGGACGAGTACGGCGATCCAGATGGTCGCGAGCGCCCAATAACGTGCGTTCTCGGGAACAAAGAACGAACCGACTGCAGCTGCGATCACGAGGATCGACTCAATGTTGATCGCGGGCAGCAGGGTCTTGATGTGCGTGTGCATGTGGCGGACGACAACCTCGTCCTGACTGAGAAGCTTTTTCGACAATGACATGGCACCATCATGCCAGATCTTGGGCGTACGTGAGCGCGCCCGCCACGGGGGGTGTGCTCCTCATCGAGGCCTGCGGTGCGTTCCCACGATATCGGTATTGACGATGCCGATCGCCGCCATCAGCGCGAGCATCGTCGTGGGACCCACGAAGCAAAAACCAAGGCTCTTGAGGTCGGCTGCGAGAGCTACAGATTCTGGCAGCTGCGTGGGTACCTCGTCCTTCGAACGCGGAAGCGGATTGAGCGTCGGCCGATACGACCAGACCAGTTCGCCCAGATGTGACGGGCCGTCTGCTGTGGGAGAATCGTTCCTCATCGCAACCGTCGCGCGAGCGTTGCTGATCGCCGCCTCGATCTTGCGGCGATTATGAATAATCCCGGGTGTGCTCACGAGGCAATCGACATTCTGCTCAGTGAAGGCGGCGACGCGATCGGGAATGAATCCTTCGAAGGCCGCACGGAACGCCTCGCGTTTTGCCAGGACCGTGCGCCATGAGAGACCAGCCTGGAAACCCTCCAAGACGAGACGTTCGAAGACGCCGGCCTCGTCGTGGACGGGCAGCCCCCATTCGGTGTCGTAGTAACTGCGTAACAGCTCGTCATGGGAGGCCCACGTAGGCCGGACGAGTCCGTCATCGCACAGGGTGAGACCCGAGGCTAGGGGAGCAACTGTGGATTGGATGAGTGTTGTGTCCATGTGTCGATCCTGCGCGCCCAGCGTTCAACGGTCAAGGGGCATCCGCGACGCCTGTGGATAACGGCGCCGGGCGAAACGACCCTGTGGATACACGCCGGGGGAGTGCAGGTACGGGTGTGGCCCGCCTCCTGGGGAAGCGGGCCACGAGTCGGAGCGACCTCACCTGCGTCGTTTCTCGCGCACACGCACCGAAATCTGAATCGGCGTTCCGGCGAAGCCGAAAGTCTCGCGCAGTCGGCGTTCGATGAAGCGGCGGTAACCGGGGTCGAGGAAGCCCGTCGTGAAGAGCACGAAGCGCGGGGGCTTGCTCGAGGCCTGGGTGCCAAAGAGAATGCGGGGCTGCTTACCGCCACGCAGTGGGTGGGGGTGTGCGGCAACGAGCTGACCGAGGAAGGCGTTGAGCTGTCCGGTCGGGATACGGGTCTCCCAGCCTTCGAGCGCAGTGTCGAGGGCGCGCACGATGCGGTTTGTGTGCCAGCCGGTCTTCGCGGCCAGGTTGATGCGCGGCGCCCACTGGATCTGAACCAGCTCGCGCTCGAGCTCGTTCTTGATCTCCTTCTGGCGGTCTTCGTCGACGAGATCCCACTTGTTGGTGACGACGACGAGCGCCCGGCCCGCGTCGATGACCTGCTGGACGACTCGCACGTCCTGCTCGGTCAGCGGCGTCGAACCGTCGATGAGGACGAGGGCAACCTCGGCCTTCTCGATCGCGGCCTGAGTACGGATGGAGGCGTAGTAGTCGGCGCCTGTCGTCCGGTGCATTTTGCGGCGGATACCCGCGGTGTCGACGAACCACCACGAGCGGCCATCGAGCTCGATGAGCTCATCGACGGGGTCACGCGTGGTGCCGGCGAGTTCGTTGACGACGACGCGCTCGCCGCCGGCCAGCGCGTTCAGCAGGGACGACTTGCCAACGTTGGGGCGACCGACGAGGGCGACGCGACGCGGGCCGCCGGACGGCAGTGGCGAGGCAACGGCTGACTCGGTCGGCAGGACCTCCAAGACGACGTCGAGGAGATCACCGGTGCCACGTCCATGCAGGGCGGAAATGGGGTGAGGCTCGCCCAGGCCAAGGCTCCACAGGTAGGCAGCGTCGGCCTCCTGCAGGGGAGAGTCCACCTTGTTAGCGGCCAGGATGATCGGCTTTTTCTTGGCACGCAGCATCTCCACGATGCGCTCGTCCGAGGCTGTGACGCCGACGGTCGCGTCCAGGACGAGAACGACAGCATCAGCCAGGTCGACGGCGATCTCAGCCTGCTCGGCGACGGAACGATCCAAACCCTTGACGTCGATCTCCCAGCCGCCAGTGTCGACGAGCGTGAAGTCGCGACCCGCCCATTCGGCGGGGTATGAGACGCGATCGCGGGTGACGCCCGGTGTGTCCTGCACGACCGCCTCGCGGCGACCAAGGATGCGGTTGACCAGCGTGGACTTGCCGACGTTGGGGCGGCCGACGACTGCAAGAACGGGCAGTCCGGCTGCGACGTCGTCAGAGTCCGCGAGCGCAGACTCGCCGGCCAGGAGCGCCAGGTCCTCCTCGTCCAAGTCGAATTGGTCGAGGTTGGCGCGCATGAGACGGGCGCGAGCCTCGGTCTCTTCGTCGCTCAGTTCGATCGCGTCCGGCGCTGCTCCGGCTGCGTCGGCGATGTAGTTCTCGGCCGCTTCCGCGTCGAATTCGGCGGTCGCGTCGGGCTGGTTGTCGAAGTCATTCACCCGCCCAGTCTACGGCGCGGCGCGCCGCTAAGGCCCGATGGGAGCCCCTGCGGCGCGCCAGTTCACAGCTTCGCAGCGTTTATTCGTGCGAGCGCACGTCGCCCGCGAGGACCTCGGCGGCGACGGGCACGTCGTTGTATCGGTGGTGGATGCCTTGGATTTCCTGGTACCACTCGGCGCCCTTACCCGTGATGATGACGGTGTCGCCGGGCTCAGCTGCGAGGATCGCACGTCGTACGGCGTCGCGGCGGCAGGTTGTCACCTCGGTGACGTCTTCCATGCCCGGACGCACGGATGCGATGCCGCGCAGCAGGTAATTGCGGATTTCCTGCGGGACCTCGGTGCGTGGGTTCTCATCCGTCACCCACAGGACGTCGGCCTCACGCGCGGCGATCTGCGCGAGGTGTTCACGCTTGGTGGCATCGCGATCGCCGTCCGTTCCAAAGACGATGACAACACGGCCGGAGGTCAGCTCGCGGGTTGAGCGTAGTGTCCATTCGAGGGCTTCGGGCGTATGCGCGTAGTCGACGATGACGAGCGGCTGACCGCCGGGCGTTGGGTTGACCTTCTCCATGCGTCCCGGGATCTGGGGAGCATCCTCGATCGCCGAGATCACATCTGCAAGGTCGATGCCGAGGCTTACCGCGCTGACGATCGCGACGGCGGTGTTCTGAATATTGACCTCGCCAAGGATCGGCATAGCGACGCGGTGCCCGGTGCCCGATGGGTCGACGAGGGTGAATACGGTGCGTCCGATCGTCTGATCGGGCGTGACATCTCGGACCTGCCAGTCGGCGGCCTCCTCGGTCAGCGCGGACACCGTCGTGACCGGCACGGTCGCCTGCTGCGCGAGGCGGCGACCCCATTCGTCATCCACGCAGACGACGCCGTGGCGGGAATGCTCGGGGGTGAACAGGAGTGCCTTCGCCTGGAAGTAGTTCTCCATGTCACCGTAATAGTCGAGGTGGTCATGCTGCAGGTTCGTAAACGCGGCAACGTCGAAGACGATGCCGTCGACGCGGTGCAGGGAGAGTGCGTGTGCGGACAGTTCGATGACACCCGCGCCGCACTCGTACTGTTCGGTGGCCGCCAGGAAGCGTGCGACGACGGGAGCCTCGGCGGTCGTACGCACGGCCTCGAACGAAATGGGGCCAACGTGCGTTTCCACGGTTCCGCACAGCGATGCGTTGGGGAATCGTGAGGCGATGGCAGCGCGCATCAGGTAGGAGGTTGTCGTCTTCCCATTCGTGCCAGTCACTGCCATCGTCGTGAGGCGAGTGGCGGGAGATGCGTAGATATTCGCGCACAGCTGCGGAACGATGGCGCGCGGGTCGGCCACCTGAATGACGGGCACGCCCAGGCCTCGTTCGAATGCCTGAGCACGGCCGTCCTCGTCTGTGAGAACGACGCTCGCCCCGGCCTCGATCGCCGCGTGCGCGAAACGAATACCGTGCTGCTTAAGGCCCGGAATTGCGACGAACAGCCAGTCGGACTCGCAATCGTCGGACGACACGGTGATACCGCGCAGGCTGAGGGGGGACTCGGCGATCTGCGCGAGCTGGCCGTCGGCGGCGTAGAACCCCTGGATGTCCAGGCCCGCCAGGGCAGCCTTCAACGAGACCGGCGCGATCGTGGGACGAATATCAGTCACTGAAGTCATGGGTCTACTCTAGTTCGTCGCGACGGCGGCGTGCGCCACACATACCGGCGGTGACACAGTAGGATAAGGGCATGCAGATTTTGACACGCAACGAAGCAACCCATCGCGCTGCCCATCTTCATGTCTCGGCCATCGACGTCGTTGTCGATGTTCGAAACGCACAGGACACCACGAATCCAACTTATCCGGTGACGTCGACGCTGACGTTGACGTCGGATGAGGAACGCACCTTCATCGACATCGCTGGCGAGGTGAGTGACGTTCTCCTTAACGGCGAATCCCACCCGTTCGACGACGATGACGACCGCGTGTGGGTCGATGGCCTGCCGGTGGGGGAGACGATCACCCTCGAGGTCCGCGCCCTAGCCAGCTACTCGCGCAGTGGCGAGGGCCTGCACCGCTACACCGATCCCGAGGATGGCGAAGTCTACCTCTACACCCAGTTCGAGCCCAATGACGCTCACCGTGCGTGGCCGTGCGTGGACCAGCCGGATGTGAAGCCCGAGTGGACGTTCCACGTCATTGCTCCCGCAGGCTGGGTCGTCTCCTCCAACGGAGCCGAGACTGCCGTTGAGGTCGTGGATGACTCGGGTGCGCTGCGCCATGACTTCACGGCGACCCGCCCGCTCTCGAGCTACATCACGGCGATTGTCGCCGGCCCGTGGGCGGTCATCGAAGGTGGCACGTGGAGCGGCGGAGCTTCGGATGGTGGCCACGCTGAGCTCGAGCTGCGCCTGCTGTGCCGCCGTACGCTCGCGCGCTACCTCGACTCCGACGACGTGTTTGAAGTGACTCGTGCAGGACTCGACTTCTTCCACGAGCGCTACGGAGTGACCTTCCCGTGGGGATCCTACGACCAGGTGTACGTGCCCGAATACAACCTCGGCGCCATGGAAAACCCGGGATGCATCACCTTCAACGAGAACTACATTTCGCGTTCGACGCCCACCTTCTCCGAGCGCCAGCGCCGCGCGAACACGACGCTGCACGAAATGTGCCATATGTGGTTCGGCGACCTCGCCACACCCTCGTGGTGGGATGACCTGTGGCTCAAGGAGTCCTTCGCTGAGAACCAGGGCGCCAGCGCGATTGCGACGGCGACGCGCTACGTGGGCGAATGGGCGAACTTCGCGATGAACCGCAAGATCTGGGCCTACACGCAGGACCAGATGCCGACCACGCACCCGATCGCCGCCGACATCCCGGACGTCGCCGCCGCAAAGACAAATTTCGACGGCATCACCTACGCGAAGGGCGCCTCCGTTCTTAAGCAGCTGGTTGCCTGGGTGGGGGAGGACGCCTTCTACGAGGGCGCACGCCGCTACTTTGCCGAGCATCAGTTCGGCGCTACCAACCTGCAGGACCTGCTTGTTGCGCTTGAAGGCGCCTCACAACAGGAGCTTTCTTCCTGGAAGAGCGCGTGGCTGGAGACCTCCGGTCCGTCGACGCTGTCTGCTTCGTGGGTCACCGATAGCGTCGGTGCGATCACGGACTTCACGCTTCATCAGGGTGGCGAGGCCTGCAACGGTGTTTTGCGTCCCCACCGCGTGACCGTTTCGACGTGGCGCGTCGCTGCCGGGGCGCTTGAGCGTACGCATGTGTTCGACGTCCGTATCGACGGCGACAGCGCCCCCATTGATCCCGAGGGCGTTGTGGCGGTGCCCGGCGGCGCCGCGTCCGCTGACCTTGTCGTCGTGAACGACGATGACCTCACCTACGCGATCTCGCGCCTCGACGAGCGCTCGACCGACGTCGCGCTGGCTTACGTGGGCACCATTGATGCGGCTATCACGCGCGCCGTTATCTGGGCGTCTCTCTGGAACGCAGTGCGTGACGGTCTGCTGGATCCACGTCGCTTCGTGGTCGCGGTCCTCAACGCCGTTCCCTCCGAAACTGAGCCCGCAATCCGTGATCGTCTCCTCCTGTTCGTCGCCGAGGCCATCTCCTCCTTCCTGCCGGGGCAGGCTCGCTCGGACGTCCATGACCAGGTCCTTGCGACGACGATTCGTCTGTCTCGTGAGACCGAGGATTCCGACGCGTGGCGTTCATACACGCGCGCATTTATCGCCGAGTTTTCCGCCCGTGGCGGCGACGAGTATGAGGCGACGGTTCGAGACTTCGCCAGCAGCGACAACCCCGATATCGCCTGGCGTGCGCGCCGCGCCCTGGCTGCACGCGGCCTCGTCGATGAGGAGTCCATCGAGGCCTGGCGCAGTGCCGACGGGTCAGGCGAAGCCGCTCGCATGAGCGTCGAGGCCCTCGCGTCACTGCCGTTGGAAGAAGCACGCGCGCGGGCCTGGGAGTCGGTGTTCTCCGATTCCCTGTCGAACGACTACCTGACCGCAACCCTGGCCGGCCTGCAGGCCTCGTCGTGGGAGGGCGAGACCGGAATTGAGAGCGCCGTCGAGCGCATGATCTCCTACTGGGAGAGTCACACGATCGGCATGGCGCTGCGCTACGCCAACGGCGTCCTTGCTCTCGGTGTCGACGTTGACCGCGATGGCAGCGTCGAGCGCTCCGTCGGACTGCTGCGCCGCTGGATTGACGAGCATGCGGATGCCCCTGCGCAGCTGCGCCGCATCGTCGTCGAGCACCTCGACTCTTTCGAACGCGACGAGCGCGTGCAGCGCCGCTGGAGTTCGGGCCAGTGACGCAGCCGGGACATCGAGGCGCGAAGCCGGGGGAGGAGCACGACGACGCTCCTGCCCAGGCCTTGTCCGTGGACCCCGCGGCCTCGATGTCCCTGCTCACGGCGCTCCTCGCCAATCCGCTGGATGCCGGTTACGAGCACTACCAAGCAGACCACGGCTCGCGGCCCGCGGGTCTTGTCAGCCGCATCGCCGTGTTCGCAGTAGCTGTTGCGCTCGGGTTTGGATCGGTCATCGCTATTGATTCGCTGCGGCGCCCGGCCAATGACGTGAAAGCCGACCTGAAAGAGCAGGCTGCCACGCGGTCGAGCAATGTCGAAGCCTTGAGCGATGAGGTACAGTCGCTCGGCCGCGCCATCGATGACCTGTCACAGTCTGGCTCACCAATCGCCGTGGATGGTGCGCGAGACTTGGTGACGGCGACACGACCTGTCAGCGGCCCCGGCATCACCGTCACGCTCACGGACCGAAGCGGCCCGGGAAAGGGTAGCGGAGCTGTCCGAGACCAGGACGTCGCGATGGTCGTCAACGCTCTCTGGGCTGCCGGTGCGGAGGCTATTTCAGTCAACGGCCAGCGCATCGGACCAGATACTTTCGTGCGCACGGCAGGGTCGGCCATTCTGGTCAACGTGACCCCCGTGTCCTCTCCCTACGAGGTCACGGCGATCGGGGACTCGAACGCGCTGTCCGTCGCGCTTGTCCGGGGCGCGACAGGCGACTACCTGTCCGCCGCCCAATCAGTCAGCGGTATGACTGTGAGCTCGAAGGTCTCCCAGTCGCTGAGCATGGAAGCGCTGGCACCGAGCTCATCGCAGTTGGCACAACCGCTGGATACACAACCCGAAGGAGACACTCAATGATCGCCGTCATCGGATTGATCATCGGCATTGTGCTCGGCGTCTTGCTCGACCCGACAGTGCCAGCGTGGCTGGCCCCGTTCCTTCCCGTCGCGGTCGTTGCCGGCCTGGACGCACTTTTCGGCGCGGGACGCGCATGGCTGGAGGGGCGCTTCGCAGACCGCGTGTTCGTGACCTCATTCTTCTGGAACGTCGTCGTTGCATGCCTGCTGGTTTTCCTGGGGACTCAGCTGGGAGTTGGATCCGCCATGACCACGGCCATCGTCGTTGTGCTGGGTATTCGAATTTTCTCGAACACCGCATCGATCCGCCGTCTGCTCCTGAAGGCCTGACATGAGCGAACAGAACCCGGAGACGGTTCCCTCCGCGCCCGAGAGTGAGCCCGCGCCCCGATGGCACGGCGTTCACCGTGAGGCACCCAGCGGCCCGCGCCTGTGGGCACGGGCGCGACAAGCGTTCTTCGCGCTGCCCCGTGGGCTGCACGTCGTGATGCTCGCGATCTTTATGATTTTGGGGTTCGCTCTTGCCACGCAGGTGAGGGCGCAGCGATCCGACCCCCTCGAAGGACTGTCCGAACAAGATCTCGTCACGGTGCTCGATGAGTTGAGCACGCAGGAGCAAAACCTGCGCACGCGTCGTGGCGAACTGTCCAGCGAACTCGACGACCTGCGCAGTGCCGCCGATGAGGCACAGGCCCGAGAGCAGGCGGCACGTAAGGCCGAAACACAGGCACAGATCGCTGCGGGGACAGTGCCGGTCCACGGTCCCGGCGTGACAGTCTCGGTCGTCGACGCCGGCGCAAACCTGGCGTCGACGCAGTTCGTTATGACGCTGGGCGAATTGCGCAATGCGGGTGCTGAGGCCATCGAACTCAACGGTATTCGCCTCTCGACCCGGTCGTCCTTCACCGGGCAGGCCGGCTCGATTGCGGTCGATGGAGTTCCCATTTCGTCGCCCTACACGTGGAAGGTGATCGGGGAGCCTCAGACGATCGCCACGGCGTTGGATATTCAGGCTGGCTCGGCGGCGCAGATGCGCGCCAAGGGCGCCAATGTGGGGATCACGCCGTCGACGGACATCACGATCGAGTCGATTGCGACTCCGCGTCCGCCCCAGTTCGCCACCTACCAGTGAACTCCCACCGTATAATCGGTGGGGGAGTCACCGTGCCCGCGCTTGTCGGATGGTGAACGTTTACACTTAATACAGTCCCTGAAATGATCGTTTGGAGCGCACAATGTCCGACAACCAGCCGCTTGACCCGACCGCAACCTCCATCTTTGGCCTCGCGCCTGTTACGGAGGACGTCGAGGAGGCGCCCGTTGCCCTGTCCGCCCGCGATCGTGAGGCCGTTGAGGCGCTGCCCGCCGGCTCTGCTCTCCTTATCGTCCAGCGGGGCCCTAACACGGGCGCTCGTTTCCTGCTTGATCCCGAGGTGACGAACGCTGGTCGGTCGCCCAAGGCCGACATTTTCCTGGACGACGTGACGGTCTCGCGGAAGCACTGCCAGTTCATCGCTTCTAACGGTGGCCACATCGTGCGTGATTCCGGTTCGCTTAACGGCACGTACGTGAACCGTGAGCGCGTCGATTCGATCGAATTGCACGCTGGTGACGAGGTGCAGATCGGTAAGTATCGTCTGACCTATCAGCCGTCGACCAAGCAGGCCTGACGTGTGCGCAGCTCTCGCACGTCGTCACGTGGTTGCTTCCGCGCAGGAAGTGACCTCGTGGCCGCATGATGCGGACCATTCGCCGGAGCTGTCGATCGGCCGTGTTGTTGATGCACTGAAGGACGAGTTCCCTGCGATCTCGTTGTCGAAGGTTCGCTACCTGGAGAGCGAAGGCCTTGTCTCACCCGCTCGCACCGGATCCGGGTACCGCAAGTATTCGGCCGCCGACGTCGAGCGGCTGCGCTATGTCCTGACGGAGCAGCGCGATTCTTTCACTCCGCTGAGTGTGATTCGCGGGCAGCTTGATGCGCTCGATGCCGGTCATGAGCTCGTGCGCCGTCGTGTCGCACAGGTTGTGTCCTCAGAGGGGCAGACGGTGTCGCTGGGGGGCCGCCGGGCCATTCCGGCCGCGGATCTGTCGGACCTGACCGGCGTCGATATGGACACTCTCGAACGCTATGCGAGGCTTGGGCTGATCACTCCGGATCTTGCCGGTTATTTCCCTTCTCGCTGCGTGCAAGCCGTTTCTACCATCGCGCGTCTCGAATCTGCAGGGGTGGATGTTCGTGTGCTGCGTGCCGTTCGTCAGGGCGCGGAACGTAGTGCGGATATCATCGACCAGACGGTTTCCTCTCAGAGGGGACGAGGCCGTGGCGCGGACCGCGAGCGTGCGCGCGCCCGAGCTATTGAACTGGGCGACCTGTTCGCCGAATTGCACCGGGACATGCTGGCGGTGGCGGTGTCGTCGCTGGCGGAGGACGGGGACTAAGTCTCATGTTCAACATGAAGGTTAGACTCGCCGGGTCGGTCATTGACCGAGCATCGCTCGTGCTCTACCGTAGTCCTGTTCTCATCACGTATTACCTACAAGGAGCCCCCGAGTGAGCGCACAAGCGAACGCCGCAAGCCGGCAAGGCATGCTGTTCGGTGATCCCCTTGAGGGGCTCGACACGGACGAGATGGGCTACCGTGGTCCCGTTGCATGCAGCGCAGCCGGTATCACGTACCGTCAGCTCGATTACTGGGCTCGCACTGGTCTGCTGCAGCCGTCGATCCGCGCCGCGCGTGGCTCCGGCTCGCAGCGTCTCTACTCCTTCCGTGACATTCTCGTCCTGAAGGTCGTCAAGAAGCTCCTGGACGCCGGCGTTTCTCTCCAGCAGGTTCGCGTTGCCGTCTCGTCGCTGCAGAACAGGGGAGTGGATGACCTCGCTTCCATCACGCTGATGAGCGACGGAGCCTCGGTCTACGAGTGCACCTCTACCGATGAGGTCATCGATCTTCTGCAGGGCGGACAGGGCGTCTTTGGTATTGCCGTTGGCCGCGTCTGGCGCGAGGTCGAGGGTTCGCTCGCGGAGCTGCCCCTTGAGCGTTCCGAGCCCGCGTTCGTCGACGAGCTCGCTGAGCGTCGTCGTTCGAAGCTTTCAGCTTCCTGACACGCGTCTTCAATGTAAGTGTGGGGCCCAGGCGCGATGCCTGGGCCCCACACTTATCAAGCGGCGAGCGCCACCTGCGCGACTAACGCCGGCCGAGAGGACGTGTCACGGTGTAGGCGGCCTCCAGATCCGTGATTTCCACGGTGACCATGCCGTTCTCGTCGACGATGTAGGACTCTTCGATGAGAGGTCCATCCTCGGTGCGGATGACGGGAACGACTGAGAGATCGATGTCGGAGCGGCGCAGGGAGTGATCGAAGGGGACGATCACTTCGCCGTAGGGCTGCAGGTCGCCGCGGGGCACCCCGGCCTCGTCGAACGACGAATACTCGACGAAGCGGAAGTATCCGATGTTGTGCGCGGCGCGGTAGCGGCGCTTAATCGTCAGGGTCTCGCCGGGAACAAGCTCAGTGTTCGGCTCCAGGAGCGTGTCGAACGAGATGAATGAGCCGGCCTCGCGCTCACGGAAGACGCCGACGCCACGCGAGAGTTGTTCGCGCACCGTGTACGCAGCCTCGGGGTCGGCGCCGATGGCCAGGCCGATCGCGGTTGAAGCTGCCGTGTGCGGCGAGCGGTGCACGCGGCGGCCAAAGCGCGAACGAAGCACTCGGGCAACCAGAGGCAGCTGCGAACCGCCGCCAACGACGTAGAGGCCGGCGATGTCACCGCCCAGCTGGCCAACTCCGGATGCGTCCGGCACCAACAGGGGCTCCATGGCCTCGATCGTTGCCTCGACCAGGGGAGTGGCGGCCTCGTAGAAGTCGGTGACGGGAATCGTCACAGGCTGACCATCGACGGGCACTGTGATGAACTTCGTCGAAGGGGAGAGGGTCTCCTTCGCATCGCGTGAGTCTTCGATGAGACGCTCCCACGCCTCGTCCCCGAGCTTGCCTGAGTCGGTCCCAGCGGCAGCGGCGAGGCGGGTAGCGAGCGCGACGTCAAAGTCATCGCCGCCGACCATGTTGAGGCCGCGCGAGCCCTTGACCTCGTGGAGCGTGCCCGTAGCGGACACGATGGAGGCGTCGAATGTGCCGCCGCCCAGGTCGTAGACGAGGATTGCGGTGCGCTTGGAATTGAGTGTGCCCGCATGGCGGTGCGTGTACTCGAAGCCTGCGGCAGAAGGCTCGTTGACCATCGCGAGGACATCCCATCCCGCGCGGCGGAAGGCCTCGAGGGTCAGGAAGCGCTGCGCGGACCATGCGTGCGCCGGGATGCCGACAAGGGCCTCGAGCGGCTCTGAATCCGGCAGCGTAGCGATGGAAGAATTTGTGCGCAGCTGGCGCACGACGTAGCTGAGGAAACCTGTCAGCGCGTCGAGGATCGAGATGCTGTGATTACCCAGACGCAGCGTGGACGTGTCAGTCACCGACGGATCGGACAGCAGGCGCTTAAAGGAGCGCAGATGAGGAGCGCCTTCGCGGGCAGCGTCTTCGGCGTCGAAACCGTAAACCAGGCGGTCGCCGTCAAGAGCGATGATAGATGGAACGAAATCGACCGTATCGTCATGATTGTTGACGAAAGAGACGATCGGGTAGTTCCCCCGGTCGACGATAGCGATCGCAGTGGTCGTGGTGCCAAAATCAACTCCGAGTCTCATGGCACCCACACTAGCGTTTAAATAGGGGAGGTCCTAGGACGTCTCGCCGGGCGTTCGCACATTCCCCGGTAAGGCCCTGTTTGCAATGGTGACAAAGAGCCAAGCGAGCAGGAAGTATGCGCAACCGGCAATGGCATCAACCACATAATGATTGGCCGTTGCGACGATTGTCACGATGGTTAAAACGGGGTGGACGGCGAGAATGAGCCGGGCCCACCATGAGCGCCAGACGTACGTACCAAGCATGACTGCAACCCATACAGACCAACCCGTGTGCATCGATGGCATAGCGCCGTAGGGGTTCGCAAGCGTGCCAAACAGCTGAGAATATACGGACGTGTGCTCAGCGACCGCATCGACGAACCCAAACTCGGGAACGAGACGCGGGGGAGCCAGGGGATAGGTCCAGTAGGTGACGAGCGCTCCGATAGTCATGATGACGAGAGTCCACCGCGCGCTGCGATAGTGGGTCGGTGCCTTCAGCCATAGGACGATCATGGCGAAACCCGTCATCGCGAAGAATGAGACCGCATACTGCGTGGATGCAAGTGAGGCGAGCAGCGGGTGGGTCGTGAGCCAGGCGTTTGTGGGGCCTTCAATAAACAATCCGAAGCGCAACTCGAAGGCGGCGACGTCGTGCGCATGCGCGACAGCGACGGATTCCGGAGCCTTCGCAAGGAATGACAGAATTGAATACGACAGGCACGCCAGCGCGAGGACGATGGTCTCTCGGATGGCGGGAGGGCGCTGCGAGCGCGCGTCATGGTCTGTCGTCATGGGTGTAACTGTACCGCGTGGTCGGAGAGCGGTCGACAAAGAATATCGGACATAATGTACATTATCGGATCGTGGGGTGGGGTTGGGATGAGGCCGTGGGAGCGTTCCGCTTGACGTGTCAGATAGAATGGACCCGTTTCGTTCTTTTGTTCAGGAGGCTGTTATGGCTGACCGCGCGCTGCGTGGTATGCAGATCGGTGCGAAGTCCCTCGAGTCTGAGGACGGTGTCGTTTTCGCCGACCGTTTCATCGTTCGTTACGCGTGCCCTAATGGCCACGAGTTCGAGGTGACTCTGTCCAGTGAGGCCACCGCGCCTGCGACGTGGGAATGCAAGTGTGGCCAGACGGCCGAGCTCATCGGCGAAACCGTCGAGGACGAGGAAAACAAGCCCGTCAAGCCGCAACGTACCCACTGGGACATGCTGCTCGAGCGTCGCTCGATCGACGAACTCGAGGTTGTTCTGACCGAGCAGCTCACAGCGTACCGCGAGGGGCGGCTGCGTCCCGAGGGCTCCTACCGCAAGGGCTAACGCTTCGGCAAGATCCGTCGTGCGGCCTGGGCCAGTCGGCTCAGGCCGCCTTTCGTTACCATCACGAGCTCCTCGACGAAAATAGACGAGTCGAGCTTCGATTCACCGGCCATGCGCTCGTCAAAGGTGATCGGAACCTCGGCGATAGCTGCGCCCAGGGAACGTTCGAGCTCGGTCATCTCGACCTGGAACCCGAATCCTGTTGTCGCTACCCGACCGAGAACCTCGTGTTCGCTCAGGAAAAACGCTCGGTGTAGGCGCAGGCCTGCCGTCGCATCGCGCACGGGTGTCCCCAGGCAAAAACGGACATAATAATTGCCCGCCTTGGACAGGGCGACACGCTTCGCCGACCATCCGTTGATGGCTCCGCCCGGCACCCAACGCGAACCGATGACCAGGTCCGGACGGTCCGGACCAGCCATGCGGCTGAGTAGCTTCGGCAGATCAACGGGTCGATGCGACCCATCCGCATCCATCTGAAGAATGAAGGGGTATCCATGGTCGATGCCCCAGCTCATGCCATCGACGTACGCGGTGGCAAGCCCCGACTTCGCGGGGCGATGAAGGACATGGAGACGATCCTCGCCCTCGCGTCGGTTGTCGACCCACTCCCCCGTTCCGTCTGGCGACGAATCGTCGACGATCAGCACGTGCGCACCCGGCACGTTCGCCCAGATATCGCCCAGAATCGTCGGCAGGGTCGCCATCTCGTTGTACGTTGGAATGACGATCAGGGTGTGGTCGCCGGACGGCGACGGAGAGGAAGGAACGGATTCAGTCATGACTCACATCTTGCCGAATCTAGTGGCCGGACGCACGTCTGGCGCGCGCTGATGCCCTGATTCCTTGTCCGATAACTGTCGCGGTGGCGAGAATCGCAATGACCAGCGTCGCCGCCATCACGGCGCTGGGAATCCTCTCCCCCGCCAAAGCAGTCAACGTCTGCGAGGTCCGGAGCGGGATATCGGCAGCGAGTGTTGCCGACTCCTCGGTACCCGTGCTCGCGAGAATCGAGCCGTCGGGACGAATCACGTACGAGTGGCCGGTCGTGGAAGCCTGAACGGCGCTGCGCGAGTACTCCATCGCGCGCATACGCAAGAGCTGGCCCTGCTGCGCGGACTCACCCGAGGAGCGGAAATGATAGTTGTTCGAGGGAACGACGATAACCTGACCGCCACGAGCCACGCCGTCACCGATCACGAGGGGGTACGCAGCCTCGAAGCAGATGCCGACGGCCAGGGGAACACTGCGCCCGTCGCGTGCCTGCACCGTCATCAGGGGAGGTTCCTCCCCCGCTTCCATGTCCTTGCTGGCCTGACCTACCTCGGTCGCGAACGAAGCAATGACGTCCCGGAAAGGAATGAACTCGCCAAAGGGAACGGGAACGTGCTTGGAATACCGGGAAGCCTCGTCCATTCCCGTGCCCGGCTCCCACACCGCCAGCCAGTTCTTCACGCGGTCGCGCTCGTTCAGATTTGTGTAGCCAATCAGGATCGGCGCATCCAGCGCCGTGGCGGCTCGATCGACGGCCTGGCCAATCGCAGGGAATGCAAGCGGATCGCGGTCAACGGATCCCTCGCCCCAGAGCGCGATGTCGATCGGGTGATCGGCGACCTGCGGCGAACTCGCAAGCTCGAGGGACGCCCGCATGTTGTTATCGGTCACCTCGCCCTCACGGCTGTATGCCTCGGCTCCGGGCAGCGTGATATCGCCTTGGATGACGCCGACGCGCAACATGCCGTTGTCCGCCTGATTGGGTAAAGAAATTGCGAGGGGCGCGACGTATACGGCGGCGACGATGAGGGCCAATGCCGGGCGCGAAAACCAGTGCTCGCGTAGAACGGCGGCGTCGCGAGCCGCGAAGGCGCGGCGCACAAGAACGGCAAGAAATACGACGACTGCGGTGATGAGCATCGCGCCTCCGTAGGGTGCGAGATGGCCGAGGGGCGAATCCACCTGAGGCAAAGCAACAGAGCCCCACGGAAAGCCCGACCACGGCCAGCGTGAGCGAGCAGCGTCGACGCCTGTCCAGGTCAGCGCAAACAACAACGCCTGGACGAGCGGACCGCGCGCCCACCGCCACAGCTGAGTCCAGCGCGTAAAGACCACCCAACCCATGAAGAAGAACGTCTGCACGAGCGCCAGAACGAACCACGGGGGTGTCGTGCCAACGGCCAGCGGAATCCAGTCGATGAGAGGAAGCCAGAAGCTCATGCCGAACACGAAGGTCACCGTCAGCGCGCGCGGAGCCCTGGCCTCGTCAATGCGCGACAGAAACAGGGCGAGGGCAGGCACCGATAGCCACCACCAGCCTACGGGTGGAAACGACGCATACAGCGCCAGACCGGCGATCGCAGCGATGATCGAATCGCCGCACACGTGTGCGAACGATGCGCGCCGCAAGATGTCCTGATGCCCCACTAGCCCTCCACGTGTCTCAAATCGTCGACCACGCAACGATACCGCGACCGATGCGGTCCTTCGCGGCCTCGGCTTTACGTGCAAGCTCGCCGCTAGACGACGCCGACGCAATCTGACCGAGGCAGTCCATGACCTGACGCATCCAGCGGACGAAGTCCCCGGCCTGGATCGGCGTGGCATCAATCGCCGTGGCCAGCGTCGAGCCGTGTGCCCACGCAAGTGTGGCAGCCATCAGACCGGCGTCAAGGCTCGGGGTCAGGTCACAGCCACAAGCCTTTTCGACGCGGTGCACGCGCTCCAAGGTTGCCAGGCTCTCGTGCCAGGCTTCCTGCAGTCGAATGCCCACGCCCGCAGGGGCCAACTGCTGCGCATCGTCGTCGGAGCGAGAATCGTAGACGAGCGCAGAAACCATCGACGCGAGTTCCGCCTCGTCGAGCTCATTCCACGTGCCCTCGTTCATCGACATGGCCACCACCAGGTCGCGCTCACCGAAGATTCGGCGCAAGCGCTGACCTGCGTCTGTGACCTCATCCCCGGCCAGAAATCCGAGACGTTCGAGGACCGCGCAGACGCGGTCAAACTGGGCGGCCACGGAACCCGTCTGGGAGTCGATCGATGAGCGGAGACGATCAATCTCGCGCGCCAGGCGCGCCCACTGGGCGCCCGCCCGAGCGTGCTCCTCGCGGTGCGGGCAGCGGTGAACCGGATGCTGACGCATCGCGACACGCAGTGCCGAAACCGGATCAGAAGCCTGCGTAGGCTCCGCAGGGACCTCGTAGATACCCTTGGCTGCGCCGGAGCGCAGCTCCCCAGCGATGCGCGTGCGCTCCTTCGTGCGCCGTAGCGCAGATCCGCCGGGAATCGGCATGTGGCCGACGACTGCAATTGCACCGCGCACGTCTTCGGGGGCCAGTGCCCTCCACGTGGCGTCCTCCCCGATCACCGAGACCTCAACCCTGCCCGAGGCGCTGGTGGCCTTCGCCCCAACGACACACAGGCGCGTCTTGCGGCCACGAGTCAGCACTAGGACGTCGCCCGGGCGCACGCCGGACAGAAGACGACGCAATTCATCTCGTGCCTCGCGCTTGCGTGCCCGCGCACCGGACTTCTCCGCCTGACCCAACTGGTCGCGCAGCGTCAGGTACTCGCGGACATCACCGTGCGAACACGACAGGTCCTCGGCCGTCGCATCGCGCTGAGCCTCCAGCTCGGTCAGTCGCGAAGCGAGCGCGACGACAGCGGAATCGGCCTGATACTGAGCGAAAGAAGACTCCAGGACCTTGCGAGTCTGGGCGCGCGTCGATCGCGCGAGCAGGTTGACGACCATGTTGTACGTCGGAGTGAACGCGGAGATCAACGGGTACGTGCGCTTCGAAGCAAGGGCTGCGACCTCTTCGGGTGCCACTCCCCCACGATGTGAGACGACAGCGTGCCCTTCGGTGTCGATACCGCGACGCCCCGCGCGACCCGACAGCTGCGTGTACTCCCCGGCGGACAGAGAGACGTGCGCCGAGCCGTTCCACTTCGTCAGCGATTCGATGACGACCGTGCGGGCGGGCATATTGATGCCGAGCGCGAGCGTCTCGGTCGCGTACACCATCTTGACAAGGCCGCGCGAGAACAGGTGCTCGACGCTCTCCTTCATGAGGGGCAGCATGCCAGCGTGGTGGGCGGCGATGCCGCGCATGAGGCCGCGTTTCCACGCCTCGGCGCCGAGGACGATGGCGTCCTCGGGAGGTAGAAGCGCGATGACCTCATCCACGTAGCTCTCGATCTCTGCGGCTTCCGATCGCGTCGTCAGCGTGATGCGCGTGGAGAGGATCTGACGCACCGCGTCCTCGCATCCTGCCCGCGAGAAGATGAACGTGATGGCGGGCAGCAGCCGCGCGCGATCGAGTGAAATGAGAGTGGAGGGACGCGACTCACGACGAACCCGGACCTCGCGGTTCCACGAGCGTGAGCCGCGCCCGCCGCGCATCTCGGAGTCGCGTGTCGCTGCCACAAGCTCGGGATTGAGCTTTCCCTTTCCGGTGGGCGCGTACAGGTCAAAAATGTCCTCGCCGACGATCATGTGCTGATAGAGCGGGACGGGACGCTTTTCGGACACGATGATCTCGCAGGAGGAGCGCACTTCCCGGATCCAGGCCCCGAACTCCTCGGCGTTCGACACCGTCGCCGACAGGGCGATGATCGCGACGTGTGCGGGCAGGTGAATGATCACTTCCTCCCACACCGGGCCGCGCATCTTATCCGCCAGGTAGTGGACCTCGTCAAGGATGACGACGCCCAAGTCGCTCAGGGATGCACCCGCGTAGATCATGTTACGCAGGACCTCTGTCGTCATGACGACGACCGGGGCACCGGAGTTGACCGACGTGTCTCCGGTCGCCAGGCCGACGTTGTCCGCGCCGTACAGGTCGCACAGCTCCAGGTACTTCTGGTTGGACAGTGCCTTGATCGGCGTCGTGTAGAACGCGCGCATTCCCTGCTCGAGGGCGACGTAGGCACCGAACTGGCCGACGATCGTCTTTCCTGCACCCGTGGGGGCGGCAACGAGGACGGAGCTGCCAGCCTCGACGGCATCGAGTGCCTGGATCTGGAACGGGTCCGGGGTAAAGCTCAGCGAGGAGACCCAGCGCGCGCGTAGCGACGAGGCGGCCCGCGCCTCGGCCTTGTACGCTGCGTAGCGCTGGGCTGCACTGCCCACGCCGAGGCCGACTTCCTCCTCGCGCTGGGTGACGTGATCAGTATCCCGGGTGCGGTGTCGACGTCGTTTGGGGCTCACGATGCATCCTCTCGGGTCCAGATCGACAAAACTGAGCGCGCACGGCGTGCGGCCTCGTCGCGCATATCCGGCGTTGCTGCGCGTAGGTGTGGGGCAATGTCGATGAGGAGGCTCATGCCCCACTGTTCGTTCCAGACGGGCAGGGTGATGCGTGCTCCCCCGCCCTCCAGCTCGGCGACGATATGACCGTCGTATTCGTCGGCGATCCACCGGGCATCGCGATCGACGTCGAGCGTCCAGGTGGGTGCGTCATGACGAATGCGGCGCGGCTCCTCGACGCGTGGCCCCTCGCCACGCACGTCGCTGATCGATACGACCGCGAAGCTGCGAGCCTCCCCCGCGCGAGTGCACCAGCCGCGCAGCAGCCAGCCGCTCGCGCTCGCCTCGAGCGACCACGGGTCGACGATGCGGCGCGTGCGAACGCCAGAAGCGGACACGTAGGTGAAAGACACACGTTCTTCGCGCAGAAGGGCGTCGCGCAGGGTCTCGAGGCTCTCGCTCGACGAGGCCAGAGAAGGAATCGCCTCCACACGCTGTTCGGCGTCGGCCTCTTTCAGGCCCCCGAGCGCGCAGACGACGAGGGCGGCATGCGGAACATGAGCGGCAAGATCCATGCCAAGTAGCGGGGTGATCGCAGACAGTCCGATGAGAAGAGCCTGCGCCTCTAGCGTGGACAGGCGCAGCGGCGCCGAAGCGCCCAGCGTCGAGCGTAGTGACACGCGCTGTTCTTGCTCGTAGAGCTCCCAATCGAGCTCGAAGGACGCGCCGGGCAGTGAATCTCCAACGGACGCTAGATACTCGATATCACGACGCACCTGTCGGCGAGTGCGATGGAAATGCGCTGCGATCTCATCGACGTTCGCGCCCGGGTGCTCACTCATCCACGCCACCATCGAAGCGAGGCGGACAACGGCCAACTGTACGTTCTCAGGCATCGTGCTCACCCCACTTGGCGGCCGCGCGCAGGCGCGTCAACATCGCGTCGCGCAGGGACTCGGGTGATACGACGACCACGTCAGATGCCAGGGGAAGAAGACGACCCATCCACGTTCCCAATTCTGCGCCTTCGAGCGCGACGCGCTCCCAGCCATGCCGAGGCGAACCGTGCTCCTCAGATGCTGCCCCGGCCTCGTAACCATGAAGAAGCGTGCGTGCAGTGCAGTCCCCACGCACGTCGACGACGGGAGAGACGAACGATGACACACGCGGAAACACTGCTCCCTCGGGCGGGAGCGATGCATCTCCCGGTTCCCCGATGAACGAAATCTGGGAGCGAATGCGCGATACACGGAATGTACGCTCGCTGCCGCGATCGAGGTCCCATCCCCACAGGTACAAGGCGCGGCCCTGGACCGACAGGGCCCACGGCTCGACGGAGCGCTCTGTGAGCTCGCGAGATCCCGGGTATTCGAAGCACACCACGCGCCGCTCGCGAATTGCCTGCGCCAACACGGTGGCTGCCCCGAGGCCGGTGAGACCCAGGCGAATTGTCGGAGCAGAAACGTCGTCGGAGGAAGCTGCAGCCGCCTTCGCATCGATCGCGTCGGCGAAGAATTCGCTGCTATCCCACGCGCGTGCAGCCAGCGACATGAGCGCGCGGTCGGTACTCGTCACCTCGATGCCGGGCGCAAAAGAATCCCAGGCGATGCTGTAACGCTCCCCAGAGTGAATCGTCATGTGGGCACCAGCGTCGCGCAGCGCGTCTTTGTCTCGCTGGAACTGCGTTTCGAAGGCATCGTCCGCGAGCCCCTGATATCCGGGAAGAGCACGCAATTGCGCCTTCGTGCGCCCGGGACGCGCGCCCAGGAGCTCGACGAAAAGCTCGAGGACGCGCACGTTAGCGTTGACAGCGGTACTCACCCGCCTACCCTACGCGAAACGCGCGCGTCCCGAGCATACGGCGCACCGTTTAGGACTGAGGCGACGCGCTATCGTTGGCGCTCACATAGTCGTTGGTCGCGAGTGTCGTCGCATCCACCGACCCCTCAAGCTCCCCGAGAGAATCGAGGAAGGTGACCATCTGCGCCCAGGTAGCCAGGTCTTGCGCCCCCGTTGCAGTCCCGGTGTCGCCCAGCCAGAGAGGAACCGTTGCGGCAAGAACAGCGTTCGCCGCGGACAACGTCGCCTCGTCGGTCAACGAGGTATCCCACTGCTTCGTCGCGTCGAGGGCGATCTGGGGGGCCGCAGCGATATCGTTCATGGCCTTGGTCGTGGCCGCGACAACTGCGCGCGCCTGTTCCGGGTGCTCCTGCGCCCACTTGTGAGTGGTGATGAAGGACGCGCTCACCAGCGGTGTCGATGTGGGGTTCAGCGTGATCTCGCGGATCTGAAGGCCGGCCAGTCGCATCTGCACGGCGTCGTTGTTGGTAAAGCCGACGACTGCGTCGACCTGACCCGACGCGAGTGCGGCCTGCTGCGTGTATCCGATCGGAGAGATCGTCACGTCCGACTCGCTAAGACCAGCTTCCTGCATGGCGGCGCGCGTCGCATAGTAGTTCGCACCGTGCTCACCCGGAATGCCCACCGTCTTGCCCTTGAGGTCAGCAAGAGAGTGGATGTCGGAATCCTCTGGAACGATCACTGCGCCTGGGTAGGAGGCGTAATACTGGCCAATCGACACGATATCGAGGCCCTGCGAGGCAGCGACCGCCGCTTCGTCTCCCGACGCGATGACGACATCCTCCTCACCTGCCAGAAGCGCCGTAAAAAAGCCCTCGTGCGACCCGTGGTGCCGAATTGTTGGGACGATACCGTTATCCGCGTACGTTCCCTGCGCGTCCGCAACGTAAACGGGCGAGAACTGAATGTTGGGGATGTACGTCAGGCCGATCGTGACCTCCGAATCGCCGTCCGTTCCCGACTGAGCGGCCTTGTCTCCCGGCGTGCACGCCGCCAGGACCAACGAAGTACATGCGCCGACGACTGCGGCACGAACGATTGTGGAAAGCTTCAAGAGATTCTCCTTCACTGCGTGATCTCATAACGCTTCGACCGCTCGATCCTGTACACGATCGTGTAGAGAAGAGTCGCCATCGTGCACAAAATGATAATGATGACGAACATTCCGGCGGTGTCCACGTTGTTTCTCATCTGAGTGAGTACCTGCCCGAGCCCGGAGCCACCCATCACCATCTCCCCCACGACTGCGCCCGTCACCGACAGGGCGAACCCGTTACGCAGGCCGCCCAAAATCGCGGGAGCGGCCAGCGGGAGCTCCATGTAGAGTGCCATCGTCCATCCCGTCGCCCCGTCCAATGCAGCAGCTTCGAGAAGCTCGCGGTCAATATGGCGCAAGCCGACGACCGTCGAGACAAGAATCGGAAAGAACACCATCAGGGCGCACAGGACGACGATGGACATGAATCCGTAGCCGACCCACAGCACAAGAATTGGTGCAATAGCGATTGCTGGTAATGCTTGGGTTGCCCCGAGAAAGGGCTCTACCGCAGCAGCCAAAATACGCGACCGGTAGATCACATACGCGGACGGCAACGCGACGACCGAGCCGAGCAGACACCCAGCGACGGCCTCGGCACCCGTCACCTGGACCTTGTGCCAGGTTGACGGAAGCGCCAGGATCACCGATCCCTTGGAGATGACGGACATGGGGTTAGGTAGGCGCCAGGCCTCGATGCCGGTCAGCGTGGTCGATAGCCACCACCCCGCCAACAGCACGGCGAGGAAAATGATCGGTGCCGCGACGGTAAGAGCACCGCGAGGCTTGTTCCGAGTTGCCACGACTTACTTTCCGACACCGGGGGTACGCGCAGCACAGCAGACGCACGGATGCGCCTCATGCACTCCTCCCATCCGGACTTTAACCGTCGGTGCCGGAATTTCACCGGCTCAACCGCCCTCGTTCTGTGAGGGCGGGTCGCGGACTATCACCGCCGGTTCGGACTTTCACCGACCCCGGAGTACTCGTGTGCCATTGTGCCACCGACGGGCGCACCATGCGAGGCGTATCCGCTATGAAAGAAAACGGGCGGCCGGAACGGGATCTCGTTCCGGCCGCCCGAAAGCCTGTGCGATCAGTGCGAGTGTGCGTTGGCGAGTTCGCGCAGCGCCTCCACCTCACGATGAGCGTCGTCAGCGCGGAAGACCGCGGAACCAGCGACGAAGTTGTCGGCGCCGGCCTCGGCCGCGCGCTCGATGGTCGCACGCGAGATGCCGCCATCGACCTGGATCGACACCTGCAGACCTGCGGCGTTGATCGCGGTGCGCGTGCGCTCGATCTTCGGGATCATCTGCTCGATGAAGGACTGGCCGCCGAAGCCGGGCTCGACCGTCATGATGAGGATCATGTCGAACTCGTTGAGGATGTCGACGAACGGTGCGATGTCAGTCGCCGGCTTCAGAGCCAGGCCGGCGCGTGCGCCGATGCGGTGCAGCTCGCGCGCCAGGCGCAGCGGCGCTGCAGCGGCCTCTGCGTGGAAGGTGACGGACTCACAACCGACCTCCGCATACTGCGGAGCCCAACGATCCGGGTCTTCGATCATGAGGTGTGCGTCGACCGGCAGAATGCCGGACTTGACGACAGCCTCCGCGACGGGCAGACCCCATGAGAGGTTGGGGACGAAATGGTTGTCCATGACGTCGACGTGAGCGATATCCGCTCCTGCGATCTTGGTGAGCTCACCGCGCAGGTTAGCGATGTCGCAGTTGAGAATCGACGGGCTAATTGTGGCGTTCATAACGCATATGCTAGCGCTTGCGCAGGCAGGCTACAAACATAAGATCCGTGCCGAAACGGTGATCCCAGAGCTGGAGCGTCCGACCGCTAAACCCTTTGATGACGCCCGCAGATGCCGGCACGTCCAGCGCTTGGGGTGCGCATTCGTTTGCGAGCGCCACGGTGTCAAGCAGTTCGACCTCGCCAGCCTTGAGCAGACGCTCGACCTGTTCACGTGTCTCGGCCGCGTGCGGCGAACACGTGATGTATGTGAGAACGCCTCCGGGGCGTGTCAGCGCGACTGCTCGATCGAGTAGTTCGCGCTGGAGAACAGTCAGCTCCTCCACGTCCGCGGGCGTGCGGTTCCAACGGGACTCGGGGCGGCGGCGCATCGACCCCATGCCCGAGCAGGGGGCATCGACGACGACACGGTCAAACGAGCCGAGGCGCCATGCGCTCTGGCCACCACCGAAGGTACGACCGTCGCCGCTCACGACCTCAATGGAGTCGAACTGGCGTGTCGTGCGCTCCACGAGGCGGGCGCGGTGCGGGTGCACCTCGTTAGCGGTCACGCGTGCTCCCACGCCAGCGGCGAGGCCGGCCAGAAGAGCAGCCTTGCCACCGGGACCCGCACACAGGTCGAGCCAGCGCTCGTCGTTGTCGCCCTCAAGCGGTGCGGACGCGGCGATGAGGGCAGCGAGCTGCGAACCCTCATCCTGTGCGCCGGCGCGGCCGTCGCGAATCGAGGGCAGGCGCGCGGGATCGCCGGATTCGAGGAGCACGGCATACGGGGAGACAGCACCCAGGGCGACGCGCGTGTCGAGAATATCCTCGGCCTCATCGGCGAGTTCGTCGACGCTCATCAACGACGGGCGGGCCACCAGAGTGACCGTGGGAACCTCGTTATCAGCCACGAGAACGTCGAGAAGTTCATCCTCGGGGTAGCCGTGGGCCTTCAGAGCGTCGCGGAACGCAGTGACCATCCACGCCGGGTGCGAGTAGCGCACGCCGAGGGCTTGATCCTCGTCGGCGATGGCATCCATAGCTGCCTCACGCTCGGACGGATCCTCGCGAGTGATCGAGCGCAACACGGCATTAACGAAACGCACGGGGCCATCCGTCAGGTGCTCTCGTGCGACGTCCACAGTCGCCGACACAGCAGCATGATCAGGCACTCGCATGTCGAGGAGCTGGTGGGCACCCATGCGCAGAACGACGAGCGCGCGCGGATCGAGATCAGCCAGGGGACGGTCGATATGACGGGAGATCACCCAGTCGAGTCGGCCGATCGCACGCAGCGTGCCGTGGACGAGTTCGGAGGTGAAGGCGGCGTCCCGATCGGAGAAGTGACCGTCGCGCCGTGCCTGACGCAGGGCTTTCGGCAAAATGATGTTCGTGAACGCGCCCTGGGTCTCGACCTCGTGGAGAACGTCGTAGGCAATACGACGGGGCTCATCGGCCTTGCGCAGCTTGCGGTAGCCGTCCGCGTAACGCCTCTCGCTCATCGCTCTCCCTCCAGCTCTCCACCAAGGCGCAGGTCTTCGGAAGGCCGCGCTCCCCTCGCCCAGGCAGCCGCGTCCATCCAGGACTTACCGGCCGGCGCCACTTTTCCGAGCACGAGAGCTCCACTCGTACACCCGACGGTGACCTGCTTCTTCGTCACGTCGAGCTGCCCGGGAGCGAGATCGTCACGGTCCACGGGCGTAGCCTTGTCGAGCTTCATGCGTGCCCCGCCCGGCAACACCGTGTAGGCGCCGGGATTGGGCGTGACAGAACGAATGACGCGATCCTCGTACCCGGCATCGTGCGTGAACGACACGTAGCCGTCGACGTGCTCGAGGCGGCGAGCGTGCGTGACACCCTCGGAGGGCTGCGGAGTAGCGGTTGCGCTACCAGCGGCGAGCGCGTCGACGACGCCGAGCACCTGGTCTGCCCCGGCCTTGGCCATGGACGAGAGCAGCTCGCCAGCGCTCTCATGCCCGATCGGAACCTCGACGCGGGAATAGACGCTGCCCGTATCCAGGCCCTCCTCGAGGTTGAACACGCAGGACGCGGTCGTCGCATCCCCTTCGCGAATCGCCCACTGAACAGGAGCAGCTCCGCGCCACCTTGGTAGATCCGAGAAATGCAGGTTTACCCACCCGTGTACGGGCATTGCCAGCACGTTCGGGGGCACGAGGCCGCCGTAAGCAACAACGACACCGAGGTCCGCCTGCACGTCCTCGATGCGCTGAGCGATGTCGGGGGTCTTTAGTGTCGTTGTCTCCAACAGTTCCACGCCGAATTCGGTGGCAACCTCTGCCACCGGTGACGGGTACATCGTCTTTCCGCGGCCGCGCCGAGCCGGTGGGCGCGTGATGACGAGGGCGACCTCGTGGGACGACGACAGCAGGGCCCGCAGCGTGGGAACTGCGGCCTCGGGGGTACCAGCAAAAATAATGCGCACGGCCGCCAGTTTACGGTACTACGCAGGCCCTGACTCAGAAGAGCTCGGGTGGGTTCACGCTCATTTTGACGAGTGGAAGCTTACGGGCACTGCGTGAGCGTCGAATCTCGGTAAGAACCGCGAGCATCGACGTCGCCCCGGCCAACGGGCTTCGCACCAGCGTGCGCACTTGGTTTTCCTCCCCCTCGCGCGTCGCCGGGCGCACGACGGTGCCGACCAGATCAGCTCCTCCATCGCGAATGACCTGTTCGGCAACCTGACGGACCTGAGCCGCTGGCCCATCGAGGGCAACCATCGTCGTAGCAGGGAAAAAGCCGAGAGCCTCACGCTCGTCGAGAAGCCGATCGGCGTAGTCGGTGGGAGCCCAGCGCACGAGTGCCTGCCCCAACGCATCGGGAATCATCCCGACAACGAGGCCGGGGTGGCCTGGGCGGACAAGAGACAGCGCGTTGAGCCACCGCCGGGCAGCCTCCTCCGGGGCCCACAGTTCGGCTCGCCCAGCCAGAGCGTGCGCGTCGAGGATGATGGCGGCGGCGTAGCCACCGTCCACGTCTGGCTCAGCTCCCGGCGTAGCAACGACGACCGTAGGGCGTGAGGGCAGTTGGCGGTTGATTCTGTGGGCAGCGGAAGACTCGAGGACCGACGTGTCCGGGAGGTTGCGTGCGATCTCTTCGGCGGTGCGCGTCGATCCCACGCGAGCTGCGCGTAGCTCTGTGCCGGAGCAATGTGGGCACCGCCATGACTGCGAGGTGCGGGCGCACCACGAACAGGTGACGTCTCCCCCGCTATTGACTGCGAGGGGACCCGAGCAATGGCGGCAGCGCGCACGCTCGCCGCAACGGCGGCACACGACCGTGGGCCAATAGCCGGACACTGCAACCTGGATGAGAACGGGGCCTTCGCGCAGGCCCTTGCGAATCATGCGCAACGCTGCCGGGGGAATGCGCATGTGGCCGCTGGCGCCCTCACGTTCTGCTTCCGTCGCGCCGTGCAGATGCACGCGTGGAGTCGCGTCGCGCAGCGCGCCGGGCACCGGATCGAGACTGGCCGCCCAGCCAGAACGGACGAGAGCCTGTGCCTTCACCGAGCGCGCGAAGGAAGCAACAAGGAGTCCCGCGCCCTCCACCGCGCACCGCTGCACGGCGATATCAAGAACGTCGCAGCGAGGGAACCTGCGCTCTCGCAGTCGATCGTCGCCGTCGTCGCAGATGACGATGAGGCCCAGCTTCGCACACGGAACCCACGCTGCCGAGCGTGTGCCGACCACAATCGGAAGACGCCCGAGTGTCGCGGCTGCGTGGATACGGTAACGCTCCTCGGGCGCCACCTCACCGCCTGTGACAGCAACGGGCACCCCGAGGTCCTCCTCAAGTGCACGTGCGTACCGTGCGGCGTCCTCTCCGGTGGCAGCAACGATGATGGCGCTGCGCCCCGACGAAACAGTGGCAGCGACGGCATCCGACAGACACGCGCGCATCTGGGGACGCAGCGCGGTCACGACTGCACGCGGAGACTCTCCGGATGCAAGGCGGTGAAGTAACGCGTCGCCAGCACGATACGATGCCCAGCCTTCAGAAACAGTCGGAGCGTCAACGGATGGCCACATCGAGTCGTGTGCCTGTACGACAGTCTTTTCGCCGCGCGCATGTCGCGGTGGGATAGCGAGCGACAGGACCTGCGAGGTCGTTGCGAGAAAACGCGTCGCTATGCGACGTGCAGCCTCGTACAGTGCAGGCGTCAGCACCGGGAGTGCAGACGATACCGATTCGATCTGCGCGGCGTCGTCAAGCACATCGCGACGTGTACGCTCAACGATCCAGCCATCCACGCGCGTCCCGGAAAACCGTACGCGTACTGCGCGGCCGACCTCGGCCTCATCAATGAACCTGTCCGGAACGACGTAGTCGAGCGGCCGATCCATGTGCGCCAGATCGACGTCAACGAGCACGCGAGCGATCTCCGCGGCGCAAGACCGCGGCGGATCGAAACCGTCAAGCATGCCCTGTTGGGAAGTCATGATCCTAGTGAATCACGGCCAGCACACATCTGCGTCCCGCTCTCAGCCGAGAAGCTTCAGCCCGTACTTCGCGACCACCATGGCGAGCACGCCAAAGACGATCAGACCCCACAGGGCCCAGTCGAGCCCCTGGGCGACGATACGACGCAGTCCCTCGGGCGCTGGAATGACGCCATCGCGAATATTGATGCGAGTGATTCCTCCGAAGACGAGCGTTGTCGTCAGGGTGATCAGCAGACACCACGGGCACAGTACCTGGATGATGAAATATGACTGCCCGAACAGCCAGAATGCAAAGAACAGCGCGATCGTGTACAGCAGGTTCGTGCCCAGCATGTACCAGCGCGGGAACTTCACGCCAGCAAAAATGGCGACGGAAATAGCGAGAACCACAGCCTCGAAAAAGATGCCGAGGAACGCATTGGGAAAGCCGAGGATCCGTGCCTGCCACGTCTGCGCAACCGCCGAACATGACAAGACGGATGAAATATCGCAGCCGAAGCGTGCCGACGAGTTAGCGGCGAGCTGCCACGCCTCGATCGAGAGGACGAACGACGTGACGAGGCCGATGAAGCCGGAAACAATCATCTCCAGGCTCGTGCGCCGGCGCCACGCGCGGCGAGCATCCTCGGTTTCGTACGAGGGCAGGTAGTCCTCGGCTTCCATTGCCTCGCTCATGCGAGCGCAGCCTTCAGCTGTTCGACGCGGTTGGTTGCCTCCCACGGGAACTGGTCGCGACCGAAGTGGCCGTACGCAGCGGTCTCGCGGTAGATCGGACGCAGCAGATCGAGGTCTTCGATCATGCCGAGGGGACGCAGGTCGAAGACCTCGCGGATGGCGTCCGCGATGCGATCCTCGGGCACCGAAGTAGTCCCGAAGGTATCGACATACAGGCCGATCGGGCGAGCACGTCCAATCGCGTAGGCAAGCTGAATTTCGCAACGCTGAGCGATGCCGGCGGCAACGACGTTCTTAGCCACCCAACGGGCGGCGTAGGTAGCGGAACGATCGACCTTTGACGGGTCCTTGCCGGAGAAGGCGCCGCCGCCGTGACGGGCCATACCACCGTAGGTGTCGACGATGATCTTGCGGCCGGTGAGGCCGGCGTCCGCGGCGGGACCGCCCAAAACGAAGCGACCCGATGGGTTGATGAGAGTTGTCATGGAGCCGGTAGCCAGCGCGAGACCGGACTCTTCGATGACGGGGTTAATGACATAGTCGCGTACCGCGTCGGTGATTGCGGACTGCGACAGCGCCTCGTCGTGCTGGGTGGACACGACGACCGTGTCGATACCCACCGGGCGACCGTCCGCGTACGCGAGAGTCACCTGAGTCTTGCCGTCGGGACGCAGCCCTTCAACGATGCCCTGCTTGCGAACGTCAGTCAGGCGCTTCGCGAGGCGGTGCGCCAGCCAAATGGGGGCGGGCATGAGGTCCGGGGTGTCCGAAGAAGCGTAGCCGAACATGATGCCCTGGTCGCCCGCGCCGAGACGGTCGCGCGGGTCACCGCCCTGGGTGCCGCGCACCTCAAGGGCTTCATCAACGCCGCCGGCAATGTCGGGGCTCTGACCGTCGAGCGACACGGACACGCCGCAGGAGGCACCGTCGAAGCCAACACGTGACGAGTCGTAGCCGATAGACAGGATCTCGCGACGCACGATCTCCGGGATCTCAACGTACGCCTCGGTCGTCACCTCACCGGCGATGTGGATGAGACCGGTGGCCGCCATCGTCTCGACGGCCACGCGCGAGCGGGGATCGGCGGCGAGCAGCGCGTCGAGGATCGCATCGGAAACACGGTCACAGACCTTGTCGGGGTGACCTTCGGTAACGGACTCAGAAGAAAAAAGCTGTTGACTCACCGCTTTAGATTATCAAGGAATGAAGCCATATGGCCGACAAGACCAGCGGCCACCTCATCCTTTGAGCCGACGTAACGGCCCGCGGTGTTCCCGCGTGCGTCAAGGAGTCGAATGTCATTGGGAACGTCACCAAATCCGACGCTCTCCCCCACCCGATTCAGGCAAATAAAATCCGCGCCTTTTCGGGCAGCCTTGTCAGCGCCATAGGCGAGAATCTCCTCATCGGTGCCGGTCTCTGCGGCGAATCCGACGACGAGAGGCGGGCGCTGATCGCTGTGCCCGATCTCGGCGAGGATATCGGGGTTACGAACCAGGCGAATCGTCGGAGCTTCCTCGTTGGACAGGTCCTTTTTGATCTTCGACTCTGAGGCAGCCTCGGGCCGGAAGTCCGCGACGGCTGCCGTCATCACGAGAGCGTCGGCATCGGCCACCTGAGCGATCGTTGCCTCGCGCATCTGCAGGGCGCTCCCCACTCGCGTAACCTGCACGGCCGTTGGCAACGTTGCGAGCAAAGCCGACTCGATGTTGGCGGCGATCACGCGTACGGATGCGCCGGCTCGCGCCGCTGCCGACGCGATCGCGAGTCCCTGACGGCCGGAGGACTTATTGCCAAGAAAACGTACCGGATCGACGGGCTCGCGTGTACCGCCGGCGGTGACAACAACCGTGCGACCAGCAAGAGCGTTCGATGCCTGATCGCGAGCAGCAAGGACCCCGAGAGCCACCCGGGCGATCTCCTCAGGCTCGGGAAGGCGGCCGACACCCCTGTCGCCGGAACCAAGCGCGCCAGAAGCAGGTTCGATGACGTGGAAGCCGCGATCACGAAGCGCCTGAACGTTCGCCTGCGTAGCGGGCGCCAGCCACATGTTGGAATGCATCGCCGGGGCAACGACAACGGGAGCATCCGATGCGAGAACAGTCAAGGACACCATGTCGTCGGCGAAGCCAGCGGCGAGGCGCGCCAAAGAATTCGCGGTCGCCGGCACGACGATGATGAGATCCGCGACGCGAGCGAGCTCCACATGCTCGGCGCGTCCCTCCCCCGCGATATCCACGGCAACCGGGCGGGACGTGATGCCCTCCCAGGTGGAACGGCCAACGAAATCCAAAGACGCGCGCGTCGCAGCGACATACACGTCGTGGCCCGCGCGTTGACACTCGCGGACCACGATGGGTGCTTTAAAGGCTGCGACGCCGCCGGTCACTCCGACGACGATCGTTGCCATGTCAGGCCTCGGGGTTAGCTTCGAGAGACAGGAGGCCTTCGTTGATCTCACGCAGGGAAACCGCAAGCGGCTTCTCATCGGGCTGCACGTCGACGACCGGACCCACGAACTGGATCATGTTCTGCTGAAGCTGCAGATTGTAGGAGTTAATCTGACGCGCACGCTTCGCGGCGAAGATAACCAGCGCGTACTTGGAATCGACGTGCTCCAGCAGATCGTCAATGGGCGGGGACGTGATGCCCACGGGCTGGGCAACAATTCCGGACATGCGTGTATTCCTCTCAGTGGCGGATTCAGATAGATACTACTCCAGGCCAATGAGCCGAGCCAGCTCATCCACGGCGCGCTCCACGTCGTCGTTGATCACAACATGGTCAAACTCCGAGGCAGCCTCGAGCTCAACGCGGGCGGTAGCCAGACGGCGAGCCTGTTCCTCAGGGCCTTCCGTGCCCCGGCCAATGAGGCGACGCTCGAGCTCCTCCCACGAAGGTGGAGCTAAGAAAATGAACTGTGCGTCGGGCCTGTTGGTGCGGACCTGGCGTGCGCCGGCCAGGTCGATCTCAAGAAGCACGGGCTTGCCAGCAGCGAGGGCTTCATCGACGGGTCCGCGAGGCGTCCCGTACTTGTTTTTTCCATGAACAAGCGCCCACTCCAACATGTCTCCGCGTTCGATCATTGCATCGAACTCTTGGGCGGAAACAAAGTAGTAGTGGACGCCGTTCAGTTCACCGGGCCGAGGATCGCGAGTTGTTGCCGAGACTGACACGTTGAGCGTCGGGTAGCGCTTCGTGAGCGCAGCGACAACAGTTCCCTTACCAACGGCTGTAGGGCCAGCGAGGACAGTCAGTTGAGCCTTAGTCATGACTCAAGTGTGCCACGCTTGACCGCGTCATCCGAAACGCTCGACGAGGGCCTTCCGCTGGACGGGGCCGAGGCCACGCACGCGCCTGCTCTGGGCGATCTTGTACTCGTCCATCAGTACGGCAGCCGTGTTCGTGCCCACGCGCGGCAGCGACTCCAGTAGCGAAACGACCTTCATCTTCGCGACTGCTTCGTCTGAATCAGCGAGTTCCAAAACCTCCGACAGGTTCATCGAGCGCGCCTTGAGCGCGTTCTTCACTTCGGCGCGACGCCTCCGTGCCTGCGTTGCCTTCTCGAGAGCCTGCGCCCTCTGTTCTGGCGTGAGATCAGGTAGTGCCATTCTGATCATCTCCTCGGTTGGGATCTTCGGTAAATAAACTATGTCACCTTCCAGACCACTAGTGCCAGACCAAAACGCTGCTTCCTTAGTAACAGAGCAGATTATTGCAGTGAATCGACCGTTGCACGGTAGGCATCTCGAAGGCCGGCAATACTCGGGCCAGAGCGCAAGATTGCGCGGGAAGACGAGGCGAGGACAGCATCTTCGGCCCCGGCGAAAACCTCTCTGACCTGCGCCGGGCCAGCACCCTGTGCGCCCAGTCCTGGAGCCAAAAAAGCGCCATTCAGCGAGGCGAGATCGATGCCCAAACGCTTCACCGCATCGCCGACCGTGGCCCCGACAACGATGCCCGCAGGGCCGAGGTGGTGTTGGTCACACTGGCCGTTAAAGTCCGCCAGTTGGGACACGACGCGGCCCGCAACGCTTGTTCCGTCCTCGCCGCGGGCGTGCTGTACAGAGGATCCCTCAGGGTTGGACGTGAGCGCCAAGACGAACACTCCCCTGCGGGTCTGTCGCGCCAACTCGAGGGCGGGGGTCAGCGATCCGACGCCGAGATAGGGCGAGAGCGTGACCGCGTCGCCGGCGAGCGGAGAAGAATCCGACAGGAACGCCTGTGCATAGCCGTCCATCGTCGAGCCGATGTCACCGCGCTTCGCATCCACAATGCACAGCGTGCCGACCTCGCGACAGGCGGCGATGACCTCCTCAAGAACGGCGACGCCGCGAGAGCCGTGACGCTCGAAGAAAGCAGCTTGAGGCTTGAAGGCAGCGACGCGACCGCCGAGCGCCTCGATGACGCGAAGAGAGAACTCTCGCACACCGCTCGCGTCGTCGTCAAGTCCCCATTCCCGCAGCAGGCCCGCGTGAGGATCGATGCCCACGCACACGGGTCCATACGCGCGCATGGCGGCGTAGAGACGGTCGCCGAAGCCGGCGGCGGCACCAGGTTTGATTGCGGCAGTAGTCATCGTGTCTCCTCCGATCGAATGGAATCCCACAACTGCAGGGAACGCACGGAGTAGGCTCCGCGCATACGCACTTCGATGGCCTGGACCATCGCGTTGAATGCCTGCAGCGTGGTCACCGCGGGGCGGTCCTGCGAGGCAGCGGCGGCGCGAATCTGGTAGCCGTCATTACGCGGGGCGCTGCGCTGAGGCGTGTTAACGACCATGTCGATCGAGCCGTCGTTGATGAGGTCGACGACCGTCGGCTCGCCGCCGTCGCCGCGGCCCTCGGACGACTTACGAACGGCCTGGGCCTCGATGCCATTGCGGCGCAGAACCGATGCTGTTCCGGAGGTTGCGAGGATGTTAAAGCCCATCTCGTGCATACGGGCGGCCGGCAGAACGATTGCTCGCTTGTCGGTATCCGCAATGGAAATGAAGACGGTGCCCGACGTCGGCATATCGGTCGACGCGCCGAGTTGGGACTTGGCGAACGCAGTCGGGAAGTCTCGGTCGATGCCCATGACTTCGCCCGTCGAGCGCATCTCGGGACCGAGGACAGTGTCGACGATTTCGCCGCCTGCCGTGCGGAAGCGCTTGAAGGGCAGGACGGCTGCCTTCACCGCGATCGAGCCGCCGTCGTGGATCTCGCGGGCGTCGTGGGTGGGCAGCAGGCCCTCCTCGCGCAGCGAGGCGATCGTCGCACCCACCTGAATGAGAGCGGCGGCCTTCGCGAGCTGCACGCCCGTCGCCTTCGACGCGAAGGGAACGGTACGCGAGGCACGCGGGTTTGCCTCGATGACGTAAAGCGTATCGGAAAGCAGAGCGAACTGGATGTTGATCAGGCCGCGCACGCCGACGCCTCGCGCGATCGCCTCGGTAGATGCCGTGATGCGCTCGAGTTCACGCGCGGACAGCGTCATCGGAGGCAGCACGCAGGAGGAGTCACCCGAGTGGATGCCAGCCTCCTCGATGTGCTCCATGATCGCGCCCATGAAGAGCTCTTCACCGTCGTACAGGGCGTCGACATCGATCTCGATGGCCGCGTCCAGGAAGCGGTCGATGAGGAGCGGGCCGCGCGAGAACAGCAGCTCAGAGTCATGGCTCGCGAGGTATTCGCGGAGCGCTGGCTCGTCGTTAATGATCGCCATGCCGCGTCCGCCCAGCACGAAGGAGGGGCGAACGAGGACCGGGTAGCCGACCTGCTCAGCCACGGCGATAACCTGCTCGGGCGTGTTCGCGGTGTCGTGCGCGGGAGCCGGGCACTGCGCCGCCTCAAGAACCTTGCCGAACTCCTCGCGGTCCTCGGCCAGGTCGATGGCGCGCGGGCTCGTGCCGAGGATCGGCACCCCGGCGCGCTCGAGGTCGGCTGCCAAGGACAGCGGAGTCTGGCCGCCGAGCTGGACGATCATGCCCTTGACGGGGCCGGCCGCACACTCGGCGCGGTAAATCTCCAAGACGTCCTCGAGCGTGAGGGGCTCGAAGTAGAGGCGGTCGGAGATGTCGTAGTCGGTTGACACCGTTTCGGGGTTGCAGTTGACCATGATGGTCTCGTAGCGCTCGCGCAGCGACATGGCCGCGTGCACGCACGAATAGTCGAACTCGATTCCCTGACCGATGCGGTTGGGACCAGCACCCAGGATGATGACGGCTTCGCGCCCGCGCGGACGGACCTCATTCTCCTGGTCGTAGGTCGAGTAGTGGTAGGGCGTGCGGGCCGCGAACTCGGCGGCGCAGGTGTCGACCGTCTTGAACACGGGGTGGATGCCAAACGCGCCGCGCACCTCGCGCACCGTATCCTCGGACAGGCCGCGCATCGCTGCGATCTGACGGTCGGAGAAGCCGTGACGCTTCGCCTCGGCGAGGACGTCGCCCGTGAGAGCCTCAGCCTCGCGAATGCGGGTCGCGACCTCGTCGAGGAGGAACATCTGGTCGAGGAACCACGGGTCGATCTTCGTCGACTCGAAGAGTTCCTCGAGGGTCGCACCGCCACGAATAGCCTGCTGGACCTGGACGAGACGGCCCTCGGTTCCGACTGCAGCGGCCTCGACGAGCGCGCGGGTCTCCTCGGGCGTGGGCACGTCCCCGTCCCAGTGGAACTGCACGCCGCCCTTATCGATCGAGCGCAGAGCCTTCTGCAAGGCCTCCGTGTAGGAACGACCGATCGCCATGGCCTCGCCCACGGCCTTCATCGAGGTGGTGAGGGTCGGGTCGGCGGCCGGGAACTTCTCGAAGGTGAAGCGCGGGACCTTGACGACCACGTAGTCGAGTGTCGGCTCGAACGAGGCCGGGGTCGAGCCCGTGATGTCGTTCGGAATCTCGTCGAGCGTGTAGCCGGTGGCAAGCCGCGCGGCGATCTTCGCAATCGGGAAGCCCGTCGCCTTCGAGGCCAGCGCGGACGAACGCGACACGCGCGGGTTCATCTCGATGACGATGATGCGGCCAGTCTCGGGGTGAATCGCGAACTGGATGTTACAGCCGCCCGTGTCCACACCCACAGCGCGGATGACGGCAATGCCGATGTCGCGAAGACGCTGCATCTCGCGGTCGGTGAGGGTCAGCGCCGGAGCGACCGTGATCGAGTCACCCGTGTGCACGCCGACCGGGTCAACGTTCTCGATCGAACACACGACGACAACGTTGTCCGCCTTGTCGCGCATGAGCTCAAGCTCGTATTCCTTCCAGCCGAGGATCGACTCCTCGAGGAGAACCTCGGTCGTGATCGAGGCGGCCAGGCCCTGGCCGGCGATGCGCTCGAGGTCTTCGGGGGTGTAAGCAAAACCGGAGCCGAGCCCGCCCATCGTGAAGGAGGGGCGAACGACGAGGGGGTAGCCGAGCTCGGCGGCGGCCGCGTGGCACTCCTCCATCGTGTGGGCGATGAAGGAACGCGCGACCTCCGCGCCGGAGCGCTCGACGATCTCCTTGAACTCCTCGCGGTCCTCACCGGCGCGAATCGCGTCGATCGATGCGCCGATCAGCTCGACGTTAAAACGCTCAAGAACGCCCATTTCAGACAGCGCGACGGCCGTGTTCAGGGCCGTCTGACCGCCCAGCGTGGGCAGTAGCGCGTCGGGACGCTCCTTCTCGATGATCGAGGCCACGACCTCCGGGGTGATCGGCTCGACGTAGGTGGCGTCGGCGATGCCCGGATCGGTCATGATGGTGGCCGGGTTGGAGTTAACGAGGATGACGCGCAGGCCCTCCTCCTTCAGCACGCGGCATGCCTGCGTGCCCGAGTAGTCGAACTCGCACGCCTGGCCGATGACGATCGGGCCCGATCCAATGACGAGGACTGACGACAGATCGTTCCTGCGGGGCATCAGTGGGTCTCCTTAGCGGCAGTCATCAGGGAAATAAAGCGATCGAAGAGCAGCTCGCCGTCGTGCGGGCCCGCAGCTGCCTCGGGGTGGTACTGAACGGAGAAGGCAGGAATGTCCAGGGCACGCAGGCCCTCGACGACGCCGTCGTTGAGGCCGACGTGGGAGACCTCGACGCGCCCGTAGCGGCCCGACTCGAAGGGAGCGACCGAGGGCTCCCCTACCGGAGCGTCCACCGCGAAGCCGTGGTTGTGAGCGGTGATCTCCACGCGGCCCGTGGCCACCTCCTTCACCGGCTGGTTGATACCGCGGTGACCGTAGTCCAGCTTGTAGGTGCCGTAGCCAAGCGCACGGCCGAAGAGCTGGTGACCGAAGCAAATACCAAAGTACGGGATGCCCGCGTCGAGGACGGCGCGCAGCACTCCGATCTCGCGGTCGGCAGTCGACGGGTCGCCGGGTCCGTTGGAGAAGAAGACGCCGTCCGGCTTGAGTGCCTCGATATCCGCGAAGGACGCGGTGGAGGGCACCACGTAGACGCGCGCTCCACGCGCGGCGAGGTGGTAGGGCGTGCGCGACTTGATACCCAGGTCGACGGCGACGACGCGCGCGATGGGTTCCTTGCCCTCGAAGTCGCCGAGGGGCTCCACCACGTAGGTCTCGTCCGTCGACACCTCGGCGGCGAGCGCTGCTCCGCTCATCGCGGGCGACTCGGCAACGATGCGCACGAGGGAGGCCACGGCCTCGTCCCCCAGGTACTGCGCGCCCACAGGCAGCGCGTCACCCGAGAAGATGCCAGCGCGCATCGCTCCCCGCTCGCGGATGTGGCGGGTGATCGCACGCGTGTCGACGTCCGCGATGCCGACGATGCCCTGAGAGATCAGTTCGTCCTCCAGCTCGCGGCGCGAGCGCCAGTTGGAGGCGCGGCGGGCGGCGTCGCGCACGACGAAGCCCGCGACCCAGATGCGCGAGGATTCGGGATCCTCATCGTTGACGCCGGTGTTGCCAATGTGCGGGGCCGTCATGACGACGATCTGGCGGTGGTACGACGGGTCGGTGAGCGTCTCCTGGTAGCCGGTCATGCCGGTCGAGAACACGATCTCGCCGAGCGTGCGGCCCTTCGCGCCCCATGCGCGGCCCTTGAAAACGGTGCCGTCCTCCAGGACGAGCAGAGCGATATCGGACGTGGTCATCGGTCCTCCTTGGCAATCGGGGTGGCGCCGACGACCGTCGGGACGCCGTTGTAGATCGTGTAACGCACCTGTCCGGGCAGTTCCATGCCGCGGAAGGGACAGTTCGTGGAGCGTGTCCACTGCTTGGCGGGATCGACCGTGACGCGGACGGTGGCGTCGACGAGGGTGACGTGTGCGGGGGCGCCAACGACCAGGCCCTGGCCCTGTGATTTCACGCAACCAATCTGGGCGGGAACAGTCGACATCACGCGGGCGACGTCTGCCCAGTCCATGCGGCCCGTGTTCACCATCGTCTCGATGATGATCGGCAGCGCTGTCTCCAGGCCGGTCATGCCGAACGCGCCGGCCTGCCACTCGCAGTCCTTCATCTCGAGCGGATGCGGAGCGTGGTCCGTGCCGATGCAATCGATCGTGCCGTCGGCCAGGCCTTCGCGCACGGCCTCGACGTCCTCGGCCCGGCGCAGCGGCGGGTTCACCTTGTAGAGCGGGTCGTAAGTGGCGGCCAGCTGCTCGGTGAGGAGCAGGTGGTGAGGCGTAGCCTCGGCCGTGATATCCACGCCCTGTGCCTTACCCCAGCGCACGAGGTCAACCGAACCCGCTGTCGACAGGTGACACACGTGCAGGCGCGAGCCGACATGCTTGGCGAGCAGGATGTCGCGGGCGATGATCGCCTCTTCGGCGACGGCGGGCCAGCCGGCTAGGCCGAGCTCACCGGACAGCGTCGACTCGTTCATCTGAGCGCCCTCGGTGAGGGCCGGATCCTGGCTGTGCTGGGCGATGACGCCTCCGAAGCCCTTGACATACTCGAGGGCGCGGCGCATGAGAACGGGATCGGACACGCACTTGCCGTCGTCAGAGAAGACGCGGACCTTCGAGCGTGAACGGGCCATCGAACCGAGCGAAGCGAGCTGCTTGCCTTCCAGGCCCTTGGTGACGGCACCGACGGGACGCACCTCGACCCAGTCGGCCTCCTCGCCCAGGCGCAGCACCTGGTCGACGATGGCGGCCGTGTCTTGCGTGGGCGTCGTGTTGGCCATCGCGTGGACGGCCGTGTAGCCGCCGACCGCGGCCGCTCGCGTACCGGTGAAAACGGTCTCGGCGTCCTCGCCGCCGGGCTGACGCAGGTGGGTGTGGATGTCGACGAGGCCGGGCAGGGCGATGAGGCCTTCGGCGTCGATGATGCGCGGGTCGCGCACGGCGTTACGGGCGTCGGCACCGATCGCGACGATGGTGCCAGCGGACAGCGCAATGTCGGTGGGTTCCCCGCCGAGTAGCGAGGCTCCGGTGATCAGGATGTCACGGGTCTGTTCAGTCATTGCTGTGTCCTTCCGATGCGAGAAGCAGGTAGAGGGCGGCCATGCGGATGCACACACCGTTCGACACCTGTTCAACGATGACAGATCGGTCTGAGTCGGCTGCCTCAGCGCAGATTTCGAGGCCTCGGTTCATCGGGCCGGGATGCATAACGACGGCGTTGGGAGACAGCGTTGCGAAGCGTGCTGGGGTGAGGCCGTACTCCGCGTGGTAGGCGCCGGGCGACGGGAAGAAACCACCGCCCGCGCTCGACATGCGCTCGCGCTGCACGCGCAGCATCATGACCGCGTCGGGGTGGGTCGCGAGGGCCTCGTCGAAGTTGTAGGAGGTGGCGCAGCTCCAGGTCTCCACACCGATCGGCAGGAGCGTTGGGGGGGCCACGAGGGTGACGCGGGCGCCCAGGAGCGTCAGGAGATCGACGTTGGAGCGCGCCACGCGCGAGTGAAGGACGTCCCCGACAATGACGACGTGTGCGCCGTCGAGGCCGGAGCCGGGGGCGGTCGTCCCATTCTCGCCAAGCGACGGGGCGTAGTGGCGGCGCAGGGTCATCGCGTCAAGGAGAGCCTGCGTCGGATGCTGGTGGGTGCCGTCACCCGCGTTGAGGACCGGTAGATTCATCCAGCCGGCGTGCGCGAGACGGTGTGCAGCGCCCGACGAGGAGTGGCGCACGATAACCGCATCCGCGCTCATGGCCTCCAGCGTGAGCGCGGTGTCCTTGAGGGACTCGCCCTTGGAAACCGAGGAGCCGCGGGACTGGAAGTTGATGACGTCGGCGCTCAAGCGCTTGGCGGCGGTCTCAAAGGAGATGCGGGTGCGTGTCGAATCCTCGAAAAAGAGGTTGACGACGGTTTTTCCCTGAAGCGTCGGAAGCTTCTTGACGCCGTGGCGCTGAGTGGCGGCCATCTGCTCCGCCGTGTCGAGGATCAGAATCGCCTCCTCGCGCGTCAAATCACGGATAGAAATGAGATGGCTCAGGCTCATCGTTTACAGGCCTTTCCCGAGAAGGACGCCATCGCGCCCGTCTGTTTCGTCGAGCAGGATGGTGACGATTTCGTCGCGGGAGGTCGGCAGGTTCTTGCCGACGTAGTCCGGGCGAATCGGAAGCTCGCGGTGGCCACGGTCGACAAGGACTGCGAGCTGAACGGCCGCAGGGCGACCGATACGAGTAAGAGCATCGAGCGCAGCCTTGATGGTGCGGCCGGTGTACAGCACATCGTCGACAAGGACGACGGTCTTACCGTTGATGCCAGTGCGAGGCACCAGAGTCTCTTTCGGAGCTCTCAGGGGCTGAGAGGCCAGGTCGTCGCGGTACATCGTGGTGTCGATGATTGCGAGTTCCGCGTAGGTGCCGGAGACTTCCCGAATCCGATTGACGAGGCGGCGTGCCAACGTTGCGCCACGAGTGGGGATACCGGCGATCACCAGATTATCGCTGCCGCCGTTTCGTTCGACGATCTCATAGGCGATGCGTGTCAGGGAGCGTGCGACGTCGCCAACTCCCAATACTTCTTTGCCGCGCGATGCGCGATCTGCGTGCACTTCGGCCACGCTTACTCCTTCCCCGCCTCACGGGACGGTCATTAAAGGATCTGTCGTACATCAATCCTACGCTCCTCGTCACGAGCCGGTGTGACGCCTCCACGTGTGAAACACCACGTGAGTGGCGTTAGACTGCAGGAATGAGCCAGCAGTCGAAGCAGTCCAGGCCCGGGCAAAGGACCGGTGTGACGCCGTTGGCGCACGACCGTCCGATGTCTGGACAGCGCGTGACGCTTGACGATATCGCTCTCGCTGCCGGAACATCGATCGCGACCGTGTCACGCGCTCTTGGGGGATCTCCGCGCGTCGCAGCCCCAACACGCGAACGAATCGAAAAAGTGGCCGAACAGCTCGGCTACCGGGCAAACATCGCGGCGTCTCTCCTCGCTTCGGCGCGGCCGCAGATCCTGGGCCTCGTCTGTTCCCTCAGCCAGGAACTACATGTTCGCTACCGTGCTGAGGCCCTCCGATACGCTGAGGATCGGGGGTTTCGGGTCATTGTGGAGTCGATTGATACCTCGCGCGATGTCGACCGAGCCTGGGAGTCTGTTCTGCAGCTGCGCGCTCAGGCCGTCATTGCTGTCGACTCGACCTGCATCTCGACGCGCTTTCCGAATACTCCGGCCGTCCTCATTGGTCAGCGCGCGCCTCGTCGAGACATTGATCTTGTGACGAGCTCCAACGAACGCGGTATGGGGCAAGCGATTGCTCTTCTCGCCCAACGTGGCAGCCGACGCATTGCCTTCCTTGAAGGGCCTCCCGGGCCCTCCGCACGAGCGCGCGAAGCGGCTTTTACGCAGGCGTGCATCACTCACGAGGTCGATGCGCTCACTGTGCCGGGCGGTGACAACGTCGACGCTGGCTTCCTCGCTGTCCGAGCGGGTCTCCCTGCCGGAGTTGATGCGCTCGTTTGCTACAACGACCAGTGCGCGCACGGCGCCATTCTTGCTCTCCTCGGGGACGGCCTCGTTCCGGGGCGCGATATGTTGGTTGTGGGCTGCGATAACTCAGCGATCGCTTCGTCGCGCGCCCTCTCTCTGACGTCGATTGACCGTGCGCCGTCGCGTGTCGCGAGCCTCGCTGTCGATCAGGCGATCGCACGAGCGCTCAGCGACGGTGGCAGCCCGGCTCGTCAGCGTGTTGACACGGAACTCGTCGTTCGGGCGAGCACGGGATAGCCGCGCGGAACGAACTGCCCGTGAGCCCGTCCGCGCGACCGTCCGCGCTTACTGCACTGAGGACATCAGGCACTCAACAAGCGTGGCATGCACGTTGGGTGTGCCAAGGAGAATCGATCCCTTGTAGCGCACGTCGAGCGGAGTTCCGTCCAAGCGCGTCGCGAGCGCACCGCACTCGGTGGCGATGAGCGTCGCTGCGGCGATGTCCCACGGTGAGACCCACATGTGGACGAATGCTCCAGCCCGGCCGACAGCAACTTCCACGCACTCGAGCGCTGCGGAGCCGTAGCGCCGATGGCCACGGCTGTCCTGAAGCGCGCGGGCAAGCCGAGGCAGCGCGAGGATCTCTTTGATGTCGGTGATGATGATGGCGTCACGATACGTTGACACATCCGTTGCCTGCGTGAGAGGAACCCCATCGACCCACGCTCCTTGGCCTCGGATCGCGTGATAAATGCGTCCGGCGACAACGTCGGCGACCACGCCAAGGACCGGAGTTCCGTCCTCGCACAAGGCTAAGGACACCGCATAATCGCGGTGGGTTTCCACGTAGTTCATCGTGCCGTCGATCGGATCAAGGACCCAGACGAGTCCGGCGAAAGAGTCAACGGCGTGCCCCTCCTCCCCCAGCAGTGGTAAGCCTGTCACTGCGTGAAGATGGGAGGCAATATCCGCTTCGATCGCTTTATCGACGGCCGTGACGAGGTCGTTACGATTTGCTTTCGTGTGAACGTCAAGCTCGACGGGTGGGTGAAGGGCAATGTTCATCCCCCTGCGAACAGCCTCAATAGCCGCGTTGAGCAAATGCTCCATATCAACCGTCATGCTCACGATTCCTCCTTCGCTTCGCTGAATTCACGGTCAGCGCGCAGGTTACGCTCCTCAAAGAATGCGACCACGATCAGGCAGGCGAGGCCAACCGCTGCGGATGCAAACAGCACGGTGAATGTCGATGACCAGCCGTGGAGGTGCAGTCCGAGGACCGTCACGCCGTCCTTCGTCGGGTCTGCAATGCGGCCGAGAAGAACCTTGGCCATCGAATCGCCAAAGACGTAGCCGAATGCTCGAGGAACTGCGTTGACGACCACGGTCGCGGTCTTCGGCGCAAAACCGATGACGCAGATGCCAATCAAGGTGACGGGGCCGAAGATAAGGAAGCCGATCATGAAGAGAGCTCCGTAGACGACAGGAGCTGTCGTCGCATGCGCGTAGACGAAGAGCGGGATGACCACAGCGCCCATGCCGATAGCGGCGCTCAGGGCCCGCCGACCGCCCATCTTGTCTGAGAAGTATCCCCACAGAAGAGAGCCGGCGAGGCCGCCGAGTTCCAGCGCGATGGTCGTGTTCACCGCAAGGTAATCGGAGAAACCAAGCTCCTGACGTGTGTAGAGCACGTTCCAGTTGTCGATGCCAATGCGCACACAGTACGCGGCCACATTAGCGATGCACAGGAACCAGACGGCAGGATTCTTGACAACGTAATCGAGCAGGATCCGGCCCTTGGAGACGGAGCTTGTAACCGCATCAGCCTTCGACTCGGGTTCACCGAAGATCGCCTCGGGCGTGTTCCAACCGTGCTCCTTGGGATCGTCCTTACCGAAGAACCAGCCCCATATGCCGATTGGGATGCAGATGACGGCGGGGACGATAAACATGCCGATGACAGATCCGTTGAACAGCGTGTTCGCGCCCCAGAGAGCGAGAACGCCCGCCACCATCGCGCCAACGTTGTGCGAGGCATTCCACCAGCCGATGAAGCGACCGCGCAGGGCACGGGGCGTCCATCGGTTCATCGTCGAGTTGCAGCAGGGGCCGCCGGGAGCCTGGAAGAGGCCATTGAGTGACCACAGGAGGATCATCCAGCCGTATGGGCTGTGGAACCATGCGAGCACGAGGCCGATGAGGATCGACGTGACACCCGAGGCGAGCAGCAGTGCGGAGATGACCTTCTTGGTGTTCTTGCCATCAATGAAGAACCCGAGAATGAGTCCGCCGAAGCCGTAGGTTAGCGAGAAGGCGAAGCCGATCGTGCCGAGTTGAGTCGTCGTTAGCCCGACCTGTTCAACGAGGAAAGGCTGCGCGGACTTGAAGTTCGTACGTAGCAGGTAGAAGCCGCCATACACGATGACGAGCACGGCGTACGTCTTGAGGAACTCCATGAGCCACTTTGTACGTTGCTGCTCGAGCGTCAGGGACGTGGGTGGAGACGTACGAATATCGAAAATGTGGGATAGATGCGTCATTGCTGTCTCTCCAGTGTTGTTGGTGTACGCGGGTGATGATGGCGACGGTGCCATCGGCGTCACGCCACCAGAATACAAACGCTTACATTCAGTGTCAAGAGTCGCGTGCGCATGAAAGGCGTCGGTTATGAACTGGTGTCAAACGACTCAATGTATGAGCATTTGGTTGGTATTGAGGGTGATGCGTGTCGAATACTCCTCGGCCCGCTTGTCAGTGACGTAAGCCTGTCACCGTGTGACGGCGAATTATACCCCGTAGGGGTATCTTGGTATACCCCTACCGGGTATCTTGGCTTCGTGAGCGATACGTAGTCCTGTTGGCGCTGCGATGAAAGGGGCAAAGCCGGTAAAATTCAATGAGCGCCGACGGCGCCTCAGATGCTTCTCTATAGAAAGGCCACACCATGACGATCGAACAGCTTCCCCACCCCGAGGTCCACGGTGGCGGCTGTGGCTGCGGCGAGCACGACGTCGCCGAACCGACCATTGATGCGACCGCTATCCCCCACCGTCTCCGTCACGCAGCTGTTCTCGGCGCAGCCCAGTCGATGAACGCCGGTGAATCCTTCATCATTCGCGCTCCCCACCTGCCTCGTCCGCTGCTTGCTCAGATCGCACAGCTGCCCGGCGAGTGGACCTTCGAGGTCCTCACCGACGGGCCCGAGCACTGGGACGTGAAGGCGACGCGCACCGCGCTGTGAGCCGCCGTCCCCCGCTCCGGCGCGCGGCTGGGTCCATTCGGCGCGCCCGTGCCGGAGCGGGTTCGGGGCGGTGCCCGTCGGCTGTCGGGGGACACGGCTCCCCCTTCACGCCAGAGCGTCTCCGGGCGTCACGAGTCGATGTCGGGGATGTAGCCGGGGCGCACGGCGAAGGATTGGAGAACTTGTTCCCCTCCCAGCAGACTGCCGCGCATCTTCTTCTCGAGCCCTTCCAGCGGTTTCGGCGTCGAGCACCGCCCGTCGGAAAGACGGCACGCGCTGAACTGAGGGGGCGCCTCCCCGTCCTCACTCGGTTCGATCGCGTAGGCGTAGCCGTCGCGCACGTAGAATCGCGCACTCCTCAGCTCGGGCTTCGCCAAGGGCAGCGTCGCCAATTGCGTGACCCGTGCCGACTGGGCGTCGAGCTTGAACACATGGCCGTAGGGCGTCGCGAACGTGTAGAACTGCTCATCGTACTGGCCGAAGAAAGCAGTTTCTTGATAACCCACAGCGAAAGGAGCCCCCTCTTCGTCCGTCACCATCCGGATGCGGCGCTCCCCCGTTCCCAGGTCCCATTCGTTGAGGAAAATGGTCGTCCTCCCCTCGTCGCCATCCGAATCGCGTGTGACGAACTCAGGTGAGTCCAAATACATGAGGTGGTAGAAGACATCGTCCGCACACCACAGATCCGTGCGGAACACTTCGATCCGTGTTTCCCTGGGAGCCACCGCGAGCACCGGGGGCAGGTCCCCATCGTGGGGGTAGACCTGAGCGAGTATGTCGTAGCCGTCGGGCGCTCCCGACTCCGCAGAGTCCGATTGCGCGCCGTCCGACTCCGCTGCGCTCGGCGGGCGGGAGGCGGCGAACTCGGATGCGCTTTCCTGAAGGATGGGAGTGATCCTCGTGGACGTGGACGAGAGCACCCTCCCCCCGCACTCCCCGTTTGTCAGATAGAACTCTTGGTTCTCAGACCGATCCCTGATTCCCCCACTGTCGATGTTGTACGCCCGTTGCACGGGGCCCTCGACGTAGAAACTGAGGACGCTGCCGTCAGTGCTCGAGACGAAGCGCCCCACCTCGTGCCCGCCGTCCACGGTGCGGGGGAACGCCGAGGCGCCGTCGTCAGTGATCAGGTACTCGTACGCCGAGTCGCCGACACTGAGCACCGGCCCGTTCCAAGTCATTTCCGAGCTGAGGAGCCCCTGGGTCCACGCGGCGCTCATGCTGCCGTCCTGCTGGAAGGCGACCAGGTACCCGTTCGCGGTATCCGGGGGCAGCCCGTTCCTGATCCCCTGACTGCTCAGCCTGACGACCAGGAACGCGCCCGAGGTCGTGAACCCCTCCAGGTACCCCACGTCCTCCGTTGTCGAGTGCGCGCATGAAACACAGCAGACGACCAATGCGGCCGCGCTCGCAGATGCGCACAGCGCATTACTGATACGGCGAATGCCGTGTTCCATGCCGCACCGCCTCGATCAGAGTCGCCTGTAGATGTACGAGAGCGAACTATCGCGGATGTCCGACGGGAAAACAGCATTGCCCCCATCGCCATCAACATCAAGGCCTGCACCATAGTAGTAGGCGTACCACACCAACTGCGAGCAATTCAGACTTTTAATATTGTACTCCTTGTTGGACCAGAAACGCCAGTTGTAGGGGTAGTGGAGCAGATGGTTGTAGGCGTAAGCCGCCGCAGCGTCTTGGGTCGCCTGAGAGGTGTGGAAGTAAAAAAGGACGGTTCCCGAGGGAACTGTTACATTCCACACCCAGTCCCAGTTCGACCCTCCAGGTTTTCCAGCCGCCTCAACAATCCAATCACGTCCGGAGAATATCCCAACATGACCGTAATGTGGAACCCCAGGACTCCAGTAGACATCACCGACGTAGTCTGATTTCGGAAGCAAATACGTCGCACCCGCTGTTCCGTCGATAGAGGCCAGGTCCGCGCCCCCTCCTCCGATCTGCATATCTTGCATTTCGGACTCGTATTTCTCCTTCGCAGCGCGCTGTTCAGCCAGGACGCTTCGCGCGTACTCTTGAACAGACATCCCCTTCTCCGAGGATTCGGCATCGAGTGCGCTCGCGAGCTCAGAGGCGGACACTCCTGGATTCAGCGCCAAGAGTTCATCGAATTCAGAGTCGTGCTCTGTAGCAGCATTGGCTAGCGTCGGCATGAAGAATGTCGAACACACCAGACACTGAACCAGTAGCGCACGGACGACTTTGAATGTGCGTGTGTGTGACATGGGAGTTCCCCTTGGTCCTCCAGTAACCCTAATCTGACAACTAGAGCTACCTCAAGGCTACCAGGCCCAACGATCGAATTGTCTGACAGAATATATGAAACGGAACACGTTCATCTTAGTAATTCAAATCATTTGACCTCAAATTATTTCAAATCATCCCACTACTCATATGAGTCATATTTCAATTCTGACCATGAGTACAGTAAAATATGCACCCTTTCCTTGAGAATGGTGTGGAGACTCAGGGAATCGCGCACTCCCTGGGACCGCGACCAGCGCTCAGATGTCAAGCGGGCGCAGCAGTTCGGGCGCGGGCAGGCGCCCGTCGACCACGTAGGCGCGGAACACGGGGGCGGCCTGCTCCCCGGTGAAGACCTCCTCGGGGTGGACGCGGACGGCGGCGGGCCCGCCCTCGCCGGGGTCCCACTCGATGCCCATCCAGCTCTCAGGATCTGCGACCGGCTCGCGGGCGACGACGTAATGCTTGTACGAGCCGTCCTGGCCGGTGACGCGGATCTCGACCGTCATCACCCCGGTGGAGCCCGCGCACTGGATGTACGTCGAACGCGCGGGGTCGTCGGCTGCCACGTCCTCGGGGCGCTCGGCGCCGGGGGGGCAGCTCCCACACGACCATCGCGTACATGTGCGAGCCGTCGAAGCACCTGGGCGCGGTGAGCACCTCGGTGATCCCGTCGGCGACCGCCTCGGGAGCGCTCTCAGCGGAGAACTCCTCGACGGGCCCCGCCTCCGCGAGCAAATCCGTTCTTGCGAACCGTCTCATACTTCCTGCCTCGGCATGGTCCAGCACCTCTCCCCACCGATAGTAGCCGCCGCGCGGAGCCGGCGCCCGGCCCTCGCGGGGCGCGTCGGCTCCCTGCCGCCGCCGTGCGCCCGCCATCTCACGGCTGGAGGCGCCCGGGCGCACCGGGCCGGGGGCGCTCGGCGTACCAGGCGTCGTAGTCCCGGTTGAACTGGTCCCAGAGGGCGTCGTCGAGCGCGAGCTCACGAAGGGCGCCGTTCTCACCACGGGAGTTCTCGTCGAACCAGGCTTTGCGCATTTGCTGCGGCAGATCAACCAGGCGCAACTCGGTCTACTGGCCAGCAGCACACGGCACCGCTGTTCTAAATTGGTGTCATTCATTGCTCGGCCTCAGTGGTTCTGGGTTGATGCCCTCATATATCTCCGGTCCACCAGATTCCAGGCAGGATGATCGACCACGGCTCCCACGTGTCCGCCACGACGCGGATCCAGCCGTTCGTGAAATCGAGGTGCAACCAGCCCGGGCCGCCGTCCACCGCCAGCAGACGGTTCATCTCGAATGCTTTCAAGCGGACGGCGAGGTCCTGGGGGTCCATCTCGTCCCACATCGCCTCGCCCGCGCTCTGCCCCACGAAAGCGCCCCAAATCTGAAGCCCCATGGCTCCGGCGTGGATGACTGGAACGGTGTCCGACACCAGTTCGGAGCTCGTCACCGTCGCTGGCAGCAGAGAACCAATGCGCTCACGGATGTTCCTCACCATTAGCGTTCGGATGCCTTTCCGCGCGATCGAAGACCAGCGCGAGCCGAGTTGACGAATACCTGGCACCGCGTGTCGAGAACAATGCGGAACTCCGGTGGCCAGGCCTTCCGCTGCGAGTATATCTTCGCGCGCGCTCGCCGACCAGTGCGGCGGCTACGCCTTATGATCAACGATCAACAAGGGCGGGCATGCAGTCACAGCACTGGTCGCCGAGTGGTCAGTACTCCTCGAGCAGTTCGTCCAGCTCGTCGTCGACCAACTCCGCGGACTCGACGGGCTCGGCGCCCTCGGGCAGGGCGCGGGTCGGAGCAGGCAGATCCTCGAGGCGGTCCGCCACCGGTGCGCCCGGATCGGCGCTGTGGGGACCGCTGCCCTCGGCGGCGTCCAAGCCGGTGACGGCGCCATCGGGGCCGACAATACCGCCGTCCACGTGGGCAGCGCCGCTGCCGCTCGGGCCGCCGCTGGCCCAATCGGGATCAGTGCCGATGTCGGCGCCACCGGTCCGGTCGGCACTCCCCTGCCTGCCGACTCCGGCAGTATCGGCACCACCGTCCCCGCCGACGGGGGCTTCCCCGCCGCCAGAACGGTCCGCAGCGCCATCACTGGGCCGATCAGCGCCTGCCGTACCAGCGTCTCCGGTGTCCCCGGCACCAGCGCCGTCGTCGCCAGCCGCGCCATCGGCCTGCCCAGCCCCCGCCTTGTCGAAGTCCCCGTCGTCCCCGCCGCGCCGCGCCCACGAGGAGGCGATGTCCTTGCGGATCGCGTCGAGCACCGCGTTGACGAAACGGGGCGAGGCGTCGGTGGAGATCGAACGGACGATGGAGATCGCCTCGTCGATCGCCACGATCGGCGACACGTCGTCCGAATTGGCCAGCATCTCCCACACCGCCACGCGCATGACCGCCAAGTCCACGGCGGCCACCCTGTCCAGCCCGGGGACGCGCGCGTGGGCCTCGATCAGGTCGTCGATGCGGCGCAGGCTGTCGGCCACGCCCGCGATGATCTGGATCGAGTACTCCGGCAGGGGCGTCTGCGCGGCGGTGATGACGCGCCGCTCGCGCAGCAGGTCGCGCAGGACCTCGGGGTCGCGGCCCATCCCCCGCTGGTCCGCCTCGAAAACCACGTCGGCGGCGCGTTTGCGGGCCTTCGTGCGCGAGGTGAAACGGTGCTGGCGCGACATCAGTCGGTCACGCGACCCGAGTACGAGCCGTCGCGGGTGTCGACCTTGACGCGGGTGCCCTCCTCCATGAAGAGGGGGACCTGGATCTCATAGCCGGTCTCCAGCGTCGCGGGCTTGGTGCCGGCGGAAGACCGATCGCCCTGCAGACCGGGCTCCGTGTGCGTGATCGTCAGAACGACGGTGGCGGGCAGCTCGACGAACAGGACGGTGCCGTCGTGCTGGGAGACGATAACGTTCTGGTTCTCCACCATGAAGTTGCGCGCGTCGCCCACGGTTTCGGCGGGAACGTTGATCTGTTCGTAGGTGGACTGATCCATGAAGACGTAGTCGGTGCCATCCTGGTACAGGTACGTCATGTCGCGACGGTCGACGGTCGCGGTCTCGATCTTCAGGCCCGCGTTGAAGGTCTTGTCGACGGTCTTGCCGGACAGGACGTTCTTGATCTTGGTGCGCACGAAGGCCGGGCCCTTGCCGGGCTTCACGTGCTGGAATTCGACAACCTGCCAGAGCTGGCCGTCGATCACCATAACCAGGCCGTTCTTCAGATCATTGGTCGTTGCCACAGGGGTACCTCACTTGAGAAGGAATCAGTAATCAGGGGTCAGTTTACACGCGCGTGCGACCAAATCCGCGACTTCTTGCGGGGTGCGGTCACTCGTATCCACTGTTGTGTCGGCCACGGAGGCGTATGCCTCGCGCGCTTGTTTCATGAGCTGGGTCAGCACGGCGCGGGGCGCACCCAGGCCGACCGAGCGCGGAGCGCCGAGGCCTTCTCGGCGTGATACCGCGGAAAGATCGGCGCTGAGCTCGATGACGAACGCGCCGTTTGCACGCGTCCGCTCGATCGACGAGGCAGTAGCTGGGTCGAGCGGCTGAGAGGCACCGAGCGTGACAATGCCCTCGTCGAGACCAAGGAGCCGCTCGGCTTCTACGCGTGCTGTGGTGGCCAGGCGCGGATCGCGTCCGACCACGAGGGTGCGCATAGGTGCGCCGAGGCGTTCCTCGACGGCGGCGTCGACCTCGTAGAGCGGCAGTTCGTGACGGCGGGAGAGCTCACGTCCAACGGTGGTTTTGCCGGAGCCAGTCACTCCGATCAACACGATGAGGCTCATGCGCGAATGCCGATCTGAGACGCGGGGGCCCGCAGCTCCTGCGGATCGACGGAGACCGTCCCGGGATTTGCGATGCCGTCCAGGAGGACGAAACGCAGGATGCCGCGTCGTACCTTCTTATCGGAGAGCATGATGTGGGTGAGCTCGTCGAGAGTGCTTCCCTCGTAGCGAGTCGGCAGCCCGACGCGTGAGAAAAGCTGGTCGTGGCGAGAAACATCGTCAGCGCTGAGCAGCCCCCGGGCTTGGGCCAGGCGTGCCGCGAAGCAGCAACCGATAGCAACGGCATTGCCGTGGCGCCAGGTGTAGTCGTTCGCGCGCTCGATGGCGTGCGCGAGGGTGTGTCCGTAGTTGAGGATTTCGCGCAGGCCGCCCTCCGTCAGGTCGGCAGAAACAACGCGGGCCTTGACTGCGATCGCGCGGGTGGTGATCTCAGCAAGCTGCGGGCTGTACGATCGCAGAAGCTCGTTTGGTTCCGTCTCCTCGACGATGCGCAAAATCTCCGGGTCGGCGATGAAGCCGCACTTAATGACCTCGGCGGCACCGGCCGCCAGATCGGGTGTAGGAAGGCTCTCGAGGAGATCCATATCGGCAACCACGGAGGTTGCCGGATAGAACGAACCGACGAGGTTCTTCCCGACGGACGTGTTGATTCCTGTCTTACCGCCAACGGCCGCGTCAACCATAGCGAGGAGCGTCGTCGGAACGTTGATGAGGGTGATACCGCGCAGCCACGTTGCGGCGACGAAACCAGCCATGTCGGTGGTCGCTCCCCCGCCCATGGCGACGATCGCGTCTTTACGTCCGAGCTGGAGACGACCGCACTCGTCCCACAGGGACGCAACAACCTCAATTGACTTGCCGGCCTCGGCATTGGGGTGGTCGGCAGTTGAGGCCTCGATCCCCTGTTCACGCAGGTACTGCGCTAGGGCCTCCGCTCGGCTAGCGAGAGGATGCGCGTGAATAATGAGCGCCTTCGTCGCGGCCTCGTCGAGGGCATCGTAGATCGGCTTGAAGCCGAGTCCGTGTCCAACTGTAATAGTCGAGGGGTGTTCTCCGGTGACGCGGATAATCGTGCTCATGCGTGCTCCAACTGCTGGGCGATGGCGGTGACGACGTCGTCGACGGGACCAGACCCTGACTCGACGACGATGGTGGCGACGGATCGGTAGTGAGGCTCGCGCTCGGTGCGCAGGCGCGCGAGCGTGCCGGACGGGTCGTCGGCCAGCAGCGGCCGATGCGTCTTCGAGGCGGTGCGACGAACGAGCTCCTCGTGGGGAGCATCGATGTAGACGACCGTGTGCCCGGATAGGAGCTCCCGAACGGCGGGAGTCGCTGCCGCTCCCCCGCCCAGGGACACGACGGCATCGTGCGTGAGCGCATCGGCGACCGCTTCGGTCTCCATCACACGAAAAGCCGCTTCTCCGTCGGTGGCGAAGATGTCAGCGATCGGACGGCCTTCGCGCTCAACGACGAGGGCGTCTGTATCGATGTGGTCAACGCACAACCGCTCGGCGAGCAGGCGCCCAACCTTGGACTTGCCCGCACCTGGCAGACCCACGAGGACGACGGGGCACTGAGCACTCATGCGCGCTCGCCCACCACCGCGAGGTACGCCTCGAGGTTCCTGCGCATCTCGCCAACCGATCGGCCGCCAGCGTGATCCGACAGAGCATCCGCGAGCACGAGAGCCACCTCCGCCTCGGCGATGACTGCGCCGGGCACCACCTGGCAGGTGTCGGAGCGCTGGTGCAAGCCCACCGCTTCCTCACCCGTCGCAAGGTCGACGCTGCGCAAGGCGTGCGGAACGGTCGAGATCGGCTTGAAAGCAGCGCGTGCGACGATCGGCGCGCCATTGGACGTACCTCCTTCGATGCCTCCGGCATGGTTGGAGGCGCGCGCCAGGTGACCATCCTCGCCCCGCACGATTTCGTCGTGGGCCGCGGAACCGAGCAGCGCGGCCTGCGTGAAACCGTCTCCGATCTCAACGCCCTTGACGGATTGGATCGACATGAGTGCGGCGGCCAAGCGCGCATCGAGGCGCTCGCGCGCGGTCACGTGTGTCCCCAAGCCGACTGGAACGTCGTATGCGATCACTTCGGCGACGCCGCCGATCGTGTCGCCCGCCTGCTTGGCAGCATCGACGGCTGCCTCGAAGCGGGCGTTATCCTCCGGATCGAGTGTGCGCATCGAAGCCTCGCACAGCGCCGCCTCGTCCGCGGGAGTAGGCGTCAACGAGGCCGTGGCGTGCTGGGCCCCAACGGAGACGACGTGGGACACGAGACGAACGCCGGCGACCTGCTCGAGGAGGGCTTCGGCGAGCACACCGAGCGCAACGCGGGCGGCAGTCTCGCGGGCGCTCGCGCGCTCAAGGACGGGGCGAGCCTCGGACAGGTCGTAGGACAGCATTCCGGGCAGGTCCGCGTGACCGGGCCGGGGCCTTGTCAGCGGACGGTTACGAGCGATCTCGCGTTCGTCTCCCGTTCCCGCGTCGATGAGAAGCTCCGACGGATCGACCGGATCGGCACTCATCACCGTCTCCCACTTGGGCCATTCAGAGTTGCCAATGCGAATAGCCACCGGGGCGCCGGTTGTCACGCCGTGCCGCACGCCGGCCAGGATCGATACCTCGTCGGCCTCGAACTTCTGCCGAGCGCCACGGCCGTAACCGAGGCGACGACGCGCGAGGCCACGGCGCAGGTCCTCCGTCGTCACATGCAACCCGGAGGGCAGTCCCTCGATCGTTGCGAGCAGTGCGGGTCCGTGCGATTCACCGGCGGTCATCCATCTCAGCATGCCTCCCAGTGTCCCACAAGCGACAAGCCTTGTGCGAAACGGCTCTCACGAGCTGAACGGTCACGACTGAGGTGCTTGGTCCCCATTCGTCGCAGTACCAGGCTCTGTACCGAGGATATCGATGACGACGCACAGAGTGTCGTCACCGGCAGCCAGGTCCGGAGGGATTGTGATGGCCAGTCGTGACCCCACTTTCTGGTCAACGAGGGCCGTTGCGAGCCCCTTCATCGCCGTTCCCAAGTTGATGACCTCGGGGACGCCGGTCTCCCACGTGGACACGCGCACGGTACCGTCGGTCCAGCCGAGAACCGTGAACTGCGCGACGACCCGGTCGCCTTCGTGGACCTGCACCCCATCACCCTTGATAAGGGTCTGGGTCGTGACGCCGCCGGGCAGCGTATCACTGTGGCTGATGATCGGCCCCTCCGGGCTCATCTCAACGCTCATCGGACCGACGCTCGCGTCGACCGAGGTACCGGTTGCGATCGAAGGCAGGATATCGACGACGTCGACTTCGATGGTATTCGGCGATCCGTCACCCATCGTGATGGAACGGAATGCGAGAAGACGCGTGCCCTCGCGCCTGCCGGTGACCAGACGTGACAGGTCGTCATTGATCTGGCCGGAGCCGACGATGCCGAGGCTCATCTGGGGGCGGCCGGACTCGGAGAGCATGCGTCCGCTAGTTCCATCGAAAGCGGTGACAGAGACGAGGACGGGTGAGCCTTCAGTGATCTCACGACCGCTGCCTTCCTCGAGCACGCGTGCTTTGAAACCGTCGATCTCCAGCGGGGCCTTGATCTCGATCGTCGGTGTCGCGCCGACGCGCCCGGACACGGTCACGCGGTCGAACAGAGCCAGGGTTGTCGACTGGGTAGCGGATTCGGGCGCGCTCGCTTCGTCTGCGGCGGGGCGGGGGTGGAACGCCCACCAGGCGAGTCCACCTCCCGCAGCGATGAGAACCACCGTGAGAACAACGCGCAGGAAGAGAGATGCGCGGGAGATGCCCCGGGAGCGCTGTGCACGCGCAGCCGCGCGCTGCGAGGATCCGCGTGCACGGCTGACGGCGCGGGCATCAGGTGACGACGACTCGGGGCTCATGCGGGAATCGTAGGAGACTGAGAGTCGATCTGCGCGATGAGCGCGTCAACACGCGGGTCGGTTGTGGCTAACGGATCCTGCAAGGACAACGGAATCGTCGACGATTCATCGAGACGCACGTGCACCCAGTCGACGCTCAGGTCGGCGCGGGCATCTTCGGCGGCTGCGATGATACGTCCGCGCAGGTGAGCGCGGGTCGTCGCAGGCGCGATCGTCTGCGCGCGATGGACACCCTCGACGGTCGTGAGGCGTCGCATGAGTCCCGCGCGTTCCATTCGCTCCCACAGGCCATCAGCGGTGATGTCGGAGTAAGACAGCTCAAGCCGAGCCACGCGCGGATCAGTGAGGCTCGCCCCACTGCGTGCGCAGTACGACGTGAGAAGCTTGTGCTTGATCGCGATGTCCAGCTCGGTGTCGATGTTGCTCCAGTCACCGCTGGCGATGGCATCGATGCCCCTGCCCCACAGGTCGACGACGTAGGCGCGCATAGGATCCAGCTCCGCGACTGGGATACGGGCAAGCACACGTTCATGGATCTCTCGTTGCAGCGCGACGGCGCTCGTCGTGCGTCCGTTGGCCAGCTCAAGGGGGGCCGAGCCGGACAGGTCGGAGTTGACCTCGCGGATTGCACGCATCGGATCAGCGAGCGCCAGGTCTTGGATCTGCAGACCGTCCTCGATCGCATGGATGAGGAGCTCCGTCATACCGACCTTCAAGGCAGTCGTCGGCTCGGCGACGTTCGTGTCGCCGACGATGACGTGCATGCGTCGATATGCGCCAGAATCAGCCAAGGCCTCATCGCGCGTGTTAATGATCGGACGCGAGCGCGTGGTCGCCGACGACACGGCGTCCCACATCTGATCGGCACGCTGGGAGAACTGCAGACGCGGCGTCGCCGCAGCGGTGTTGATCCACCCGTTACCGACGAGAATCTGGCGCGTCACGAAGAATGCGACGAGAGCATCCGCGACCTGACGGAAATCGCGGCGCCGATGGAGAAGATAGTTTTCGTGGCAGCCGTAGGAGTTGCCCTGCGAGTCAAGGTTGTTTCGGAACAGGTGCAAGCGCAGGTCTGAGCCGAGCTCGGAGAGGGCCGCGTCTGCCTGAACTGCCAAATCCGCAAGCATGGAGGCGCCGGCGCGATCCTGCTCGAGCAAATCCTCAAGACGATCGCACTCAGCAGTCGCGTACTCGGGATGAGCGCCCACGTCGAGGTAGAGACGCCCGCCGTTACGCAGAAACAGGTTCGAGGAGCGCCCCTGATGCAGGAGTGGCTCGAACAGCTGGCGAGCGGCGTGCTCGGCATCCATGGGGGCGCCCCCGCTCGGGGACGCGGCCGTGAGCCCGTACTCCGTTTCGATGCCGAAAACTCGACGCCTCACGTCACTGGCCGCCCTTCTGGACGAAGCCCTGGACGAACGCCTCAGCGTTGGTTTCAAGAACGGAGTCAATCTCGTCGAGGAGGGAGTCGATCGACGAGGTGCGCGCCTGAACCTGGCCTGCCGCCTCGAGAGCGTCATCTTCAGGGGTCGGGCCGCCTGCGAAAATCTGATTCGACATTATTGGTTCTGCTTTCTGTCGTTCTTTATCGAGTGGATGTATCGCGCGCGTCGGCGATCGGGAATCGGACGAGGTCCCCCTCGCCCGGGTCGAGGACGAGTGAGGACCATGAGGCCTTCACGAGGTCGGGTCGATTGGCCACCGCCCATCCGCGCACGTGAGCGCGAGTGTTCGTGGGCGCCACGTCCGCGGCGCGCTCGACCTCCTCATCGGACACAAGGCGCGTGACCATGCCAGCCTTCGCGAGTCGATAGACGAGGCCGTGGCTGGGACGCAGGTCCGCCCACTGCAGGTCGATGGCAGCCAGTCGCGGATCATTCCATTCGACCCCGGCGCGTTCCTTCTGTCTCTTCACGAGCTGGTACTTGCCCACCCATTCGACCTCGGTGGCCACCGAGAAGAGATCGGCGCGCATGCGATCAAGCACCGACTGCCACAGCGTGAGGATCTCCTGGTCGGCCTGCGTGGGTGTCGTGCCCGTTTCTTCAAAAGTGTCGAGAACCAGATCCAAGTAGACCTGCTGGAGCTCTGCCGCCGTGTAGGCGCCGCCCGCGGTCGTCACCTTGTAGTCGAGGTCGGGATGGTGCGACACGTTCCAGGTCTCCTGCACGGGATCGTCCATGACGATCGAATCCCAGCGCAGGTCCGTGCCCTGCTCGATTGCCCACAGGACGAGCGAGGTGGTGCCGAAACGCAGGAAGGCCGAGACGTCGAACATGTTGCCGTCGCCGCCGATGACGTGGAGTCGGCGGAACTGAGCCGGATTCGCATGCGGCTCGTCTCGTGTGTTGATGATTGGGCGGTTGAAAGTGGTCTCCAGTCCGACTTCGTTCTCCACAAAGTCGGCGCGCTGGGACATCTGGAAGCCCGGGACCTCGCTCTTTTGTCCGCGTCCCACGCGGCCGGCACCGCAGATGACCGGGCGGGTCACCATGAAGGGCGTGAGTCCTCGCACGATCGCATCGAGGTCGGTGATGCGGGGCATCTGGTAGTTCTCGTGGGTACCGTAGGCAGCACCCTTGCCGTCGGTGTTGTTCTTAACGAGGACGATAGGTTCTTCGCCGAGTTCTTCCAGGCGTGCCATGACGCGCTGGGCGATCACCTCGCCGGCGCGGTCCCACAGGAGCGCATCGCGCGCACCGATCGTTTCGGGCGCGGAGTACTCGGGGTGCGCGTGATCGACGTACAGGCGTGCGCCATTCGTGAGGACGGCGGTCGTCGCCGCAGGGAGGGCGAGTTCTTCGGGGGTCGGCCGCGCGACGCGCTCCGAACCACCGGACGGTGCGAGGTGGTACGGATCGTCAGTGAGCAAAGACGGGTCTGCCGCAGCACGGGACATGCGCATGCCGCGCAGGTCGTTGAGCGGGTCCTCCCCCGTGTAGTCCCAGCGGACGACGCCCGCGCCCTGGGCCGGAGTTCCCTCGCGGCTGATCTCGCCGTACGTGGTCACGACCGTCGTCGACAGAGCAATCGGGTTTGCCCACGCGTCGCCGGGACGGTAAACGCCGTACTCGGTCTCGGTTCCAATAATGCGTTCGCTGCTCATTTCACCGTTCCAATCGGCTTCACGCTGACGATTTCAGGGGCCAGCCCGCTGGTACGAGCCCAGTCTTCCGGCGAGGAGGTGGCAGCGAGTTCGAGCGACTCGTTCATCTCCTCGTGCACCCCGCGCAGCAGATGATCCATGCTCAGGCCGGAAGATGCGCCCGTCAGCGCGTCCTTAATCGCGTACTTCTTTGCGCGTTCGACGATGCCGGCAATGAGAGCGCCAGACACGAGGTCGGACAGGTAGATGCGCTTGTGGTCGCCATTCACCAGGGTTGCGAGGAAGAGAGCCGTCGTCTCATTGCGCGCGTAGAGCGCGTCGACGCCGCGTTCGCTCATGCCCGCCACAGCCTCGTTGATGCCGCCGAAACGCTCAATTTCCAAAGCATGGATCGGCACCTGAGGCGTCAGATACTTCGAGAAGATATCGAGGGCACCCGCGCGGTCCGGACGATCCACGCGGATGCGCACGTCGAGGCGCCCCGGGCGCAACACCGCCGGGTCGATCATGTCGGCGCGGTTGGAAGCGCCGATGATCACGACGTTGTCGAGGGATTCGACGCCGTCCATCTCGGCGAGGAGCTGCGGGACAATCATCGTTTCGACGTCTGAGGACACGCCCGTGCCACGCGTGCGGAACAGGGCCTCCATCTCATCGAAGAAGATGACGACTGGGGTGTCGCCGGCTGCGAGGGTCCGTGCGCGAGCGAAAATGGCGCGAATCTGGCGCTCGGTTTCGCCGACGAACTTGTTCAGCAGTTCGGGGCCCTTGATCGACAGGAAGAAGGTCGACGCACCCCCACGCTTCGACAGCGAGTTGGCAACGGCCTTCGCGATCAGAGTCTTGCCCGACCCGGGAGGCCCATACAAGAGAATGCCCTTGGGCGGGCGCAGGCCAAACTGGCGGTACAGCTCAGGATGGTTAAACGGCATCTCGATCGAGTCACGCACCTGCGCAATCTGATCGTCGAGACCACCGATGTCCTCGTATGTGACGTCGGGAACCTCGGGGGTGAGCAGCTGCTCGACATCCTCACGCACGATGCGCTCGAAGGCGATGCCCGAGCGGGCGTCCACGACGAGAGAATCGCCGGGACGCAGGTTTCCGTGGCGTAGAGGGCCGGCCAGCTCAAGGAGATTCTCCGCTCCACCTTCCGTCGCCACAAGCACGCGGTCGCGGCCAACGAGCTCGAGAACGGAGACGACCTGCCCGCTGCGCGGGAAGTCATCCGCGGCCACGGCGATCATCGTGTCGTCGAGGCGCACCCACTGCCCGTACGAGAGGTCAGTGACATCAAGCTTCGGAGTGACGGCAACGCGCATGCGCTTGCCGCCCATCACGACCTCGATCTGGCGTGAAGCAGGAAACGCTCGCACGAACGTTGCGAGAGTCTGGGGAGGACGCGACACGTCGGCCAGCTCCCCCTGTAGGCGAATCAGCTCCGTGCGGGCGGTCGTCAGCGCGGTGGTGAGGCGGCCGTTCTTTTCTTCCAGCGAAATCAGACGTCGTTCAAGTGCCTGGCGTTCTTCGACCTCACTCATCAGTCGCTGCCTCACGTCCCTCCGACGCCCACGTGTCGGCCTGCGCGACGACGTCACGGCGGACCTTGCGCACCTTCTTCTCAGAGTTCACGCGCTGACCGACCTTCTCCAGCGACCAGTCCGGCTCGTCGTCCCACGCGCCGCCCTGACCTTCGGCAGCCTTCGCCGGACGAGTCGAACGCTCCTGCGGCGTGACGCCAGGCGCGAGGAGGCGGGTGACCACGAGGAAACCGGTGTGGGCCACCATGCGGTGCTCGGGGCGCACGGCCAGGCCGTCGAGGTGCCACTCGCGGCGTATGTCCTCCCAGGCGATCGGATCGGTGAAACGCTCGGAGGCGCGCAGATCCTCGACGAGACGTGACATCTGTGTGACGGTCGCGACGTAGCACACGAGCACGCCGCCCGGAATCAGCGCATGGGTGATGGCCTCGATGTTCTCCCAGGGAGCAAGCATGTCGAGTACGATCCGGTCGACGCTGCCCTCTTCGGCCGACCACAGCACCTCGTCGACGTCACCGACGCGCAGGTCCCATGCGGGGTGGCGGCGGCCGAACCACAGGTCAACGTTGGCGGCCGCGATGTCAGCGAAGTCCTGGCGCCGCTCCACAGAGATAAGGCACCCCTGCGGGCCGACCGCATCGAGGAGAGCCATCGACAGCGCGCCGGAGCCGGCGCCGGCCTCGACGACAGTCGCGCCGGGGAAAATATCCCCCATGTGGGTAATGACCCCTGCGTCCTTGGGATAGACGACGGCGGCGCCGCGGGGCATCGACATCACATAATCGACCTGCAGGGGCCGCAGGATCTGGAACTGGCGGCCTTCCTCGGTGACAATCACCTGGCCGTCGGGACGGCCAATGACGTCGTTATGGTTGAATCCGCCGCGGTTGGATTGGAAACGACCACCGCTCACGAGAATCACCTGGTGGAAGCGTCCCTTGGGGTCGCGAACCTGAACGCGGTCGCCCTCAGAAAGGACGCCTCGGCGGGTGGGCTGGCCAAAATCATTGGCCGACATTGAAGTATTACGCTGAATAGTCATTACGTAAAGGATAGCGCTTGCCACCAGCTGCGCCCATAGCAGGACACAGATGAGGGCGGGAGGGGTTAGCGTGGTATTCATGACAGACCTGATCACCCCTTCGACGGCCGAGCGCACGTGGGAGCCCGCACTCTCGGCTTCGCGAGCGAAGGAATACGAGCGCTGCCCCCTGCAGTACCGTCTTCACGTCCTGGACGGATACCGTGAACCAGAAACGCGCGCGAAGGCTCTGGGAACAATCGTGCACGCAGTGCTTGAGAAGCTTTTCGCTCTGCCAGCGCAGCAGCGTACACCTGAGGCCGCGCGCGGCCAGGTGTGGCCGCAATACGAGGCCCTGGCATCAAAGAACCCGGAGGTTCCCGCGTTGTTTAGCGACGATGCGGACCGTGACGCGTGGCTCGACGAGGCGCGCGCGGTCGTCAACGGGTACTTTGCGATCGAGCAGCCCCAGTGGATTGCACCGGCAGCGCTTGAGCAGCGTGTGACGACAATGACCTCGGGCGGCGTACGACTCCTCGGTTTCATCGACCGTGTGGACCGTGCCCCCGACGGACGGCTTCGGGTCGTCGACTACAAGACCGGGAAGGCGCCCGGTCCGCGCTACGTCGACGAGGCCCTGTACCAGCTGCGTTTCTACGCGCTGCTCCTCGCGCGCACGCAGGTGCTTCCTTCTCGCATGCAGCTTGTCTATCTGAAGGCCGGCCAGGTCATCACCTTTGATCCCAAAGCGGGCGACATCGCGAGTTTTGAGCGTCACATTGACCAGCTCTGGGACTCGATTGCACGCGACATTGAGAACGACTCTTTTGTGCCTCGCAAGAATCCCCTGTGCAACTGGTGCGGGGTGCGGTCACTCTGCCCGGTGTTCGGCGGAACCACTCCCCCGCTGCCCGAGCAACATGCACGGTGGCTGTCGCGGACTCGGCTAGGCTAGATGCATGGACTTGAAGCAATGCGGCCGCACCGGGCTCTACCTGTCGGCCATTGGTATCGGCACGCTCACCTGGGGGCGCGACACTGACGGCCCCGAAGCGCTCGACATGCTGCGCCGTTTCGTCGACGCGGGCGGCAATCTGGTGGAATGTTCTGCGTCCCATGGTGACGGCATGGCGGTAGACATCCTGTCCGAAGCCATCTCAGCTGTTGGTCGGCACCGCGTGGCAGTCGCGTGGCGCGGAGGCGTGCGCCGGGCCTCCGAAGGCGCGTGGGTGAGCGCTGCGGGGCGCGGCGATCTGCTGCGCAGTCTCGATGATGCCCTCGCACGGTTGGACACCGACTACGTGGACGTGTGGATGGTGGAGCCTCGCGCGGAGGTCCCACTGGACGAGACTCTTGAAGCTGCGACCGCAGCGTATCGCTCTGGCCGTGCGCGCTACGTGGGGCTGTCGCGGGCGACGCAGTGGCAGCTTGCCGAGGCGGTGACACGCGGCATGCTCGGAGCGAGCGCTCCGATCTCAGTGGTCGAGTTCCCCTTCTCCCTCGCAGATACCTCGCGGGCGGCGAGGGTCGCTGAACTGAGTGAACACGGGGTCGGCGTCATCGCCGCGTCCGCATTGGCAGGCGGTGCTCTGACGGGCAAGTACCGCCACTCGACGCCCGCGGACTCGCGCGCTGCTTCGCCACATCTTCGCCATCTGGTGGAGGGCCACTTGACGGGCTCGGCGCGCGGCGTCATTGAGGCTGCCACGCGCGCGGGCGCGGGACTGGAACGCTCGACGGGCGACGTGGCGCTTGCATGGGTGCGCGATTATCCGGGTGTCACCAGTGCCCTCGTCGGTCCGCGCACGCTGCGCCAGCTGGAGACGCTGCTCGATTACACGGAGCCGTTGCCTGCCCCCATTCGGCAGGTTCTCTCCGAGGTGGCTCAGTAGTAAGGCGCGCTTCACGTGATTGACGTCGCGTGATCACGTAAAGATGGGTGGGGCCCGAACCGCTTGGTTCGGGCCCCACCCATCTTGAACAAGCTGATGATCGAGTCAGTCATCGACCTCGATAAAGTCGTCTTCATCGGAGTCGTCGAAATCATCGTCGTCATCCTCGGAGTCATCGAGAATGTCGAAGGGCAATTCCACGCCCAGCTGAGTGAAAAGAATGTCGTCGTAGGTGAAGAACGCGTCACGCAGCGCAAGCTCAGCTGCTTCGAGCGCGGCGTCGTCGGCCTCGTCTCCATCGCGGGCGATGTCGAAGTGGTTTTCGAAAGCGTTGAGCAGGCGCGTCAGCGCGCGGCGGGCATCTCCAGTCATGACGATCATTCTACCGTGAGACGGCGCACTTTATCAGGGGAGGTTGAGCTGCGAACGAATAACGGACACCATCAGATCGGTTCCCTTGATCTCGGCGGTCTGCTCCGCGCCCAGAATACGGGTCTGCCCGTCCGCATCAAGGAGCTGCGACGCACCCATGTTCGGGCCGAGGGGCAGAATCACCCACTCCTTCGTCGGCTGGTAGATGGCGTCGGGCTTCTCCCCTTCGATCTGGGCGGTGATGTTCGCGATGACGACGCGGGCCTGCTGGCGCGCGGCGTCGGCACGCTTCGATTCACGCACATCGGTGAGATCACCGACGGCGTAGACGTTCGGGTGATCTGCGACCTGCATGGTGCTATCGACACGGATGGTGCCGTTCGGGTTCATGACGGACTCGTAGTCGCTGCCGATCAGGAAGCCGGTGTTGGCGCGGGCACCGTAGCACTGGAACCACAGATCGGCCTCGATGACCTCACCGTTCTTGGTTTCAACCATGAAGTGACTGAGGTCGCCAACGTTCTGCGGGGGCAGGTAAGCGAGCTCAGAGCCGGTGACGACGCGCACGCCGAGGGTGCTCAGCTGCTCGCTGATCTCGTTGCGCAGCGCATCGGTGTAGCCGGGCGTGCCCAGGATCTGATCGGAGGCCTCAACGATCGTGATGTCCAGGCCGGGGAAGGCATTGGCGAGTTCGCCGGTCAGCTCGATGCCGACGGTGCCGCCGCCGACGATCATCACCGAGCGGGCCCGTCCGAGGTTCTCGTGCAGCTGCTCAAGGCGTGCCTTCGCCACGGACGAGCGGTAAGAGGAGTACTTCGCGGGGAAAGGATAGGTCGATCCGGTCGCGAAGACGACGTAGTCGGCCTCGATCGGGTCGTGGCCAAAGACATGAACGGTCGTGCCGTCAACACGCGATACTGTGCCACGGAGGACCTCGCCGCGGTGCAGCAGGTTCGTGTAGGGCATGAAGATCGCGTGTTCCCACACGGTGTCGACCGCGGCACGCAGCGCGGCTGCGTGATGGACGAACTGGTCCTTCTGTTCGATGAGGACAACGTCCGCGATGGGGTCCAGCCCCTTTGCGACCGTGACGCCTCCGTAACCTCCGCCAATGACTGCGACGCGTGCCATGTCTTTCCTCCTTATGAGTGGACCGCGTCTATTGTGTCACCTGGCGGGCACGAATGCGCGTGCTAGGGACCTTAGTCCGCGTCGTTGGCGCTCTCCCCGGTCTCCAGGCCGAGGCCGCGCGCAACATTCGGCGGGAAGAAGTTGGGGCCTTTGAGGACCTTTCCATCCTCGCGCAGCTTGACGGAGCCGTCCGGCATAAGCTTGGAGAGGTTCGAAGCCTGGACCTCGGCGAGCACAGAATCGAGATCCATTCCGGACTCGATCGCCATACCGTAGATGACGTAGATGAGGTCGGCGAGGGCGTCCGCAGCCTCAATAACATCGCGCTCGCCATCGTCTGCCGCGACCGCCTCGGCGGTAGCCGTCTCAATGATCGCGCGCGCGCGCTTGCCGTACACCGCTCCCATGAGTTCAGCGAATTCTTCGGCGATGAGGCTCATGCGCATGCCGAGGCGCTCATAGGACAACGTCGGATCGTCGAAGGAACGAATCGGCATCGAGTAGGTGCGGTGGAACTCCTGGACGAGTTCCATCGGGCTGGGAGCGCTCTGAGTGTTCGAGGTGGGGGTGTTCTTCTCGCTCATGCGTGATCCTTTCGAGACTGTTCCCAGGCCGTAGCCAGGATGTTCGTAAATGCGGTGATCGTTTGATGTCCGTCGACGAGGTACTGCGCGTCAAAGACGTACGTGGGGACGGTGGTGACACCCATGTGCATCGCCATCTGGAAGTCCGAATACACGCGGGATGCCCATTCCTCGTCGCCCACGGCGAGAGCAGCAAGCTCCGGCGGCATTCCAATGTCCTGGGCGCACCCGATGAGAACCTCGGGGTGGGAGATGTCCAGCCCCATTTCGAAGTGGGCGCGCATGATGGCCTCGGCAACCTTCAGTTGCAGCGAGGAGGGACCTGCCACCGTATCGGCATCAATATCAGCATCGTGGGCGGCCGCGATGATGCGGTGTGCGCGCGATGTCGGAGCGATGATGAGTTTATCGAAGTCGAAGCGAATCCCCTCGCGCGCGCCGAGCGCCTGCATCCGCTCGTCAGATTCGCGTACTTCTTCGAGCGTCGCGGCACCGGATTCCACGAGAGCCACAACGCGGGGCTTGTCCACGGGGGCGTCGAGTTCCGGGTCAAGAAGGAAAGCGTGCAGGTAGACCTCAACCTCGTCACGATGCTCGAATTCCTCGAGAGCTGCGCGCAGGTGTCGCAGCCCGAGATAGCTCCACGGGTCGCAGGTGTCGAGCCACATGTCGATACGCACGGTGCCTCCTCACGATTGATATGGAAAACCCCGGAGCCTTTCGGCCCCGGGGCATTTCGTGCGCGGAGGGGGACTTGAACCCCCACCCTCGTAAAATGAGGACTAGCACCTCAAGCTAGCGCGTCTGCCTATTCCGCCACCCGCGCAGGTGAGCGATGCGAACCGTTGCGATCCGCAAGCGAGTAGAAGCTTAACACGATGTGGGCGAGATGCGCCAATCGAAACTAGGAGTCTTTTTCGCCGCCGCGCAGGCGCGAGTCAAGAGTGGCAAAAACCTTGGCAATTGAGTCGATATCGGCGTCCGTCATGCCATCCAGGAGGTACTCGCTGACCGTCTGCTGATGCAGCTCTGTGGCAGCAAGCACAGTTTCGATCCCCTGGGTCGTCAGGCACGCGTCGTAGCCGCGGCGATCGACCGCGGAGGGAACGCGTTCCACCCATCCGTCGCGCGACAGATTCGAAACGAGGTAGGTGACGCGCGACGGCGAATAAACGACACGGTCGGCCAGCTCGCCCATGCGCAGACGATGGCCAGGCGCCTCCCAGAGGGCCAGAAGAATGTTGTAGTCGGGCATGGAAACCCCGTAGGTGCGCTTGAGGCGCGTCTCGAGAATGCCCTGCAGGCGCCCGGACGCCTCGAAGAAGACTCGCCATGCGGCAGCGCGCGCACTATTGGCCTGAACGATCGGCGTCAGTTGTGCTCGTGATTCCATGTCTCCCTCCTCGTGGTCGTGTCGGATGCTTCTCTCGGGATAATAGGGCATAGTGACTAAGAAAGCACCAACAACGCGGGGGAGCCACGTGTCTTTATCCATTTCTGTTGTCCTTTTTGACGTCGACGGAACGATTGTTGATTCCGCTCCGGCCGTCATGAGTGCATTTCGTGGCGCACTGTCAGACTACGATTTTCCGATCCCCGACGATCAGCGGCTCCGCACCTATGTCGGCCCGCCGCTGTGGTACGCCTTCGGCGACCTGGGGTACGAGGGTGAGCTCCTAGCCAACCTCGTGAGTGGCTACCGTTCGCGATATCAAGCTCACTTTCTTGATCCCGAGCCCTTCCCCGGGGTCATTGAGCTGCTTCACGAACTTCATGATGCTGGCGTTCCGTTGGCGACCGCGACGTCGAAGCAGGCCCCGATGGCTCTCGCTCAGATGGAGCATCTCGGCCTGTCCAGCGTTTTTGATGTGATTGCCGGGGCTACCCCCGACCCGGCCTCGAGCAAAGCAACAGTCATTCACGAGGCTCTGACACGTTTGGAGGATCGCGGCGCCGATATCTCCCGCCCCGTTATCGTCGGCGACTCGATCTGGGACGTGCGCGGCGCTAAGGAGGCTGGCATTCCGGTGATCGGCGTTGGGTGGGGCTACGCAACGGACGATGGCCTGGCCGATGCGGATGCCGTGTGCGACACGGTCGATGACCTGCGCACATACCTCCTGGATGGCGTGGCGCAGCACGCGCGAAGCGCTGGTTAGCGAAAGTCTCGGGACTTTACCTCGACGGGAAGTGCGATAGACGCGATCCTGAAGGCTTGCACGCTGATCGCACCATCTCCCCACTCGAGTGTCCCACGCACGAGTAGAGCACTGGACTCGAGGCACACGCGCCGGAACTTTTTCCATGCTCCCACAGAGACAGAGACGTTGACGAGGCCGGTTTCGTCTTCGAGGGAGAGGAACGTGATCCCCCCGCCCGTGTGCGGGCGCTGTCGATGGGTGACGACTCCGGCGATGTCGACGATGCGTCCGGTCAGGTGCTGGCCCAGCTCGCCAGCCCGGAGGACGCTAGCGGGCAGCGATCCGCGGACGTAGCTGAAAGGGTGGCGCCCCGGGGTCAGCCCCGTCGAAGCGACATCCGAGCGCATGCGCTCCGCCTCCGATAACGAAGGCAGCTCGGGAACGCGCGCCCCCACCTCCGTGCCCGGAAGGAATGGCTGCCATTGACCGGCCCGAGCCTGTGGCTGCGCGAGTGCCCCCGCAGCCCATGCACCCTCGCGCCGCCCGACCCCCAGACACTCGAGAGCGCCGGCCATCGCGAGCTTTTCCATGGCAGAGGCGCTCACGTGGGCTCGCCGCGCGAGGTCCGCCTGACTCGTAAATGCTCCCTGACGCCTGGCTTCGACGATGCGCTCGGCGACCGCGCCCAGGCCTCGTACCTGAGAGAGCCCGATACGCACCGCAAGCTCGCGATCGACATCGAGGGCAACGGTGCCGCGCGAGGGCAAAGCCTCCGGGCGCCCCGGGTTGTAGGACTCCCCCGCCTCATCGTCGCCCACGCGCTGCACGCTCGCGTCGACGAGTGAATCGTTGACTGACGGACCCACCACGCGCACCCCGTGCCTGCGGGCGTCCTGCACGAGGGTCGCGGGCGAATAGAAGCCCATCGGCTGGGAGGCCAGGATCGCGGCATAAAAGTGCTCGGGGGCGTGCACCTTCAGCCAGGACGACGCGTACACGATGTGTGCGAAGGAAAACGAATGAGACTCCGGGAACCCGAAGTCCGCAAAGCCCTTGAGCTGTTCGAAGATACGCTCGCGCGTGGGCGCGTCGATACCCCGTTCCTCCATGCCCGCCATAAGGTCCCCCTTGAGAGCTTCCATGCGCTCCGGGCTGCGCTTGGCCCCCATCGCGCGGCGCAGCTGATCGGCGCGCGCCCCCGACAAGCCCGCCGCGTCCCTCGCGATGCGCATGAGCTGCTCCTGAAAGAGGGGGACGCCGAGCGTCTGGCGCAGGGCGGGCTCAAGGAGTTGGTGCAGATAGGTGACCTTCTCGCGTCCCGAACGGCGCCGTAAATAGGGGTTGACTGAGCGCCCCTGGATCGGCCCCGGTCGGATCAGAGCGACCTCCACGACAATGTCGTAGAAGCAGCGTGGTTTGAGCCTAGGAAGCGTGTTCATCTGCGCGCGCGACTCTACCTGGAAGACGCCCACCGTGTCGGCCGCGCACAGCAAGTCGTAGACCCTCGGGTCCTCCTCCGGCAGGGTGTGCAGGCCCAGGGGTTGGCCCTCGCGCCCTTCCACTACTCGAGGTGCCCAGCCACGCAGCTGATTCGAGGCCTCCCCCGCACGCGCGCCACCCGCCCGGAGCTCGTCGAAGGCGACGCGCAACGCGGTCAACATGCCGAGCGATAGCAGGTCGAACTTCACGAGGCCGGCATCCGCACAGTCCTCCTTATCCCATTGGAGAACCGTACGTCCCGGCATCGCGGCCCACCCAACCGGGCAGATGCGCGACACCGGCTGATCGGTGAGCACCATGCCGCCTGAGTGGATCCCCATGTGCCGGGGAAGACGCGCGAGCGCCTGGGCCGCATCACCAACGAGGGGTGGCACTTCTCCCCTGCCCTGGGACCAGGCTGTGGCCGTACCGGCCGGGTATCCGAGGGCGCGTGCGACATCGCGGATCGCTGAGCGCGGGCGGTACGTGATGACGTTCGCGACCTGGGCCGCGCGATCCCTCCCAAACGTGTCGTAGACGTACTGGATGACCTCTTCTCGACGACACGCCTCGATATCGACATCGATATCCGGTGGCCCCGAGCGCGCATCGGATAAAAATCGCTCGAACAGCAGGTTGTGGCGCACCGCGTCGACCGCTGTGATTCCCAGGCAATAGCACACCGCTGAGTTGGCGGCGCTGCCCCGCCCCTGGCACAGGATCCCGTTGCGGGCGCAAAAGTCGACGATGTCTTTGACGATGAGGAAGTAGCCCGCAAAGCCGAGGCGCTCGATGACCCCGAGTTCGTGCTCGATCGTTTCCCATGCCCGGGGGTGGTGTGCGCGTGATCCGTAGCGCACGCTCGCGCCCTCGTAGGTGCAGTGCGCGAGCCAGCTGTCCGGGGTGTGCCCGTCGGGGACCTGGGTGCGCGGCAAGCGCGGGGCGACGAGGCGCAGGTCGAAAGCGCACGCGGCTGCGACCTCGCATGCGTTGTCGAGTGCCTGCGGGTGTGCTCCATGCAGTCGTGCCATCTCCGCGGGTGAACGCAGGAAAGAGCGGTGCGCGCCCAGGTGAGCCTCCGCCTCGTTCAAGGAAGATCCCAAGCGGGTCGCCGTCAAGATGTCGCCGAGCGCCTGCTTCGAGGGTGAGGACATGCGCGCTCCGCTCGTCGCCACCAGGCGAGTTCCGCTCGCGCGCGCAAGCTCCGCGAGCACGTCTCCGACCTCGTCTTCATCCCCACGCGCAGCCTGCCACTCGACGAGGACCTGGTCGCACCCAAAAGCGTCTACAAGTCCGTCCAGGACTCGGCGTGCGGGCGCCGTGCCCCCGGCTCGTAGCGCGCGCATGAGCGGGCCCCGCCTACCGCCAGTGAGGACGACGAGCTCCCCTCCGGCCTCACTCAGATTGACGAGGTCGTGGCGTGGATTGCGCTGCCCGGGTTCGGACAGTGCTCGAGCGCTCATCGCTCCCACGAGATGCGCGTAGCCGGTGGGGCTGGCCGCCACAATGGGGAGGCGCATCCCCGGGTCTTCAGCTCCGGGAGCAAGTCCCCATCCCGGCGCAGATGAACCCGGAACAATGCCCCTCAGAGCATCCGGCGCGAGCGTGAGCTCAGCGCCGTACACGATCGGCAGGCCGGCCGTGCGGGCAGCCATGGTCGTCTGAACCGTCGAGTACATGCCGTCGACGTCGAGAATCGCGAGGGCATCGAGCCCGAGGCGCGCAGCTTCCTCCACCATACGCGCGGGCTCGTCGGTCCCGTCAAGAAACGTGAAGGCGCTGTGCGCATGCAGTTCTGCGTAGCGTCGTTCCGTGGTCATACAGCCATTATATTGAACATATGTTCGATACTGTTGTTGGGGGGAGCTGCGTTGGCGCGTACAGATGGGGTGAAAGGCGCCCCTCCCACGAGGAGCACAAGCCCTATGCTGGAAGCATGGAATCCATGCTCGCAGCGTCGCTTCGCTCCCCCGGCGCCCTGGTACTCGACGAACGCCCCATCCCAACACTCGGCCCACGCGACGTTCTCCTCTCCGTCGAAGCAACAACCCTGTGCGGCACGGACCTGCGCATCGCAACAGGACAAAAGACGAACGGCGTCACCCCGGGCGTAGTCCTCGGGCACGAAATCGCCGCACGCGTGTGGCGTGTTGGAAGCGACCTCACCGCAGGGGTCGACGTTCCCGCTCCGGGCACGCAGGTCGGACTCGCTCCCGAGATTGCCTGCGGACACTGCGCCCCCTGTACGAGTGGGCGCTCTAACGTGTGCGCGAACATGCGCCTATTCGGAACGGGGGTGGATGGAGCCCTCGCAGACTTCATCCTCGTCCCCGAAGAAGCGCTCGCGTGCATTACCCCCGTCGCTCGCGAGATCGCCCCGCCTCACCTCGCACTCGCCGAGCCGCTCTCGTGCTGCCTGCGCGCAACAACACGCCTACCCATCGAATCCAACTCCCGTGTGCTCGTGCTGGGAACTGGCCCGATCGGCCTCATCCACTGCGCACTCGCGGTTTCTGCCGGCGCGCGCGTCATGGCCTGCGGCCGACAGGCGCGCCTCGAACCCGCGCGAGCAATGGGAGCCGAGTTGACGACCGGCACCCAAGGCGAGGATCTTGTACGTGAGGTCATGACGTGGACTGACGGTGTAGGAGCAGACGTCGTCATTATCGCAGTCGGAGCCCCAGCCCTCGTCTCCATTGCCGCTCAGTGCGCGCGCATCGGCGGCCACATTTCTTTCTTCGCAGGCTTCCCCGCGGGAGCGATGACTCAGATCGACCCGAACCTCGTGCACTACCGGGAGCTGACCATCAGCGGCAGCGCGAACGCGACCCTTGACGACTACACGGCGGCCGTCGAAGCGCTCTCAAGCGGACGCATTAACCTGTCGCCACTCATCACACACGAGTATGAGCTGTCCGACGTTAGCGACGCCCTCAACGCCGTGCGCACACGCGCCGGCCTGAAGGTCGCCGTGCGCCCGAAAAGCTTCGCCGCCCTTTAGTCGAGGAGCCCGCGCAGGTCCGCCTCGCTCAGGCGAGCGCCCATTCCAGTCCCGTTCATCACCGAAGAAATGAGCTGGCGCTTGCGATCCTGAAGCTCCACAACCTTCGCTTCGATCGTATCAGTCGCAACCATTCGATAGACGTTGACTTTCTTCATCTGACCGATGCGGTGCGCGCGATCAATCGCCTGCTCCTCCGCGGCAGGATTCCACCAGGGATCCATGACGTAGACGTAGTCCGCCTCGGTGAGGGTCAACCCGGAACCGCCAGCCTTCAGCGAGATGAGGAAGACTTGAGCATCGCCCGAGCGGAACTTCTCGATGACCTCAGCCCGACCACGCGTCGACCCATCGAGCTGCACGGCGGATATTCCACGGCGCTCAAGCATGTGCCGGATACGCTCCAGGAACGAGGTGAACTGGCTAAACACCAAGGCCTGATGTCCGAGTGGCACGATCTCATCCAGGCGATCCGCCAGGTACTCGATTTTTGCCGACCCCACGTGCGCATACGACTCCTCGACGAGAGCCGGATCGAGCGCTAGCTGACGCAGCCTCGTAATCGCCGCAAGCACACTCATGCGGTTCGCATCCACGTCTCGCAGCAGGTCGAGAATCCGGGCGCGCTCGCGGGCCAGATACTGATCGTAGATACGGCGGTGCTCCTTGCCCAAATCGACGCGCACAATGTCGACGATCTTATCGGGCAGATCCGGAGCGACCTCCTCCTTCGTGCGCCGCAGAACAAAGGGCGCAACATAGGCCGTCAGACGCCCGAGCATCGCCGGATCCGCGCCATTTTCGATCGGCCTGCGCACCTGCTGCTGGAATGCCTCCCACGAGGGCAGGAGGCCGGGGCACGTCAAGGAAAGCAACGACCACAGGTCTCCCAGCGAGTTTTCGATGGGGGTACCCGACACCGCCAACTTCCAGGGCGACTCAAGATCGCGAAGCGCTCGGTAGGTTGCGGTGCGAGGGTTCTTCACCGCTTGCGCTTCATCGATGACAACTCCGCCGAGGCGCACCTGGTTCCACTGCTCCGCCTCCAGGCGGGCGAGCGTGTAGGAGGTGACGACGATATCCATATCGGCAACCTCCTCCTGGATCGTCGTCCCACGGCGCGTGGCCGTTTCCTTCACCGCGCGCACACGCAGGTGCGGTGTGAAGGTGCGCGCCTGGTCTATCCACACGCCAACGACGGAGGTCGGCGCCACGACGAGAACGGGCGAGGGATCGCCGGCGGGTGCATGCGCTCGCAGCGCTGCCACAGCCGACAGGATCTGAACGGTTTTACCCAGGCCCATGTCATCCGCCAAAATTCCACCGATTCCACCGGACAAGCGAGCCGTTAGCCAAGCGTGGCCGTGCCGTTGGTACGGCCGCAGAACCGAGCTGAGCGATGGTACCGGCGGCACACCTTCATCCGCGGAGCCGTCGCGCAGCGGAGCGACCCGCATCCTCCACGCGTCACTGAGGCTCACGTGGTCGGATGCACTCGCGAATAGATCGACGACGCCGACCTGCATCGGCGTGAGCCTGAAACCCTCGCCGTCCCATCCCGCCAGGGTGCGTGCCTCTTCCAGCAACGTCGCCAAGGAGCGAATACGTTCGCCGTCAAGGCGTACCCACGTTCCCTCGACCTCGACGTAATCCTGCCCGCCTGCGATCGCTTCGAGCGCTTCGCGCACGCTGATCGTGACGCGGCCGAGGCGCAGGCGCACGTTGAGGTCAAACCAGTCACGCGTGGCTGGATCAACGCTCACATCGACATCGAATCCGTCTTCTCGCACGTCGATGGCACGCACGTCCTCCGCAACGTCCCACACGAGGCCATCGATGCCCTCAGCATCAACAACCGCTTCCAAGAAGGCAGGAACACGCCACGGAGACAGCCTCCCCGTCGTCGGAGGCGCGGTCCACAGGGCGGAGTCGAACCCACGTCCCCACAACTCGACGCGACCCAGGATCTCGGCCACGGCCTCGTCCTCCACGCAGTGGGCCACAGGAGTGCGCGAGCGTGACTCACCCTGACGATACTCTGCCCACCAACGCACAACGACAGATTCCCCGTCGCGTCGCACTGTCCCCACGAGCGACACGTCCGGGCGAGCCTCAGGGTCAAAACTGCCATCGGAGGAAGCCATCGAAAAACGCCTGAGGAGGGCGGGCAGCCACGTGCCACGAAACTGCGCGACATCTGCGGCAGGAATATGCAAGCCTCGATCGAGAGGAAAGCCGTCAAGCGTTCCCACACCCTCAATCCGCGCGATTCCGCGCCCTCCATCCAGCAGCAGCACACTCGCGTCGCGGTCGATACGCGGCCTCGTGATCACCTCGTCTCCGTTGCGCGCGACGACTCTGACGTCAAGGCCGTCGTCACCGGAGCGCACATCAATGTCCGCGTCCCAGGTCGCGTGCGAGAGCACCACCCTCTCATCGGCGTCAGGCGAGGCGTAGAGCTCAACCCCGGCCCGCACCAGACGCGCCAGCCACGCGTAGGCATGCTCACCCAGCGAACTGAGCGTCACCTCCGTGCGCGAGTGCCACGAACGCGATTCACGCGACAGGCGGTACCCCTCGCGCATGAGAGAGACATGCGTGGGATCCAGCCCATCCGTCACTGACGCCCACTGCGTCGCCGTCAAATCGAGCCACGAAGCCCTCTTCGTCGTCCACCCGGATGAGGAGCTTCGGCGCAGCGGGATGAGAGACGGCTCGACCCCGGGATCATGCGCATCAACGACGAGGGCCAACGGCTCGCCCAGGCGGTCGCGGTCAGAACCCAGCATTTGCTCGAGGACACGGCTCCATTCAGGCACCGAGCGCTGCTTGTCGCGGGCATCCTCGCGCCCAACAATGAGCGTCGCTACCGTATGGGGACAGTCACTGCGCAGCGGGCACGCACACGCGAGGGAGGGACGCACAGCGCCCTGTGCGACGCGCACGCGATAGGTCAGCCCGGCTTCCTTCACGCGTGCTTCAGCCTGCTCGCCATCCTCGCTCCAGGAGAATTCACGCACCGCGCCACTGCGCGCTAAACGCAGGCCATTCGCCCACGCCGCCGGGCCAACGAGGGCCATCATGTCATCATCCGACAGCGAGGCCAGCGTGTGCGACAGCGATACCATCCTTTCAGTCTACGGCACCCACCCATCCCCAGCACCGGCTCACTGGGACAGTCCCTCGATTGCCCACTCCCCCTCCTTCCAGACAAGGAGAACGTCCCGTCCGTCCTCAAGCAGAGCCCTCATGTAGGCGCGCGGTCTCTCCTGCGCCCACCACCGACCTCCCACCGGCCAAGGCCCTTCCACTCGCGCGATAGCCGCACGGCGCCCCCTCCCCAACACTGATTGCGAGACATCACGCTCGCTCACGAGGTAGGCGGGTGCAGCACTCAAGGCCCCTCGGTGGTCCACACGCACATCGTCGAAGGCCCCAGATACGCCAACAATCCTCACACGCACGGGCTCGTCAAAAAGCGTCGCCGGAGGATGAGCGATGCGTCCCTCCCACGCCCCCTCATGCGGGCGAAGGAGAGGCTTGCTCCCCCATCTGGTCATCACAACACGGCTGCGCGGATCGTATCCGCCCTGCACCCGCGGAATCAGGAGAGAATCCGGCCCCGCCATCCCCTGAATACGCACCACGCTGCGCGAGACATCGCGCTCGCGATCTGACCGCCCCCACAGTGCTGACGCACTGCGCCCCACCCGCGGATCACATGCGGTCACGCGTATACAGGTCACTGCGCCACTGGGCCCTTCGATACCCGAAGTCCACCCCGCGAGCGTCCACCGGACGCGCAGAGCAACCTCGTCCGATACGCACACGTCACATCCACTCCACGTGCGAGTGCGCTGACCGCCCCCGGCATCCTCCACATCGATGCGCAGGGTCTGCGAGACGAGCCCGCCCCGCCCCAGCCTCTGAGACAGATCTCGTGCGATGCGTTGAATGGGTACGATCATCGTATTGATGGAATCTCCACCCACATCAATGACGCACTCCATCGTGATGTCTGGTTGAATGCGCCCGGCCGGGGTGAGGGCACTGTCGCCTCCGGAAGCGAGATTCCAGAGTTGTTCACCGACGTCGCCGAAGCGCTCGCACACACGACCTCGCCCCAGTGCCAGAAAATCCGCGCACGTGTGAACGCCCAGGCCTGTCAATAGCTCGATGGCGTCAGCTGCTCTATCAGTCATCGCGACAGGAACGGCCCATAGGGCACGATGTAACGGGATACGCCCCAGGAATAATTGGTTTTCTCCGGCAGGAACAATGCGTCCCTCGCGCGCCGCCTCCAGGGATGCGACCGGCCCATCGGCGATGCCAACAAAACATTCAACGCCGACGGCCTCCTCGATCGCCGACACCAGAGCCAAGGCCGCGGCCTCCTCACTCCCATGCCAACGAGCGGGACCACGCGCCCGACACCTAGCTACCCCGGGGCGCACGCACTCCACCCCGGCCGCCACTGAATCGAAAGCATCGACAACGGCGCTAAACGCTCGCGCCTCGCGATCAGGGTCGCGAGGCAAGCAGATGAGATCGGGGCACACATACATCGCCTCTCGTACGCTCATGCCGCTCCTCACTCCGGCGCTCCGAGCAGCGCCGCTGGCAACCTCGATGCGTTCGCTATGTACGACAGCCCCAGTGCCACCCGGCGGCAGATCGACCACGAGGCAGTGAACGGGCCAATCGGGCACCCACACCACCATGTCACGCACCTAGACCACCAGCCGCATTCGTCGGCGCGGCGCTTCACGAGAAAGCCCCGGCCAGGGGCGCAGTGTCACGATGGTGCGTCCCATCGATCGGGCCCTCGCTGCCAAGGTCCGCTGCTGTGCGCCGGACAGTTCAGGAATATCGAGGCAGACAACATCGCAGGCTTCTATCAGAAGGGAACACAGGTCCCCCACCTGGTGATCTTTCCCCGCGTTTAATACCAGTACACGGTCGAGGTCCATCCCCTGCTGCGAGGCCCATTCCCAGCCGATATTCCTCACTCCGCACACGCCTATCCACCCCTCGGAGGGACATGTATCGATCAGCAATCGGATGAGTTCAGCCCTGCCCGTCGGCCCCAGAAGGACAGGAGAAATCCCCGCCTGCGCATGCTCGATATCGTCACGCGCTCGCAGGCCAACAGCCTGTTCGGCACGGTTCAACACGTCGCGCGCCGCCAGTAGTCGCGCATGCGCATCAGTCATAACTCCCCCTCCCAGCAATAGAACATGTGTTCGATACTGGAAGTGTAGAACCCCGCTCACACATCTGTGTCCCGAACGCCGATCGCGCGCGAATAGGTCACAATGGAAACACCGAGAAAAGGAGCATGCATGAACATCGACCAGCGCCCCCTTGCCCCCAGCCCCTACGAGGGCATGGAAGCCCCCACGTTTACGCTGTCATCGAGCGTTCTCACCGACGGCGCGCCCATGCCCGAGTCGGCGACCGCCGAGGCCGGATCCCTTTCCCCGGATCTCACGTGGCACGGTTTCCCCGAGGACACGGCGAGCTTCATGCTGACCTGCTTTGCCCCGGATGCCCCGACCCCCTCGGGCTGGTGGCACTGGGCAATTCTTGACATCCCGTCGTCCATGACCCACCTGGAGGCGGGTGCCGGAGCATCCGACCTCATGCTGGACGGTCCGGCTTTCCATCTGCGCGGCGATGCGGGCGAGGCCTCCTACTTCGGAGCCGCTCCCCCCACCGGCGATCGCCCCCACCGCTACGTATTCACGGTGCACGCCCTCGATACGGATTCGCTGGGGCTCGACGACGACGCGACCCCAGCTATGGCCTCGTTCGCGGCGCTCGAGCACACGATTGCACGCGCCTCCCTGACCGTGACCCACCAGGCCTAAGGATTATGCTGCACATTATTTTTTGGGAGCCGGAAATCCCCGGCAATACGGGTGCCGCTATTCGCCTGTCCGCGTGCACCGGATCGATGCTGCACTTGGTCAAGCCGCTGGGCTTCGACATGGACGACGCGAAGCTCCGCCGCGCAGGCCTGGACTACCACGACCTCGCGCACGTTATGGTGCACGATTCCCTCGATGAGGCACTCGCCGAGGTTCCAGGGCGCGTCTGGGCGCTCACGGGCCACGCAACCACCATGTACTCCGACGTCTCCTATGCCGATGGAGATGGCCTCCTCTTTGGGCGCGAGTCGGTCGGCCTGTCCGAGGATGCGATGCATCATCCGCGCGTGGAGGATCGCGTGCGCATCCAGATGGTTGACGGGGTGCGTTCGCTCAACTTGGCCAACTCCGCATCGATCGTGCTGTACGAGGCCTGGCGACAGCTGGGTTTCCCAAACGGCGTCTAACCCCACGATGAAAAGATGACGAACGAGGCCCGGATCGGACCGCTCCGCCGGGCCTCGTTTACTGCGTTCATCGCTGGATCAAGCAGTGGGTCAGTGCGCCCTCCACGGGGAGGACGGACGTTCGACCTGCTCTGCGAGCGAGACGATCCTGCGCGGATTCGAGCGCCACATCCAGATCAATCCGATGATCGACACGATAAAGGGTAGGAAGTAGAAGTCAGCGCCGAGGCCAGTCCAGGCTGAGCGCGCGGAATTCAGCTCATCCAAGCCGAGCGATGCGACCCACAAAATAATCGGAATGGCGATCGACAGAGAGATCGTGACCCAACCAACCATGCGCATGCGTCGCCCGTTGTGGGTGAGCGCCGTGGCCGCGACGAGGTAGTCGATACCCGCGAGCAGCGCAACGATGCGCGGCCCCCAGGGTTGCCCCTGCGCATGAAACAGATCGAGGATAGCCGTGACGAGAATCCAGGCCCCGAGGAGCCAAAACAGAGCAATGATGATGCGGCCAAGCCCAAGCGACGGTGGGCGCTGATCGCGCGCACCGACGGCCTCGTTCGTCGTCTCATGTCCGTGCACACGTCTGATCCTACCGACAGCATTGTCGCGACGCATCGCATTGGGGAAGAGCACCATGAGCAACTATGCCGTGTGGCCTGATGCACCGCGATGGAACACCGAGCTTCAAGACAGCGTTGCACAAACGTGGGACAATGGGCCTATAAGGACCGTGAGGCCCGCCATGAAAACAACCATCTGAGCTTCAGCTCATCAGCGAGGAGTTTTAAACCTTGAGCGAATCGACCTACGACATCGTCATTCTGGGTGCGGGTTCCGGCGGCTACGCGACCGCCCTGCGCGCTGCGCAGTTGGGCATGAAGGTCGCCCTCATTGACGGCGACAAGGTGGGCGGCACCTGTCTGCACCGCGGCTGCATCCCCACCAAGGCGTACCTGCACGCTGCAGAAACGGCCGAGGCCGTGCGTGAGTCGTCCAAGTTCGGCGTCTCCTCCACCTTCAACGGCATTGACATGGCTCAGGTGGGTAAGTACCGCGACTCTGTTATTTCCGGTCTGTACAAGGGCCTGCAGGGCCTGCTCAAGTCTCGCAACGTCGAGGTGATCTCCGGCTGGGGCCGCCTCGCCGACGCGAACACTATCGAGGTGAACGGCCAGCGCATTACCGGCCGTAACATCGTTCTGGCGACCGGCTCCTACTCGCGTTCGATCCCCAGCCTCGAGATCGGCGGCCGCGTGATCTCCTCCGACCAGGCCCTTCAGATGGATTGGGTTCCCTCCTCCGCCGTGATTCTTGGCGGCGGCGTCATCGGTCTGGAGTTCGCATCCGTGTGGCGCAGCTTCGGCGCCGAGATCACGATCATTGAAGCGCTGCCCCACCTCGCCAACAACGAGGATGAGGCCATCTCCAAGCAGCTCGAGCGCGCCTACCGCAAGCGCGGCATCAAGTTCCACACGAACACTCGCTTCGCCTCGGCCACGCAGAACGAGCAGGGCGTGCACGTCACGACCGAAGACGGCAAGGCTTTCGACGCCGACGTCCTTCTGGTCGCTGTCGGCCGTGGCCCCGTCACCGAGGGCCTGGGCTACGAGCAGGCCGGCATCACGCTGGATCGCGGCTTCGTCATCACCAACGACCGCCTGCACACCGGCGTCGGAAACATCTACGCGGTCGGCGATATCGTTCCCGGCCTTCAGCTGGCACACCGCGGCTTCATGCAGGGCATCTTCGTGGCCGAAGAGATCGCTGGCCTGAACCCGACCATGCAGGCTGATATCAACATCCCGCGTGTGACGTTCTGCGAGCCGGAGATTGCCTCCGTCGGCATGACCGAGAAGCAGGCACGTGAAAAGTTTGGGGACCAGGTACGCACCGTCGAGTACAACCTCGCCGGCAACGGAAAGTCGTCTATCCTGGCCACATCGGGCATCATCAAGCTGGTCTCGGTTGAGGGCGGTCCGATCGTGGGCTTCCACGGCATCGGCGCGCGCATCGGCGAGCAGATTGGTGAGGGCGAGCTCATGGTGAATTGGGAGGCATACCCCTCGGATGTCGCTTCCCTGATCCACGCGCACCCCAGCCAGAACGAGTCGCTTGGTGAAGCGGCTATGGCGCTGGCAGGCAAGCCGCTCCACGTCCACAACTGACCGAACATTTTTAATAGGAGAACACACATGGCAACTTCAGTGACCATGCCCGCTCTGGGCGAGTCCGTCACCGAGGGCACCGTCACCACGTGGCTCAAGCAGGTCGGCGACACCGTCGAACTCGATGAGCCCATCGTTGAGGTGTCCACGGACAAGGTCGACTCCGAGGTCCCCTCCCCCGTGGCCGGCGTCCTGCTGGAAATCCTGGTCCCCGAGGATGAGACTGTCGAGGTTGGCACCGAGATCGCTCGCATTGGCGATGCGTCTGAGGCTTCGGCAGCCCCTGCTGCTGCACCCGCGGCTGCTCCTGTCGAGGCTCCGGCGGCGCCTGCTGCAGCTCCTGTCGAGACCGCTGCCGCCCCTGCCTCCGCTCCCGCGCAGGGTACCGAGGTGCGCATGCCCGCTCTGGGCGAGTCCGTCACCGAGGGCACCGTCACCACGTGGCTGAAGTCCGTGGGCGACGCCGTTGACGCCGACGAGCCGCTGCTCGAGGTCTCCACGGACAAGGTCGACTCCGAGGTCCCCTCCCCGGTCGCCGGTTTCCTTGCAGAGATCCGCGTTCCCGAGGATGAGACCGTTGAGGTCGGCACCGTCGTCGCGATCATTTCTTCGTCGGCTCCCTCTGCTGCTCCCGTCGCCGAGGCAACTGCTCCGGCCGCTCCGGTGACGCCTGCTGCTCCCGCTGCACCGGCTGCACCCGCTACTCCTGCCGCTTCGGCAGCTCCGGTTGATCCCTTCCCGAACGCCTCGACGCTGGCACAGACGGCTTCCGCTGCTCCGGTCGTTGAAACCCCTGTCGCTGTGACCGGCTCCGCCTACGTCACCCCGATCGTTCGTAAGCTCGCCCGCGAGCTCGGCGTCGATCTGGCGTCCGTGTCGGGCACGGGTGTCGGCGGCCGCGTTCGCCGCGAGGACATTGAGGCTGCCGCCGCTGCCGCTCGCGCTGCAGTCGCAGCCCCCGCCGCCCCTGCTGCTTCCGCTGCTCCGGCCGCTGCACAGGCCAACGCTGTTCGCGAGCCTTCGCCGCTGCGTGGCACGACCGAGAAGATGTCGCGACTGCGTCAGACGATCGCTCGCCGCATGGTCGAATCTCTTCAGACTGCGGCTCAGCTGACCACGGTTATCGAGGTCGACGTCACGAAGATTGCCGCTCTGCGCGCGCGTTCGAAGGACGCGTTCCTTGCCAAGCACGGCACCAAGCTGACGTTCCTGCCCTTCTTCGTGAAGGCCGCGACCGAGGCCCTCGCCTACCACCCGAAGATCAACGCGACCATCAACGACAAGGAGGTCACGTACTTCGACTACGAGCACGTGGGTATCGCCGTTGACACGCCGCGCGGTCTGCTGGTCCCGGTGATAAAGAACGCCGGAGACAAGGACATCGCGGGCATCGCCGCCTCGATCAACGATCTGGCTGCCCGTACTCGCGACTCGAAGATTGGTCCCGACGAGCTGTCCGGCTCGACGTTCACGGTGACCAACACCGGTTCGGGTGGCGCGCTCTTTGATACGCCGGTCCTCAACATGCCGGAGACCGCGATCATGGGCGTTGGCACGATCGTGAAGCGTCCCGTCGTGATGAAGGGTGCCGACGGCGCCGACGTCATCGCGATTCGCTCGATGGTGTACCTGTCACTGTCCTACGACCATCGCCTGGTCGACGGTGCCGACGCTTCGCGCTTCCTCATGGATGTGAAGAAGCGACTGGAGGAAGGCGCGTTCGAGGCCGACCTCGGACTCTGATCCTCACCGAACGCTGATGGGGTGGGCCTCGCATGAGGCCCACCCCATCGCTATTGCCTGAACACATGCGAAGTTGTCGCGCATTATTGCGCGTCTGCACCACTTTGCTGATCAGCGGGCTCCGCCTTCACAACCTTTCCCGACACTGGATCGACGCGCACCCGAAGGTCGGTTACTTGGGGCTCCGAGCGCTTCTCACACGTTCCAGCTCGACATGTTTCCGACGTGAGAACCGTCAACGTTGCACTGACATCGATGGCTCCCGGCTCACACGCTAAAACGGACACATCATCGATCCGTGAGGACAACTGCGAGACGCGCACTCCGTCGCTTTGCATCATTGCGATGCGTTCCTTGTCTTGATCAAGCAGCTCGCCACCAAGAACGCTCTCAAGAGGCGTCGGGTCACCGGCGACCACTGCTTCGTCGCGCGTGCGGATCGCACGATTAATCGTTTCTGACAGGGCGGAAACGTCGCATGGACTACCGGATGACTGCTCAAGGGACTGTGAGGGATCGCTGTAAACCGATGTCTCCGATTGGTCGTCGCTCGGACCGCTACTCAAGAAGCCGTAGGCCATAATGGACACACCTGCGATGATCGCCATCAGCCCCATAGCGAGGACGCCGAGCGCTCGGCGCCGGCCGCGCTGCGCTTCCTGTCTCCTGCCACGCACATTCTGTGGTGTCGAGGCAGCCGGGCGCTCGGACTGCCTATCTCTGAGGGTATCTTCGCGCAGTGCCGCAGCGCGCAAGTCTGCGATGACGCGCTCGGGATCCACGGGCTCACGCGAAATAGGGTGCTCGACGGGATCGTCAACAACGGGCGTCGCGTCTGCAAGACAATCGTTAGGCTCATCGAACCCGAGCTCAGCCAGGGCCTCGTCCATGTGCAGAATCTGCGCGAGCTGACGCAGGCACGCACGATCGGCCTGCGGCCCGCTGCGTCCTTGACTCCACCCCGGCGTTCCGTCGTCCTCTCCCAACTCGTCGATGAGATCGATGATGACCGCGCGCCCAGATGGTGTCACGATGATGTTGGAGGGCGTTAAATCCCCATGGACGATTCCAGCGCTGTGCAGGGCACTGACCCCGGCAGCAATTCCTTCGATGATCTGGCGTCTTGTCGCGATGGGGCGCAAGTCGGGCGAGCCAATTTCCGCGTCGAGGGGACGTCCTGCCACATAGTCGTAAACGATTGCCCAGCGGCCGTCATCTGATCGCGCAACGTCGCGCAAGGCAACAACGTGTCGCGACGTGATCGACGCCCACGCCTTCCACCGCTCGAGGCAGCGCTCTCCATCTCCGGCGGCGCGCAGCGACAACAGCGCCTCACCCGCATTCGTGCGCGTACGCCACACGGGGCCTGTCGCCCCGATATGGAAGATTTGGCCAATGTCGTAACCGCCAATGTTCATACCGACATTGTCCAAAGCCAACCAATGTGATGCAACTCATTTCACAAAGTGCCTGATCGGACGGGTGGACTTTCGATCATCAATTGCACGTACAATAATGAGGCTATGAGTGAATCGAATCCCCCCGGCAAGAGGCGCTTCTATCAGAACGTCCTCGACGCGTACCGACTGACCAAACGCACCTACCCGGCACTTCCGTGGATGCTTCTCGGAACAGTCGCAGCGGTGATCGCCGTCTTCATGCTGGTAGCCTGGCTGACCAACATGTCGCTTATTGGCTGGCTTGTCGTCGGCATCGTGGGCTCGTTCACCGCAGCCCTTGCGCTGCTGAGCATTCTGACGCGCCGCGCTCTGTACTCGCAGGTTGAGGATACGGCGGGTGCCGTGAAGGTTGCACTGTCCCAGATTCAGCGAGGCTGGGTGATTCCCGAGCAGCCCGTCGCATACACCCGTGAGCAGGACCTCGTGTGGCGCATTGTTGGCCGCGCCGGCGTCGTTCTCATCTCCGAGGGCCCCGCGTCACGCGTCCGCCCCCTCCTCCAGGCCGAGACGAAGCGCGTCACCAGGGTCATGCGCAACGTTCCCGTTCATCAGATCCAGGTGGGTCACGATGACGGGCAGATCGCCCTGAAGGATCTGCAGCGTGAGCTGCGCAAGCTGAAGAACGTGCTGACCCCCGAGGAAGTTCCCCAGGTCTCGGCACGTATCAACGCTCTCCGATCGGGCGAGCCTCCCATTCCGAAGGGCATCGATCCTTTTCGCGCCAAGCCGTCACGCCGCGCACTTCGCGGCAACTGAACCTCTCAAGTGGGCAAGCACCGTGTGCTTGCCCACTTGTGTATCCACGATCCGAGACTCATTCGACATGCATAGTATGCACATGCTTGCATGTTCAGTACACGATATCACTCGAATCACGGATACTGAGGAACATAATCATGCACACCAAGAAGATTCTCGCCATGCTCACTCTGGCCAGTACCGCGACCGCAATGGCCGCATGCGCAGACCCCACGACGAGCACGAGTACCGCAGACACGACGACGGGGGCAGCCACATCAACCACCTCACACTACGACATCTCATCAATCCCAACCGTCGACGAGATTGCAGCGCTCGTTCCCGACAGCATTAAGAAGCGGGGCACCCTGCGTAACGGAGCCTCTACCGGATATGCGCCTGCCGAATACATGGATGCTGATGGACAGACTCCCATTGGCTATGACATTGACATTAACAAGGCGCTCGCCAAGGTCATGGGTCTGAACGCCGGAGAAACGAAGCACTCCGAATTCCCCACGATCATCCCCGCTCTCGGCACAAAGTTCGACGTGGGCATCTCATCGTTCACCATTACCTCCGAGCGTGAGCAGCAAGTCAACATGGTGTCTTACCTGAACGTCGGATCCGCATGGGGCGTCGCTGCTGGCAATCCGAAGAATTTTGACCCGTCTAACCCGTGCGGCGCGACTATTGCGGTTCAGACCGGCACGGCTCAGGAAGAATACGCGGCCGCGCTCTCTGACGAGTGTGTTGCAGCCGGCAAGGAAAAGATCACCGTCATGCCTCACGAGCTCCAGACGGACATCGCCACCAAGCTGACTGGCGGCCAGTATGACGCGACCCTCGCGGACTCAACAGTCATTGGCTACACGAGCTCGCAGTCTGCCGGCAAGATCGAGCAGCTTGGCGACACGTTTGAGTCAGCCCCTCAGGGCGTGGCGGTCGCAAAGGATGATGCGCAGCTTGCTGAGGCGGTCCAGAAGGCTATGCAGTACCTGATGGACAACGGCTACCTCAACGACATTCTGGCGTCCTACGGCGCCGAGAATGCAGCACTGACGACAGCTACACTCAACCCGACCGTCGACTGATTCGGGACATGTTACGCATAATATGCATTTAGATGCATATGGGTGCATAATGGTAGCAATCACGAGCCACGGCCCACTCCCATCGGAAGGCAGATCATGACCATCTCGAAGGCACACGCCCTTATCGTCCTCGCAGCCGCAGCTGCTCTCCCACTCGCCGCCTGTGCGGATCCGACGTCGACCAGCTCGTCGACCAGCGGATCTGAGAGCACCTCGGCCGCGGCAACCACGGCCTCGTACGACGTGTCGAAGATCCCGACCGTCGACGAAATCGCTGCCCTGGTTCCCGACGAAGTCAAGGAGCGAGGTACGCTGCGAAACGGCGCCTCCGCCGACTATGCGCCCGCGGAGTTCCTCGGTGACGATTCACAGACCCCTCAGGGATATGATGTCGACATCAACAAGGCGCTCGCCAAGGTAATGGGTCTGAACGAGGGAACCACGAACCACGCTGAGTTCCCGACCATTATTCCGGCGCTGGGCACCAAGTTCGACGTGGGTATCTCCTCCTTCACGATCACCTCCGAACGCGAGGAGCAGGCAAACCTCATTTCCTACGTTGAGGTGGGCTCCGCCTACGGCGTCGCTGCTGGCAACCCGAAGAATTTCGATCCGACCGACCCGTGTGGCAAGACGATCGGCGTTCAGACCGGCACTGCGCAGGAGGACTACGCCACCGAGCTGTCGGAGCAGTGCGTGGCCGACGGCAAGGACAAGATCACGATCATGCCGCATGACCTGCAGACCGACATCGCGACGAAGGTCATCGGCGGCCAGTACGACGCCACCCTTGCTGACTCGACTGTCATCGGCTACACCGCAAATCTCTCGAGCGGCAAGATCGAGCAGGTCGGCGACGTCGTCGACTCTGCGCCGCAGGGCGTAGCTGTCAATAAGAACGACGAGCAGCTGACCCAGGCCATCCAGAAGGCCATGCAGTACCTGATGGACAACGGCTACCTCAAGGACATCCTGACCACCTATGGCGCTCAGGACGCAGCGCTGACCACCGCCGAGCTGAACCCGGCGACGAACGACTGAGGATCTCATGGCAACCATCAAAGACGGCGTTGAGCTGATCGACGCGAAACCAGTCCCCCGCCCAGGGAGGTGGGCGAGTGCAATCGTCGCGGCAATCCTTGCGGCAATGGCAGCGCACGCGCTGGTGACGAACGCAAACTTCCAGTGGCAGGTGGTGTCCCAGTGGCTGTTCTCGCGTTCGATCTTGCAGGGTGTGCTCTTCACGATCATCCTGACGATCCTCGCGATGGTGGTGGGCACCGCTCTCGCCATCACGATGGCGATCATGCGTCAGTCCGTAAACCCGGTCCTGCGCTGGGTGGCGATGGCCTACATCTGGTTCTTCCGTGGAACCCCTATCTACACGCAGTTGATTTTCTGGTCGCTGCTGCCCACGCTCTACCCGAAGCTCTCCTTCGGTGTGCCCTTCCTCGGCTCACTGTGGGGATGGGAGCTGACGTTTGATACGGCAACCTACTTCACCCCATTCTGGATGGCTTTCATCGGCTTGGGCCTGAACGAAGGCGCGTACCTCGCGGAAATCATGCGCGCGGGCCTGCTGAGCGTCCCGAAGGGCCAGTGGGAGGCCGCCACCGCGCTGGGAATGCCGCGCGGAACGATCTTCCGCCGTATCATCCTGCCCCAGGCAATGCGTGTGATTGTGCCGCCGATCGGCAACGAGACAATTTCGATGCTGAAGACGACCTCCCTGGTCTCGGCGATCCCCTTCACCCTCGAACTCACGTTCATTGCGCGTCAGCGTGGCCAGGCGACGTTCGCTCCCGTGCCGCTCCTGATCGCGGCTGCGATTTGGTACCTCGTCATCACGAGTCTCCTAATGTGGATTCAGTCCTTCATCGAGAAGTACTACGGCAAGGGCTTCGAGCGCCGCGACAACGCCGGCGCCCACTCCCCCGCCACGTCATCTTCTTCCGATGAGGATCACAAGGCCAAGGGCACCAAGCTCAAGTTTTTGGATGTGACACCATGACGACCACGACGCCCATGGTCTCCGTTCGCGGAGTCCACAAGTTCTTCGGTGACCTGCACGTCCTGCGGGGCATCGACCTGGATATCGGTTCCGGCGAGGTCTGCGTCATCCTTGGCCCCTCAGGTTCGGGCAAGTCGACGCTCCTGCGATGCCTGAACATGCTCGAGGACATTAGCGCCGGCCGCGTGTACGTCGACGGTGAGCTGCTCGGCTACCGTGAGGACGAGGACGGCGTGCTGCACGAGCGCCACGATAAGGAGATCGCTGCTCAGCGTTCTCGTATCGGCATGGTGTTCCAGCGATTCAATCTCTTCCCGCACAAGACCGCGCTGGAGAACGTCATGGAGGCCCCCGTTCAAGTTCTCAAGCGTTCGAAGATCGAAGCGCGCGCCCAGGCTCTCGAGCTGCTTGACCGCGTCGGTCTGGCTGATCGCGCGGACCATTATCCGGCGGAGCTTTCGGGTGGTCAGCAGCAGCGAGTTGCCATCGCCCGTGCGCTCGCCATGGATCCGGATATCATGCTCTTTGATGAGCCGACCTCAGCGCTCGATCCCGAGCTCGTCGGTGAGGTGCTCCAGGTCATGCAGGACTTGGCCGCATCGGGCATGACGATGGCGGTTGTCACTCACGAGATCGGGTTCGCCCACGAAGTCGCCGACCAGGTTGTTTTTATGGATGGTGGCGTGATCGTCGAGGCCGGAGCTCCCTCCGAGGTCATCGATAACCCGAAGTCTGAGCGAACCAAGGAGTTCTTCTCCAAGGTTCTGTGAGCTTCTGATGACGAGGCCGGGGCTGGCGTGTTCCAGTCCCGGCCTTTGTCGTACCTGTCGCGAAACGACCGAGGTATCGTCGTCAGGTGAGGGTAACGAGATCCAGGTAGCTATCGTCCCACAGGTCCTCATCGGCGTCAGGCAACAGCAGGACACGCTCGGGGTTAAGTGCCGTGACAGCGCCGGGATCGTGCGTGACGAGGATGACGGCGCCCTCGTAGTCACGGAGGGCCGCGAGGATCTCTTCTCGCGAAGCGGGGTCGAGGTTGTTGGTCGGTTCGTCGAGCAGCAGGACGTTTGCGCCCGAGACGATGAGTGTTGCTAAAGCGAGGCGGGTCTTCTCACCGCCAGACAGCACAGACACGGGCTTTTCGACGTCATCACCTTGGAAGAGGAACTGGCCGAGAATGTTGCGCACGTGGGTGTCGTCGAGGGTAGGAGCGGCCTCGGCCATGTTTTCACGGATCGTGCGGGTCTCATCAAGGGTCTCGTGCTCCTGGGCGTAGTAGCCGAGCTTAAGACCGTGTCCGGGCACGACGCGGCCGGAGTCTGGCTCCTCGATACCGGACAGGAGCCGCAGGAGCGTCGTCTTGCCGGCGCCGTTGAGGCCGAGAACGACGACTTTCGAGCCACGGTCGATCGCGAGGTCCACGCCGGTGAACACTTCGAGCGAACCGTAGGACTTCGACAGCCCTTCAGCAGTGAGGGGAACGCGGCCCGACGGTGCCGGGTCGGGGAAGCGGAGGCGCGCAACCTTGTCCTGGACGATCTCTGAACCCGCTTGAGCGAAGAGCTCTTCAGCTCGGCGCAGCATCTGCTGAGCGGCGACGGCCTTTGTGGCCTTCGCGCGCATCTTCTCGCCCTGAGCCTTGAGGTGTTCGGCCTTCTTCAACGCGTTGGCGCGTTCTTTACGGCGACGGCGTTCGTCTTCCTCACGCTGCTTGAGATAGGCCGACCAACCGAGGTGATAGATGTCGATCTGTGCGCGGTTCGCATCGAGATAGAAGACCTGGTTGACGGTGTCACCCAGCAGCTTGACATCGTGCGAAATGATCATGACGCCGCCAGGGAACGTCTTGATCCAGTCCCGCAGCCAGACGATCGAATCGTGGTCGAGGTGGTTCGTGGGTTCGTCCAGAAGCAGGACGTCCGCGTCGGAGAAGAGCACACGGGCAAGCTCGACCCTGCGTCGCTGACCACCGGAGAGGGTATCGAGGGTCTGATCGAGCACCCGGTCTTCAAGTCCCAGCGAGTGCGCGATCTGCGCCGCCTCGGCGTTAGCTGCCCAACCGCCTGAGTTCGTGAACTGCTGATCGAGCTTCACGTAACGTTCCATGGCGCGCTGCTGACGAGCGCCCTCAGTCGTTGACATCTCGTGTTCGGCCTTGCGGATACGGGCGATAATCGAGTCGATGCCGCGTACGGAGATGATGCGGTCGCGGGCCTTCATCGACGGATCACCCACGTGCGTGTCCTGCGCCAGGTAACCGACCGTCCCATTCGATGAGATGGTGCCGGTGTACTCGGCCGCGCCTCCACGGTCGTCTTCGCCCGCGAGCAACCTCATCGTCGTCGTCTTACCCGCACCGTTACGGCCAACGAGGCCGATACACATGCCTTTGTCGATACGGAAGCTCGCGTGGTTGACGAGCTCGCGGGGGCCGATGCGCAACGAGAAATCCTGGACGTTAATCACCCTCCAAGAGTAGAGGGAGGGGTGCGTGTGGGCGAATCAACCCACCTGCGAGGCGGCGCTGTTGCGCATGATCACGCTAGGAGCGGGCACAATGGGTGTCGGAATTAACCGATATCTACTCTGCTTTGCGAGGTTTCATCCCATGTCCGATAGCCCGGTCCCGTCTGGATCGGCGCGCCCCACGCGCGCCCTTGACATCGTCTCCGTCGCCTTCGTGGCACTGCTGCTCATCTCGAATATCGCCGCAACCAAGGCGTTTATGCTCGGCACGTCCACGCACTACCTCATTTTCGACGGAGGCGCGATCCTCTTCCCACTCACGTACATCATCGGCGATGTGCTCTCGGAAGTCTACGGATTTGCTCGGGCTAAGCGCGTCATCATCATGGGATTTGTGGCTTCCCTTCTGGCATCCCTCACTTTCTTCGTCGTGCAGTATCTGCCTCCCGCTCCGGATTACGAAAACCAGGATGCTTTTGCGGCGGTCCTCGGCGTCGTGTGGCGTGCGGTCTTGGCTTCCCTCGTTGGTTACCTGGCGGGTCAGCTGCTGAACTCCTACGTCCTCGTATGGATCCGCCAACGCTGGGGTTCCAAGCACCTGTGGGCCCGCCTCATCGGCTCGACGATCGTCGGCGAGGCAGCAGACACTATCTTGTTCTGCACGATCCTCTTCTACGGCGAGATGTCGCTGGGCAATTTCATCAACTACACCGTCACCGGCTACTTGTACAAGGTGCTCCTTGAGGTCATCCTGCTCCCCCTGACCTACCCGGTCATCGCGGCCATTCGGCGCACGGAGGGACTCAAGAAGGACGAGGTCTTCGACCGATGAACGACAACTGGCTGTCCGCTCCCGCTCCCGAGCAGCTCACGCCTTTCGAGCCCCCGGCCTCGGAGGGAGCACACCATCCCGATAGAGGCTTCACCATCGGGCACCGAATGGAGTCACACGGAGGCCTCGGACGCACCGGCATCATCCACACCGCGCACGGAACGATCGCGACCCCCGCGTTCATTCCCGTCGGCACGAAGGCCAACGTCAAGGCCCTCACGCCCGAGATGGTGCGCTCGCTGGGTGCTCAGGCCGTCCTTGCGAACGCTTACCACCTGTACCTGCAGCCGGGGTCCGACATCGTCGACGAGGCCGGCGGTTTCGGTCCGTTCATGAATTGGTCTGGCCCCACCTACACCGATTCGGGCGGCTTCCAGGTCCTGTCTCTTGGAGCCGGCTTTAAGAAGGTTCTGTCGCAGGAGTTCTCCGGTCAGGCCGATCCGACCGACCCAAAGGTCCAGATGCAGGCGATTAAGGCGTCCAACGCGGTCGTCGACGACGATGGCGTGATCTTCTCCAGCCACATCGACGGTACGAAGCATCGCTTCAACCCCGAGGTGTCGATGGGTATCCAGCACCAGCTTGGCTCGGACATCATGTTTGCCTTCGATGAGCTCACGAGCCTGCTCCACCCGCGTTCCTACCAGGAGGAATCTCTCGAGCGCACCCACGCGTGGGCAGCCCGATGCCTCGCCGAGCATAAACGCCTCACGGAGGAACGCTCTCACAAGCCGTATCAGCAGCTGTGGGGTGTCATCCAGGGCGCACAATGGGAGGATCTGCGTCGCCAGGCCGCACGCACGATGGCAGATATGGAGGTTGACGGCCAGCGCTTCGACGGGTTCGGCGTTGGTGGCGCCCTCGAGAAGGAAAATCTCGGAACGATCGTCTCGTGGGTGTGTGAGGAACTGGGCGAGGATCGTCCCCGCCACCTCCTGGGTATCTCCGAGCCCGAGGACCTGTTCGCAGGCGTCGCAGCCGGTGCCGACACCTTCGACTGCGTCAATCCGTCGCGCGTCGCGCGTAACGCCGCGATCTACACGCCGGACGGGCGTTTCAACATCACGAATGCACGCTTCAAGAGGGATTTCACGCCGCTCGTTGAGGGCTGCGGGTGCTACACCTGCACGCACTACACCCGCGCATACATTCATCATCTGTTCAAGGCGAAAGAAATTTTGTCGGCGACGCTCGCAACCATTCACAACGAGTGGTTTACACTGCGTCTCGTCGATGGAATTCGCGCATCGATCATCGACGGGTGCTTTGACCAGTTCCGTTCCGACATGCTTGGCCGCTACGAGGCCGGGCGCCGCCGCTGAAAGTGTGGAGCAACCATGAGTTTCAATGACAACATCCGTTTGGATCCCTCGCGCGTCGGTACGTCCGGCGCGGGGCGCAAGATCGCAGGTGCAAGCGGTGGCTCGCTGCTCGGTGTTCTCTTGATTCTCGGGTTCTCCTACTTCACCGGCATCGATCTGACGAGCCTCCTCTCGACGTCTTCCGACACGTCGTCAACCTCGTCGTCGGCGGTTGACACGTCCACCTGCCAGACGGGTCAGGACGCCAACACTCGCGTCGAGTGCCGCATGGTCGCCACCGCGCAGTCCCTCGACGCGGTGTGGAAGACCCAGCTGTCCGCCCAGGACACGGGCGTCGCGTACCAGCTGCCCGACTTCCAGATCTTCACGAACTCCATCTCCACCGCATGCGGTAACGCGACGAGCGCCGTGGGCCCCTTCTACTGCCCTGGAGACTCGACGGTGTACCTCGACCTCGGGTTCTTCGACGACATGGTCTCCAAGTACGGTGCGTCCGATTCCGTGCTCGCCCAGGAATACGTCGTGGCCCACGAGTGGGGCCACCACATCCAGAACATTCAGGGTGTCTTCCGCGCACACGACACGCGCGAGTCCGGTGAACAGGGTGCGGGCGTGCGCAGCGAACTCCAGGCTGACTGCTACGCGGGCGTGTGGATGCACTGGGCGGCCAACACCCCGGATCCCTCGACCGGCACTCCGTTCCTGAAGACCCCGACGGCCGATCAGGTCCTGGGCGCACTCCAGACCGCTCAGGCAATCGGGGATGACCGTCTGCAGGAAAAGTACCAGGGGTCCTCCAACCCAGAGACGTGGACGCATGGCAGTGCCCAGCAGCGCGCAACGTGGCTGCAGCGCGGACTTGATTCCGGCGATATCTCGACGTGTGACACCTGGAGCATTCCTCGGGTGTGAGCAGGGCTGCGGATCGGTACAATTGAGTGCGCCGATTCGCAGGAGGAAGTCATGACACGTAGCATCGTCGAGCAGGCTCACGACATGTACGACGCGGTCCCCTACGAGGTGCCCGTGCCTGATGAATCGCTGTACAACCTTTTAGACGATGCGGCGCGCTTGTATCCCGACCGCATTGCGCTCGACTACTTCGGGGCAACAACCACGTACGCGCAGGTGCGCGATCAGGTCCTGAAGGCCGCGCGGGTTCTGCACGAGGCCGGGGTCGGGCCGGGCGATACGGTGGCCATCGCCCTGCCGAACTGCCCGCAGGCGTTTGTTGCTTTCTACGCGTGTATGCGTATTGGGGCGATTGCTGCGCAGCATAATCCACTCGCTCCGGCTTCGGAGATTGCGGGCCAGCTTGGCCGCCACGGCGGCAAGGTGGCGATCGTGTGGGAAAAGTGCGTGGACGCCTATCCACTCAGCGTTCTCGACACAGTGTTCACGGTGGATATTTCGCACGGCATGCCGGCCTCGCAGCGTCTGCTCTTGAGGCTTCCGGTTGCTCGGGCCCGCGAGACCCGCAATCAGCTGCGCGGCTCCGTCCCTTCGGGCACGCGGTCGTGGGACCGCGCCACGGCCTCGTCGGCGGCCATTGACCCGTCGTTCCCGCTGCCTTCCCCAGACGATCGCGCCGTTATCCTGCACACGTCCGGAACGAACGGCATCCCCAAGTCTGCTCCCCTCACGCACCGCAACATCGGGGTCAACGTTAACCAGTGTATGTTCTGGGTGTGGAAGCTACACGAGGGAGCCGAAACCTTCTTCTCGCTCCTCCCGTACTTCCACGCCTTCGGGCTGACATTCTTCCTGTGCGCATCCGTGCGCAAGGCGGCCACCCAGGTTCTGCTCCCGAAGTTCGACGCGCAGATGGCTCTCGACGCGCATAAACGACGCCCGATAACATTCTTTGTCGGTGTTCCTCCCATGTTTGAGAGGATCCTCCGACTCGCCACACGGACGAAGACAGACCTGTCCTCCATTCGTTACTCGGTCGCCGGGGCCATGCCGCTGTCGACGGCACTCGCGGGTGAGTGGGAGGAAGCTACCGGTGGCATGATCGTCGAGGGTTATGGCTTGTCTGAAACCGCTCCGGTGTTAACAGGTGCGCCTCTGTCGGACAAGCGCCGCCACGGGGTTCTTGGGGTTCCCTTCCCTTCCACACAGCTACGCCTCGTTTCGCTCGACGACGATACTCTCGACGTCGAGGATGGCCAGCCTGGGGAGATTATCGTTCGTGGACCTCAGGTCTTTGAAGGATATCTGGACGCACCCGAAGAGACCGCACGCGTCTTTACGTCTGAGGGCTGGTTCAAGACGGGCGATATCGGCGTGAACAGCGACGGCTTCATTTCGATGGCGGACCGCAAAAAGGAACTCATTCTGTCCGGCGGCTTTAACGTCTACCCATCTCAAGTGGAAGCTGCGATTCGCAGTCATCCATCGGTCAACGATGTTGCCGTCGTGGGTGTTCCCGTTTCGGATGCGACAGAGGAGGTCGCCGCGGCCATCATCATGCAGGAAGGCAGCGCTCCGCTGACTCTCGAGGAGGTCCGCGCCTGGGCGGAGAAGACGATTGCGCACTACGCGCTCCCCCGCCAACTCGTCGTTATCGCCGAGCTTCCGCGCAATCAGATGGGGAAGATCCTGCGTCGTAAGGTTGCCCAGCTCGTGCGCGAGGCATTGGGCCGCTAGTTCTCTTGCTACCGGGAGGCTCCCCCTCAACAGCGCATAAAACAATCCCCCGGGATGCAACGCCCCCGGGGGATGATTGTGTGTTGATCAGACGTTAAAACCAATGGCACGCAGCTGCTCGCGGCCATCGGGGGTGATGCGATCGGGGCCCCACGGCGGCATCCAGACCCAGTTGATCTGGACCTCGTCGGTGACGGCAGACAGAATCGTCTGCGCCTGGCGCTCGATAACATCGGTGAGCGGGCAGGCGGCCGACGTCAGGGTCATATCGAGGCGCACCTGGTTCTCGGAGCCGATGACGACACCGTAGACCAGGCCGAGATCAACAATGTTGATGCCGAGTTCGGGGTCGATAACGTCCTTGAGGGCTTCGAGCACGTTCTCGGCGGCAAGGGTGCCCTGCTCAATGACGTCGGTGCCGTCAATCTGGCGGGTGGGCACCTCGGCGTCCGGCGCTTCCTGCGCGGGCGCTCCGAAGCGCTGCTCGACGGGCTCAGACTGAGCCATCGGGTTACTCATGGGTGTTCCTTTACTGCTCAGCGGGCTCGCCCGCGGTGGAAATATCAATGCCGGACTTGGCCATCGCGTCGCGCAGCGCGTACCATCCCAGGAGGGCGCACTTCACGCGATTCGCGAACTGCGACGTAGATTCGAGGGCGGCCGCGTCGCCCAGGTCGTCGAGGATCTCATCATCGACTCCGAGGTTACGCGAATGCATCATGACCTCCATGTCCCGGTACAGGCGGCCGATTTCCTCGGCGGACTTGCCTTGGGTCAGGTCCGTCATCATGGACAGAGACGCGCGCGAGATCGAGCAGCCGTCCCCGTCCCACTGCAGGGAAGCAAGACGTTCCCCGTCCAGCGTGACGCCCAGCGTCACCTCGTCGCCGCACGTAGGGTTCACCTGGTGCGACGAAGCATCCATACCGCTCGGGTCCCCCGCACCGTGCTTCTCCCGAGCGTGATCGAGGATCACCTGCTGGTACAACTGCTCAAGACTTCCCATGGCAACCTTTCCAAATGATTCCGGTACTGTTGGCGATTCTATCGGCCGAAGAAACTGCGGACCTTCGACAGGCCATCAATGAGACGGTCGATCTCCTGCACAGTGGTTGTCGGTGCGACCGACGCACGCGCGGAAGAACGCACCTGGAAGAACGTATGGAGCGGGATCGCGCAGTGGTGTCCGACGCGCACGGCCACGTCCACGGAGTCCATGAACTGGCCGACGTCGTGCGGATGCACACCGTCGACGGCGAAAGCGACGACGCCGATGCGATCGACGTCCGAGTCAGGGCCGAGCACCTGAATACCGTCGATCGACGAAATTCCGTCGAGCATCATGCGGGTAAGCGCGTGCTCGTGGGCCTCCACGCGGTCCATGCCGAGCATCGACAGGTAGCGCAGTGCCTCCGACCAGGCGGCGATCTGCGCGACAGGCTGCGATCCGGCTTCGAAACGCTCGGGAGGAGCCATGAAGGTCGATTCCTCCATGGTCACCCATTCGATCATCGAGCCGCCGGTGAGAACGGGTGGCATCGCAGCTAGAAGCGCACGACGTCCCCACAGCGCGCCCGCACCCGTGGGGCCGAGCATCTTGTGGGAGGAAAATACCGCAAAGTCCACGTCGAGCACGGACAGGTCGAGCGGCATGTGCGCGCTGGACTGGCACGTGTCGAGGAGAATAAGCGCGCCGACGGCGCGCGCAGCTGCAGTCACGGCAGCAACAGGCGAAACGGCGCCCGTGACGTTAGACACGTGGGTAAATGCAACCAAACGGGTATTCGGCGTAATAACCGACAGCGTGTCCAGGTCAATGCGACCGTCGGGCGTCAGATCGAGCCATGCGAGCTCGGCGCCCGTACGCTCACACAGCTGCTGCCACGGAACGATGTTCGCGTGGTGCTCAGCGCGCGTACAGACAATGCGATCGCCCCGTCCCACGCGCAGAGCAGCAGACTGCGCGCCTCCCATGCCCTGCGACGCGTTTCCCATGGACAGAGCGACGAGGTTGATCGCCTCGGTGGCGTTCTTCGTCCACACGATCTCGTCGGGTGCAACGCCCACGAACGAGGCCAGGGTACCCCGCGCGCTCTCAAAAGCGTCAGTCGCCTCGTCGCCGAGAAGGTGCGTACCTCGGTGGACCGCTCCGTTGCTACGGCGGTAGAAGTCGGCCTCGGCGTCGATCACGCACACGGGCTTCTGCGAGGTCGCAGATGCGTCGAGGTACGCAATGGGCGCGCCGCCGCGCCCGACGCGACTCAGAATCGGAAAGTCCGATCGAATCGCGTTGAGCTCGGCGGCGGTGAAGTCCGTAGACACGGCGATCAGAGACCCAGGTACTTGTCGTAGCCGTTCTCTTCGAGCTCGTCGGCCAGCTCGGGGCCGCCCTGAGCGGCAACGCGGCCGTCGACGAAAACGTGAACGTGGCTGGGCTTGATGTAGCGCAGGATACGGGTGTAGTGCGTGATCAGCATAACGCCGCAGCCGGTCTCACCGTGGACGCGGTTGACGCCCTCGGACACGATGCGCAGAGCGTCGACGTCGAGGCCGGAGTCGGTCTCGTCGAGGACGGCGAAGGAGGGCTTGAGCAGCTCCATCTGCAGGATCTCCAGGCGCTTCTTCTCACCGCCAGAGAAGCCGACGTTGACGTCACGCTCGGCGAAGTCGGAGTCCATGCGCAGGTTCTCCATGGAGCTCTTCATGTCCTTGACCCACGAGCGCAGGGCCGGAGCCTGGCCGTCGATCGCGGTCTTGGCGGTGCGCAGGAAGTTGGAGACGGACACGCCAGCGACCTCGACGGGGTACTGCATGGCCAGGAACAGGCCTGCCTTGGCGCGCTCGTCGACGCTCATCTCGGTGATGAGCTGGTCGTCGAGCCATGCCTCACCCGAGGTGATCTCGTAATCGGGGTGACCGGCCAGAGCGTAGGCCATGGTGGACTTGCCGGAGCCGTTGGGGCCCATGATGGCGTGGATTTCACCGGAGTTGATGGTGAGGTTGACGCCCTTGAGGATTTCCTTGGGGCCCTCGGCGGTCTCGACGGAGACGTGCAGATCCTTAATACGCAGAGTCGACATATGTATTCCTTACAGCTCAGTTGTTACGGGACTTGGCCAGCTCGGCCTCGACGGTTGCCATGAGGTGCTCGACCACCTCGGGGACGCCAATCTGGTTGATCAGTTCGGCGAAGAAGCCGCGCACGACCAGGCGGCGTGCCTCGTGCTCAGGAACACCACGGCTCATCAGGTAGAACAGCTGCTCGTCGTCGAAACGACCGGTCGCAGACGCGTGTCCGGCGCCTTCAATCTCGCCGTTCTCGATCTCGAGGTTGGGGACGGAGTCGGCCTTAGCGCCCTCGGTGAGCACCAGGTTGCGGTTCAGTTCGTAGGTGTCCGTTCCGTCGGCGGCCTCGCGAATGAGGCAGTCGCCGATCCACACCGAGTGCGCATCCTTGCCCTGGAGGGCGCCCTTGTAGGTGACGCGCGAGAAGCACTTCGGCTGGGAGTGGTCAACGAACACGCGGTGCTCAAGGTGCTGGCCACCGTCCACGAAGTAGATACCGAGCATGTTGATCTCGGCGCCGGGGCCACGGAAGTCGGTGTCGGCGCACACGCGCACAAGGTCGCCGCCGAAGCTAACAACGATGTGCGTGAGCTTGGAGTCACGGCCGAGCGCCAGACGCTGGTTCGAGGCGTGCAGAACGGTATCGTCCCATTCCTGCAGCGACACGACGGTCAGGTTCGCGCTGTCGCCAGTCTCAACCTCAACAGTCTGGTTGAGGGCAGCCTGCGCGGATCCGGTGTGCGACAGGATGACGGTAGCCTTCGAGAAGTTCTCGGCGCGAATCACGATGTGCTGCGCGCGGGTGCCCTCGATATCCGCCACGTTGATGCGAACAGGAGCGTCGAGCTCAGCCTCTGCCGGGATCTCGACGACGGTTGCCTGCTCAAAGCCGTTCCACGCGACGACGGCGGTGCGATCGCCGGGAGCAAGAACGGTTCCGAGGCGCTTGTCGTCGCGGGTCACGGTTTCGACGACGACGGGAGCGGGAGCGTCAACCGTCACGGGCGCATCGCCCGCGTCGTAGTTGGCGGGTTCGAAGAGGCGCTCGATGCGACGCATCGGGGTGAATCGCCAGTCCTCCTCGCGTCCGTGCGGAACGACAATGTCGTCCAGGTTGAACGAGGTCGGACGGTCCGCGCGCGACGGGTGAGCCTTCTCGGCGTCAGCCCCGTGCGAGTGGGCCTTGTTCATGGTGTCAACAATAGTGTTGGGGGTCGTCATCAGCCGACGGATCCTTCCATCTGCAGTTCAATGAGGCGGTTGAGCTCGAGGGCATACTCCATCGGAAGCTCCTTGGCGATCGGCTCGACGAAGCCGCGCACGATCATTGCCATGGCCTCGTTCTCGTCGAGACCGCGGCTCATCAGGTAGAAGAGCTGGTCGGCGCTCACCTTCGTGACGGTTGCCTCGTGGCCCATTTCGACGTCGTCGGTGCGCACGTCAACGTAGGGGTAGGTGTCGGTCCGCGAGATCTTATCGACGAGCAGGGCGTCGCAGAGCACGTTCGACTTGGAGTGACGCGCACGGGCGTTGACCTGGACGAGGCCACGGTAGGAGGTGCGGCCACCGCCTCGGGACACGGACTTCGACACGATCGACGAGGAGGTGTGGGGGGCCATGTGCACCATCTTGGCGCCGGTGTCCTGCTGCTGGCCGGGGCCTGCGAAACCGATGGACAGCGTCTCGCCACGGGCGTGCTCACCCATCAGGAAGCAGGCCGGGTACTTCATGGTGATCGCGGCACCCATGTTGCCGTCGACCCATTCCATGGTGCCGCCTTCTTCAACCATTGCACGCTGGGTAACCAGGTTGAGGACGTTCGTCGACCAGTTCTGAATCGTCGTGTAGCGTACGCGAGCGTCCTTCTTCACGAAGATCTCGATGACGCCGGAGTGGAGAGAGTTCTCGTCGTAGATGGGGGCGGTGCAGCCCTCAACATAGTGGACGTAAGAGCCTTCGTCGGCGATGATCAGCGTGCGCTCAAACTGGCCCATTGCCGACGTGTTGATGCGGAAGTACGCCTGCAGCGGGATCGTCACGTGAACGCCCTTGGGGACGTAGACGAAGGATCCACCGGACCAGGCTGCCGTATTCAGTGCAGAGAACTTGTTGTCACCCGCGGGAACGCACTTACCGAAGTACTCCTCGAAGATCTCCGGGTACTCGCGCAGGCCGGTGTCGGTGTCAGTGAAGATGACGCCCTGTCGCTCCAGGTCTTCCTGGATCTGCTGGTAGACGACCTCGGACTCGTACTGAGCGGCGACGCCGGAGACCAGGCGCGACTTCTCAGCCTCGGGAATGCCGAGGCGGTCATATGTGTCGCGAATTTCCTCAGGCAGGTCTTCCCAGTCGTTGACCTGGCGATCCGTCGGACGTACGTAGTACTTGAACGAATCGAAATCCACGTGGGACAGATCGGGACCCCACGCCGGCATCGGCTTACGTTCGAACAGTTCCAGCGCCTTCAGGCGGCGCTCCCGCATCCACTGCGGCTCGTCCTTCACCTCAGAGATGAAGCGAACGATTTCTTCGTTAATTCCGGTGGGGACGTCCTTCGAGTAGTCGTCGGAGTCGTGCCAACCGTATTCGTAACCGCCAATCGACTCGATGATCTCATCATCGGTCATTCGACGGTCATCAGCGCCCGAGGCGGGTGCCTGCGTCATTGTTGTGTCAACCTCTCGTTCTTAACCAAGTGCTACTTGCGTCGCACGTTCCGCGCTCCGGGGCGGATGACGGGCATACCCACGGGAATGTGGGTTGTGCACACGTGTCCCCCGCCAGCAAGCGTGGAAAGTCGTTGCACGTGGACGTCAAGCAGCTTGCCAAAGGCAAGCGTCTCGGCGTCGCACAGCTGCGGGAAATCTCCCGCGACATTTTGAATCGGGCAGTGGCCCTGGCACAGCTGCACCGCGAGCGTTCCACCGCCGATGTCGCGCACAGTGGCCGCGTAGCCGTCCTGAGTAAGCGCATCGGCGAGCGCCTGGGCGCGCACCCGCGGGTCTGAACCCGCGTCGCGCACGATCGGCGCGTAGCGCCGCTCGATCTCGCGCGACCGCGCTGCAGCAAAAGACTCAACGGCTTCATGCCCACCGAGCTGGCCAAGGTATCCGAGGGCCTTGGAGGCGAGGTCGGAATATCCATCGGCAAGGTGAACGTGTGCCCGTTCGGTCGCGACGTAGTGACGTGCGGGCCTACCACGGCCACGCTTCGACGGAGCACTGGGCTCGTGCTCGGCGATCTCCTTAGAGTCCAAGAGGAGAGTGATGTGGCGCCGCACGGCGGCCGTCGTCAGCCCCAGGACCTTCGCGATCGACGAGGCCGTAACCGGCCCCTTTTCGACGATGAGATCGAGCACCTGCTGTCGAGTAGTGGCGTCTGATTCTTCTGCCACGTGTCCTCCGCTCCGACGCTCCATTACTGCGCCTCTGTGTGCTTTTCTCTGGGAACGAGTGTACGCCAATTTAGATAAATAGGCGTTGCGAAAAGCCGCTTGGAGTGTTGGACCGCCCACACATTTAGGGACCTAGGACCTACCGGAGAAAAATCACCGGAGCCACGGAGCGTCGGTTGCCCGCATTCCGGCCCACCCGCGCGCGCGAGCGGCGTGCGCGGCGAGGACACCGATGATGGCCGACGGGTTGTGCAGCCGCCCATCCAACACCATGGTGAGCGCATCATCGAGGCTCACCCACGCGTATTCCATCGTCGCTTCCTCGTCCTCACGCTCGAAGGCCTCGTCGGCGTCGTGGAGCTCGCGGGCGAGGAAAATACGCAGCGGCTCAGTCGAGACGCCAGGCGAGGTGAAGTAGTCGACGAGGACGTCCCAGCGATCGGCAACCAGATCAGCCTCTTCAGCAAGCTCGCGCTCTGCTGCGATGCGCGGATCCTCACCGGGAACATCGAGCAGACCCGCGGGAATCTCCCACAGCTCGGCCTTGACGGGGTGACGGTACTGACGCTCCAGGAGAAGCTCCTCTCCCCCACTCTCACCGCGCAGCACGATGACAGCGACGGCACCCGGGTGCCGCGTGTATTCACGAACAACGGGTTCCTGGCCCTCGACGACAATGACGTGGTCTTTGATCATGTCGACGATGCGGCCGTTCCACACAGTCTCGCTCTTGGTCACGGTACGGGGGCTGTGCTGGTCTTCGATGGTCACAGCGTCTTGGGGAGACAGGAAACGCATGATCACGCTTTCATTTGGGTTCGGCAGTACGCCATTGAGTATAGGCCCGCGCCTTGCACGAGCAGGAGTGCGACGAGGCCCCGGCGGTCACAATGAACTGCCTCCCGTTTCTTGGACATCGAAATTGAAGTCCAGGGAATGGGAGGCTTTTCGTGTCTGTGGATCTGGGGTTGAGGCATGATCGTTTGCTTCGGGAGCAGGCGGTGGAGATGTTTGAGAGGGGGTTTGGCTATGGTTTGACCGCCAGGAGGCTTGGTGTGTGTGCCGAGACTGTGAGAGAGTGGCAGAAGATGTACCGCGTGATCGGGAGGGGCGGGCTTCTTGCCATGGGAGTAAAGCGGGCCAGATACGACTATGAGACCAAGGTCGCCGCAGCGAGGGCCGTGGTTGATGGTGGGATGAGTAAGCCTGAGGCGATGGTGCGTTTCGGTATTGCGAGCGCGACACCGCTGAAGAATTGGTGCAGGCTGTACCGCGAGGGCGGCGCGCAGGCGCTTAAGCCCAAGCCCAAGGGCAGGCCGAAGGGGTCGGTGCGGGCGGTGCCACCAACGCGTGAGGAGGAACTCGAAGTGCGCGTGCGCAAGCTCGAGGCGCAGGTGGCGTACCTAAAAAAATCGATTGCCCTGAAGGCGCAGAGGCGCTCCCAAACCGGGACAAAGCCCTAGTGGTTGCCGAGCTTTCAGGGCGCGGACACGCGGTAGGTGATCTCCTTGAGGCCGCCGGTCTTGCCAGGTCGAGCTACTACTACGCGCTGGCTCACCCCCAGCAGCCAACCAGGGCGTATCTGCGGCCCAAGGTCGCCCAGATCTTTTCGCGAACCCCCAACGGGTGCGGTCACAGGCAGGTAGCCATGTGCCTGCGCGCTGAGGAAGGGGAGCGCATCGCCGATAAGACGGTCTTGAAGATGATGGGCGAAATGGGGCTGCGCTGCGCCATACGCCGCGAGAGGGCCTACCACAGGTACAACTCCTACAAGGGGGACGTGGGACACAGCTTCGACAACATCATCGGCCGCGACTTTAAGGCCGATGGGCCCTGGCAGAAAATGGGTACCGATGTCACCGAGTTCAAGCTCTCCTTCGGTAAGGCCTACCTCGCTCCGGTCTACGACTTTGCCAGCAAAGAGATCGTGGCCCACTCCATCTCGATGCGCCCCAACCTCGCCCAACAACAAGAGATGCTCCAGATGCTCATAGATGCCAAGCCCGCAGGAGCTGAGCCGATCTTGCACTCGGACATGGGATGGCAGTACCAGCACGAGACCTACATCAGTGCGCTCGCCGATAACGGTTTCATCCAGAGCATGTCACGCACAGGCAACTGCATCGACAATGGCGCCACCGAGCAGGTTTTCGGGCACCTCAAGGACGAGTTCTTTCGCGGCCAGGACTGGCAGACCTTCGAGAGCTTCAAAGCCGACCTCGACGCCTACATCACACACTGGAACACAACAAGACGCCAAGTAAAGCTCAAGGGCCTGACCCCGGCAGAATACCGGGATCAGGCCCTACAGGAAGCCGCATAACGGCTACCATTTAAAGCGTCCAAGTTTCGGGGCGCAGTTCACAATGAACCACCGGGGCTTCAGCTAAGAGCGTTGTGTGCTACTCGACGGAGGGAATCACCGACTGTGCACCGGTGCCCACACCGAAAGCGCGGGCACTCGTCGCGGGCGTCGACAGCGCCAGCGCGGTATCGACAGCGGCCAGAGTCGTTCCGACCGAGTCAACTGTCGTAACAACGGTACCGCTGGCACGCACCTGCGAAATCATCGCGGCGCGGGTGGAGGCGTCGCCGACGAGAACGCCGTTAGTCGAGCCGAGCGCCTGGCCGAGGCCAACCCACGCATCGGGGTTCGACGTCACCGCAGCGGGCGTCGCGTTGGAAGCAGCCGTCGCCTGTGCACGCGGGCCAACGGCGACGAGCGCCGTGGCACTACCGTTTGCATCCTCGTCGATGGTCATGATCGGCGTGGATTCATCGGTGAGAATCTGACGCAGCAGGTCGGTCTCGGCTCCGGTCGTGGTCAGCACCTGGACGATCGAATAGCCAACGACGCCATCAGCGCTAGCGGTCTTGGCAGCGCCCGACGCGAGGTGCGAGGCCAGGGTCGTCGACAGCGTCGTGCGGTACTGGCTCATCGAGGTCGACTGCCAGTTGTCAGTGAGCGTCACTCGACCGACGACGCTCGCTCCGGCATCGGTCAGCGTCGAACGAATCGCAGTCACGTCATCGTCAGATGCGCCGGGCAAAACAACGAGGGCAACCTTGGCGGAGCTCAGCGAACCGGTAAGCGTCGAAGAAGCGAGGGCCTTGAGGCCGGCAGCCTCCGCATCTGCTTGAGCGCTCAGCAGCGGGTCCGCTGCCGAGGTGGTCGCCGACGAGCTGACGCCAGCCTGAATACGGCTTTGCAGCGGGCCGGCCCCCAGAACGACGCCAACGGCCAAAGCAATGAAGATCCCGATGATCGAGACGACGTGGTAGCGGAAGTTAATCATTGGGCTCCTCCTGCGGAGTGCATCAGCGAGACGAAGAATGAAGTGACGGGGTGCAGCAGGTCGTTGCCCCACGGGGTCGACCACAGAGCGACGCCCATCAGGGCCAGCGCGACCACGGCGAGCAGAACAAGCGTCCAACCGCGCGGACGCGGGCGGAAGGTCGCCGCGACCGCCTGCGCACCGATGAGGCGCGAGCCAACCGCAAGCCGCGAGAAGAATGCGGGGGCCACAAGGGCTCGGCCGGCGTCAACCAGCTCCGCCTCCCCGTACGACACGCCAGCAGTGACGACAGAGGGCGCCGACGAATGTGCAGCGACAACGAAAGCCGCGTCGAGAGACGTGCCAGCCATAGCGACGCGATCGTAAACGACGCCCATACGGTCGAGCCGATCTGCGCCGGGAGCGAGGCCGTCTCCTCCGGCGCGAACGATAAAGGAGCGAGCCTTGCGGATTGCCTTCTCACTCATCAGTTCGGCGTCACCGACGACGAGGTCGAGCGACAGTCGGGCCTTCAGCGCCACGTCGGCTCCGCCGTCGACGGCGATCACAAACGGGCTAACCTCGGAGCGCCATCGCGCGAGGGCACGCAACTCGGCCTTCGCGTCGGCAGCACCCGTCACGAGGAGAATCGGCCGTTTCTCGAGGTCGGAGAGCTGGGGCACGTTGACTCCGCGCAGCACCGTCGCACCATCTTTCGACAGGTAGTCCTCAATCGAGGCGTCGACAGCGGCGAACAGCGCAGACGAGTCGGCGACGTCGACATCCAAGTCGTCCAAGGACACGATGGATCCGGTCGCAATGACGGAGCCGTCTACGAGGACCTTCGATCCTGTGACCGTCACTTCTTGGCCTTCGCGCAGGGACATGATGTCCTGACCCAGGTCGTCGACGAGGATAATGCCAGCCTCGAGAATGAGCCGTGGCCCCAGGGCAGCTACGCGTCCCGTCAGAGACGGCTGTGCATTCAGCACTGCGACGGGACCGGCAGCAACGAGCGCCGCAGCGCTCTCGCGGTCCAGGTCCGCACCGTTGATGACGGCGATCTCGCCGCGTTCTAGGCGCGTCGCCAGGTGCTTGGGGCGGTCGTCAATGCGAATCCGCCCGGAGCGCGCGCTCGTTTCCTTTGAAAGTGTCTCACTCATCCCTGCGATTGTGACACGGCAGAGGCCAAGACTTGCGAAGCGTGGCGGCGCGCCGCAGCCGAGTGCGGATCCCCACCCATCATGCGGGTCAGTTCAGCTTCACGGTTCGCACCGCTCACTTCGCGCACCTTCGTGGTCCCATCGTTCTTCTCGATGACGAGGTGCTGATCGCCAAAAGCCGCGACTTGGGCCAGGTGCGTCACGACAATCACCTGCCGTGATTGTGCAAGCCTCTTCAAACGCGCGCCAACCTCGGTCGCGGTCTGCCCGCCAATACCGGCGTCGATCTCGTCGAAGATAAACGTCGACGACGCTTCGGTGCGCCCCAGCATCAGCTCCAATGCGAGCATGACACGGGACAACTCACCGCCGGAGGCTCCCTGTCCGAGAGGGCGGGCGGGAGCATGAGGATGTGGCTGCAAGCGGAAGACGACGGTCTCACATCCATTGGAGGTGGGTTTCGTCGGCTCACAATCGATGTGCAGCGTCGCGTCGGGCATCGACAGGGCGTGAAGCTCCTCGTTCACGCCCTCCGCGAGCTGTCCCGCGAGACGCACACGCGCCTGCGTGACGCGGCGCCCACACTCAAGAACGCGCTCCTGGGCGGCCACCAGTTCACGTTCGACAGCGGCCGGATCAGACCCGGGCGACGAAAGTTCCTCGACACGAGAGCGAGCCTCGTCGGCCCATGCGAGGAGGCCCTCGATGTCAGCCGCGCGCCCACGCAGTACGTCTTTGATAGCCGCTCGTCTCGCGTGAATCTGCGCAAGCCTCTCCGGATCAGCGTCGAGGCGCGACAGGTACGCCGAAACGTCATCAGCAAGTGCTTCCAACTCGAGCACCTGATTGCGCGCACGTCCCACAAACTCAGCCACGGCCGCGTCGAATCGAGCTGCGTCATCGAGCTGTGCGTAGGCGTGACGGGTCGCCTCAACCGCCCCTGTGAAGTCGCCCCGATCGTCACCCTTGAGAAAGCTCAGAGTCACTCCCACCAGCGCACGCAGGTCCTCGACATTCGTTAGGCGCGCTGCCTCGCGAACGAGATCTTCTTCTTCGCCGATGGCGGGATCAAGCTCTTCAATCTGCTTGATCGCCGCGCGCAGATCCTCCAGCTCCTCGGCACGCTCGCTCGCATCGACACGCAGCGAATCCAGGCGATGCTTGACCTCGACCGCGTGACGAAAAGCCGCGCGGTACTCCCCAAGCAGAGCCGCGTGCTCCTCACCGCCAAATTGATCGAGCGCGCGGCGCTGTGCGGCCTCACCCGTGAGACGGATCTGGTCGGACTGCCCATGAATCGTCACCATCGACCCGACGATATCCGTCAGGACCGAGGCCGGCACGGGGCGCGATCCGAGGTGCGCGCGCGAACGGCCTGCAGCACGCACCGAACGACCGACAATCAGCTCACCGCCCTCGACGAGGCCACCGGCCTCCTCAACGCGAGCTGCAACCTCCTCGTTGACCGAAAAAATACCATCGACAGACAGATGATCGGCACCCGAGCGTACGAGCGCCGCATCCGCTCGGGCACCGAGCAGCAGCTGGAGACTCGACAGCACCATCGTCTTGCCCGCACCGGTCTCACCGGTGACGACGATAAGGCCCTCGCCAAAGTCGACGTGGGCAGACTCGATGACGCCGAGATGCGACATATCGAGAGACTCGATCACCGAGGATCATCCCTCCACCCGCGCACGGGAAGATTAAACTTGCGGACGAGACGTGCAGAAAATGGCGTGTCGTCGACGCGTACAAGCTGAACGGGAGACGAACCGACGCGCGCCCGCACCACTGCGCCAGCAGGGACTGTCATACGACGTAGGCCGTCGCACCACATCTCCGGAGGCGTCCAGATGTCATCGAGAACAACGATCTCCACACACGCCGACGGGCCGACGACGAGCGGGCGGGTGAAAAGGCCGTGAGCGGCCAGCGGGGCGACAACGATCGCCTCGGTATCGGGCCACACGACCGGGCCTCCCGCGGAGAAGGAGTAGGCGGTCGATCCGGTCGGAGTCGACAAAATCATGCCGTCCGCGCCGTACGTCGACACTTCCTGGCCGTCGACGACGAGCGCAAAATGAACGGGATGCGCGACGTCGGTGTGCATGACGACAGCCTCGTTGAGTGCCCAGTCGTCAGCCTTCGATCCGTCGGGACGTTCCATCGTGACATCGAGTGTCATGCGTCGTTCGACCGAAAAGTCGCCATCGGCAATCTTGCGCGCGAGATCGCCCGTGCCCTTATCACCGAGTTCCGTCAGGAATCCCATGTGGCCGGCGTTGATACCGAGAAGGGGGACGTCCAGAGCGCGCGCACTCGACGCAGCGACCAAGAAAGTGCCATCGCCGCCGATCGAGAGCACCATATCGATATCGCCGCCCGAAGCGTCGTCGACGACGTCTATGCCGCGTTCCTTGAGTGCCTCTGCGAGGCTCACGGCGCTCGTCACCGCGTTGGGCCTGTGACGGTGACGAACCATCAGGACACGAGTCATCGGGAACCTCCAGCGGGACCGGCCTCAACTGCACGCCGGATGTAGTCGGTGAGCTGCGTGGGATCGATGGGATCCGGGTAGTCGCGGCGCATGTGCACGAAATACTCGACGTTACCGGATGGACCGGGCAGCGGTGACGCAGCGATCGCTGCGATATCCAAGCCACGCTCGATGGCGCACCGCGCAACCGTTTCCACAGTTTCGACATGGTGCTCGGGATTACGAACGACGCCTCCGTGGCCGAGACGTTCCTTACCGATTTCGAACTGAGGCTTGACCATCAGGAGGAAATCGGCGTGGGGCGCGGCCGCTGCAACGAGCGCAGGAAGTACCAGCGTCAGCGAAATGAACGACATATCGCCGACCACAAGCTCCGGGGCGGGAGCGACGGAAGCCGGATCGAGGGTGCGCACGTTCGTCCGATCGTGCACCTCCACGCGCGGGTCGCTCTGCAACTTCCACGCGAGTTGGCCATATCCGACGTCGACGGCGACGACGGATGCGGCGCCGCGGCGCAACAACACGTCAGTAAAACCACCTGTCGAAGCACCCGCGTCCAGAGCCCGACGCCCCTCGATCAGCGGCGCCTTGTCGCCGAGCGCGTCAAGTACTCCCGCAAGCTTGTGAGCGCCGCGCGATACGTACTCCGGATCGTCCGATTCCTCGACAACGATCGCCTGAGCAGGATCCATTTGGCGAGCGGGCTTGAGCACGATCTGGCCATCGAGCTTGACGCGCCCGTCCTCAATCATCTGTGCAGCGGCAGCACGGGACTTCGCGAGGCCGCGGCGCACCAGCTCGGAGTCGATCCTGCGTAACTTCACGCGCCGCTCCCCTCGTGACCTGAACCCATTAGTTGCGCACCGGGGCGGACCGTGCCGCTCGGCGCGTCGGCAGACAGGGCCCGCCGCAGGTCGGCTTCGATCGCCCGGAGCGTCTCTACTTGAAGGGACGCGCCGAGCTGATCGAAACCGACCAGGCGGGCCTCAGTCTGCTCGCGTAATGCCATCAGGCCTGCTCGTCCAGATCTGCCGTGCGTTCCAGGAGCTCCTCGAGCTCTTCTTCACCGGGCAGGAACACGGGGGTCGAAGCCCCCGGTTCGGGCAGCTTGTCGGCATCCGCAGCCACGTCGTAGAAGTCGTCCTCGTCCGCGGCGGCAACAGGCTCGGGCTGGGAGACGATGCCAGCGGGATCCTCGTTGTCGACGACCGTGATCTCGGGGCAGCTGGCCGGCGTGCCGGCGCCATCCGCATACTCCCACGCCGCAGCGGCGAGTGCACGATAGGAGTCGATGCTCATCGTGACAGGCTCGGTCAGCTCGACGTCGTCGAGCGTGAGCACGCCGGAGCGCGTGGCCTTGGCAACCTGGGAGACACCGCAGGTCCACGTGCCGTCGCGGTGGTGCTTGGGTGCCGGGTGTGCCTCAAGCAGACCACGCATGTCGATCGCGAGGTAGGTGGGGCGCTGTCCGCGCGGGGCGCGGATGACGTCGCGCGCCTGGTGCACGCCCGTCAGGACATGCAGGGCAGGCACACCGGCGGCGACAGCGCCCATGATGTCGGTCTCGAGGCGGTCACCGACAGCGAGCGGGTTCTGCGCGCCCACAAGCTCGCCGGCACGGCGGTAGATACCCGGCTCAGGCTTGCCACCAGCGATCGGACGCTTGCGCGTCGCGTGCTGGATAGCGCGGACGAGCGAACCGTTGCCCAGTGCCTGGCCGCGCTCGATAGGCAAGGTTGCATCAAGGTTCGAGGCGTAGAAGGCCGCCCCGCGCTCGATGGCGAAAGCGCCTTCGGACAGCAGCGCCCAGTCGACCTTCTTGTCAAGGCCCTGAACAACGGCCACAGGCTCCTCATCGGCGCTGTCCACCAGGACAAAGCCACGCTCCTCGAGAGCGAGACGCAGACCGGCGCCGCCGATGACGAATACCTTCGAGCCCTCCTCGAGCTCTTCAGCCATGATCGCTGCGATGTCCATCGCGGAGGTCATGACCATGTCAGGCGTCGCCTGGAAGTCCATGGAGTTAAGCTTGTCGGTCACCTGCTGGGGGGTACGCATCGCATTGTTGGTGACGAAGGCGGAAGCCATGCCGGCCTCGCGCGCCTCGATCACCGACGCGGCCGCGTGCTCGATCTTCTCGTCACCGGACCACGCAGTACCGTCAAGGTCGAGCAGTGCGCAGTCGTATTCTTCAGCCAGAGCCGCGCCCGAGCCACGCAGCGGAGAACGCTTGCCATCCACGTCGGCATCAGCGTACAGGGCGATATCGACAATCTCCGTATCCTCGACCTCGGCGGGCATCGACGCGATGACCTCTGCGGCTTCGTCGTCGCGACCAAGGTCGAGCAGTCGCTGCGCCTTGACCTCCATCAGGCGGCGGCGCAGTTCGTCGTCAGCTTCAGCCGGCAGCACTGCAAGTGCATCGTCAACGATCACGAGGCCAACCTCAGCCTGGCCGAGATCCGCACGCGCGCCGGAGGAGACGAGCACGAGCTCCACCTGCTCGGCAAGGTCGAGGGTCGAGGGATCGGTGGCGTCGATGATTTCGACGGCCTTCTCCGGATGGCCGAGCCCACGCTCAGCGTCGGCTTCCACGGCACGCAGCGACGAATCGCCCCGCATGCGACGCACGGCACGAACCTCTCGCAGAGCTTCCTCGTAGCGTCCCGAAGCATAGGCGGTAAGCGCAGCAGCCTCGCGTACAACGTCGACTCGGCCTGCACGTGCAACAGCGGCCTGCGCATGCTGGTAGGCAGCCTCGGGATCAAGATCGATCAGCTGGCCGGCCATCACCAGGTGGCGGGCAACGATGTCACGATTGGGACCAGAAAGGGTGGTCAGAGCGCGCAGAGCATCGCGGTCGAGCTCCTCAGCGCTGACGCCGGCCGGAATCGTCGGCTCATTACCGTTGGGCGAGACGTACTCATCCGTCGAGGAGTAGTTCTTGTAACCGCCGTCGTTACGAGGTGCACCCCCGCGTCCGCGATCCTGGAAGCCGCCGCGGCGGTCGTCGCGACGCTGGTAGCCACCGCGGTCCCCACGACGATCATCACGCGAACCAAAATCACGGCGGTCGTTGTCACGACGCTGGAAACCGCCGCGCTCGCCATCACGACGGTCGTCGCGGAAGCCACCACGGCGATCATCACGCCGCTGGAAACCACGATCACCGTCACGACGATCGTCGCGACGGAACCCACCACGGTCCCCACGGTCCTCGAAATTGCCGCGGCGGTCGTCGCGACGCTGGTAGCCACCGCGGTCCCCACGACGATCATCACGCGAACCAAAGCCACGGCGGTCGTTGTCACGACGCTGGAAACCGCCGCGCTCGCCATCACGACGGTCGTCGCGGAAGCCACCACGGCGATCATCACGCCGCTGGAAACCACGATCACCGTCACGACGATCGTCGCGACGGAACCCACCACGGTCCCCACGGTCCTCGAAATTGCCGCGGCGGTCGTCGCGACGCTGGTAGCCACCGCGGTCCCCACGACGATCATCACGCGAACCAAAATCGCGGCGGTCGTTGTCACGACGCTGGAAAACGCCGCGCTCGCCATCACGACGGTCGTCGCGGAAGCCACCACGGCGATCATCACGCCGCTGGAAACCGCCTCGCTCACCGCGGGCGGAGCGTTCGCCATCGCGATCGCGCCACTGCGGCTGGCGCTTCTGGTATCCACCACGGCCGAATTCGCCGCGTCCTCGAGTCTCTTCTGCCATGGTGTCTATCCTCTATTCCTGCGCCGATAGGCGCGCTCTTGTTCATGGTGCGCATCGTGCGCGTTCAACCACCCAATAGTAGACGACGGGCGGCGTATCAGCGGCATGGGGCCGCAAAAACGAGAGGGACGGCACGCTATCGCGGTCCGTCCCTCTCGATTCGGTGTGTTGTGGCGGTGTCCTACTCTCCCACAACCTGTCGGTTGCAGTACCATTGGCGCTGCCGGGCTTAGCTTCCAGGTTCGGAATGGGTGCTGGGCGTTTCCCCGGTGCTATGACCACCACAAGATTGGTGTTCAACACGCTCCCCCGTAGTGTTGTTGTGGCGGGGGTGTGGGTTGATCGTGGTTTGTATAGTGGTTGCGGCTGTTGTGCTGGTGTTTCTTGTTCACCCCAACGGTGTGTTGGGTTGTTGTTTAGTGTTGGCCCATTAGTACCAGTCGGCTCGCGAGCACATTGCTGTGCTTCCACCTCTGGCCTATCGACCCGCTAGTCTGGCGGGGGCCTCTCACCCCACGGGGGGGCGTGGAAATCTCATCTTGAAGCAGGCTTCCCGCTTAGATGCTTTCAGCGGTTATCCCTTCCGAACGTAGCTAACCAGCCATGCACCTGGCGGTACAACTGGCACACCAGAGGTTCGTCCATCCCGGTCCTCTCGTACTAGGGACGGCCCTTCTCAAATTTCCTGCGCGCACAGAGGATAGGGACCGAACTGTCTCACGACGTTCTGAACCCAGCTCGCGTACCGCTTTAATGGGCGAACAGCCCAACCCTTGGGACCAACTCCAGCCCCAGGATGCGACGAGCCGACATCGAGGTGCCAAACCATGCCGTCGATATGGACTCTTGGGCAAGATCAGCCTGTTATCCCCGGGGTACCTTTTATCCGTTGAGCGACCACGCACCCACGTGCCATGGCCGGATCACTAGTTCCTGCTTTCGCACCTGCTCGACCCGTCGGTCTCACAGTCAAGCTCCCTTGTACACTTGCACTCGCCACCTGATTACCAACCAGGCTGAGGGAACCTTTGAGCGCCTCCGTTACATTTTAGGAGGCAACCGCCCCAGTTAAACTACCCACCAGGCACTGTCCCCAACCCGGATCACGGGCCAAGGTTGAGGTGTCCGCTTGAACCAGAATGGTATTTCAACGACGACTCCACCACCGCTGGCGCGGCAGCTTCACAGTCTCCCACCTATCCTACACAAGTCCAAGCGAACACCAATACCAAGCTATAGTAAAGGTCCCGGGGTCTTTCCGTCCTTCTGCGCGAAACGAGCATCTTTACTCGTACTGCAATTTCACCGAGTTCGCGGTTGAGACAGCGGAGAAGTCGTTACGCCATTCGTGCAGGTCGGAACTTACCCGACAAGGAATTTCGCTACCTTAGGATGGTTATAGTTACCACCGCCGTTTACTGGGGCTTAAATTCACCGCTTCACACCCCAAAAGGGGGTGTTGACGGTTCCTCTTAACCTTCCAGCACCGGGCAGGCGTCAGTGCGTATACATCGCCTTACGGCTTCGCACGCACCTGTGTTTTTGATAAACAGTCGCTTCTCCCTATTCTCTGCGACCCCACAACCCCACACCCACGCATGATGGGCCGAAGTCACGGGGTCCTCCTTATCCCGAAGTTACGGAGGAATTTTGCCGAGTTCCTTAACCACGATTCACTCGAACGCCTCGGTATACTCTACCTGACCACCTGAGTCGGTTTAGGGTACGGGCGCGTCATGCCCTCACGTCGAGGCTTTTCTCGGCAGCTTAGGATCACCACAAGTCCACACACGCGTGTGTCCCTCATCAGTTCTCACCCTAGTGCCCCCCGGATTTGCCTGGGAGGCGGGCCACAACCTTAAATACGCACAACCATCGGCGCACTGCAGCTACCTGTCTGCGTCACCCCTGTTAACACGCTTGCCTACCATCACCGGGGCCCCAAGACCCACACACACCAACACGCCCGAAAGCGTGGAGGCGGCGTGAGCAAATTGGTTAGCACAATGACTTCAGCATGGGCGGTCATAACGCGGTACCAGAATATCAACTGGTTGTCCATCGACTACGCCTGTCGGCCTCGCCTTAGGACCCGACTAACCCAGGGCGGATAAACCTAGCCCTGGAACCCTTAGTCAATCGGCGCTGCGGATTCTCACCGCAGATTCGTTACTCATGCCTGCATTCTCACTCCCACACAATCCACCAGAAGTTCCCTCCAGGCTTCACCTCGTGCAGGACGCTCCCCTACCCAACAACACACCGACATCCAGTTCCTGGTGCCAGCTCTGCGTGTTGTTGCCACAGCTTCGGCGGTACGCTTGAGCCCCGCTACATTGTCGGCGCAGAACCACTTGACCAGTGAGCTATTACGCACTCTTTCAAGGATGGCTGCTTCTAAGCCAACCTCCTGGTTGTCACCGCGACTCCACATCCTTTCCCACTTAGCGTACGCTTAGGGGCCTTAGCTGATGATCTGGGCTGTTTCCCTCTCGACTACGAAGCTTATCCCCCGCAGTCTCACTGCCGCGCTACACCTAATGGCATTCGGAGTTTGGCTGACGTCAGTAACCCATAGGGCCCATCGGCCATCCAGTAGCTCTACCTCCACCAGGGACCACGCGACGCTGCACCTAAATGCATTTCGGGGAGAACCAGCTATCACGGAGTTTGATTGGCCTTTCACCCCTACCCACAGTTCATCCCCCAGGTTTTCAACCCTGGTGGGTTCGGTCCTCCACACAGTCTTACCTCTGCTTCAACCTGACCATGGGTAGATCACCCCGCTTCGGGTCTAGAACACGCGACACACGCCATCTTTCAGACTCGCTTTCGCTACGCATACCCCACACGGGTTAAGCACGCCACGTATCACTAACTCGCAGGCTCATTCTTCAAAAGGCACGCCATCACCCCTCAAGGCTCTGACGGCTTACAGGCACACGGTTTCAGGTACTATTTCACTCCCCTCCCGGGGTACTTTTCACCATTCCCTCACGGTACTATGCACTATCGGTCATCAAGTAGTATTTAGGCTTACCAAGTGGTCTTGGCAGATTCACACGAGATTTCACGAGTCCCGCGCTACTCGGGTACCACACCCACACCACACGCCACCGGTCCGTTTACACGACTATCACGCTCTACGGTCAGACTTCCCAGACTGTTCAACTCCCAACAACAAGTGATGCGATCCCCCGGCAGAAAGATCCAATATGGCCCCACAACACCAAACACGCAACGGCCGCCGCCTTTGACACGCATCTGGTTTAGCCTCCTCCGCTTTCGCTCGCCACTACTCACGGAATATCTTTTCCTGCGGGTACTGAGATGTTTCACTTCCCCGCGTTCCCCCCACCACCCTATACACGTTCAGATGATGGTAACCCAGCACAACCCAGGTTAGGTTCCCCCATTCGGACACCCTCGGATAATAACGCTCGCTCGCCAGCTCCCCGAGGCATATCGCAGGCCGCAACGTCCTTCATCAGCTCTTGATGCCAAGGCATCCACCGAATGCCCAATAAAACTAAACAAAACACAAAAAACAGTACAGAACAAATATGCTCGCAACCACTATACAAATCACAAACAACCCACCACACACACCCACACCCAACAAACCATCAGGCCGGCTGCGCGGGCAACCACCACAACACGTGGCGGACGCCAACACGGTGTTGAACGTGAACCCGACAGTGTGCTCGCTCGTATAACTTCTTATGCCCAACCCAGTAACGCACCCACACCCACCACCCACATCGGGTGGCGTACACATGCAGGCACAAGAAAACAAGCCAACACACCAACCACAACGGGTCACCATGCACGCTTGTTCCCCATAAATATGGGCTCCCTAGAAAGGAGGTGATCCAGCCGCACCTTCCGGTACGGCTACCTTGTTACGACTTCGTCCCAATCGCCAATCCCACCTTCGACCACTCCCCCCGCACAAAGCGGTTAGGCCATGGGCTTCGGGTGTTACCAACTTTCGTGACGTGACGGGCGGTGTGTACAAGGCCCGAGAACGTATTCACCGCAGCGTTGCTGATCTGCGATTACTAGCGACTCCACCTTCATGGGGTCGAGTTGCAGACCCCAATCCGAACTGAGACTGGCTTTAAGGGATTCGCTCCACCTCACAGTATCGCAACCCTCTGTACCAGCCATTGTAGCATGCGTGAAGCCCAAGACATAAGGGGCATGATGATTTGACGTCATCCCCACCTTCCTCCGAGTTAACCCCGGCAGTCCCCCACGAGTCCCCACCATCACGTGCTGGCAACATAGGGCAAGGGTTGCGCTCGTTGCGGGACTTAACCCAACATCTCACGACACGAGCTGACGACAACCATGCACCACCTGCACACGACCAACTAAATGCCACCACATCTCTGCAGTGCCGCCGTGCATGTCAAGCCTTGGTAAGGTTCTTCGCGTTGCATCGAATTAATCCGCATGCTCCGCCGCTTGTGCGGGCCCCCGTCAATTCCTTTGAGTTTTAGCCTTGCGGCCGTACTCCCCAGGCGGGGCACTTAAAGCGTTAGCTACGGCGCAGAAACCACGGGTGGCCCCCACACCTAGTGCCCAACGTTTACAGCGTGGACTACCAGGGTATCTAATCCTGTTCGCTCCCCACGCTTTCGCTCCTCAGCGTCAGTAACGGCCCAGAGACCCGCCTTCGCCACCGGTGTTCTTCCTGATATCTGCGCATTCCACCGCTACACCAGGAGTTCCAGTCTCCCCTACCGCACTCAAGTCAGCCCGTACCCACCGCACGCCCCCAGTTAAGCCAGAGGATTTCACGGCAGACGCGACCAACCGCCTACAAGCCCTTTACGCCCAATAATTCCGGACAACGCTCGCGCCCTACGTATTACCGCGGCTGCTGGCACGTAGTTAGCCGGCGCTTCTTTACCCACTACCCTCACCACAACCTTGAGTTGCGGCTTGACCATGAGCGAAAGAGGTTTACAACCCGAAGGCCTCCATCCCTCACGCGGCGTCGCTGCATCAGGCTTTCGCCCATTGTGCAATATTCCCCACTGCTGCCTCCCGTAGGAGTCTGGGCCGTATCTCAGTCCCAATGTGACCGGTCACCCTCTCAGGCCGGCTACCCGTCAAAGCCTTGGTAGGCCATCACCCCACCAACAAGCTGATAGGCCGCGAGCCCATCCCCCACCAGAAAAAACCTTTCCACCAACCCCCATGCGAAGATCAGTGAATATCCAGTATTAGCACCCGTTTCCGGGCGTTATCCCAAAGAAGGGGGCAGGTTACTCACGTGTTACTCACCCGTTCGCCACTCATCCACCCAGCAAGCTGGGCTTCAGCGTTCGACTTGCATGTGTTAAGCACGCCGCCAGCGTTCGTCCTGAGCCAGGATCAAACTCTCCGAACAAAAACAAAAACGTTAAAGCCCAGAAAAACCAACCAACCAAACAAGGCCAGCCAGCAATCCCAACCAAAAACACTCAAAAACAAAAAACAGGCATAAAAAACAAACAAACACACTATCGAGTTCACAAACAACACCCACACGATCGAGCACACACGAATTTCTCGCATGCTTTCGAAAGGTGTTTCGCGCCATGTTTCCGCGACCCGAGCTTCTCGCTTCGTTCGCTGCCGTTCGGCGCAACAAGGAAAACAATACGCAGGTTGCTCAACATCGTCAAATCGTACGTACCGAACACCCCTTCATCCACTTTTCCGCAGAATCTAGCCAAAATGACCAGAGGACGAGGGTGAATCCAGCCCAGAATCGCGCAATTTCATGTCCCAGACCACATGATTTGAACGAAAGTGTGCTCCAGCGCTCTCTGCAGAGGCTCCCGATCCGCAATAGTGCAGGCTCCAGGCACTCGCAAGCTGGACTTATGACAGAAACCATCACAGTTCTTAGCAAAGTTTTTACTATCCATTGACCCTAGGGCTATACTTGCCGCCATCAGCGCGGTTCTACCGCATCCGACAATGCTAGGAAACACCATGAACGGCACCCTGCGCCCGGCCTTCGATCTCGCCGGCACCCTGGATACGATCTCAGGCTTTATGTATACGTACGTGCTCGTCGCCCTCTTGATCGGCGTCGGCCTGTACTTCTTTATCCGCACGCGCGCTCTTCCGCTGCGCCTGTTTGTGGATGCGCTTCGCGTCGTGATGGAGCCTCCGAAGAAAGAAGGCGGTGTCTCCTCCTTCCGCGCACTGATGGTCTCCACGGCCTCGCGCGTGGGCGTCGGTAACATCGCCGGTGTGGCGACGGCCGTGACGCTCGGCGGTGCCGGTTCCGTGTTCTGGATGTGGGTCATCGCCACGCTCGGTGGCGCTTCCGCCTTCATTGAGTCGACGCTCGCGCAGATCTACAAGAAGCGCGGCCCTCACCACTCCTACGGTGGTCCCGCCTACTACATCCAGACGGCTCTTAAGCAGAACTGGCTCGCCTACCTCTTCGCCATCGTTCTGATCCTTACCTACATGGGTGGCTTCAACCTGCTGGCATCCTTCAACGTCGCCGACGCCTTCACCCAGTACAGCTGGGCAAACGAGTGGACTCCCTGGATCATCGGTGCCATCCTCGCGATTCTGATGGCAGGTTCGATCCTGGGCGGCACGCGCCGCCTGACCGAGGTCACGGGCTTCCTCGTTCCCGTCATGGCCATCATCTACCTGGGTGTCGGCGCGGTCGTCATCGCCCTCAACTTCCACAACATTCCCGCGATGTTCTCCGCGATCTTCAAGGGTGCTTTCGACTTCCAGGCTATCTTCGGCGGCTTCGCCGGTTCGGCCATGATGTACGGCATCAAGCGCGGCCTGTACTCGAACGAGGCCGGCGTTGGTTCGGCGCCGAACGCCGCGGCCTCCGCCTCCGTGTCCCACCCCGCCAAGCAGGGCCTCGTCCAGATGCTCTCCGTCTTCATCGACACGATGATCATCTGTACCTTCACCGCGTTCGTGGTTCTCTCCTCGGGCGTCGGCGATGATGGCGGCGTGACGGGCGCTCCCCTCGTGAAGGACGCGATGGCCACGGTGCTCGGCCAGCCGGTCGCCCAGGTCTTCATCTCGGTCGCACTGTTCCTCTTCGCGTTCACGACGCTGGTCGGCAACTTCTACTACGCCGAGGTCAACTTCCGCTTCCTGCTGCGCAAGATCGAGATCAAGCACTGGATGCTCACGGCCTTCCGTCTCGTGGCCGCTGGCCTCGTTTTCTGCGGCGCGCTCCTGAAGTTTGAGGTCGCGTGGAACCTGGGCGACATCCTGATGGGCCTCATGGCGCTCATCAACCTGCCCGTCATCGTTATCCTCGGCAACCAGGCCATCCGCTGCGCGAACGACTACGTCGCCCAGCGTAAGGCCGGCCGCGACCCGAAGTTCACGGCCTCCTCGATCGGCCTGAACCCCGCAGAGTTGGACTACTGGCAGGATAAGGCTCCGGCCTCCGCCCAGGACGCCGCCGAGAAGACCAACGCGTAAGGGTCCTCTTCCCTAGCAACCGGCCCCGGCCTCGTCTGATTGTGAACTGCCTCCCGTTTCTTGGACATCGAAATTGAAGTCCAGGGAATGGGAGGCTTTTCGTGTCTGTGGATCTGGGGTTGAGGCATGATCGTTTGCTTCGGGAGCAGGCGGTGGAGATGTTTGAGAGGGGGTTTGGCTATGGTTTGACCGCCAGGAGGCTTGGTGTGTGTGCCGAGACTGTGAGAGAGTGGCAGAAGATGTACCGCGTGATCGGGAGGGGCGGGCTTCTTGCCATGGGAGTAAAGCGGGCCAGATACGACTATGAGACCAAGGTCGCCGCAGCGAGGGCCGTGGTTGATGGTGGGATGAGTAAGCCTGAGGCGATGGTGCGTTTCGGTATTGCGAGCGCGACACCGCTGAAGAATTGGTGCAGGCTGTACCGCGAGGGCGGCGCGCAGGCGCTTAAGCCCAAGCCCAAGGGCAGGCCGAAGGGGTCGGTGCGGGCGGTGCCACCAACGCGTGAGGAGGAACTCGAAGTGCGCGTGCGCAAGCTCGAGGCGCAGGTGGCGTACCTAAAAAAATCGATTGCCCTGAAGGCGCAGAGGCGCTCCCAAACCGGGACAAAGCCCTAGTGGTTGCCGAGCTTTCAGGGCGCGGACACGCGGTAGGTGATCTCCTTGAGGCCGCCGGTCTTGCCAGGTCGAGCTACTACTACGCGCTGGCTCACCCCCAGCAGCCAACCAGGGCGTATCTGCGGCCCAAGGTCGCCCAGATCTTTTCGCGAACCCCCAACGGGTGCGGTCACAGGCAGGTAGCCATGTGCCTGCGCGCTGAGGAAGGGGAGCGCATCGCCGATAAGACGGTCTTGAAGATGATGGGCGAAATGGGGCTGCGCTGCGCCATACGCCGCGAGAGGGCCTACCACAGGTACAACTCCTACAAGGGGGACGTGGGACACAGCTTCGACAACATCATCGGCCGCGACTTTAAGGCCGATGGGCCCTGGCAGAAAATGGGTACCGATGTCACCGAGTTCAAGCTCTCCTTCGGTAAGGCCTACCTCGCTCCGGTCTACGACTTTGCCAGCAAAGAGATCGTGGCCCACTCCATCTCGATGCGCCCCAACCTCGCCCAACAACAAGAGATGCTCCAGATGCTCATAGATGCCAAGCCCGCAGGAGCTGAGCCGATCTTGCACTCGGACATGGGATGGCAGTACCAGCACGAGACCTACATCAGTGCGCTCGCCGATAACGGTTTCATCCAGAGCATGTCACGCACAGGCAACTGCATCGACAATGGCGCCACCGAGCAGGTTTTCGGGCACCTCAAGGACGAGTTCTTTCGCGGCCAGGACTGGCAGACCTTCGAGAGCTTCAAAGCCGACCTCGACGCCTACATCACACACTGGAACACAACAAGACGCCAAGTAAAGCTCAAGGGCCTGACCCCGGCAGAATACCGGGATCAGGCCCTACAGGAAGCCGCATAACGGCTACCATTTAAAGCGTCCAAGTTTCGGGGCGCAGTTCATTGAACGGACGAGGCCGGGGCTTCGTTATGCGCGACGGCGCGGCGATCGGATCCTACGCCGGCGCGTGATCGAAGCGCGTTCGGATCTGCACTCCCCCGGTGTGCCCGCACGCGGACAGGGCACGAGCCACCGCGTCGGCGGCCCACCCGAGTATCTCAGGGCCCCCGTGCGGGGCGCGCAGAGTGGCGGCGGCCCCGAAGGCGAACGCAGAGGACGACTCCACGGAGAGCCCCATCTGCACGGCCGATGCCAAGGCCTCGGTAAAGCCCGAGGGGGACAGGGCCTGTCCCTTGTAGCGCGGGCGCGCCTCGAGGTGAATGAGCGGCCCTTCGGCGAGCAGGCAGGCGTCCAGCGAGCCGATCGGCAGGCTCCCGTCCTCGAACGGCATGTTCGCGGTGGAGCGCGCGTAATCCGGCGGCAGGTCACACTCGAAGACGCACTCGTCGACGCTCACATCGGCGACGAGCTCGAGGGTGGCCACGGAGGCAATCACAGATGCCACGAAGTGGATGTGCCTGCCCACGTCACCGAGCCACGTGTCGACAATCGCGTGGCACATCGCCGGGGTGGCGACCGCCGGGGAGAGCTGCCCTGCCGCGCGGGACTCCCCCGGCCCGTCCGCTCCCCCACGCCGGGGTGGCGCGTGGACGTCGCCCACGAAAAAGTCGAAGGCGTAGAGGCCGTGGTGGAAGCGGATGTCGTCGTAGTCGATGAATCCCAGCCCCGTGCCAATGAGCACGGACAGGAATGCATCGTAGAGGCACTCCCTGTCCTGCGCAAAGACGTCCGCCGCGTGGGGCGTGCGCGGGTCCAGCTGGCCGACCAGCCACGCCTGCAACGCCACGTAGCCTTCGTCTCTTGTCACCGGCGCACGAGAACCGTGATCCACCAGCGATCGCCAACAACGCATGTCCCCTCCCGCGACTCGCCTCTTCCTAGCATACTCCTTCGGCCGGGAATAAGAGCAGCCCCGCACGCTTCGCAGGCGCAGGAAGCCCCGGCCTCGTCTGAGTGACAGACGAGGCCGGGGCAAAGGTCGAGGCGGAGCGCTCAGCGGGTGGCGAGCAGCGCCTCCTCGGCCTCCTTGGTCCACAGGCCGTCGGCGTCGAGCTTCGCAGCGACCGTCGGCAGCTTCTCGGCCAGCTCAGAAACGGGGGTCAGGCCCAGGTCGTGCATCATCGGGAAGACCATGATCTTGCCGCCCGAGGTGCGGTCCATCACCGAGTTAATGGCGTCGCCAAAGCCCGCCATGCCGGTGATCGCCCACAGGGAGATCGTGGTGTCGATGATGCCAGCCTCGATCTTGCGCAGGACCGTGCGCATGTCGGAGACGTCCGAGCCGGAGGTGCCCAGCATGAAGATGCGGCGCTCGATGATGCCCTGCAGGTCAAAGTCGCCGAACGTGCCGGCCGGGATACCGGCGAACGCGTTCAGGATGCCACCCTCGGCCAGCAGGTCGACGGCCTGGGAGACCAGCGCCGGGACCGGCACGAGGCACGTCGCGTAGGTGTAGCCGTACACCAGCGGCGTCGAGGAGGTGTTGACGATGTCCAGCGGCACGCCGTTCTTCTCGGCGGTCGGGCCGACAACCTTCGTCAGGTTGGCCAGACGCTCGTCCGACAGGTCGGTGCCCACGACGCTGACGCCGGGAACACCCGAGGTGACGGCGCGCATCGTGTGCATGACGCCCATCGGGCCGGCGGCGCCGACGAAGACGCAACGGTCGTTCTCGCGAAGATCGCCGTTGGCGGGGATCCAGGCGTAGCCCTCGCGCGGGTCCGAGCCGGTCGTGCCGCAGAAGCGGGTGAAGTCGTAGTGGACGCGGCCGATGTCCAGGGACACCTTGCGCGAGATCTTCTCGCCGCCGAGGACGACACACATGGTGCCGCGGGTGCCGATCAGGAGCGCGGCCTTCTCGATGGCGTCGGCGTCCGCACCGAAGAACACGATGTCGTCGAACTCGCCCTCGACACTCTCGATGGCGTCGGCGGCAACGCGCACGACCTCGGCGGGCTTGTGCTCGGCGGTCAGAGCGTCGATGTCGCCCTCACCGACCACCAGCAGGCGGCCGCCGTCGGCGACGTGGTTTCGCTCGGCCCACGCGTAGGAACCCTCGACGGTCGCCCAGGGCTCGATGAGGCCGACGGCTGCGGCCGACGGGCCCTCCGACACGTGGATGAGGAACTCTTCCCCGTCCGGGGACACGACGCAGCGCTCGTCGACGACAACGAACTCCTCGAGGGCACCGTCGAAGTTGTAGCCGAAGGCGCCGTTCGACTTCGCGGTACGCAGGTGCTTCCAGTCAGCCTGGACCAGCAGGCGATCGCCGACCTTGAAGTGCGTGACCTTCTCGCCGACCTGCACGACGCGCACGACGGGCTCGTGGCCGGGCGTCACGGCCTCCTGGTTCGGGTGGTAGGACGGGATGTCCTTGAGGGCGTCCAGGTCGATGCCCGCCACCACATCCGACTTGCGCGGGTGGCCATCGAACTGGTGGAGCAGCTTCGTATCAGAGAAGCAAATGCCGCAGGCTTCGACCTCGAGCATGATCTGCGTCGGGCCAACGGGGTCAACGGGCTTCGCCGGGTTAACGACGAACTCTTCCTTGCCGACGATCTGAATCGCGTACTGGGTGGAGGGAATCTGGGTCATGACTGACTCTTTCACTGGAAAAACAACTGGACGTGGGAAGAAAGGACGAGGCCGGGGAGCTGGCGAGAAACCCGCATGCGTCCCCGGCCTCGTGAGAAGTCAGGAGAGCATCACCTGGCCGCCCGTGACGGGCACGGCCTGGCCGGTCTCGTATTCCTGCTCAACGATGTAGAAGATCGCGCGCAGAACGTCGATTCCCTGGGCGCCGCGGCGCATGGGGACCTTCGCCTCGTAGAACTCCTTGACGTCGGCGACCGTCTTGGCGCCGGGGACCTTGCCGGAGTTCAGGTACTGGACGAAGAGGCCACGGTCCGGGTCGGACCAGAGCGGGCCGTCGTAGAAGTTGCCGGGGCAGATCGCGTTGACCTTCACGCCGTGAGCAACCATCTCGAGGGCGAAGGACTGGACCAGGCCGATGCCGCCGAACTTCGAACCCGCGTAGGCCGCGTTCTTGTTCGAGCCGACGAGGCCGGACTTGGAGTTGATCTGGATGATGTCGGTCAGCCACTCGGGGGCGGTCGAGTGCTGGCGGGCCAAGAGCTGGCCCAGGTGCTTGGTGACCAGGAAGAAGGCCACGTAGTTGATGTCCGTGGACAGGCGGAACGCGGAAGCGTCCTGCTCGAGGACGGAGCCTGCGCGCACGATACCCGCGTTAGAGACGACCAGGTCGAGGCCGCCGGTGACGCGCTCGATCTCGGTGGCCATCGCGGCGACGGACTCTTCGTCGGCGACGTTGACCGTGATCGGGTGGGCGACGCCTTCGCCGCCGAGCTCGGCCGCCTTTGCTGCGGCGCCCTCGCCGTTCAGGTCGGCGACGTACACGAAGCAGCCGGCGTCCACCAGGCCGCGCGCGATCTCCGCGCCGAATCCCTGGGCGCCGCCCGTCACGAGAGCGACGCGGCCGTTGATGGCGCGCTCACCCGTGGCGGTGGCGCGGACCTCGAAGGTCTCCTCGCCGGCGCGCACGACAACGGGAAGCTCCGTCTCCTTCAGGGAGCAGGGGCACACCTCGGTGAGCGGGCCGTCGAAGGTGACGGTCGGCTCGGCCGAGCTGGGGGCCACGATGACCGGGCGGCCGAGGGCCTTGAGGAAGAGCCCGCGTACCTCGGGGGCGTTACTCATGATGTCTCTCTTTCTTGACGGTGATCGTCAGTTAATCGATGTGGCTCGGGCGGCGACCGCGGCGGCGTCCTCGCCGTCGGCAATCGCGCGACCCAGGGGTGCGTACTGGCTGATGCGCTCGGCGAGCGCCTCGGGGGTCAGGCGACCCGTGCGGCCCAGCAGGTGCAGGGAGGGGTCCACGCAGGACAGGGCCTCGTGCGCGACGAGCGCCCACGTGGCCTCGTTGAGGTCCGCGAACTCGGGGCGACGCAGCTCCTCGCAGGTGAAGCGCTGGCGGGGCTGGTTGATGTCCACACCCGAGATCTCGAGCATGCCGTGGGCGGCCGCGAGCGCGTGGATGCGCTCAAGCTGCTCGGGGGTGTTGCGCGGGGGCATGTAGGTGACGGCGCGCAGGCCGATAGACTCCATGTACTCGAAGAGCTCGTCGAGGAAGTCGTCCTCGAACTTCTCGGCCTTCTTGTCGCCCGTCGGCGAGGCAGACACGTCGCCCAGGTAGGCGTAGGTGGCGATCGCGCCGACAGAGTCGGCGAACTCGACGACCTCGGCCGCGCTCGGCAGCTCGTCGGAGGGCTGGATGTAAATGCGATCCAGGTAGTTGGCCTTCAGGACGCCCAGCAGGTCGTACATGAGGTGCGGGTTGTCGGCGTCGGAGAGCACGCGAGCGAGGGACTCGGGGATCTCGACGCCCATCGAGTCCAGGCCCTGGACCAGGGCGGGACCACGGCCGAAACCACGGATGAGGGCCGAGGCCATGGCGGCCAGCAGGTGACGCTCGGTGATCCCACCGCCATTGGCGTACTGGGAGATGCCGACCATGTCGGAGCGCGGGTCGAAGGGCTCCAGGCCCAGGTCGGTGAGGATCTTGTTGGCGCTCTCGGCCATGGCGAGAGTGCGCTCGAGGCGGGCGGCGCGCTTGGGGGCGAGCCACTCGGCGACCTTCTCGCGGGCCGGGGCGGGCACGCCCTGGACCGTCATGTAGGCGACGCCCTCGGAATCGGGGTTGTTGAGCTTGCGCTGCGCGAGCGGCGTGCCTTCGCCGAAGCGGGCGCGGATCTCAAAGCCGGTGACGGAACCCATGCCCAGGATGCGGGTCGCCTCGCTCATCTCAGCGGCGGCGCCGATCGAGTCGTGGTCGACCGATCCGACGACGCGCAGGCCGTTGCGGCGCGCCAGCAGGGCGGCGTGCGTGGGCGTGTAGGGGCTGAACGAGAAGCACGTGTGAATGTGGTTATTCGATTCGGGCACCCAGCTGGGGAAGTGCTCGTCGGCCACGCCGGCGCGCAGCGCCTCGATGCGCTGGGCCGGGGTTGCTGCCGGGTCGTTGGTGATGTCCATGGGTTCTGCCATCTCTTCGTTGGGTGGAGAAAAACGGTATTGAAACAAGTATGTGGGCGAGGCCGGGGCACGGTGAGGAGGAGTGTAGCCCCGGCCTCGCGGGCTCGCGTCAGGGAATGCGAGCCAAGGACGGGGGCGGGCAGGAAAGGGGAACGGCCCGCCCCCAGCGCCTCAGAGTCCCGCGCGGTTCAGGCGCGCGATCTCAGCCTCGGTCGCGTGCTTCGTGGTGGGCACGTGGCCGGGCAGCGGGAGGACGCGCTCGTGAATCGCATCGAGGATCCAGGAGACCTGCGGGAAGAAGAACGACTCCATCTCGGGTCCGGGCGTGATGCCGTTGCGCGAGGCCACGACGGCGATCGGCGCGTCGAGCGCGTCGAAGGCCAGGGTCTGCACGTTGGCAGCGACCGTGTTCAGGAAGGAACCGCGCTCGACCGCGTCCGAGGTGAGGACCAGGCGACCGGTCTTCTTCACGGAGGCGATGAGCTTGTCGTAGTTGAGCGGGGCGACGAAGCGCAGGTCGATGACCTCGGCGCTCAGGCCGTACTTCTCAGCCAGGACGTCCGCGGCCTCGAGGGCCTTGTACACGGTCGCACCGTAGGCAGCGATCGTGATGTCGGTGCCCTCGCGGCGGATCGCCGGCTCGCCCTCTTCGGTCTCGTAGTAGCCCTCGGGCACGCCGCCGGGCTCGAAGTCCTCGCCCTTGTCGTAGAGCTTCTGGCTCTCGAGGAACACGACCGGGTCGGTGCCGGCGAGCGCCAGGTTGAGCATGCCCTTAGCGTCGGTCGGGGTGGTCGGGAAGTAGACCTTCAGGCCCGGGATGTGAGCGACGAGCGCGCTCCAGTCCTGAGAGTGCTGAGCGCCGTACTTCGCGCCCACGGACACGCGCAGGACGAGAGGCATCTTGAGCAGGCCGGCGCTCATCGACTGCCACTTGGCCATCTGGTTGAAGACCTCGTCACCGGCGCGGCCCAGGAAGTCGCAGTACATGAGCTCAACGACCGCGCGGCCACCGGCCATCGCGTAGCCGACGCCGGCGCCCACGATCGAGGCCTCGGCGATGGGCGAGTTGAACAGGCGACGGTAGGGCAGGGCCTCGGTCAGGCCACGGTAGACGGCGAAGGCACCGCCCCAGTCGCGGTTTTCCTCGCCCCAAGCGGCCATCGTCGGGTCGGTCTTGAAGCGGTGCAGCATGGCCTCGAACAGGCCGTCACGGAACTGGTACATGCGCATCTTGGAGACGGGCTTGCCGTTCTCGTCGACAGAGGTACGCACCTTCTTGGCCAGAGCCTTGACGCGCGGGTTGTCCTCGAGGTCGATCTCGGGGGTCGCGTCGTCGAAGGCCTCGACCTTCTCGTTGGAGTACATGACGGAGTCGATGTAGCCGTCGGCGACGCGAGGCGTGGCCTCGTCGTCGATCGAGAGCTTGAGGACCTTGACAAGCTTCTCGGTCAGGGAGGCGGTGTAGCCGTCGATCTCGTCCTGCGTGGTCAGGCCGTTGGAGATGAGCAGGTTGGAGTACTCCTTGATGCAGTCCACCTGCTCCCACAGGTCGACCTCTTCCTTCGTGCGGTACGAGGAGGCGTCCGACGGCGAGTGGCCGGAGAAGCGGTAGGTGATGGTGTCCATGAGGACGGGGCCACGGCCCTCCTCGAGGATCTTCTTCTTGCGGGTGGTCGCATCAGCGACGGCCAGCGGGTTGAGGCCGTCGACGCGCTCGGCGTGCATGGCCTCGGGGTTGAGGGCCGCACCCACGCGGGCGAGGATCTCGTAGCCCATGGTCTCACCGAAGGTCTGGCCGCCCATGCCGTAGAAGTTGTTGAAGAAGTTGAACAGGATCGGCGGGTTGCCACCGTCCTCCTCGCGCCACAGCGAGCGGAACTGGTCCATGGACGCGAAGTTCATGGCCTCCCACACGGGGCCACAGGCCATGGCGGCGTCACCGATGTTGGAGATGACGATGCCGGGCTTGCGGTTGATGCGCTTGAAGAGGGCCGCACCGTTCGCGATGGGGGCGGAGCCACCGACGATCGCGTTGTTCGGGTAGGAACCGAAGGGCAGGAAGAAGGTGTGCATCGAGCCGCCCAGGCCGCGGTTGAAGCCGGACTTGCGGGCGAAGATCTCGGCGAGGGCGCCGAAGAGGATGAAGTTCTCGGTGAGGTCCTTCGTGTCCTTGTAGTCGATCTTCTCGGCGTAGGACAGGGTCTCGCCGCCGAGGAAGCCCTTCATGATGCCCTCGAGCTGGCTCTCATCCATCTGGTGCATGGCCGAGTAGCACTTGGCGAGGATCTCGCCGTGGGAGCGGTGCGAACCGAAGATGAAGTCATCGGGCGACAGCACGTAGCTCTGGCCGACGTAGGCGCTCTCCTGGCCGATGCCCAGGTGGGCGGGGCCGGGGTGGTTGTACTCGACGCCTTCCCAGGCGCCGGTCTTCTTGATGGAGTCGAGCATCGACTCGAAGGTGCGCACGACGATCATGTCGTGGAGCATCTGGACCATGCCCTTTTCGCCGTAGCGGGCGATCTCGGTGTCACGGTCGAAGGTGTACTGGTTGACGGGGACCTCGGGGAACTTCACGTACCCGGGGCGACGCACCTCATTGGGGTCGATGATAAGAGACTGAGTCATGTTTCTACTCTTCCTTGATGTAGGGAATGTTCGTTAGAGCTTGACGGCCCACGCGGCTTCGCGGATGACCTCGGAGACCGTGGGGTGCGGGAAGACGACCTGGCGCAGGTCCTCGACGGTCAGTTCCATCTCGAGGACGGCCTGGGCGCCCCAGATCATCTCGGCGGCGTACGCACCCAGCACGTGGATGCCCAGCACCTGGTGGGTCTTGGGGTCGACGAGGATCTTCGCCTCGCCGGGGGCCTTGAAGCCGTTCTCCGCGATGAAGCGGCCGGACATGAGGGCGGGGACCTTGGCGACGAGGACCTCGCGGCCTTCGCGCTTGGCGGCGGACTCGGTCAGACCGACGCCTGCGGCCTCGGGGATCGAGAAGACGGCCCACGGAACGGTGTGCCAGCGCATGACCTCGCCGCGCTTCTTAGCGGAGGGATCGAGGATGTTCGCCGAGGCGATCTCCGCCATGCGGTAGGCGGCATGCGCCAGGAGGGAACGTCCGGTGACGTCACCGATGGCCCACACATTGGGCAGGTTGGTGCGCATCGTGTCGTCGACGACGACGCCGCGGTTGATCTCCAGGCCAGCCTCTTGCGCGCCCCAGCCCTCCGTCGCGGGACGGCGGCCAACAGCCATGAGGACCACGTCGGCCTCGACGCTCAGCTTCTCTTCGCCCTTGGAGTAGTGGACGGTGCCTCCGTCGAGGGACTCGACGCGGCAGCCCAGCTCGAAGGTCACGTCCTTCATGGCGGCGCGGGCCTTGGCGGCCAGGTCGTCGTCCATGAAGGGCAGGATCTCGGGGGCCATCTCGATGACGGTCACCTGGGAGCCGAGGGTGGCGTACAGGGACGCAAACTCGACGCCGATGACGCCGCCGCCAATGATCGCGAGACGGGCCGGGATCTGCGGCAGGGACAGGATGCCCGTGGAGTCGACCAGCGCCGGGTTGTCCTGGGTGCCGGGCAGCGGGGGCATGGCCGGCACGGAACCCGTGGCGATGATGACGTGATCCGAGGTGTAGGTCGTACCCTCGACGGTCACGCGACCGGGGGCATCGAGGTGGCCTCGTCCGTTGATGACGGTGACCCCCGCCTTGCGCTCAGTGGCTGCGACGCCGGCGACCAGGCCCTTCACGACCTGGTCCTTCCAGGCCTGCATCTGCGTCCAGTTGACGGCCACGCCCTGAGCGTCCACGCCGAACTGGCTGGCTTCCTTGGCGTGCAGGTAGTTCTTCGCGCCGTTGAGCAGGGTCTTGGTGGGGATGCAGCCCACGTTCAGGCAGGTGCCGCCCAGGTACTGCTCCTCCACGAGGGCGACCTTCTTGCCCGCGTGTCCGAGGCGCTCGGCAGCCAGGTAGCCGCCGGGGCCCGCACCGAGGACGATGACGTCAAAATGCGTGTCACTCATGAGTATTCCTCTTTCCTCAGGCCAGGACCGTCACGTCGATGTTCTCGATGGCTGCGACCAGGTCGCGCAGGAAGCGAGCGCCGTCCGCACCGTCGATCACCTGGTGGTCGATCGTCAGCGACAGGTTTAGGCGCTGCTCCACGCCGATCGAGCCGTCTGCGGCCACGGTCGGGCGCGGGGTAATCGCGCCGACGCCCAGGATGGCCGTCTGGGGCAGGTTGATGACGGGGGTGAAGGTCTCGATACCGAAGGAACCGATGTTGGAGACCGTGAAGGTGCCGCCGCTCAAGAAGTCGGGCGACAGGGAGCCGTCGATCGCGCCGCCGGCGAGGCGCTTGGCCTCGTCGGAGAACGCCTTGAGGCCCAGTGCCTGCGCGGAGCGGATGACGGGGACGAGGAGGCCGCGCGGGGTGTCGCACGCGAAGCCGAGGTGGACCTGCTCGAACTCGGTGAGGACGCCGTCCTCGAGGTGAGCGTTGAACACGGGGTACTTGAGCAGGGTGCGCGACACCGCGAAGCAGACCAGGTCGTTGAGCGTGATCTTGTTCAGGCCCAGGGCCTCGTCGGCGTTCTTGACCTTCTTGCGCATCGCGAGGATGCCGGCGGCGTTGGCCGTCGTGTTGAGGGTCAGCTGCGCGGTGGAGGTCAGGGACTCCATCATTCGCTTGGCGACGACCTTGCGCACGCCCTTGAGCGGGGCGGAGGCCGAGGCGCCGGGGAAGTCGGCGGCAGCGGCGGCGGGAGCCACGACAGCGGCGGCCGGGGCAGCCTCTGCGGTACGGCCAGCGTCGGCGACGGACACGCGCCCACCGATGCCGGTGCCTTCGGCTGCGCTCACGCCGGCGGCGCGCGCGGCGGAGGTCAGGACGGGGCCGGCGGCGATCGCGGCGGCGACGTCACGCTCGATGACGCGGCCGTGGGGGCCGGAGCCCTCGGTGATGGCCGAGGCGTCGACGCCGTTCGACGCGGCGAGGGCGCGGGCGCGCGGAGAGACGGCGCCGGTGGCGCGCTCGGTCGCGAAGGCGGGGGCGCCAGCCTCGGGGGCAGCGGCGACTTGCTCGGCGGGAGCGTCGGCTTCGGCGGGGGCAGCGTCGCCACCGGGAACGAGGCCGGAGATGTCCTCTCCGGGCTCACCGACGATGATGAGCGGATCCTTCACGGGGACCTCGTCGCCTTCCTCCCACAGGAGCTTCAGGACGGTACCCTCGGCGGTCGAGGGCACCTCCATGGTCGACTTGTCGGTCTCGATGGACGCGAGCGTCTGGTCGACGGAGACGGTGTCGCCTTCTGCGATCATCCACTCGACGATGATGCATGACTCAACAGAGTTGCCCAGCTGGGGCATCACCACGATGGTGGCCATGTAATTCCTCCTAGACGATGCGCAGCTTCGTGCGCTCGGCCAATTCCTTGATGGATTCTTCGGGGATCTCATCGTCGGTGATGATTCCGGTGACCTCGTCGATCCCCATGAAGCTGACAAAGCCGGCTTCCCCATACTTGGAGGAGTCAGCGAGCAGCCACGTCTCTTGTGCGCGGGTACGCATAATGGAGCCGACCTGTCCACCTTCTACAAGCTGGGTGGTCAGACCCCGATCAACGCTGAACCCGTCGGTCCCAAGGAACGCGACGCGTGCGTTGAAGTCATTGATGGCGCGCTCGGCGACCGGCCCCACGAGGGACTCGGACTCGGCGCGGAAGTGCCCACCCGTCAGCGTGATGTTGAGGTTCGGGTTGGAGCGGGCGTTCGCGAAGACCAGCACGGAGTTGGTGAGAACCTGAACCCCGCGCTTGCCGGCGAGGTACTTGACGATGAGGGCGCAGGTGGTGCCGGCCTCGATCATGATGCGATCGTCGTCGTGGATCATGTCGGCGGCGGCGCGAGCGATGCGCTCCTTGATCTCAACACGATCGTTCTGGCGCAGGTGAATGTTGCGGAAGGTGGTGGGACGCGCTCCTCCGTGCGTGCGCACGAGGTAGCCCTGCTCGTCGAGAGACTTGAGCGATGCGCGCACGGTGACGGGCGAAACTCCCAGATCGGAGGCAAGCTGCGCGACGCTCACCTCACCCTCCCGGGCGAGGCGATCCAGGATGTAGTTCGTGCGTTCTTCTGCACGTCCCATAGGACACCTCTTCACAGAATCAGCAACATTCTTTGTCGCTTTCTCTTTCGTTAAGAAAAGAATAGTCACTAAAACGAAAGTATGCAACATCACGAGAAGAGGAGTCACACAGGTGCACACAGGGCGCACAAACGTTCAGGACAACGCCGTTCATCTTTCATTATTCAAAGATATTGCAAGGATAAACGCGCTGGTGGGCAGCTCTTACGAGCCACCCACCAGCGATGAAACTGTCTTCTCTACCCCGGAGCCACCATCTAGTTGAAACGAAAACGAAACGAAAGCGTTCGTCACCGATGCGACAAGGCACGCCCTGGGGCGGCAAACGGGTTTTACTCCCCGGGCTGGCGCACGCCGACCGTCAGGAGCAGGTTGCCGTACAGGCGCTGCTCGCCCGTCGCAACGATGATGCCGACGTTCTCGTCACGCGCGGCATCGTAGAAGTCCCAGCGGGAAATCTCGCCGAACTCCACACCGGGCAGAGCCGCGCGGAACTCGTCGTGGATCGGGATCTCCACCGGATCAGCGTCGGGGGCGGGGGTCATGATCTCTGCGCGCTCGATCGGAATCGTGCGCTTGAGGACGTCGAGAACCTGGCTGACATCCAGGAGACCCGGGGCAAGGTTGAGCGAAATGAGTTCGCAGCGCGGGTTCACACCCGTCGTGTGCGGGTAGTTCGCATCCGCCAGCAGGATCTTCGAGCCGTGGCCGGCGGCCGCGAGCGCGCGCAGGAACTGCGGGTGCGTCATAGGTCCATAGAGCATGAACGTGCCTTTCTTACAGGTGTGAACTGGCCCGGATGACCAGCTCGGGGTCGAGGACGATGTCCTGTGAGGGACCGCCGTCCATGAGCGAACGCACGAGGCGCACGGCCGTGCGTCCCAGGCGGTCGAAGGGCTGGTGAATCGTCGTGAGCGGGGGCGCGTAGGAGTCTGCGCCGTCGATGTCGTCGAAGCCGACGACTCGCACGTCGCGAGGGACTACTCCCCCGCGCTCGTAGATGTAGCGCATGGCGCCCAGGGCCAGCTGGTCGTTGGCGGTCTGTACGCCCTGGGGCAGACGACCGGCCGCTCGCATGACGTCGTAGCCGTCACGCGAGTCCCACGAGTCGGGCTCAAGCACGACGGGCTCGATGTCGTAGGACGCACACGCCTGCTCGTAGCCGATGCGCCGCATCTGCGCGTCCGACCAGCCGACGGGACCCGAGATGTGAACGACGTCGGTGAGCCCCTGGGCGAGAAGGTGCTCGGTCGCCAGGCGCGCACCTCGCACGTTGTCGACCGCGACGGTGGAGATGCCGTCGAGCCCCTTTTCGCTCGTCAGGACGAGGACGGTTGGGAAACGCTTGCCCGCCTCGATCGCTACGTCGATCGTCGGGTCCTGACCACCCAGGATGATGACTCCGTCGACGTCGAAGGGAGCGAAGTCATTGCGCAACTGCCCGTCCGGGCCGTAGGCGTAGGACAGGGACACGTGATAGCCGGCCTGCGACGAGGCGTTGAGGATCGACAGCAGCACGCGCCCGTGTCCGTGGAACATGGGGGCGGCCAGGACGACCTGCAGGACGTTGGTGCGTTTGGCCGCGAGCGCTCGCGCCGCGTAGTTGGGCACGTAGCCCAGTTCCTCGACAAGCTTCGCAATGCGCGCGCGCGTCTTTTCCGACACCTCAGGATCCCCGCGCACGACGCGCGAGACCGTGTTGGTCGAGACACCTGCGCGCCGCGCGATGTCGGCGAGCGAGACTTTCTTAGCTGCGGGTCGGGACGTGGACATGGGTTGCTGCACTGGCTGCGATGACGGTGGCGCGGTCCTCCTCGGCGAGGGCGCCGATGGTTTCGAGCTGGGCGAGGAGGGAACCGAATGTCGATGCCTCGATGGGGCCTCGCACGACGGTCACTCCCGAGATCTGGGCGGTCAGGTCGCACAGGAGGCGGTTGCGTGCGCCGCCGCCCACGAGGTTGAGCTGGTCGGGAGCCTTCCCCGTGGCCTCGGTCAGCTCGCCGATCGCACGGGCGTACCGGCGGGCGAAGGACTCGATGATGACGCGCACGTAGCCGGCCATGGAGTCGGGACGTGCCGCGCCCTGGGCGTCCAGGGCCTCGTCGATCTTGCGCTGCATGTCGCCGGGGGTGGCGAAGGCTTCCTCGTCGGGATCGAAAACGCCGGAGGCGGCGGGCAGTTCACGAGCCTGGGCGACCAGCTCGTCGGTGTCGGTGGGCGTGCCCTCGCGCTCCCACTGGCGCTGAATCTCCTGAAGGATCCACATGCCGGTGATGTTAAAGAGCGGGCGCACTCCCCCGTCGGTGCGACCCTCGTTCGTGATGCCCAGGTCGAAGGCGGCGTCGCTCATGAGGGGCTCATCCTCAATCGCGCCGAGGACGGACCAGGAGCCGCAGGACAGGAAGTAGGCGCGCTTGCCTTCCTCGATGGGCAGGCCGTGGACGGCGCACGCGGAGTCGTGGGCACCGCCGCGCACGACGGTGAGGGTTTCGAGGCCGGGGACCGTGCAGGGGCCGACGACGGTGCGGTCGGCGGCGAGGTCCCCGAACCAGCCGCGCGGGATACCGAGACGGTTGAAGACCTCGTCATTGAAGTCGCCGCCGCCCGGGGTGAGCAGGCCGGAGGTCGAGACGATCGTACGCGACCAGCCGACGACGCCGGTGAGGCGGTACGCAAAGTAGTCGGGCAGGAAGAGGGCGGCAGCGACGCGCTGCGCGTCGGCGGGGTTTTCCTGCAGGTAGGCGAACAGCTGGTTCGCCGTGTTGATGGTGGCCGGCTGGTTGCCGGTCAGGTCGAAGAACTCGCGGTCGCCGATGCGATCACGGAAAGCGTCAAGGGTGCGGGAGGTGCGCTCATCTCGGTAGGCAATAACGTCACCAACGAGCTCACCGTTCTCGTCGAGGGGAGCCCAGTCCACGCCCCATGTGTCAATGGAGACCGCGCGGGCGTCCGGGAACTGTTCGAGGGCCTTCTTCAGGCCGGTGATCGTCTCGGCCTCCATCGTGGCCACGTCCCACGTGAGGGTGCCATCTTCGCGGCGGCGGGCCTCGTGCTTAAAGCGGTGGATGTCGGTGACGTCAAGGCGGCCGTCGTGCAGCGTTCCGGCGAGGACTCGTCCGGATGCGGATCCAAGGTCAACAGCAAGTACGGTGGTCATTGAAGGTCTCCTCCAGATACGCCCTGGGTCGGCGTGTCCCGTCGTTGGGTTCTTGTGCGGCTTTCCTCATCGGCGAGGCCGGGGCTTCGATCCCGGTGGTGGTGCCCCGCGTGGGGGCGAGCCCGGTCGGGCTCGGGGAGAGAGGACACCCGAGCCCGACCGGTGGTTGTATCAGCGGTACATCGGACCGAAGGTCTCGCAGGCGCGGAAGTCCGCGGCTTCGAGGGACTCGGTGCCGAACAGCGACCACGCCTTGGGGCGGAACACGCGCTCCGCGGGGACGTTGTGCATGTTGACCGGGATGCGCAGCATCGACGCCAGCGTGATGAGCTGGCCGCCGATGTGGCCGTAGGAGATCGCACCGTGGTTGGCGCCCCATGCGTTCATGACGTCGTAGACGCTCTTGAAGGCGCCCTCACCCGTCAGGTTCGGGACGAACCAGGTGGTGGGCCATTCGATGTTGGTGCGCTCTTCGATGGTGAAGGCAACCTCGTCGGGCAGCTCGACCGTGTAGCCCTCGGCGATCTGCATGACCGGTCCGAGGCCGCGCACCAGGTTGATGCGGCACATCGTCACGGGCATCTCGCCGGAGGTACGGAAGTGGGTCGAGAAGCCGCCGCCACGGAAGTAGCCGGTCGAGGCCGGGTGGAACGTCGTGGCCGCGAGCGTGGCCTCGCGGTCTTCCTCGGTGACCTCGTACCAGGGCTTGATGACATTCTCGCCATCACGAACAGCCTTACCGGCGCCGTCCAGCGTAGTCGAGCCGGAGTTACGCAGGTCGAGCAGACCAGCGGCCGCGCGGCCCTCGGGCTTCCAACCGGTGGCCTTCTCGATGGACTCGGGGCTCCAGTAGGTACGCACGTCGGAGAAGATCTGCGGCGTGTTGGTCAGCAGGTAGCCGAACAGCATCGAGGCGCCGTTGAGCGAGTCGTTCTCGGTGGCCACGACGGAGGGCTGGCGGATGCCGGTCCAGTCGAAGTTCGTGTTGAGGATGGTCTCCAGAACGTCGCCGTTGGGGAAGTGGTCGGTCCACTGGCGCTGGCCCTGGAAGCCTGCCACGATGGCACCGTGGCCGCCGGCCTCTTCCTCGAAGCCCAGCTCAGCCAGGCGGGGGTTGCCGTGCATGAGGTCACGGGCGATGATCGTCATCTTGGTGACGAACTTCCACCAGTCCTCGTGCTTCTCGGGGTACTGCCACTCCGGCGGGTTCCAGTCCTTGCCCTGCTTGAAGTTCTCGCGGATCCACTGGTAGGCCTGCTCGTACTCTTCGGGGTCGTAGATGCCCTCTTCGATGCGGCGGGTGAACTCGCTCATGTCGATGTACTCGTTGCGCATGCCGAGGTAGGAGCCGAAGAAGTCGGGGTCGACGACGGAGCCGGCGATACCCATGGAGACGGAGCCCATGGACAGGTAGGCCTCACCCTTCATCTGCGCAACGGCCAGGCCGGCGGTCGCGTAGTCGAGGAGGCGGGTGCGCACGTCCTCGGGGATGGAGGTGTCGTCAGCGTCCTGCACGTGCTCGCCGTAGATGCCGAAGGCGGGGATGCCGATCTGGGCGTGGCCGGCCAGGGCGGCGGCGAGGTACACGGCGCCGGGGCGCTCGGTGCCGTTGAAGCCCCAGATGGCGTGCGGCATCGCGGGGTCCATGTCGGTGGTCTCGGTGCCGTAGCACCAGCAGGGGGTGACCGTCAGGGTCAGGCCGACGTTGTTCGCGCGGAACTTCGCGGCGCAATCCTGGGCCTCGTGGACGCGGCCAATCGTGGTATCAGCGATGACGACCTCGACAGGGCTGCCGTCCGGGTAGCGCAGGTTGGAGGTGAAAAGCTCGGCGACGGACTTCGCCATATTCATGGTCTGCTCTTCGAGCGACTCACGAACGCCCTTACGGCGGCCGTCAATAGTGGGGCGGATTCCGATGCGGGGGTGGTTTGTCATTATTCCTTCATCCCTCTTGAAGACGTCGATGTCGGAGCGCGGGGGCGCTCGCCCCCTCGGATCCTTCGAATGGAAAAGTGCCGGGTCCGTGGGTCCCACCCCACAGTCGTGGAGCGGGACCCGCGGCGGGCCACCGGTTCAGTTTGTCACTTCCCCAGCCCCGGCCTCGTGCCCGATGGAGCTATCGGCTCACTCGTAGAGGTTCGCCTTGATGTCAGCGTTGTCGATGTTGGTCTTGTCGTACCAGGCGAAGCCCGAGTCGATGACCTTGGGCAGCTCAGCGCCGTTGAGCGCTGCGACCGCGGCCTTGACCGTGTAGTAGCCGATCTTCACGGGCGACTGGGTCACGGCGCCGGCCTCGGTGCCGGCCTTGATGGCGTCGATCTGGGTCTTTCCCGAGTCGAAACCGACGACGGTGACGTCCTTGCCGGACTCAGCGACACCCTGGACGATGCCGGAGGCAGCGGCCTCGTTGGAGCCGTACATGCCGACGATGTCGGAGTTGGCCTGGATGATGGACAGCGAGGTGTCGGCGGCCTTGGTGACCTCACCGGCGATCTGCTCGTCGAGGAGCTTCAGGTCGGCGGGAGCGTTGGCCTTGAAGTACTCCTTGAAGCCCTCGCAACGCTGCTTGCCCGTGGTGGAGGTCGAGTCGTGGCAGACCATGCCGACCGAGCCCTTCTTGTCCTTGAGCAGCTCGATCATGTGCTTGGCGGCCTCGGCGGCGGCGGCCTTGTTGTCCGTCTGGACGGTGGTGACGGGGATGTCGGACTCAACACCGGAGTCGAAGGCGACGACCGGGATGCCCTTGCCGTTGATCTCGGTGAGCAGGTCGGCGGCAGCCTTGGAGTCGAGGGCGGCGAAGCCGATGGCGGCCGGGCCGGAGTCCAGAGCGGACTTCAGCTGGTCGGTCTGCTCGGTCACCTTGGTCTCGTCCTGCGGGCCGACGAAGTTCACCTTGTAGCCCAGCTCCTCGCCAGCCTGCTCGGCGCCTTCCTTGACGGCCTGCCAGAAGCGGTGCTGGAAGCCCTTGGAGACCAGGTAGATGGTCTTGGTGCCATCGCCCTTGACCGCAGCCTTCTCCCAATCCTGGGCGTTGCCGGAGGTGTCAACCTTGGCGGAGCCGGAGGACGCGCTGGGCTTGGCGTCGGAAGAGGAGGAGGAATCCGTCGAGGTCGTGCAGGCAGCAAGGCCCAGGGCCATGGAGCCGACGGCGGCGGCGGCGAAGATACGTCCGATGGGGCGCATTGGTTTTCCTTTCGTGGGGTGGCGGGGTCATTCCCGCCCTTGGTGTGTGTGAACCGACGTCGGTCCACGATGGGTGAATTGAATGGGTAAGAATCAGGCTGCGTTTTCGCGGATGCGACGCAGGTTGTCGATAACGACCGCAAGGAGCAGGACGATACCGGTGACGACGAACTGCCATTCGGCGGCGATACCCATCATCGTGAGGCCCTTCTTCAGGGTCTCCATGAGGATCGCGCCGACCAGGGCGCCGGGGATCGAGGCGCGGCCACCCGACAGGGAGGTACCGCCGATGACGGCCGCGGCGATGACGTTGAGCTCCATGCCCACACCCTCAGCAGGCTGGACGAGGCCGTTACGAGCCGAGTACAGGATCGCGCCGATAGCCATGAACGCACCCGCGACCACGTAGATGATGATCTTCCACAGGCGGACGTTGACGCCGGACAGGCGCGTGGCCTCTTCGTTGGAGCCGATCGCGAGGGCGTAGCGCCCCAGCAGGGTCTTGTTCATGAGGAAGGTCGCCAGGACCGTGAGGACCACGAAGATGATGACAGCGTTGGCAACGTAAGGGATGGGCGTGCCCGAGGCAATGAACTTGTAGCCGGGGTTGGCGATGGAGATCGAGGCCTTGTCGGAGATGATCAGCGCGAGGCCTCGGGCGACCATCATCATGGCGAGTGTTGCGATGAAGGGCGGCAGGCCCAGGATCGAGACGTTCAGGCCGTTGACCAGGCCGATCGCCATGCCGACCAGCAGCGTCAGCACGAGGCCGAGGCCGAGCGGCAGGTTCATCTTGTCGCCCGCCAGGAAAACGCCGGCCATAACCGCCACGAGGCTCAGGCCCGTACCGACGGAGAGGTCGATGCCCGAAGTGGCGATCACGAATGTGGCGCCGAGCGCCATGACGCCCGTGTAGGCCGACTGAAGGACGATGCCCAGATAGACCTCACGATTCACGAACGCGAAGTTGGGCACTGCAAAGCTAAAGAATGCCAGAACAACCAGCAGCGCCAGCGTCACGAGCAGCAGCTGCATGTTGTTCTTCATGAAGGTCTTGAAACGCGACGGCGCCTCCAGGCCCTTGTTATCGACGACGGCGGTGCTCACGCGTGTACTCCGTTCGCTTCCTCCTGGCCGACGGTGGCCAGTTCCATGATGTTTTCTTGGGTGGCTTCCTCGTTGTCGAGGGTGCCGATGATGCGGCCATGGGCCATGACGGCGATGCGATTCGCCAGACGCAGGACCTCGGGCAGCTCCGAGGAGATCACGATGATCGCCTTGCCCTGCTTCGCCAGGTCCTCGAGCAGCGTGTAGATCTCGTCCTTCGCGCCCACGTCGATACCGCGCGTCGGCTCGTCGAAGATCAGGATGTCGGTATCACGTTCGAGCCACTTGGCCACGACGACCTTCTGCTGGTTGCCGCCCGAGAGGCTACGGACCTCGACGTCGACGCTGGGGGTGCGCGTACGCAGCTTCTTCACGTAGTCCTGAGCAACCGAACGCAGCTTCTTGGTAGCAACGACCGACGCGCTCGTGAAGTGCTCCATGGCTGCCATGCCAGTGTTGAAGGACAGGTCCTTGTCGAGGAGCAAGCCAAACTGCTTGCGGTCCTCGGACAGGTAGCCGATGCCGTTCTTCACGGCATCGTTCGCACCCTTGATGCTGACCTTCTTGCCGTGGACGTAGATGTCGCCCGAGGTGTGGGGGTCAGCGCCGAACAGCGCGCGGGCGACCTCGGTGCGGCCGGCGCCGACCAGGCCCGCGAAGCCGAAGATTTCGCCCTTCTTGACCTCGAAGGACACGTCGTGGACGGCCTTGACGGTCGAGAGGTGCTCGACGCGCAGGATGGCCTCGTCGGAGAGCGGCTTGGTGGTGGGGCGAGCGTCCGCAGGGACCTCGCGACCGACCATCATCTTGACGACCTCGCTCATGGGGGTGGTGGCCGTGTCCACCGTGCCGATGTACTTGCCATCGCGCAGGACCGAGATGCGGTTGGTGAGCTCGGTGAGCTCGGGCATGCGGTGCGTGATGAAGATCAGGCCGGTCGTCGGGCACACGAAGTCGCGCACCAGCTCGAACAGGGACTCCGTCTCGGTCGTGGTCAGCGGAGCCGTTGGCTCGTCCATGACCAGGATCTTCGAGTCGAAGGACAGCGCACGCGCAATTTCCACCATCTGCAGACGCGCGACCGGCAGGTCACGGCAGTGTGCGGTGGGGTCGATGTCCATGTTGAGGCGCTCGAAAAGTTCGCGCGCATCACGAACCATCTTGCGGTCGTCGACGTAGCCAAATTTGGACGTGCCGGGTCGACCGATGTACAGGTTCTGGGCGACGGTCAGGTCAGGAACGATGTTGAGTTCCTGGTGGATGATCGACAGGCCGAGGTCACGTGCGTGCTCCGGCGACTGGATGTCGACCTTCTCCCCCTGCAGCCAGATTTCGCCGCCCGGGTCGGACTTGTGGATACCGGTGAGCACCTTCATGAGCGTGGACTTGCCCGCTCCGTTCTCACCGCAGAGACCCAAGACTTCACCGGGTCGAAGGTCGAGGTCCACGTCGGACAGCGCCTTCACACCGGGGAACGTCTTTGAGATCCCCTTTAGCTCTAGTAAGTTCGTCACTTCTCACCCCTTGGGTACCAGTAACTTCTCTGTTTCTGGAGTTTGCTCCCCCGGCTTCGTTAACGTTAACGGTCACTGTTCCGGAGAATCGCCCTCTTCGGCGTCCTCCTAAGAGTAGAGCATCACAGTGATCTGCGCGAGCTAAATTCACTCACGCGTAACCAAATCGTAATCGAATCTCGAGGGGGTTCAGTCTGACAATTCCGCATTATTCTGCATGTTTTCAATGATGGGGCGCGCGACAGCGTTCAGCCAGTCCTGCTCCACCACACACTCTTTGATCAACACTTTTCCACGTGTTGGATCGTGAGGAATCCCCTCTCGTTCCCACTCGGAGAATCCCTCACCCCGCACAGTTGTTGGAAAAGTTCCGTGAACGCTCACGACACGCCACCACGGGACCCCACCGCCCCAGTCGTGCATAATCCGCCCGACGACGCGCGGACCGGTACCAACCGCACGGGCGATCATGCCGTACGTAGCCACACGCCCCTCGGGGATCTCCTCCACGACCCGCAGGACAGCCTCAACAAGTTCTTCCCCCACCGTTCGTACCTCCTCATCTGCACACAGCAATGAACAGTCACAGCTCGACCATCTTCTCCACGGCCCACAGCACCTCGCGAGGATCGATCGGCACCACGGCGAGGTCCGTGTCAGCCAGCGGCTCGGGTTCGCGGTCGTGCGACTCGACGGACTGCGACTTCCCAACCTTCTGGTCGTCACTGGCGGATGCAACCGCTTCCTCCGCCACACTACGCCTTCTTCTCAGGCTACGGCCCCTGCTCGGGCGGCCACGGCCTCGTCGAGAAGCCCGAGCACCCTCCCCACCATCCGCACCCATCGAGGGCGCCGCATCATCCCCAGGGGGCGCCCACCGCTCATCGGAGGAATCCTGCGAGAATGCATCACCCACCTGGTAGGTCACGCCGGAACAATCCAGAACACGTAAGTGGGCACAGGGCTCCTTCCACGCGCTCTCGGCGCGGAAGGCGACGAAGGCAAAGGCATGGAAGTCCACAGCATTCAAGGCATCGGCAACGGTCGACCCCTCGGGAGCCACGCAGGAGATGTCGCGCATCGCGCGGAAGGTCTTCCACAGGGGCTTGGCTCCCAACTCCATTGTCTCGGCGGGCAGCCAACGCAGACCATCCACTTTGCCGGTGCGTGGGCCGAGGCGTGTGAAGCCTCGGACAAAGCCGACGACCTCACTGGGGAGAATCTCGTCAACCTTGACGACGCGCGTGCGATGCAGCTCCACGAGCGCACGATCCCTACTGAGCGACACGCGCATGAGACGGGGCTTCTGCGCGGCCTTGGAGTGGAGCGCCGACACGTCGAGACGCACCTTCGCCCATGACGTCGGGGCCAGCTCACGCCTCGGTTGGACAGCGTCGACGGGGACGTCCAGCATCGCCAGGTAGCTGCGCCTATTGACCGTGACCTTGCCGAGCTGACTGGCATGGAAGCGCCGGGGAAAGGAAGCTCCCTGTTCCGGGCTGCCCCAGATGCTCGCGGCCGTCACGAGACGGTCAGCGTCACCTCTCCTCCGCGGTTGATCCAGCCACTCCCGCCAACGCTCCCCGAAAGCTGCGTATCGCTCTCGCATGCGCTTCTCACGATCGACTGCGCTCTCCCTGGGGGCGACGGGTCCGCGCTTCTTATTGCGGGGCTTGCTCATGATCGTGACGACCGCCTGGACGATCGTGGTAGCAACAAAGGCGATGATCAGAATGTGGTAGGCGTGATCAGCGATCGCCTGCATGTTTCACTCCTCCCCGATCAACAAAAAGCCCCGAGTTCATGAGAACTCGGGGCATCTGCTCCTGCGACTGGATTCGAACCAGTAACCGTCCGATTAACAGTCGGATGCTCTGCCGTTGAGCTACGCAGGATTGCGACAAGAGAAGATAGTAGCAGAGGCGGCGCGAAACTGGCAAGCCGGATACAGCTCCGCCGCTATGCTGCGCATCACGCGGGAGGACGGCTGCGGCTGCGCCCCTAGGAGGCACGCACTTCTCCGTGCCGCTCAGGCTTGTGCGGATAGTCGAAGCGCCGGACCCGCAGCCCTCACTCGAGGCTGCGGGTCCGGCACTCTCAGAGCGGGAGGCTCCGCATCAACGCCACTGCGGGTCGTCCGTATCGACGCCGCGCGCAACTGCGACGTGCTCGATTGCGTCCGCGAGCCACTGAGCAAAGCCCTCCTGCTGAGAGTCGTAGTGGGAGCGGAAGCTATCATCGCACAGGTAAGCACGAGAAATGAGGTAGTGCTTCGCTGGGCTCACGGGGAAGTACTCGCTCAGCGCGTCCCGGTGTGCATCAACGAGCTCGGCGGCCCTGTCGCTACCGGTGGCGACGCGTGCGCGAATGGCATCGATCATGTCCGATTCGATCCTGCGGATTCGCTCGGTGCTCGCCTGCCAGTCGCCCGTCTGCCACGAGGCGGTGCGGCGGTGCCACTCTTTCCAGTCGTCGGTCTCGCCGTAGCATTCCTCGGCTCGCGCCTGGTGGGCCGCAAAGTCGGCGTCCCCCAGAATCTCCCCGATCTGTTCGACGGTCAGTGCGTTGTCGTTCATTGCATCCTCCAGAAGTATGTCGAGTGCTTCGATCATCATGTCCGTCTCTTGACGGTGAGCGATGAGCCTTTCTCGTTGCCGCTTCAGGTGGGAGATCCCCGACTCGCCAGAATCGAGAAGAGCCTTGATGTCCGTCAGTCTCATCCCAGTCGCCCGGTAGATGATGATCCTTTGGACGCGGGCACAATCCTCGGCTGAGTAGAGCCGGTAGTTCGACCAGCTTCGCTCGGCGGGAGCGAGGAGGCCTCGGGCCTCCCAGTGATGCAGCGTTCGCACCGTCAAGGAGAATCGCTCGGCAACCTCGCCGACGGTGTAGAAAGTGTTCTCGTCGCTCATGGAAATGATTCTGAAGCCTCACGTCGCGTCATGGTCAAGTCGGGCGTATGCCCGAGCACTGAGCCCCGCCCCGCGGATGCGGGACGGGGCTCGCTCACCCACCGAGGGGTGAAAGTCTGAACGCTTCAGACGGGGAAAGTCACTTAAGGGTGACCTTGCCGCCGGCCTCTTCGATCTCAGCCTTGGCCTTCTCGGCGTCTTCCTTCTTCGCGGCGGGGAAGATGGTGGAGGGCGCGGAGTCAACCAGGTCCTTGGCTTCCTTGAGGCCCAGGCCGGCCAGGTTCTTGACGACCTTGACGACGGCGATCTTCTTGTCACCGGCGGACTCGAGGACGACCTCGAACTCGTCCTTCTCTTCGGCGGCGGGGGCGTCGGCGGCCGGGGCGGCAACGGCGACGGCTGCGGGGGCAGCGGCCTCAACGTCGAAGGTCTCCTCGAAGAGCTTCACGAAGTCGGAGAGCTCGATGAGGGTCATTTCCTTGAAAGCTGCGATGAGCTCGTCATTGGAGAGCTTAGCCATGAGTGGCATCCTTCCTAATTGGCCTGCACGAGTGCAGATTGTTGGGTAGTTTCACGCAGCCGGGGTGGCGGCGTGGAACATGGCCTGTCTCGTCAGGCCGCCTCGCCCTGCTTTTCGCGCAGAGCATCGATGGTGCGCACTGCCTTGACGGGCAGAGCGTTGAATGCGAACGCCGCCTGACCAATCTTGGCCTTGAGGACGCCTGCGGCCTTGGCCAGCAGGACCTCGCGGGACTCGAGATCGGCAAGCTTCTTGACAGCCTCGGCGCTCAGCTGAGCGCCGTCCATCGCGCCGGACTTCAGCACGAGGGCGGGGTTGTCCTTAGCAAAATCACGCAGGGTCTTGGCAGCCTCAACAGGCTCGCCGGAGACGAAAGCGATGGCCGTGGGACCCTTGAGGTCCTCAGCCAGGAAGTCGAGACCGACCTCCTTGGCCGCCAGGCGCGCCAGCGTGTTCTTTGCCACGGCGTAGGTCGCGTTCTCGCCCAGGCCGCGACGCAGCTGCTTCAGCTGGCCGACGGTCAGGCCGCGGTACTCGGTCAGCAGGACAGCGTCGGCTGCGCGGAAACGCTCCACGAGCTCGGCAACTGCTGCCACCTTGTCGGACTTCGCCATGGTCCTCCTTCCAGATACGTGACCGTAGGTAAGAAAAAACCCGACACGCAGGATCGTGTCGGGCATACGCTCGATTGCAGCACAGGGCTGCTCACTCACCTGCGTTGGATTTTCCTCCACTAGTGTGGACACCAACGGTCTTCGGCGAGGATCAGCTTAACAGGCCCAGCTAGGGCTTGCAAGCAACGGGGCGAGCATCACAGACGAGGCCGGGGCCGGCCGCGCGCACAGTCCGCCTCTGGGCAGATGCGCGAGCTTGGCCCCGCCACCAGTCAGACAAGCCTCCATCCCGCTGCCCGAGAGCGAGCGTCCCAGAATGCCCGGTATTGGCCATCCGGCTGGGTGTAGAGCTGCTCGTGCGTGCCGATCTGTGCGACGCGTCCAGTCTCGCTGAGGACAACGATTTGGTCGGCCGCGGTGATCGTGTCGAGCTTGTGCGCGATGACGATGAGGGACGCGTCGCGCCTCAGGGCTGCCATGGCGTCGGTGACGCGGGATTCGTTCTCGGGGTCGAGGGCGCTCGTGGCCTCGTCGAAGAGGACGATGGGCGCGGCTTTCAGGAGTGCGCGAGCGATGGAGACACGCTGGCGTTCGCCGCCTGACAGGGCTCGGCCGGCCTCGCCGACGGGGGTCTCCCAGCCGAGGGGCAGACGTTCAACGATCTCGTCGACTCCGCTCAGACGTGCCGCTTCCTCAATGTCAGCCCGGGTCGCGTCGGGGCGACCGACCGCGACGTTGGCCTCGAGAGTGTCATCGAAGAGGTAGACGTCCTGGAAGACAAGGGACAGCTGTGCCATGAGGTCGGCAGTGTCCCAGTCCCGAACATCCCCATCGCCAACGAGCACACGTCCGGCGTCCACGTCGTAGAAGCGTGCGATGAGGCGCGCGATGGTGGTCTTGCCGCACCCCGAGGGGCCGACGATCGCCGTCATCGTTCCGGGTTCCACCCGGAAGGACACGCCTTGCAGGACCGGATGGTCGGCCTCGTAGGAGAAGGACACGCCCTCAAGGGCGACGGACGCGCCCGACGAGGCCGGGGCCTCGTCCCCGCATCGCCCGCCGTTGTGCGTGGGCAGTTCGGGGGCGGAAAGAATGTCGTGGCTGAGGTCTAGGACGGGGCGCCGGGTCTCGAAGGCGGAGGCGAGCGCCCCAATATCGACGAGGATCTGCGTAAAGCGCAGCAGCAGGCCGATGGAGACGACCGCCTCCACCGGGCCGACGGTCCCGGCGACCGACAGCCAGCCAATCGCGCAGATGAGCGTCACGACGACCGTCTGGGCAGCCATGCCGTTGACGATCTGGCCAACCGTCTCCCTCATGAGTGAGCGTCGCGCGGCCACTCCGTATGCGTCCTCTGCTCGCATGAGGGGCTCGTAGGAGGAGGAGCGTCCACACGCGCGCAGGGCGCCCTGCTTGGTCGCGTATTCAACGATGCGGTGGGACAGCTCGCGAGCGGGAGGCTCTTTCAGGGACGCCCCGGACTGCAGGCATCGGCGCGCCACCCACACTCCCCCGCCGATGACCGGGATCGCCGCCAAGCACACCAGTCCGAGTACCGGCGAAAACACGGTGATGCCGACGAGCATCGTCACAGAGGTGACAATCGCGGCGATGAGAGGCGAGTACATGTGCGCGAAGATCTCGCCCAGGACCATGAGCTCACGCGAGACGAGGCGGGATGTCTTTCCGGCCGTGTCCGCGCGGAAGGAGCCGAGCGGCAGGGACGCCACCTTGTCGCCGATCGCGCGGTGCATGTTCGACAGGAAGTCGAAGGCCACCGAGTAGGAGCGCATGGCGAGCAGGTACTCAACGATGAACGAGGTACCGGCACACACGCCCAGCACAACGAGCCAGGCACCCAGGCTCATGCCCCACGCGGGATTCCCCGAGGTCAGAGCAATAGCGGCCGGGATAAAAGCAACCAGGGAGACTCCGCGCACCACGCCGACGATGCAGGACAGGACGCTCGCCTGGGCGAAGTCGGCTCGCCCCTGCTCGGAGAGGGGTTCGCGTAGCCGTGAGATGAGGCCGAACATGTCAGTGTCCTTTCGCGGGCGCGCTCATGCGCCGCATATACGGGTGATCGGCGAGCTCGTCGGGCGTGCCCACCGCGATGATGCGGCCCGCGTCGAGGATGGCTATCTGGTCGACGCCGGCGATGGATGCTGCGCGGTGCGCGATGACCAGGACCGTCTTTCCTTGAACGAGGCGGGTCAGCGCCGCCTGGATATCGGCTTCGGCCTCCGGATCGGTGAAGGCAGTCGCCTCGTCGAGAACGAGGATGGGGGCGTCGACGAGGAGAGCCCGTGCGATCGCAATTCGTTGCGCCTGGCCACCCGAGGGGTGGGCGTCCTCCCCGATGACGGAGCCGAGGCCTCGGGGCAGGGAGCGCAGGTAGTCGTCGATGCGCGCGGCCCCGGCGGCCGCCCACACCGCTTCGTCGCTGGCGCCCGGGACTCCCAGCGCGATGTTGTCGCGCACGGAGATGTCGAGGAGCTGCGGATCCTGGAGGACGAAGGAGACGTGCCGGTAGAGAGCATCGGGGGCGATGTCGCGAGCGTCGACCCCGCCGATACGCACGCTCCCCTGGTCCGGGTCAGCGAAGCGCGCGACCAGCGTCGCGAGCGTTGACTTTCCCGAGCCGGAGGAACCCACGAGGGCGGTCACCGAGCCCTCGGGGATGGTCAGACTGACGTCGTCCAGCGCGAGGGTTGCCCCGTAGGAGAAGGACACGCCATCAATCTCGATGTCGGCTCCCCCCGGCACTGAACTCCCCTCGGCAGGCAACGGTGCGACCGAAAGTAGGTCCACGATGCGCAGCGCGGCGGCCCCGGCGATCTGGTAGGCCCAGGTCGTCGTACCCAGCACCTCGATGGCCGCCGGGATGACGAGGGCGATGAGCGCGCAGGTGATCACCTGGACCGGGCTCACGATGCCCGAGGCCGCGAGCGCGGACCCTCCCGCCGTCGAGATGAGCAAGATCAGGGAGGGCGATACGGTCGCCTGCCCGAGCGCAGAGCCTTTCAGCAGGGGGCCGCACCAGTCGACGTAGAAGCGGGAGAAGTCCTCGGCGGCCCGGGTGAATCGCTCGTGCGAGCGCCCCACGGTCCCAAACGCCTTGACGACGCTGATACCGGAGACGAACTCGACCATCGTGGACGAGACCCGCGTCAGGTGTCGGTCCATCTCGGCGGTCTTTTCCCCCATGCCTCGCATCATCCACGCGTTGAGGAGTCCGTAGACGGGGAGCGTGGCGATCGACAGGAGTCCGAGTCGCCAGTCGACGACGAAGGCGTAGATGAGCAGGGACAGCGGTGCGCTGACGGCGGCCGCGGATTCGACGGGAGCGTGCGCAATGACCGTGTGCACGTCGTGCGTGTCGTCCTGGATCGCCTTGCGCACGGCCCCCGAGTTCGTGGATGTGAACCAGGCGAGGGGCGCTGCGGCGAGCACACTCACCATGCGGGAGCGCACGATGTGCCCGAAACGCACGTCCGCGAAGTGAGTGACGGTCAGCGCGATGAAGTAGATGCCGTATCGGAGGCCGAACGCACCGGTCAGCCACATGAGCAGCGTCATCACCTCGGCGCGATCAGGCGAGGCACCCGAGCGGGCCGCCTCCAGCAGCACCTCCCCAAGCTGGACGAGGATGACGTAGGGGGCAACCGCGAGCGCACCGTAGATGAGGCCGAGCACCCGGGAGAGCATCATGGATCCACGGATGGGAGCGGTCAGCTCCTTGAAGGCGCGCTGGCCCGCTAGGTGCGCCGCACGCGGGTCGCCAGCAGCGATCATGTCAGCGTGCGGATCGCTCGGGGACGAGGCAGTGGTGTCCTCGCGCTCGTCAGTGTCGGTCATTGGTGGTCTCCTTCGCGGGCGCAGATGGCACCCGTCGGCGTGAGTGTGATGAGTCGATCCGCGCAGGCCGAGGCGAACTCGCCGTCGTGGGTAACGACGATGACGGCCGCACCTTCGTCGGCAATGCGGCGCAGGGTGGACGTGATCGAGGTGAGGTGTCGCGCGTCGACCCCTGACGTGGGTTCGTCAAGAATGACGATGCGACGCCCGGTGGCACGCGCGGCTGCGATGACGAGGCGTTGTTTTTGGCCCCCCGACAGGCTCAGCGGGTGCCGATCCCCCAGGTGTGCGAGGTCGAAGTCGCCCAGGAGCTTGTCCGCATCCTCGCCGCTCGCCTCCGAGGCTCCGATCGTGAGTTCACCCGCAAGCGTGTCGGAGAAAAGCTGCCGTCCGGTGTCCTGCATGACGAGCGCGCACGCGGCCCGGCGCTGCCGACGATTGGTAGCCCGCCCGTCCAGGGTGATCGTCCCGGATCCGGGAGCGGCCAGCCCACACAGAACGCGCACGAGGGTCGTTTTCCCAACGCCGTTCATTCCCGCGATGCAGGTGATCTGTCCTGCCGGGAAGTCCGCGTTCAACCCGTCGAACACAGGGGTGTTCCCGTAGGAGAAGCTCAGATCCCGGCAGGACAGGCGCACTCCCCCTTCATGGGAGGCCTCCTTGTCGGAGTTCCGCGAGGGCACCCATGCCTCGGGCGGGCCAGGATCCACGAGGGTACGCAGTCCGAGCGACTGCCGCTGCGCGTCATCCATCGCGTAGAACTCCTCACCACTCCACGCGCACGTGACCTCTCCGCCCTCCATGAGGAGAACCAGGTCGGCGAGCCCCCGCAGGAAGTGGAGGCGGTGCTCGACGACAACGATCGTCATCCCCTGCTCTTTGAGGATCGCGAGTGCGCGCCGCACGTCGGCGATGGCATCGGGGTCCAAGTTCGAGGTTGGCTCGTCGGCCAGGAGTACCGGCGCCCCGGAGGCAAGCGCGCAGGCGAGTGCAACCTTTTGGAGCTGCCCGCCCGACAGGCTCGACAGCTTCCTGTCCATCAGGTGCGAGATGCCCATGAGCTCGGCGGCACGCGTGCTTTCCTCGATCAAGGCCTCGTGATCGCGGCCGTAGTTCTCGCCGCAGAACGCAAGCTCCTCGGAGACGGTGTCACAAAAGAACTGTGTGCGCGGATTCTGGAAGACTGACGAGCACAGGTGACCGACCTCGGTCAGGGGGACCTCGGCGAGGTCGCGCCCATCAATCCGCACCACACCATCCAGCTCTCCCGGGGTCATCTGTGGGACGAGGCCGGTGAGCGCCCGCATGAGCGTCGACTTTCCGCAGCCGGAGGAGCCGCACACGAGCGTGAGGGTGCCCGGCCGGACGGACACGTCGACCCCGTGCAGGGCCTTGACGCGGTCCCCAGTCAGCTCGCTCACGTAGGAGAACGACAGGGATTCAACGTCAATCATGGGAGTACTCCGAGGTACGCGCCGACCTCGATGGCGACGACGCCAGCGATGCACGCGAGTGCGAGCGCATCCCAGGCGGTGGCGCGCAGCCGCGTCAGCGATGTGGGGCGCGTCGGGCCGCCGAGGCCTCGAATGACGCTCGAGGCAGCCAGGTCGTCGGCCACACGCGCGATAGAGGACAGCAGGGGAACCAGAAAGCGCTCGGCGATCACGAGGGGGTGACGGAGAACTCCGCGCACCCCGAGGTCGACGCCGCGCATCTCCATCGCCTCACGGATGGCCACCGCCTCTGAGCCCACCGTCGGAATCACGCGGAAAGCAACGGCGAGAGCGTCGACGAATACGCGCGGCAGGTGAACCGCGCGTAGCGCCGCTTTCATCTGACCGATTCTCGTCGTGCGGTACACGTAGAGCGCCAGGCCGAAGCCCGCGAAGAAGCGCGCAAACCAGAACGCGATCGCGCTGCACGTGCCGATCAGGAGAACGAGGCCACGCGGCGAGCCCACACTCTCAAGCCACGCAACGAGGAAAGGCGACCCAAGACTGCACGCATCGCAGACGAGGCACCCAAGCCCGGTGCGCACCGCCGCCCGACCGCCGGCCTCCCACGCGAGCGCGACCACCGCAAGCAGTTGGACCGCAAGGAGCGTGGACGTGGGGCTCGCACGCATGACGAGCGCGTTGAGGACGAGGAGGGCCAGAAGTTTCGTTCGCGGATCAAGCTTGCTCGTCGCCTCGCCTGGGGCAGCCTCGGCGAGCGAGATCTCAGGCAACTCCGGCCTTCGCAAAGTGCTTGCGCAGCAGGAAACGACCGATGAGTCCGCCAAGCAACGCGACGATCATCGCAACGACGACCCACACACTGATGACTGCGGGACTGAAGAGGGCTCGCATGCTATCCGCGTAGTCCTGGCCCATCTGGGACGCGACGTCCTCGTAATAGGGGTCGGGAGCAAAGAAAATCGGAGCGAGCGGACCGATCATCCACAGGGAGAACAGCATGTATGCCGCAATGTTTCGAGGGGCACTGACGTAACCGCCACCGTTGGCGATGAGATCACCCAGGAAGCCGAGGATCAGGGCAACCGGAATGGTCACCCACGCGTGCCCGGTCACCACCATGAGGAAGGCAACGATGCCTCCCATGATCGTGAGGGTGCCGAACATACGCGAACGCACCAGCATCAGCATGACGACGGATCCGTTGAGCAGCAGCCCGACAATCCAGCCGACGAACATGAACACCGGGCCGAAAAAGCCCAGCATCCCCGAGCACCACATGAGGACGAAGTAGACGGCGGTAAACGCACCAATCGTGACGGCCGAGCGCGCCTTCGTGACACCCGAACCCGCAACCTGAGACATTATCGCGACCCTTCACGAACATAGGTTTATAGAAGCAAATTAAGGTTACCCTATTCCGTGCCAATAGTATGTGACCTATGTCCCTTACTTTGTTCGGGATGTCACCAGCTGATCCCACAAACACTCCCCAGACAAAGCCGGGCCCCGCGCAGCAGTGCTGCGCGGGGCCCGAATGCTTGATCAGCGAGCGACGCTCACTTCTCGATGAGGTCCTTGACCTTGGTGACATCCAGCGGGATGCCGGGGCCCATCGTCGTGGCGACGGCGCCCTTGAGCAGGTAGCGGCCCTTCGAGGAGGTCGGCTTGAGACGCAGCACCTCGTCCAGGACAGCGGCGTAGTTCTCAGTCAGCTGCTCGGCGGTGAAGGAGGCCTTGCCGACGATGAACGCCAGGTTGGCGTGCTTATCGACGCGGAACTCGATGCGACCGCCCTTGATCTCCTTGACGGCCTTCGCGACGTCCATGGTCACGGTGCCCGTCTTGGGGTTCGGCATGAGGCCACGGGGGCCGAGGACGCGGCCGAGGCGGCCAACCTTGCCCATGAGGTCGGGGGTAGCAACGGCGACATCGAAGTCGGTGTAGCCCTTGGCAACCTTCTCGATGAGCTCGTCGCCGCCGACCTCGTCGGCGCCTGCGTCGATCGCTTCCTGGGCGCGCGGACCAACGGCGAAGACCAAGACCCGGGCGGTCTTGCCGGTGCCGTGCGGCAGGGAAACGGTGCCACGGACCATCTGGTCCGCCTGGCGGGGGTCGACACCCAGTCGGAAGACGACCTCAACGGTCGAGTCGAACTTGGTGACGGTGGTCTCCTTGGCCAGCTTCATGGCCTCGAAGGGGGTGTACAGCACGTCCGCGTGGACCTTCTCGGCCGCTGCGCGGTAGCTCTTGGAGCGCTTGGTCATTCTGCTTCTTCTCCTTGCAGTCGTGGGTGTCGGGCAGCGCCTGCCCTACCACGGGGGGTTGGTTGAGGTCAGCCCTCGACGTTGATGCCCATAGAGCGGGCGGTGCCGGCGATGATCTTGGCAGCAGCCTCGACATCGTTGGCGTTGAGGTCAGCCATCTTGGACTGGCCGATTTCGCGAGCCTGATCCATCGTGATCGAACCAACCTTGACGGTGTTGGGGGTGCCGGAACCCTTCTGGATGCCAGCAGCCTTCTTGATGAGCTCAGCGGCGGGCGGCGTCTTGAGGACGAACGTGAAGGAACGATCCTCGTAGACGGTGATCTCAACGGGGATGATGTTTCCACGCTGCGACTCGGTGGCCGCGTTGTAAGCCTTGGTGAACTCAACAATGTTCACGCCGTGCTGGCCCAGAGCGGGGCCGACGGGCGGTGCGGGGGTAGCGGCGCCGGCTGCGATCTGAAGCTTGATCAGGCCGGTGACCTTCTTCTTCGGTGCCATGAATGCGGGTCTTTCTTCTGAAGTTCTGGCCGACGGGTGCCGGTCAGGGCGGAGCGTTTGGCGTCAGCTCACTGGGTTTCAGTGGGCATAGTGCGCCCTACGCACACAAAAGTGAATCATAACGCGATTCCGGGCTTGATCCCAAGTCCGGGTGCGTGATGTCACTGCTCGAGCTTCTCTACCTGGTCGAAGCCGAGCTCGAGCGGCGTCTCGCGCTCGAAGATGGTGACGAGGACCTTGAGCTTCTGAGCCTCGGGCATGATCTCGGAGATCGTGGCCGACATGGTCTCGAAAGGTCCGTCGGTGACGGTGACGATCTCACCGACCTCGAACTGAGTCTGAACGGCCTGGACGGGGGCGGGCTGATCCTTGGCAGCCTCGGCAGCCTCCTCGAGGACGTTGGGCGTCAGGAGCATGACGACCTCGTCGATCGAGAGCGGCACGGGGTTGTGCTGGTCGCCCACGAAGCCGGTGACGGCGGGGGTTTCCTTGACGACACGGTACGAGGCCTCGTTGAAGTCCATGCAGACGATCGCGTAGCCGGGGATGCGCACGTGGCGCACGCGCTTTTTCGCGTTGCCGCGATACTCCATGACATACTCATCCGGAACCTCGACGGCGAAGATGTAATCTTCCATGTTCTGCGTGGTGATGCGCTGCTCGAGGTTCGCCTTCACCTTGCGCTCGTGGCCGGAGTAGGTGTGGATGACGTACCAGTCGCCGGGGGACATGTAGAGCTTGCGGCGCAGCTTGGCGATCGCTTCCTCTTCGACCGAGGCCGGGGCCTCTTCCTCGGACACGGTGTCCTCGGTGGCGACCTCCTCGGTCACCTCCTCAACAGTATCCCGAGCCGGAGCCTCGACGGTCTCCTGCTCAACGGTTTCCTGGGCGGCCTCGAGGACCTGGTCCTCGGTGTACTGTTCGTCGCTCACGACGTTTCCCTCCTGCGAGTGGGGCCGGACCGTAGAAGAAACCCGCCTGCAGTGTCCTGCGGGCGGGTTCGTCGGTCTCAGCCGAAGATCAATGCGCTTAGTTTACCGAATCCGAAGTCGAGTAGGCCAGCGAAAAGCATGATTGCGGCGACAAACACAACGACGACGAGGAAGTAGGTCCAGGTCTCGGATCCCGTGGGGTAGGTAACCTTCTTCATTTCGTCAATGACTTGCTTGAAGAAGAGCCAGATGCCACCGAAGAATCCAGGACGCTTCGTCTGCTCCTTGGTGGCGGCGCTACGCTTGCGGGTAGCTTCGTTCTTAGTGCGATCTCGGCGCGAGGATTCAGCATCCGAGGCAACACGATCGGCCATGGGAATCCTCCTACGAAAATGATCAGCCTAATCCGCAGGGCAGGCGGGACTCGAACCCACAACCGCCGGTTTTGGAGACCGGTGCGCTACCAATTGCGCCACTGCCCTACGCAGGAAAACCTGCCTGACGAACATTAGTGGATAAGGCGGCGCTTTGTCCAACCGAGATGCGCGTCGGCGGGTCGCATGCCGCGTGATACCAGCCCCGACCTCGTAAATGAGAGGTAGCCCACGCACGCATCGTGTGCGCTCTCCGCCACACGCGCGCGCGACGTGGGACCATGGAGGGGTGACCAATACTCCTCGCACCCGTGTCTCTGATCGTTTCAACGCCATCACCCCGTCCGCGACCCTGGCCGTGGACGCGAAGGCCAAGGCTCTCAAGGCCGCCGGCCGCCCGGTGATCGGATTCGGCGCCGGCGAACCCGACTTCGCCACGCCCGACTACATTGTCGAGGCCGCCGTCAAGGCCGCGCGCAACCCCGCGATGCACCGCTACACGCCCGCCGCCGGCCTGCCCGCGCTGCGCGAGGCCATCGCGGAAAAGACCCTGCGTGACTCCGGCTACGAGGTCTCCCCCGCCGATATCGTCGTGACCAACGGCGGCAAGCAGGCCGTCTTTCAGGCTTTCGCCGCGCTGCTGGGCCCCGGCGACGAGGCGATCCTGCCGACCCCGTACTGGACCACGTACCCCGAGGTCGTCAAGCTCGCCGGCGCGACCCCCGTCGAGGTGTTCGCGGGCGCCGACCAGGACTACAAGGTGACCGTCGAGCAGCTCGAGGCCGCGCGCACCGAGCGCACGAAGGTCCTCCTCATGTGCTCGCCGTCCAACCCGACGGGCAGCGTCTACACGCCCGAGGAGCTGACCGCGATCGGCCAGTGGGCCCTCGAGCACGGCATCTGGGTCATCTCGGATGAGATCTACGAGCACCTGCTGTACGAGGACGCGCAGACCGCGCACATCGTCAAGCTGGTGCCCGAGCTGGCCGACCAGGCCGTGATCCTCAACGGCGTTGCCAAGACCTACGCGATGACCGGCTGGCGAGTGGGCTGGATGATCGGCCCCTCCGACGTCATCAAGGCTGCGCTGTCCTTCCAGTCACACCTGACCTCCAACGTCAACAATGTCGCCCAGGAGGCCGCGCGCGCCGCCGTGTCGGGTTCCCTGGACGCCGTGGACGAGATGCGCGTCGCCTTCGACCGTCGCCGCCGCCTCATCGTCGACATGCTGCGCCAGATCGACGGTTTCGACGTTCCCACCCCCAAGGGCGCGTTCTACGTCTACCCCTCCGTCGAGCGCCTGCTGGGTCGCGAGATCCGAGGCCGCGTGGCCAACACGTCGGGCGAGCTCGCCGACCTGATTCTCGACGAGGTCGAGGTCGCGGCGGTTCCGGGCGAGGCCTTCGGCCCCTCCGGCTTCCTGCGCTTCTCTTACGCTCTGGCCGACGACGACCTCGTCGAGGGCATCACCCGCGTGCAGGAGCTCTTCGCCTGATGCACGTCTCGTTCGAACGGACAGCGCAGGAGGCCCCCCTCGGGACGGTCCTCCTCGCCCACGGGTACGCGGAACACAGCGGGCGCTACGCCCACCTGCGCTCCGCGCTCACCCGTGCCGGTTACGACGTCGCCTACTACGACCACGCGGGCCACGGGACCTCTGAGGGTCCCCTCGCCCGCGTGGACGTGGGCGCGCTGATCCGCGACTTCGGTGACGCGCGCCGGGCGACCCTCGCACACGCGCGCACGCCGGACCTGTTCCTGTTCGGACACTCGATGGGCGGCATCATCGCGGCCGCCTCCACGATCCTGGACCCTACGCGGTTGCGCGGCACGGTCCTATCCGCGCCCGCGCTGCGTCCCCTCCCCCACGTCTCCCCGTCCCAGGCGCGCAGGCTGCTGCCGATCGCCCGGCTGCGCCCCGGCCTCGTCGTGGCGAAGGGCGCGTCCGACATGGAGGTTTCTCCCCTGTCGCGCGACCCCGAGGTTCAGCGCGACTTCGACGCGGATCCGCTCACCTACAAGGGCGGCGTGCCGATCCTGACGGGCGCGACGATGATCATTCAGGGCGACGAGGTCGTTGCGCGCGCCGCACGCCTGCGCACTCCGACCCTCGTCATGCACGGGTCGAACGACCTGATGGCGGACCTGCGCGGTTCGCGCGAGCTCGTGCGCGGGGCACGCGCGGCGCACCCGGACGCCGACATCCACCTGCGCATCATCGACGGCGCCTACCACGAGCTCCTTAACGAGCCCGAGGGCCCCGGCCTGATCCGCGACATCATCATCTGGCTCGGGGAGCACTAGGCCGTGGAAGCGCCCGCTGTCCCTAACCTGACGGCCCCGCGCCCCACCCCACCGGGCAGGCGTGACCTCGCAACCCTCCCCAAGGCTCACCTGCACCTGCACTTCACGGGGGCCATGCGGCCCACGACCATGGTCGAGATGGCGCGCGCACAGGGCGTGCGACTACCTCCTCATCTGCTGCACATCGACGCGGCCTCCATGCCGGCCGACGGGCGCGGCTGGTTCCGTTTCCAGCGCGCCTACGACTCCGCGCGCCACCTCGTACGTTCCGAGGCCGCGATGCGCCGCCTCATCCGCGAGGCCGCCGAGGACGACGCCGCCGAGGGCTCCGTGCGCATGGAGATCCAGGCCGACCCCACGTCCTACGCGCCCTACGTCGGGGGCATCACCCCGGCCCTGGAGATCATCATCGACGAGGCCCGCCTGGCCTCGCGCGATACCGGCGTCGACATCGGGGTGATCGTCGCGGCGTCGCGCATGAAGCACCCGTTGGACGCGCGCACGCTCGCGCGCCTGGCCGCGTCGTTTGCTGGGGATGGCCCCGGCGACGTCGTGGGTTTCGGCCTGTCCAACGACGAGCGCGTCGGCTCCACGGCGTCGTTTGCCCCTGCGTTCCGCATCGCGCGCCGCGCCGGGCTCGTAGGTGTTCCGCACGGCGGCGAGCTCCTGGGCCCGTCCTCCGTGCGCGAGGTAGTCTCCGCTTTGGCCCCCGCCCGCCTCGGGCACGGGGTGCGTACCAGCGAAGATCCGGCGCTCCTGCGCGCCGTCATCGACGAGGGCATCGCCCTGGAGGTGTGTCCCACGTCGAACGTGCACCTGGGCGTCTACACGGACTTTTCGCAGGTGCCGTTGCCGACGCTGATCTCGGCGGGGGCTACCGTCGCGCTGGCGGCCGACGACCCGCTGCTGTTCCGCTCGCGCCTGGTCGCCCAGTACGAGGTCGCCCGCGACGTTTTCGGTCTGTCCGACCAGGCTCTGGCCGACCTGGCGCGGTCTTCCATCGACGCGTCGTTGGCCTCGCCGACGCGCAAGGAGGCCTGGAAGGCCGACATAGACGCGTGGCTGGCGACGCCTGCGGCGTAGGTACCTGCCGCGAAACCGACTGCGGTCTAGGAACACTGCTGGCTGGGCGCTCGGCCGACCGCGAGCGCTGGCCAGATTCTCCTCAACACTCGCGAGATTCCATACGCCCCTCAATCTCGCACACAGTTCCCCCACGCCTCTTTCAAACATTGAAACCAGAACGTTGATATTCTGCGGTTTTGAGAGTGCGCTTCACAACATACTCCGGGGAATTACGTGCAGAATGTATGGAGGCGCAAGCTAATGGCGAATGGCGGCTCACATACGGATAGGTTATGAACACTCGGATAGGTTATGAAGATGTGGATAGGTTATTAACCTATCCGGATGCGCATAACCTATCCGCATCGTGACAACCTATCCACTTAGCGGCAACTTAGAAAGCAGCGAACACAGTCGGTAGCTGACAGTACCCACGTGAACGCCGCTACCCGGCCAGCGACAGACGCCGCAAACAACGACCAGGTGACCCGCTACCAGGCGATGCCAACCGTGACCGGCTCGGGCACCAGGGTCACGCCGAAGGCCTCAAAGACACACTCGCGCACGGTGCGGGCCAGGGCCTCTTTGTCGACGCTCGTCGCGCCGCCGCGGTTCGTCAGGGCCAGCACGTGCTTGGTGAACAGGAACGCGCGCGGCGGGTCCCCGGCCTCGCACCTGGGCCTACACACGACGACCACTTCACCAATAGTGCACGCGTGCACTATCATGGAGACATGAGCCGGTTTCATCGTCACGACGCGCCGTCCCTCGTGCGTGCTGCACGTCAGGACGCATCCCTCACACAGGCCGAGCTGGCGGGGATGACCGGGATGAGCCAGTCGACCCTCGCGCAGATCGAGTCCGGCAAGCGCGCAGTTTCCTCCGAGCTGCTCGAACGCATCCTCCGCACCGCCGACTACCGCCCCTCCGTACCGCTCGCCCGCTACGCGTCCTCGATCACCACCTACGCCCAGGAACGAGGCCTCGGCACCCTCCGCGTCTTCGGCTCGGTCGCCCGGGGCACGGACGGATTCGAGTCAGACATTGACCTAATCGGCACGCCCACCCGCGAGCTATCACTGTTCGAGTTGGCGGACATTGCCTCGTTCGCAAGCGAGCTCACAGGCTTCCCGACGGAGGTTCACGCGGATACACACGTGCCCGATGCACTGCGAGCTGCCGTTGACGAGGCCGTGGCACTATGAGTGACCCTGCTCCCTTCACCCCTCGACCGCGAGTGGCACGCAGACATGCGCCCAGTTTCGACGCTGAGAACTTCCTGCGCGAACTCGACGTCATCGCCCACCGCGTCAAGAGAGTTGCCACTGTCCCCGTCGAGACCTTCAGTGCCGATTGCCCGGAGTACGACTCCGCCTGCATGGTGATCATCCGGCTGGCCGCGTTCCTGGAACGCGAAGAGTACGCACCCTACATGGACGCCCTGACCTCACCCGAGAAGCGCGCCCTGCGCACGACCCGCAACATCGCGGCACACTCGGGGTACCAGAGCATGGACGACCAGCTCCTGTGGACGGCCGTCACCCGCAACGTACCCGACATGATCGAGCGCCTGCGCGCCGCAGCCTCACGCGGATAGGTTATGAGCACGCGGATAGGTTATAAAGATGCGGATAGGTTATTAACCTATCCGGATGCGCATAACCTATCCGCATCGTGACAACCTATCCGTGTAGCGGCGACTCGAAAAGCGCAGATACGGCTGATGCCGGAACCGACCGTTCCCCAACTACCTACGGGCAAAGCGTCCCTCAGGCGCACCCGCTACCAGTTGATGCCGACCGTGACCGGCTCGGGCACCAGGGTCACGCCGAATGCCTCAAAGACCCGCTCGCGCACGGCGCGGGCCAGGGCCTCGATGTCGGCGCCCGTCGCACCGCCGCGGTTCGTCAGGGCCAGCACGTGCTTGGTGGACAGGGACGCGCGCGGCGGGTCCCCGGCCTCGGGCAGGTGGAAGCCCTTGCCACAGCCCGCGTGATCGATGAGCCAGGCGGCGCTCGTCTTGACGAGGCCCTCCCCCGCGCTAAAGCGAGGCGCGTCCTCGGGCAGGGAGGCGGCCACGGCCTCGGGCAGGATCGGGTTCGTGAAGAAGGAACCGGCGCTCCACGTGTCGTGATCCTCCGCATCCAGGACCATGCCCTTGCCGCTGCGCAGATCCAGGACGGTGGAGCGGACCAGGGACGCGTCGGCGCGCTCCCCGGCCTCGACGCCGAGGCGGCGCGCCAGCTCGGCGTACATGACGGGGGCGCTCAGGGGCGAGCGCTCGAGGCGGAAGTCCACGGACAGGACCACCCAGCGGCCAGTCGGCCCCCAGGGGCGGTCGCCCAGGCCGGGCTCGCCGACGCTGCGCTTGATCGCCGAGGAGCGGTAGGCGAAACCGAGGTCGGTGGGCAGCAGGCGCACGACGATGCCCGTCAGGCGGTCGTAGGCCTCGACGCTCTCGATGGTCTCGGAGACCTCGTGGCCGTAGGCGCCCACGTTCTGCACCGGGGAGGCACCGACGGTCCCGGGGATGCCGGAGAGCGCCTCGAGGCCGCAGAGCCCCTCAGACAACGTCCAGGAGACGAAAGCGTCCCAGACCGTGCCCGCGCCGGTGCGCACGACGACCGAGCCGGCAGGGTCCTCGTGGATGATGGAGGCAACCTCATCGAAAGGCTGCACATCGACGACCGTACCCTCAAAGGGGGCGTCTGACGCCAGGAGGTTCGACCCTCCGCCGACGACGAGGAGCGGGCTGCCGGCGGCGTCGGCCGCGGCGACGGCATCCACCAGGGCGTCGGTCGTAGAAACACGCACGTGCTCGGCGATGGGCCCGCCCACGCGCAGGGTCGTCAGATCAGCAAGGGTCGTCATGCCCCTAAGCCTAGTCGCACAGCGCGCGTTCGGCCTAACCCCGGCAGCGCGACGGGCTCAGTCCATCGTGATGACGATCTTGCCTCGCACGTGACCGCCCATGAGCTCCGTGTACGCGGCGCGTACCTGCCCCACTTCGAACGGGTAGGTACGCGCAATGGTCAGGGTCACCGTGCCGCGTTCCACGAGACCCGCAACCATCGCGATGTCGGAGATCTTTCCGTCGCGCCCGCCCGTGAAGCGCGCGCGCCGCAGGGCGATCGCAGGCGTCGGCACGAGGCTCCCCACGCGCTCTCCCGGCACACCGAGACTATGGGCCAGCGACGAGTATCCGCCGAAGCAGTCGATGAAGGCAGTGACGGGCGAGGGCGCCGCGTCCTTGATTTGTTGCTCCAGGCCCTCGCCATAGGCCACGGGGATCGCGCCAAGGGACCGCAGGTAGTCGGCGTTAGAGGGACCGGCGATACCGATAACGCTCGCCCCGCGGGCACGAGCGAGCTGCGTGACGAGGCCTCCCACACCCCCGGCAGCTGCCGCGACAACGATAACGTCACCCGCCTCCGCCCTCACACGGCGGAGCGCACCCATCGCGGTCTGCGCGGCAACGCCCAGCCCTCCGGCGACGTCGAAGTTCATGGAGGCGGGCTTGGGGACGACGTTGTCGGCCGAAATAACGAGTTGGGTCGCGAGCGAACCGTATTCGCGCACCTGCCAGGGGGCGGCGCGCAGGAGACCGATGACTTCGTCGCCCACCCCCACGTTGCTCACGCCCGGGCCCACGGCCGCCACGACGCCCGCGAAATCCTGCCCGACGCCGCGCAGCGGCCGGTCCGCCCCGCGAGCGAACCAACGGGCAGGGTGAACGATGGTGCGGAGGACCTCGAGGGGCCTCGTCAATCCACCGAAGAGCTTGTAGTCAACAGGGTTGATGCCGGCGGCCCGCACTGTGACGAGCACCTGCCCCTCTCCGGGCGCGGGGAGTGACACCGAGCCTTCCTCGAGCACCTCAACGCCTCCGAAACGACGGTATCCAATAATTCGCGCCATGATTCCCCTTCTTCCGTCGCAGCGAGACTGAGCGCCGCGTCACAAGCGCGCTCGTACACCAGGATACGCCCGCGCAGCCGCGGACGGAAGGCTCAAAGACAGGCCAGAGGCACCGATTGCCTAGTCGCCGAAGGCGAGGTCCGTGCGCTTCGTCCCGCGGCGGTCGGGCACCTGCCCGGCGAGCACAATCGCGAGGAGGACCGGCAGGGCCACGAAGGCCAGCGCACGGTGGTAGCCGATGTGGTCGGCGATAAGGCCGAGGAGCGGCGGGCCGATGAGGGCCGCGCCGTAGTTCACGGTCGACAGCACCGAGACGCGCGCGGGCGTCATCACGGGGTCGACGGACAGCGCCGAAATGCCCAGCGGGAAGCCAAGGGCCGACCCGATGCCCCACAGCGCGATGCCCGCGACCGCGAACAGGTGGTGCGGCGCGAAGGCCACGAGCAGCAGGCCGACGACCGCGCCGGAGAAGGTGATCCGCAGCAGCATGGGCGATCCCAGGCAGGCCTCGAGACGCGGGGACGCGAAACGCACGACCGTCATCATGAGCAGGAAGAACGCGAAAGCAGCGGAGGCCGCTGCCGTCGAGTATCCGTAGCCGTCGACCATGGACAGGTTGAGCCAGTCGTTCGCCGCGCCCTCCATGAGGCCCGCGCTCATGACCATGAGGGCGATGAGCACGGTCTGCTTCTCGCGCCAGGCGACGCGCGTGAGGCCCTTCGCCTTGTTCGACGAGGCCTCTCCCCCGTCGCCCTTGTCCTGAGCGGGCGCGAGGGCCGCGACCTCTTCCTTCGTCAGGTAGAAGCCGACGGCAGTGCCGCAGGCGAGAAGCTCGAGCGCGGCCAGGCCGAAGAGGTGGGCGCCGAGGGGCAGGCCCATCTGGGAGGCGAGCGCGCCGAGGAGGGCGCCACCGAGCATGCCGACCGCGTACATCGCCTGGATGATAGGAACGACGGTGCGGCGCACGGCGGCTTGCACGAGGCCGGCCTCGATGTTCATGGTCGCGCCCCACAGGCCGTTACCCGCGGCCAGGAGCACGAGGCCAAGAGTAGCCAGCGGGATCGACACGTTGAGCGCCCCCACCCCCGCGCAGACAATGCCGAGAGCCCAGATGAGCACGCCGATGCGGCCCGAGGCCCGCGCGCCGATCTTGGTGACGATCGGGCCGGAGGTCGGCAGGGTGAGCAGAGAGCCGAGGGAGGCGATGAGCAGCATCGTGCCGATCGTCGCAGGAGTCAGCCCGAGGTCATCGCGCACGTCGGGCAGGCGCGAGAGCCACGCGGATGTGCCAAAACCGAGGCACACGTAGACGATGCCGGTAGCGCGAAGGGCGGCGTGAGCGCGAGAGTACGGGACAGACATGCTGGGTAATATACGCGCATTCCCGGGAGAAAAACGAAGTGCGCGGGCGGGTGTTGGTCACCCGCCCGCGCACTGTCGCAACAGCGACAGGATCAGCCTTCCACGGCTGCCTTGAACCACGTCGTGATCGACGTGGGGTGCGTGATGGCGGTGCCGACGATGACGGCGAAGGCGCCCGCCTCCATGGCGGCGGCGGCCTGCTCGGGCGTGTGGACGCGGCCCTCGCAGATCACGGGGACGTCCGGGAACGCGGCGACGACCTCGCGCAGCAGCTCCAGGTCGGGGCCGTCGGTCTTCACGCGGTCGCCCGTGTAGCCCGCCAGGGTCGTGGACACGATGTCCACGCCGGCGTCGACGGCGCGCTGGGCGTCCTCGAAGGAACCGCAGTCAGCCATGACGAGGGTGCCGTCCTCGCGCAGGGCCGCAACGGTCTCGGCAAAGCTCAGGCCGTCGAGGCGCGGGCGACCCGTCGCGTCCAGGGCGACGATGTCGGAGCCGGCCATGACGCAGGCGCGGGCGTGGCGCAGCGAGGGGGTGATGTACACGCCCTCGTGGCCTTCCTTCCACAGGCCGATCACGGGCACGTCCACGCGGCCCTTGATCGCGGAAATATCGGACAGGCCCTGGCAGCGGATGGCAGCGGCGCCACCGATCTCGGCGGCGCGGGCGATCTGCGCCATCGTCTCGGGGTGGCGCATGGGCTCGCCCGGGTACGCCTGGACGGAGACGATGAGCTTGCCCTTCAGGTTTGCAATGAGCGGGTGCATGGTGAACTCCTATGCGTGCAGGAAGAAGGAAACGGCTCCGAGCAGCGGCGCGTCGCCACCGAGGGAACCAACGAGGATGGGGGTGTCGGCGACGGGCGTCATCGCGGAGGCCGCGAAGCCTTCGCGCAGGGCGTCCCACCAGATGTCCCCGGAGCGGGTCATGGACCCGGACAGGATGACGACGGCCGGGTCCACGCAGTTGACCAACGAGGCCGTGGCCTCACCGAGCGCGAACGCGGAGCGGGAGAAGCAAGCGGCAGCCAGGGCGTTGCCGGATTCGGCAAGCTCCTGCAGGGCGCGCCCACCGTCGACCTCGGGGTCGGAGTCGCTGCGCAGCGAGTCGTACCAGGCCGTGATGCCCGAGCCGGAGCAGAAGGACTCGATGTGGCCCTTGCGTCCGCACGAGCACGTCATGTCGGGGGCGAAGTGGTGGTGGATGTGGCCCACGTGTCCGGCGATGCCGCGCGACCCGAAGGAGACCTGGTGGTCTTCGACGAGGGCACCACCGATGCCGGTGCCGACGGCGATCGACAGGACGGTGCGGTAGGGCTGGCCGGCGCCGAGCGTGGCCTCGCCCAGGCCGTGCGCGTGCACGTCGTTGAGGACGCACACCTTCAGGCCGGTTGCCTCCTGAAGCAGAGCGCCCAGGGGTGTGCCTCCCCAACCGGGCATCGTGCCCGTGGCGGAGATGATATCGCCGGTCGACGGGTCGACGACGCCGGCGCTGGCGACCGCGACACCCGCGACCTGCGGGTGAGAAGCGACCAGGGACGAAGCGAGGTCGCAGATGCGAGCAGCCACGTCCACTCCGCCGCGCATCGCGTCGGTGGGGATCGATCCACGCTCGGTGACCTCGTAGGTGTCACCGGCCTCGACGATGCCCCACCCGACCTTGGTGCCACCGATGTCGAGGGCAAGGAGCGTAGTCATGAGGATCCTTACGAAAAGTCAGGGGTATAAGAAAATCGACGAGGCCGGGGCGCGCGCCCGAAGGCGCGCAATATGCGGAACGGAACTGCCCCGGCCTCGTCGACGTATCAGGAGAGCAGGTCAACCGCGCGCAGCACGGACGCGACATGCTCCATGTTGTCGCCCTCGATAGCGGCAACCGGGCGTGGCATCTCAGGCGAATCGAAGACGCCGAGCAGGTGCAGGGCGGCCTTGAAGGCGCCGACGCCCGCACCGAAGCCCTGCACGCCCTTCACCTGGACGATGCGCATGAGCTCCGCGAGGCGGTCCTGCTCGGTGCGCACGGCCTCCCAGTCGCGACGCTCATAGGCCTGCCACTGGCGCACGTAGCCCTCGGGGTCCACGTTGGCCAGGCCGGGCACGGAGCCGTCCGCGCCGGACATGTAGGCGCCGTCAACAACGACCTCGTGGCCGGTGAGCAGCTGCATCGGGTGGCCGGCGGCCTCGTTCGCCAGGCACAGCCAGCGGAACGCGACGTCGTCGCCGGAGGAGTCCTTGACGCCGTCGATGATACCGTCGCGGCCCAGGCGCATGAGCAGGTCGGGCGACAGCTTCGTGTGCACGCACACGGGGATGTCGTAGGCCCACAGCTCGAGGCTGGTGTTCTCCTTGAGGAGGCGGAAGTGGCGCTCAACCTCGGTCTCGCCGCCGAGGGCGTAGAACGGGGCGGTCGCGACGACGCCGGTGGCGCCACCGATCTCTTCCACGGCCTTGATGTTCTCGATGACGCGCTCGGTCTCGGTGTCGATGACGCCGACCAGGAGCGGGATGCGGCCGTCGACGATGCGCACGGCTTCGCGCTGGATCTGGGCGCGGCGCTCGGCGGTCGAGAAGGCGACCTCACCGGTGGAGCCTGACACGAACAGGCCGTCGAGGCCGGCCTCGATCAGGCGGTTGATGTGACGCTCGAGCGAAGGGACGTCGAGCTCGCCGTCCTTGAGCGGAATGGCCAGGGGCGGCACGACGCCGCGGATGTTCGAAGACATAATTACTTCTCTCCTTCGAGGTTGGGATGCAAGAGCGAGGGCGCGGCGCCCAGGAGCTTGCGGGTGTAGGGGTCCTCCGGGTCGGACAACAGCTGTGCGGCCGGCCCTTCTTCGACGACCTTGCCGCCGTTCATCACGGCGATCCGGTCAGACACGTAACGCACGGTCTGGATGTCGTGCGAGATGAAGACCATCGCCAGACCCAGTTCCTTCTTGAGGTCCGTGAGCAGGTTCAGGATCTGTGCTCGCACCGACACGTCAAGTGCGGAGGTGGGCTCGTCTGCGATGATCGCATCCGGGCCGATGGACAGGGCTCGGGCAATGGCCACGCGCTGGCGCTGGCCACCCGAGAGCTGTCCAGGAAGCGCGTCGAGCGCGCTCGAGGGAAGGCCAACGAGCGAGATCAGTTCGCGCACGCGCTTGGCTCGCGAGGCCTCGTCGCCGATGCCGTGCACGCGCAGCGGGTCAGCGAGCTGATCCTGGACGTGCATACGGGGGTTCAGGGCAGTCGCGGGGTCCTGGAAGACCACGGAGACGACGCGACCGATCTCCCGGCGGGCGGCGGCGCTACGCTTCGTGACCTCCTTACCGTTGAAGAACACCTGGCCGGCGGTCGGCATCTGCAGGCCACACATGACGTTCGCGGTCGTGGACTTGCCACAGCCGGACTCGCCGACGATGCCCAGCATCTGTCCGCGCTCGATGCGCATGTTGACGCCACGCACCGCGTAGACCTTGTTGGGCTTGAACAGGGAGCCGGTACGCGAGGTGAAGGTCACCTCGACGTCCTTCAGTTCGATGATCGGGGTGTTGTCGCTCATCGCGTTTCCTCCTGACCGTTCATTTCCTGCGCGAAGCCATCAGCCTCGTCGCGGGGCGGGAGAGCCGCGTACACGTGCTCGGGGCCGACCTCGGTGAGGACCGGGCGGATGTCCAGTCCGTAATCGGGGTGCGAGGACCTGGGGGCGAAACGATCGCCCTTCGGGAAGTCGCGAGGCGAGGGCACGGTGCCGGGCACCTGGTGGAGTCGGCCGGAGCCGGACTCGATCGAGAGGACGGCGCCCAGCAGGCCGCGCGTGTACTCGTGGGTCGGGTGCGTGAGCAGTTCCTTGGTGGGGGCCTGCTCAATGACCTGGCCGGCGTACATGACGGTGATGTGGTGTGCCACCTCGGCGACGAGCGCCAGGTCGTGGGACACGAAGATCATGGCGAAGCCGAGCTTCTCGCGCAGCTCGTTGAGCAGTGCGATGACCTGCTTCTGGACGGTCACGTCCAGAGCGGTGGTCGGCTCGTCCGCAATGATGAGCTTCGGGTCGCGGGTCAGGGCCATGGCGATGAGAACACGCTGACGCTGGCCGCCCGAGAGCTCGTGCGGGTAGGACTCGAGGGCGCGCTTGGGATCCAGGCCCACGAGCTCGAGGAGCTCCTCGGCGCTGCGGGTACCACCGCGGCTGGTCAGCTGCTTCATCTGAGCCTTGATCAGCATGGCGGGGTTCAGGGACGAGAGGGCGTCCTGGTAGATCATGGCCATCTCGTGACCGAGCAGCGCGCGGCGCTCCTCGGCCGACTTCTCGAGCAGGTTCTCACCCTGGTAGAGGATTTCGCCCGTGATCTGCGCCTTGGGGTCGATGAGGCCCATGATGGTCAGGGCCGTGATCGACTTGCCGCAGCCGGACTCGCCCACGAGGCCCATAGTCTCGCCGGGGCGGACCTTGAAGGACACGTGGTCGACGACGTTGACGTCGCCGTGACGCTCGAACTTGATGCACAGGTCGTTGACCTCGAGCAGCGGGGTCTTCTCCAGGTGCGCCTCGAAGCGGTCGGTGCGCTTGCCTTCGACGGACTCAAGGTCGTCGAGGCGGGCCTGCAGGGACTCGGCCTGCTCGGCGTAGGCGCGGCGCGGGTCGAGGAGGAGCTTGTCGGCCTCGCGGTCGGTATCCTTGTCGACCTGAGCGACCGCCGCAGACGCGGGAGCCGCCACCATGGCGTCGGTGATGCCCTCAGACAGAATGTTGAGGCACAGGACCGTGATCATGATGAACAGGCCCGGGAAGAACGCGGTCCACCACTTGCCCAGCAGAACCGACAGGTTCGACGAGGCCTCGGACAGGACGTTGCCCCACGTGGCTACGGTGGTCGCCTGGAGGCCCGAACCGATGAAGGTCAGGGAGGCCTCGAGGATGATCGCGTCGGCGACGAGGACGGTCGCGAACACGAGCACCGGGGCGGCCGTGTTGCGCATGACGTGCTTGGTGAGGATCCACGGAGCGCGGGCGCCGGAGACGATCACCGCGCGGACGTAGTCCTCACCGTAGGCGGCCATGACGTTCGCGCGAACGATGCGCGACAGCTGCGGGATGTAGACGAAGGCAATCGAGCAGATGATAACGATGACCAGGCCGAAGGTGTTGCCGGACTTGGACAGCGTGCGCCCGAAGACCAGGACGGAGACAGCCGCCATGGCGATACCGGGCACCGCCATCACGATGTCCATGACGCGCATGATCGCTTCGGAGAAGGACTTGCGCACGACCGCTGCGATCGAGCCGATGATCGCGCCGAAGAAGAGGGCGATCAGGGTCGAGCACAGACCGATCATCAGCGAGAAACGTCCGCCGAACAGGACGCGAGCGAAGATGTCACGGCCGACGTGGTCGGTTCCGAACAGGTGCTCACCGGAAGGGGCGCTCCACTTGTCGAAGATGTCATCGGGACCGTAGGGAGAAACGTAGGGCGCCAGGATCGAGACGAGGACGATGAGGGCAAGGAGGCCCATCGCAATCTTCGATCCGGTGGACATCGCACTGATGCGCGAGAAACGTGCGCCCTTCGCGGTGACCTTGCCGAGCTTTTCTTTCTGATTCATGCCTCACACCGACCTAATACGCGGATTGATGAGCAGGTAGAGCATGTCAACGATGATGTTGACGACGATGAACGCGATCGCGACGACGAGCGCGCCACCCTGCACCAGGGTGACCCAGTTTTCCTGGATGCCCTTGAGCAGGACCGCCTTACCCATTCCATCGATGGAGAAGATAATTTCGATGACGACCGCACCACCCATCAGGTAGCCGATGCGCAGACCGAGGACGGTCACGGGCGTGATGAGCGCGTTACGCAGCACGTTGCGGGCCACGACGATGCGCTTGGGGATACCGGCGCCAACCGCGGTGCGGACGTAATCGCGATCCAGTTCCTCAACCATTGAGGTACGCACGACTCGCGTCATCTGACCGATGACGGGAACCGCCAGGGCGATAGCTGGAAGGAGCATTCGCAGGAACCAGCCGCTCGGATCCTCGCTGAACGCGGGCAGCGGGCCGGAGACCGGAAGCTTCTGAACAAATCCCAGGACCAGCAGCGCTGCCAGCCAGAAAGACGGGGTGCCAATGCCGATGACCGAGAACACGCGGATGACCTGGTCGGGCCAGCGGTCGCGGTACAGAGCGGCGAGAACACCGAGGGGGAAAGCGATGATGACGGCGAAGAACAGGCCGAGGAAGGTGAGCTGCAGGGTGATCGGAAGAGCCTGAGCAACCAGATCGGTCACGTGGTTGGACGTGCCAACGCCGTAGGTGCCGAGGTCACCGTGGAGCATGTTCCACAGGTAGTGACCGTACTGAACGAAGAAGGGGTCGTTGAGACCATGCTGCACACGGTACTCTTCGAGAGCTTCGGGGGTCGCGGTCTCACCCAGTGCCGAGTAGGCCGGGTCAATGGGAGACAGCGACATAATGAAGAAGACGAGGAAGGACACGCCGACCACCATGATCGGCAGGGCTACCAAACGTCGTCCGATGAGTCGCAGAAGGTTATTCACTGCTAGACCTCCATTTCAACGGATTTTGGCAATAGGAAAGGAGGGGTGGCGCCCGACTGTGGCGTCTGCCTCAGGGCGGGGCTCCACCCCTCCTCTCTTGTGGTCCCTCGAGGGGACTTACTTAGCGCTCACACCGAGCAGCTGCAGGCCGGTGGAGGAGATCGGCTGGAATCCTTCCACCTTCTGGGGGTTGGATCCGGTGATCATGTTGCGGAACACGAGCGGGAAGATCACGGTCTTCTCAGCGAGCAGATCCTGAGCCTCGCCCCACTTGGCCTTGGCGGCGTCACCGTCGAGCTGAACGGCCTCGTCCATGATGGACTGCAGCTTGTTGAAGGACTCGGGGTCCGAGGCCTGCCAGCCGTCGCGCTTCTTGGTCCAGACGTTGTCGCCGTTCCACCACGAGATGATGATGCCGGGGTCGGTGCCGAAGACCGAGGGGTCGCCGGGGGCCAGGACGATGTCGTAGGTGGGGTTGTCAACGTCGGTGACGTTGGCGTAGAGGTCAGACGAAGCCATCTGAGTGTGGTTGACCTTCAGACCCAGGGCCTCCAGGTCGGACTTGATCTGGGGAACCAGCGAGAGGACCCACGGGTGGTCCGTCGACACCAGGTTCACCTCGAGGCCGGAGACGCCAGCGTCGCTCAGGAGCTTGGCGGCGGCGTCCTTGTCGTAGGACAGATCGGTCGAGGGCTTCTTGTAGGCAGGGTTCGCCTCGGGCAGGAAGGAGGTAGCTTCAACGGCCTGGCCCTCGAGCGAGGAGCTGATCAGCTTCTGCTTATCGACGGCCTTGACGATCGCGCGGCGAACCTCGGGCTTGTCGAAGGGAGCCTTCTGCGTGTTGAACATCAGGAAGGGGTTGCCGTAGCCGGGCTTGGACTCAACGTTCCAGCCAGCGCCCTTGAGCTGATCCTGCGCGGAGGCGGGAACGGCTTCCATGATGTCGACGGTGCCACCGATGGCGGCGGCGAGGCGGGCGGAGTCATCCTTGAGGGACTGCCACTTGAGGGTGGCGACCTTCGCGGGCTCGTTGCCGGTGTAGTTCTCGTTCGGAACAGCGGTGATCTCGGTCGCCGTGATGTTCTCGTACTTGTAGGGGCCGGTGCCGATCGGCTTCGCCTTGAGCGAGTCTTCGTCCATCGACGCGGGGACAACGCGGACGTTAACGAAACGCTCCTTCAGGTTGGCGAAGGGGTGCTTGAGCTTGATCGTGATGGTGTTGTCGTCCTTGGCTTCGACGGAGTCGACGAAGGTGAAGAACTGACGGTAGATCGACTTCTCGGAGGTCGCGCGCTCGTAGGAGGCCACGAAGTCGGCGGCGGTCACGGGGGTGCCGTCGGAGAACTTCGCGCCGTCGCGCAGCTTCACCTCGTACTCGGTGTCGGAGATCTTCTCCGGGTCACCGGCGGCCAGCGCGGGACTGACGGAGTAGTCGGCCATGTTGAAACGGTACAGGCCCTCGAGGACCTGCCAGTTCGCACCCATGCCGAGAGCCGAGGTGGTGATCGGGCCGTAATCGGTGGTCTCGTAGGCGACACCGGCGGTGATCGTACCCTTCGGTCCGTCGGAAGCCTTCGAGCCGCCGTCGGTCGACGTGGTGCTGGTGGACGATCCGCCGCCGCACGCGGTCAGGATCATGGCGGCAGCTGCGGTCAGTGCAGCGCCGGTTGCGAAGTGTTTGCGCATTCGCATGTTCTCGCTCCTCATCTTCGAGAATTGGGACGTGCGGTTCTGTTGTTCCGCTCGCTATACTAACTCTATGTTGTCTGACAAATTAGCGCAAGCGATATCACCACAATCGCCCCCAGGAACCAGCAATAAACGACCCGTACCGACACAGATTGACTCAAGATCCTCGGTAACAATGGATGCGATCAAGTCCTATATTCTGCGACATGGATTACATCCGGGCGATCGCCTCCCGACAGAATCGGCACTATGCGCCGACCTTGGCGTTTCGCGCTCGTCCGTGCGAGAAGCTCTCCGACGTCTCCAGGCCCTCGATATCGTGACGGTCCGTCAGGGTTCGGGGTCTTACGTCGGCGAGATGTCGATGCAGCCGCTCGTCGAAACCCTCGTCCTGCGCGCCGCCCTCGACGAGATCAACGGCGCGCAGTCCCTGCACGCGATCATCGACACGCGCCAGGCCCTCGACCTCGGGATCGCGGTCCCACTCACCCGGGCCATGAAGGGCACGACGAACCCGCACCTGTGGGAACTCGTCGAGGCGATGACCGAGTACGCACACTCGGGTTCGACCTACCTGGAGCAGGACATCGCGTTCCATTCCGGCCTCCTCGCCTACGTCGAGAACGAACTCATGCACCAGCTGGTGGCCGCCATGTGGCTCGTCCATCAGAGCGTGACTCCTCAGCTGGCCGCAGCGTCGCGCCAGGAAATGGAAGACACCGCCGAGGCCCACGCAGCTATCCTGCGAGCCTGCGAGGCCGGCGACCTCGAGGCATACACCGCCGCCGTCGAGGCGCACTACGCCCCGCTCCTCGCGATCATCGAAGGTCGCTAGAGCGCACAGAAAACCCGGAGCGTTGTGGGGGCACGCGCACCGGGTTTTCTGTATCCACTTAGCGACGAACGGTAGCCTCCCACAGGCCGCGGTCGCGCTCGAAGACCACCACGGCCTCGTCCCCGACGAAGGTCACGTCGCTGTATCCGAACGTGCCATCGCCCAAGGAGGAGACCACCTCGGCGCGCACTTCACCCTCCCACGGCGGGGTGAGGCGCAGGATCTCGCCACCCGCACGGGCGTCGCGGCGTCCGGGATGCACGAACAGATCCCCGATCATGCGGGCGTTGCAGCCGGGGTCCTCCAGCTCCCAGAGGCACGCGCCCTCCCAGGTGCGCCCATCGCCCCACGCGAGGCAGCGGGCACCCGAGCCCCTGCCTTCAAAACCTTGGATACGGCAGTTCGCGACGAGGCGACCGTCCCACACGCCGAGCGTCGTCTCGTCGAGGAGCACTCCCCCGTCGCCAACAAGCGGGTCCGCCGCACCGACGAGGCGACCCGCGCGGGCGTACGCGACGCGCACGTGCGTCTCATCCCCCACGCGCACGACGTAGGGGAGAGCCACAGCCCCGTCAAGCGCGACCGTGCCGCCAGACGTCGCAAACAGCGCGTCGGCGCCCGTGAGCTCATAGAGCTCGTCCGTCATGTCCACATAGGCGAAGTCTCCTGGGCCACTCCCCCACGCCCACCAGGCGCGCAGTCGCTCGCCATCCGCACGCGAGTCCATGTAGCCCACGCGCCCATCCGTCGACGCGAACGCCAGATGCATGAGCCCGTCGCCGTCCACGCCGACACACGCATCCGAAGAGACGGGCGGGCCGCCGGCGGGAAGCGGGTGCGACTCACTCCACCGTCCCGAGCCCTCGCGTTCCATCCACAGGATACGGTTCGGATTCGGTAGATCCGAGGCCATCGTCAGCCCGTTGAAGTCAGATCCCGTGCCCGAGGTCGGGGCCGGCCGCTCGTCAAAGAACAGGACGGTGCGCTCATCCGCGAGCGTCACGAGGCCGGGGATGCGCGCCTCGCCCGCGCCCTTCGGAGCGACGATGCAACAGAAGTCGACAGAGTCAGTCATATATGCAGGATAATCGAGACGCCCGCCCTGATACAAAGAACCCCGGGGAACCAGTGTTCCTCGGGGCTTTGAGACGGAAGCCGTCAGCGGGTCTCGCGGTGCGCCGTCGACTTGTGGCAGCGCGGGCAGTACTTCGCCAGCTCGAGACGATCCGGCGTGTTACGACGGTTCTTCTTGGTGATGTAGTTGCGCTCCTTGCACTCCGAGCAGGCCAGAGTGATCTTGGGGCGAACGTCCTGGGACTTGCTTGCCACGGTTGTTTCCCTCGCTTAGTTTCGTCGCTCACGCGACCTGTCGGATCAAAGAATTGGTAGCGGGGGCGGGGCTCGAACCCGCGACCTCACGATTATGAGTCGTGCGCTCTGACCAGCTGAGCTACCCCGCCGCCGGAAGCGGACGAATCCGCGACCGGAGCCCCGAAAGGGAATCGAACCCTTGACCTTCTCCTTACCATGGAGACGCTCTGCCTACTGAGCTATCGGGGCAACGCCGGAAAGCCTATCTCATCTCCGACCGCCGAAGCAATCCCGGAGCCTGAGAATGACATCACAGGCGTTACTCACTGGGACCAGCGAGTGGTGGCAGGTGAGGGATTCGAACCCCCGAAGCACGAAGCGTCTGATTTACAGTCAGATCCATTTGGCCGCTTTGGTAACCTGCCGTGCGCCGCTCTCGCGGTGCCGTGAAAGAATAGCATTAAAATGATCCCGAGCGCCAATCGGAACAACGATTGGCTAAATTCCAACGAAAGGTGCACCCATGGCAGACTCCTCCTTCGACGTTGTCTCCAAGCTCGACCGTCAGGAGGTCGACAACGCCGTCAACCAGACCGCCAAGGAGATCGCCAACCGCTACGACTTCCGTGGCGTCGACGCTGCCATCACCCTCAGCGGCGACACGATTGCAATGGAGGCGAACTCCGCCTCCCGCGTCATGGCAATCCTCGATGTCCTCCAGTCCAAGCTGATCCGTCGCGGCCTGTCCCTCAAGGTCCTGGACTACAAGGACCGCGAACCCAAGGCCTCCGGCAAGCTCTTCAAGCTCGCCTGTCCCCTCAAGGAAGGCATTCCCCAGGACACCGCCAAGAAGATCTCCAAGCTCATCCGTGAGGAAGGCCCCAAAGGCGTCAAGGCACAGATCCAGGGTGACGAACTTCGCGTTTCTTCGAAGTCACGCGACGACCTGCAGGCCGTCATCGCTCTCCTGAAGGGCCCCAAGGGCGAGGAGCTGGACGTCGCCCTCCAGTTCGTGAACTACCGCTGAGCAAAGCGTCATACGGTGGCGGGCGGCCGGTTGATTCCGGCCGCCCGCCACCGCGTTAACAAGGCTTAATAGCCCGCAATCTTCTCCAGTCGCGCAATGCGCTGCTCCATCGGCGGGTGCGTTGAAAACAGGCGCATAACAGACTGCCCGCGGAAGGGGTTCGCGATCATCATCGCGGCCACGTTGCGCGTGCGCGGGGTGTCTTCCATCGGACGCCGGTCCGTTGCCATCTCCAGCTTGCGCAGCGCCGACGCCAGAGCCAGCGGATCCTGCGTCAACATCGCGCCATCCTCGTCAGCATCGAACTCACGCGTACGCGACAGCGAGAACTGGATAAGCATCGACACAAAAGGTGCCATGATGCTCATCGCAAGGAGGCCAAGGAAGCCCACTCCCCCGCCCTCTCGACGGTTCCCCCCTCCGAAGAAGAGCAGTCCCTGCGCGATCGACGTGATCAGACCGCCCATCGCCGCAGCAACGGACGTCGTCAGAATGTCGCGGTTATAGACATGCATCAGCTCGTGCCCCAGCACTCCGCGCAGCTCACGCTCATTGAGAATAGCCAGGATGCCCTCCGTGCAGCACACCGCCGCATTGTTCGGGTTACGCCCCGTCGCAAAGGCATTCGGCGTCAGCGACGGCGCCACCCAGATCGACGGCATCGGCTGCTGTGCGCGCGCCGCCAGCTCACGAACGATCGCGTACAGCTGCGGGTACTGCACCTCGCTCACCCGGTATGCACCCATAGAACGGAGCGCGATCGTCGCAGAATTCCAATACGAATAAGCCGTCTGGACGAGCCCAATGCCCGCGAACACAAACAACCACACGGCACGCCCCGTACCTGCGGCGATCATCGCACCAATAGCGAGCAACAGCGCCCACATGCCTCCCAGCAGGAGCGTCGTCTTCAGACCGTTGTGATAGTTGCGGTGCACCATACAGGCGATCCTATGGGGATTACCTGAGAAGCTGCTGAGAACCAGCCGAAGCTCCAATGGGAAACAACCATCTGCGCTCCACGCCACCAGGCGCACCAAGATCCGCCACAGCCCCGCTCCCCCACACAACGACGCCGCGACCGGACAACCCGGCCACGGCCTCGCAACGATCAGGGACGCTCAGTGACGGCGACCCGGACCCGTGTAGTCATCGAAGCGCTCAGGGGCGCTCGGCACGCCCATTTCGCCCATCTCGCCGATAAGATCCGTCGCCTGCGGATCCACCTGTGCGCCGCGCGAAATGTCCGTCATCGCGCGACGCGACACGACCTTGATGCGCTCACGCGTGCCGCGGCCGCCCGGAAGCTCGCCGTAGGCCTCGCCCAGAGCCTGCTCGTAGGCATCCAGGAGCTCCCAGCCCTCCCACGTCGTGAACTCGACGCCACGGGACTCCAGGAGCGCCACCATGGCCTCGTGGCCCACCTCGGCGGTGTTCGCGTGCAGACGGCCCTCCGAGGCATCCTCGACGAGGTGGGAGATCGTCTGCTGGGCGTCCGACTTCGTCGATCCGATGAGGCCAACGGGGCCACGCTTGATCCAGCCCGTCGCGTACACGCCCGGGATGACAGGGGCGGACTCGTCCTTCGTGGTGTCACCCTCGATGACGCGGCCCTCAACGTTCGGCACGACGCCGGCGCGCTCGTCGAAGGGCAGGCCCGGGATCGGCGAGGAGTAGTAGCCCACCGCGCGGTACACGGCCTGCACGGGCCACGTCGTGATGACGCCCGTACCCGACACGCTTCCGTCGCCGTTCAGGGCAGTACGCTCGGTGCGCAGCGCCTTCACGTGGCCGTTCTCGTCCGCGACGATCTCAACCGGGGCCTGGAACAGGTGAATGTGGATGCGACGCGAGGCTGTGTGTTCCTCCGGATCCGCCATCGCGTAGCTCGTCAGGGTCTTTACGACCTGACGCTGCTGGTTCGACGCGCGCAGCGCCTCCTCCGAGCCCTCGTCGAAGTCGAAGTCCTCTTCCGAGACGATGACGTCCACGTCCGGCACCTTGCCCAGCTCGCGCAGCTCCAGCGGCGTGAACTTCACCTGGGCCGGGCCACGGCGACCGAACACGTGCACGTCGGTGATCGGATTCTCAGCAAGGGCCTCGGCCACGTTGGCCGGAACCTCCGTCTTGAGCATATCCTCGGCGTGCTTGGCCAGGACGCGAGCCACGTCCAGCGCCACGTTGCCGACGCCCAGGACGGCAACCTCGCGGGCCTTCAGCGGCCACGTGCGCGGGTAGTCCGGGTTGCCGTCATACCAGGACACGAAGTCGGCGGCGCCGTAAGACTCGGGCAGGTCCACGCCCGGAATATCGAGCGGGTGATCGCGGTCCGCACCCGTGGCAATGATGATCGCGTCGTAGTGGTCACGCAGGTCGTCGATCGTTACGTCACGGCCGACCTCAACGTTGCCGAGCAGACGGATGTCGCCACGCTGCAGGATCTTGTACAGCGCCACAATGATCTGCTTGATACGCGGGTGATCCGGAGCGACGCCGTAGCGCACGAGACCGTAGGGCGCGGGAAGACGCTCAAACAGGTCGATATTCACCTCGAGCCCCGACTTGGACAGAATATCCGACGCATAAATGCCAGCGGGACCAGCGCCGATGACGGCGACGTTGAGCGGTGCCAACCAATTTCTCCTTCTTCGTGACCGCGCGCGTGTGCGCGCACCTGGGCACTAAGTCTAGCGCGCCGTTGCCAAGGGCAACCTTAGCTGAGACCCCTCACACACCTCAAGGATCCCGGGCATACGACGAGGCCGGGGCGCGGTCTCTCCCCCACGTACGTGGCCTTGGCATGTTCGGTCCAGAGGCAACCTCTGCGCTGTCCACCCAAAAGTCGCATGCAATTCGGCTGACCAAATTTTTCTCATCACCCAGAAACGTTGGAATCGCAACGAGACTATTTCAATACCCAAAAGGTTGATAGGGAAATTGCATGCGACATTGTTGGGGAACCATGACGATGCTCCATACACGATCCGGCCAAGACCGATACAGGTCGTGAGCCTATGCACCCGTTACGGGGCAGTGCACCCCTTAAGGGGCAGTGCACCCGTTAAGGGGCAGTGCACCCGTTAAGGGGCAGTGCACCCGATCAGAAAGGGTGCAATGCCTACGGATCGGGTGCACCACCCCCGTAACAAGCCCGCGGACCTGCCCGAATGGACGTCGACGGACCCGACAGGTGCCGGGCACAGGGACGGCAGGGCCAGGCGGGGCTTCGAGACGACGCGCCGAGCGGGCGGCTCGCGGCGCTGGCAGCGAGCGGGCGGCTCGCGGCGCGTCGCTTGCGCGGCGCCGAACCCCAGCGCGGGGTTCACACACAACAAGCCCGGGCGCGGGGCTCACATACGACGAGGCCGGGGCCAGCCACGTAATCACGCGCAGCCGAGCCCCGGCCTCGTTATCGACAATCAGACCAGGCGATCCACCATCAGGTTCGCGAACGCCTCGAGCGCGGTCTTCGCCTCACCCTTGGGCAGCGGCGCCAGCGTGGCGACCGCGTCGTTCGCCCAGGTGCGAGCGAGCTCGCGGGTCTCTTCGAGCACGTCGTGGCTGCGCAACTGCTCGACGACTGAGGCCAGGGCTTCATCCGAGGACAGGTCACCCGTCAGCTCGCGCAGGATGCGCGCGCCAACCTCGTCGATCGTGCCAGCCGCCTCACGGCGACGCAGGAGAAGGACGGGCAGGGTGTCCACGCCCTCGCGCAGATCGGTGCCGGGCGTCTTACCCGACTGCTCGCCCGAGGACGCCAGGTCAAGCACGTCGTCGGCGATCTGGAAGGCGACGCCTACCTTCTCACCGAAGTCGCTCACCACGTCCGCCATCAGCTTGCCGGCGCCCGACAGGAGCGCGCCGAAGGACGCGGCAGTGGACACGAGCGAGCCCGTCTTATCCGCCAGGACTTGCAGGTAGAAGTCGACGCGATCGGCGCCATCCGTCGGACCGAAGGTCTCGTTGAGCTGGCCCTCGCACAGGCGTTCGAACGTGCGCGCGTGGTGCGCGACCATCTCGGGCCCCAGCGAGGCCACCAGCAGCGACGCGCGAGCGAACAGGATGTCACCGGCCAGAATCGCGCGGTTGTTGCCCCACAGGTGCTGAGCCGAGGGAACACCGCGACGCGTGGGAGCCGAATCCATGACGTCGTCGTGGTACAGGGACGCCAGGTGCGTGAGCTCAACCGCCGTCGCGGCCGTGATGACCTGCTCGTCGAGCGCACGCTCGGGCTCGCCCAGCTGCGCGCACACAAGGGTGAGCAGCGGACGCATCCGCTTGCCGCCCGCAACCGCGAGGTGACGAGTCAGCTCGTCCGTCAGGTCACGAGACGAGGAGACAGCGTCGAGGAGACGACGCTCGACGACCTCGAGCCCCGGGGTAATACGGGACTCGAGGTCGGGAACATGAAGATCGGGTGTTTGAGCGCTCACGGGATCAGTATGACGATCTTTTCGAGCAGACTCAACACGGGACCGGGGAAGACGCCCAGGGCGAGCGTCCCAATCGCGCACACGGCGATCGCCAGAGCGGACAGGCCCTCCGACTTCACGACAACGGACTCCTCACCGGGCTCGGTGAAGAACATCAGGCGCACGAGGCGGAAGTAGTAGAACGCGGTGATCGCCGAGGCCACGAGGCCGACGATCGCGAGCCAGCCGATGCCGGCCTTGATCGCGTCCGAGAAAATCACGAACTTACCAATGAAACCGCCCGTCAGCGGGATGCCCGCGAACGACAGCAGGAAGATCAGCATCGCGCCCGCGATCCACGGGTTGGTGCGGCCGATACCCGCCCATTTGCGCAGGCTCGTCGCCTCGCCCAGGACGTTGCCGTCCGCGTCGCGGCCGCGCACCAGCGTGACCACGCCGAAGGCACCGACCGTCGCCAGGCCGTAACCGAGCGTGTAGAACAACACATGGCCCGTGCCGCCCTTCTGGATCGCGAGGATACCCATCAGGATGAAGCCCGCGTGGGCGATCGAGGAGTAGGCCAGCATGCGCTTGACGTCATCCTGCACGAGGCCGGCGAAGGTACCGACGAGGATCGTCAGGACCACCACGGCCGTGAAGATGTACAGGAAGTCCCACTGCAGGTAGGCGGCGGCGACCGTGTAGAAGCGGATCATCGCAGCGAAGGCCGCGATCTTCACGGCGGCGGCCATGAAGCCCGTCACCGGGGTCGGGGCGCCCGTGTAGACGTCGGGGGTCCACGCGTGGAAGGGGGCAGCGCCCACCTTGAACAGCAGGCCCACCATCACGCAGAACACGCCCACGAGGACCATCCACTCCATGTTCGTGTGAGTGGAGATGGCCTCGGCCAGCGCAGAGATGCGCAGCGAGTTGGAGAAGCCGAAGAGGAAGGCGGAGCCCATCAGCAGGAAGCCCGAAGAGAAGGCGCCGAGCACGAAGTACTTGAGAGCCGACTCGTAGGACAGCTGGCGACGACGGCGGGCCGTAGCAGCCATGATGTACAGGGGCAGCGACATCACCTCGAGGGCCACGAACAGCGTCACGAAGTTATCCGCGGCGGGGAAGATCATCATGCCGCCCAGCGAGAACAGGGTCAGCGGGAAGATCTCGGAGCGCTGGTAGCCCTTGCGCTCCGACAGCTCCTCGGCGGCCGAGTCCGGACGATCCGACGGCTGGCCGGCGAACGCGCCGTCACCGACGGAGGTGCGGTCGGCCATCACGAGGACGGCGAAGAAGCCGATGACGGCGAGTGCCAACTGAGCGGCAATCGTCAGCGGATCCTCCATGTACTCCCCCAGCGTCACCGGGGTCTCCAGGACGGGGACCCAGCGCAGGGCGAGCATGACGCACGCGCCGGCGGTCGCCAGGATCGACAGGGCGATCACGAGGGGGCGACGAGCCTTCGCGGGGGCGAAGGCCTCGACGAGGACGCCGAGGACCGCGCCGCCCAGCACGATGAGGATGGGCGCGAGGCTCACCCAGTGAACCTCGGGGGCCTGGAAGTTAGCCATGGGTAGAACGTTCACTGTGCGCTCCCTTCAGCGGCGGCCGGGACCTGCGAGTTGGTCAGGTCGAGGTCTGAAGCAACCGGGGTCAGGGCGCTCACGAGAGGCGCCGACCAGATACCAAGGATGAGCATCGCGGCCACGAGCGGCACCATGACGCCGCGTTCACGCGTCGCCAGGTCAGCCAGCTCCTCCTTGCCCTTGCCCGGCGCACCGGTGAAGACACGCTGGTAGGGCATGAGCACGTAGAGGGCGGCGATGACGACACCGAGAACCGCGAAGATCGCCAGCGGACCGCTGACCGACCATGTGCCCATGAGCACGAGGTACTCGGGGACGAAGCCGGACAGGCCGGGCAGCGCGATGGACGCGAGGCCGGACACGAGCCACAGGCCCGCGAGGACCGGCGTCACGCGCTGCATGCCCACGTACTCGCGCATGTCCTGCGTGCCACCGCGGCGCGACAGCCATCCGGAGAGCAGGAACATCGCGGCGATCGAGACGCCGTGGGCGACCATGTAGAACATGGCTCCAACGAGGGCGATCTGCGAGCCGATGAAAATGCCCAGGACCATAAAGCCAAAGTGCGACACCGAGGTGTAGGACACGAGGCGCATGATGTCGTTCTGACCGTTCGCCGCCAGGCCGCCCCACAGGATGGAGATGACGGCGAGCACGCACATGACCCACTTCGCGGAAACGGCCGCGCCGGGGGTCAGCTGCAGGCACAGGGCGATCATGCCGAAGGTGCCGATCTTGTCCAGGACGCCGACGAGCAGCACCGAGGTGCCGGGGCGGGCGACGGCGGCCGTGTCGGGCAGCCACGTGTGCACCGGGACCATGGGAGCCTTGATCGCGAAGGCAACCATGAAGGTCACGAAGACGACCATCTGAATGGCGAGCGGGGCGCTCGGCAGGATCTGGGCGAGCGTGTCAATGCGGAAGAACGTCGACACGTCCTGCAACGCCTGCGAACCCTTCGCCCACAGGTAGAGGATGCCACCGAGCATCACCAGCCCACCGAACAGCGAGTACAGCAGGAACTTCATGGCGGCCTTGTGACGCGCGGCCTCGTCACCGACGCCGTAGCGTCCGATCATGAGGTAGAGCGGCACGAGCATCGCCTCAAAGGCGAAGTAGAAGACCGTCAGATCGTAGGCCGCGAAGATGACGACCATGAACGCCTGGAGGGCCAGGACGAGCGCCGGGTAGGCGCCGCAGTCCGCGGCATCGTCCTCGTCCCAACCCGCAATCAGCACGAGCGGCACGAGGCCGATCGCCAGGAGGATCATGACGAGGCCCAGCGCGGTGACGCCGAGGGACCAGGTGATGCCGATCTGGGGGATCCACAGGTGGGACTCGTACACCTGGTACGAGGCCGGGGCGGACCAGTCGAACACGGAGGCGGCCACGTACACGCCGAGCGCGAGCTCGACGAGGGAGACCACCAGGGCGACGACGCGCCCGGCGGCGCGCCTCAGGGGCGGGACGAAGCCGAGGAGGGCCGCGCCCGCAGCCGGAATGGCCACGAGGACGGACAGCCACGGGAAGTTAGCAGCAATCATTGCACTTTCCATTGTCGTGTACCCCTTACAGCCTGAATCCGAGGACGATGGCCAGGGCGAGGATGACGCCACCCAGGATGTAGGCGGCGTACGTGCGCACGAGGCCGTTCTGGGTGATGCCGACGATGCGTCCGAGCAGCTGCGAGCCGGAGCCGAGGCCGTTCAGTGCACCGTCGATGGCGCTCGCATCGCCAACGGTCGCGACGGTGACGAGGCCCTTGGCGGGCATCATGAACAGGGTCTCGTTGACGGTGTCCTGGTAGAGGTCGCGGCGTGCGGCCTCGGTCAGGGCGTTGCCTGCGGGGACGGAGGTGGGAACCTCGTCGCGTCCGTACTTCATCCACGCGACAGCCGCGCCGAGGATGACGAGGGCGAGGGTGGCTCCCTGAATGACGTACTCGTTAAGGACGGGGTCGCCGTGCGTGACGTGACCGATCGAGGGGACCAGCCACTCGGTGAAGATGTTCCCCACGGAGAGGGCGCCACCGAGGGCGACCGCGCCGATGGCGAGGATGATCATCGGGATCGTCATGAGGGGGCCGGACTCGTGCGGGTGCACGGGCGCGCCCTCGGCCTCGGTGGTCCAGCGGGCCTTGCCGTGGAACGTCATGAAGAAGAGGCGCGACATGTAGAACGCGGTGATGCCCGCACCGATCATCGCGATGGGACCGTAGACCCAGCCAGCCCACAGAGCAGTGTTACCGCCGAAGCTGTCGGCGCTGAAGGCGGCCTCGATGATCTTGTCCTTCGACCAGTAGCCGGAGAACGGAGGAACGCCGAGGATGGCGAGCCAACCCATCATGAACGTCAGCCACGTGACCTTCATGGCGCCGCGCAGGGCACCGAAGCGACGCATGTTCACCTGGTCGCCCATGCCGTGCATGACGGAACCGGCGCCGAGGAACATGAGGGCCTTGAAGAAGCCGTGGGTGAAGAGGTGGAAGATCGAGAACGCCCAGCCGATGGGGCCCAGGCCCGCACCCAGCATCATGTAGCCGATCTGGCTCATGGTGGAGGCGGCGAGGACCTTCTTCATGTCGTCCTTCGCGCAACCGACGATCGCGCCGAAGAGGAGCGTGATCGCGCCGATGATGGCGACGGCGGTCGCCGCGATGGGGGCGGCCATGAAGACATCGCCGGAACGGACGATCAGGTAGACGCCGGCGGTGACCATCGTGGCCGCGTGAATGAGCGCGGAGACGGGGGTCGGTCCAGCCATGGCGTCGCCCAGCCACGCCTGCAGCGGGAACTGAGCGGACTTACCACAGGCGGCGACCAGCAGGAAGATGCCGATGACGGTCGCAGACGCCGTGGGGATCGAGCCAACCTTGGCGGAAACCTCGGAGAAGGACACCGAGTGGAAGGACGCAACCATCGCCATCATGGCGATCAGCATGCCCATGTCACCGACACGGTTCATGACGAACGCCTTCTTGGCTGCGACCGCGTATGCGGGCACGTGGTTCCAGAAGCCGATCAGCAGGTAGGACGCCAGGCCCACGCCTTCCCAACCGGCGAAGAGGCCGGCGTAGGAGTCCGCGAGCACCAGGGTCAGCATCGCCGCGATGAAGAAGTTCAGGTAGGCGAAGAAACGGCGGCGGGCCGCGTCGTGCTCCATGTAGGCGATCGCGTACACGTGGATGAGCGAACCGACGAAGGTCACCAGGATGACGAACGTGATCGACAGCGGGTCCACGAGGAGACCGAAGTCGACGGTGAAGTCACCGGCGGGGATCCAGGTGAACAGCGTCTGGCCGAAGCGGCGCGCCTCCACGGGGGCGTTCCACATCTGGGCGGCGATCAGCGCGCCGACCACGAAGGTGGACCAGGAGGCGAGGGTTGCCAGCAGGTGGCCCCACTTGTCCGAGGCGCGGCCCAGCAGCAGGAGCAGGCCTGCGCTGGCCAGCGGGATGAGAATGAGCAGCCACGCGTAGGCAGCGGCTCCGGTGGGCGCGACCGTATCGTAGACGGTGAGAGTCTGCGGGGAAATGAAGGTGGTCATGAGTTACGTCCTCCCTCAGTTCTTCAGCAGATTGAGATCGTCCATGCTCGTGGTCGAGCGCGAACGATAGATGGACACGATGATCGACAGGCCAACGACAACTTCGGCGGCCGCGACGACCATGACAAAGAACGCCATGATCTCGCCGTCAACGTTGGAGTTAATGCGCGCAAACGTCACGAGGACGAGGTTCGCGGCGTTGAGCATCATTTCGACGCCCATGAGCGCGATGACCGCGCTGCGGCGCACGAGGACCGTGGTCGCACCGATGGCGAACAGCACACCCGCAAGGATGAGGTACCAGGCGAGGCTCACTTGCTCTCCTCCTTCTTCTCAATGGGGGTGGTGGTGCGCGCCTTGCGGGCCCGGGGCTGGGCCAGACCGGTGGGCGCGTCCGCGCCGGGCATGCCGAAGGCGCCGGAGCGGGGGACGTCGGGCGTGCGCCCGATGGTGTAGGGCGACTCGTCGATCGCGTCGGTCGCCGCGGTATCGGTGCGCGCGAGGGCGAGCTGCTCGGAGACCTCCGGGGTGACCTCGCCGATCGTGCGGGTGAGGCCGCGCACGCGCAGGACTCGGGGCACCGACTCCTCGACCGGGCCGAGGGTCTCGCCGGAGACGGCGGGCACGTCGGCCGCGTTCGACTGGGCGTAGACACCGGGGGCGGGCAGCTGGCCGATGCGAGCGCCCTTCTCGGCGAACGCGCGCATCTTGTTGCGGGCTGTCTCGAACTGGTCGGCCTTCGGGGTGAGGCGATCAGAGTGGGTCAGCAGCATCGCGCCGACGGCGGCCGTGATCAGCAGGCCGCCGGCGAGCTCCATGCTCAGCCAGTGCTCCTGGAACAGCGTGATCGCCAGGTCGGTGATCGGCTGGTTGGAGTAGGGGTCAACCTCAACGGGCTTGTGCGGGGCGGGCACGGCCTTGAGGATCGCGGTCGTGACGATGACGATCAGGCCAAGACCACCGAGCACCGCCGCAACGATCGCACCGCGGCTCTGGCGGGCGTAGTCGTCGGAGGTGCCGATGCCGATCAGCATGATGACGAAGAGGAACAGCATCATGATCGCGCCGGTGTACACGACGATCTGCGCGACGCCCAGGAAGGGGGCGCTATTCGCGATGTACAGGACTGCCAGGCCGAGCATGACGCCGACCATGCAGATGACCGAGTGCGCGGCCTTCTTGAAGAAGAGGACACCCAGAGCGCAGGCGACCATGAGGATGGCCGTGCATGCGAAGAGGATGATCTCCCCCGTTGACCCCATCATGGGCCAACCGTTGGACAGGTTCATCAGTGTGCCTCCTCGGCGACTCGTACCGTCTTGAGGGAGGGGTCGTCGGGGCGGCGGCTCGCGACCCAGTCAACCTGGGCGGCGGTGGGGCCGGTGACTTCCCCGCGGTAGTAGTCGATGTCGTTCTTACCCTCGACCATGGGGTGGGGCGCTGCGAGCATGCCATCGGAGAGCGGGACCAGGAGGTCTTCCTTCTAGTAGATGTCGTCCTCGCGGGTGTACTTGGCGATTTCGAAGTCATTCGTCATCGTCAGGGCGCGCGTGGGGCACGCCTCAATGCACATGCCGCAGAAGATGCAGCGCAGGTAGTTGATCTGGTAGACGCGGCCGTAACGCTCGCCCGCAGAATACTGCTCCTCGGGCGTGTTCGAGGCGGCCTCGACGAAGATCGCGTCAGCGGGGCACGCCCAGGCGCACAGCTCGCAGCCGACGCACTTTTCCAGGCCGTCGTCGTAGCGGTTGAGCTGGTGACGACCGTGGAAGCGGGGCATGACGCGCGCGGGTTCGCGCGGGTACTGCTCGGTCACGGTGGGCCGGAAGAAGGAAGCCATGGTGACTCCATAGCCGGCCATGGGCGCGACGAACTGGGCGAACGCACCCTTGGGGTCATGCTCGAAGAGCATTTCCTCGTCGGTGGTCTTCTCACTCATCGGTGGACTCCTTCGGGCTGTCGATTGCCGCGGCCGGGGCCAGCTCGCCCTCAATGGTGGCGAGGCCTCGCGGCGAGGCAACGGGGGTCTGTCCGGGCAGCGGCGGAACGGGGAATCCGTCCTCGAAGCCGGTGTATTCGCGCTCGGAGGCGGGGATCTCCTCGGGCTCGGACTTGTCGGTGAGCCAGATGATCGCGAGGGCAATCAGGAAGAGGACGCCGACGGCACCGAAGAGGACGTGGTTGGGCAGCTGCACGAACTGGGTGATGCCACGCACCAGGGCGACGAGCACGAGCCAACCCAGGGCGATGGGCATAAGGCGCTTCCAGCCGAGATTCATGAACTGGTCGTAGCGGAAGCGCAACAGCGTGGCGCGCGTCCAGATCATCAGGACCATGAAGAACCAGATCTTGAGGAAGAACCAGAGCATGCCCCACCAGCCGGAGTTGAGGAACTCAACGTGGGACAGCGGCCACGGGGCGTGCCATCCGCCGAAGAACATCGTGGTGGCCACGGCCGAGACGTTGAGCATATTGACGTACTCGGACAGGTAGTACCAGCCGAACTTCATCGACGAGTACTCGGTCATGTGACCGGCGACGATCTCGCCTTCGGCCTCGGGAAGGTCGAAGGGAAGACGGTTGACTTCACCGACGGCGCTGATGCAGTAGATGACGAACGCAGGGAACAGGGTGAATGCCCACCAGAACTGCCCCTGGGCTGCGACGATCTGCGAGGTGGACATGGAGCCCGACATGAGGAACACACTCACGAGGGACAGGCCCATGGCCAGTTCGTAGGAGATGACCTGCGCGGAGGAACGCACGGCGCCGTACAGCGGCAGGGTCGAGCGAGTCGACCAGCCACCCAGGACGATGCCGTACAGGCCCAGCGATGCGATCGCCAGGATGTACAGGGAGGCGACGGGCATGTCGGCCAGCTGCAGCGGCGTGGAGTGGCCGAAGATCTTCACGTTCGGGCCCATCGGGATAACCGCGTAGACGCTGAACGCAGCGAACGCCGCGATCGCGGGGGCCAGGAAGTATAGGAACCTCTCAGCCCGACGGGTCCACATGTCCTCCTTGAAAAGGAGCTTGCCTGCGTCGGCGAACGCCTGGAACAGGCCGAGGGGGCCCGCGACGTTCGGGCCGGGACGCGTCTGCATGCGGCCCAGGCCTCGGCGCTCGACCCACAGGGCGAGCAGCACGTTGGCGATCAGGAACACGATGGTGAACACAGCCTTGATGAGGCTGAGCCACCAGGTTTCCTGGCTAAAGTCCGCGGCGGTGTACTCCGGGACTGCGAAGGGTACGAGTGTCATCGTGCCACCTCCTGCGTGGCGCGCAGGGTTGCGACGGTGCCGGCACCGCCGAGGTTTTCGTGAATAACGGAGCCGGTCGAACACTCGGGCACCCACGCGACGGAGTCGGGCAGGTCCGCGATGGCGGCCGGGAGGGTGATCGTTCCGCGCTCGGTTTCGAGCGTCGCGTCGGCGCCGGGGGCAATGCCAGCGGCGGCCAGCGTCGCGGCCGAGGCCAGAAGGACGGGGCGGCGGGCCGAACCGGCCAGCCACGGGGCGCCATCCTGGAGACGACCCGCGTCGATCATGGGCTTGTGGGAGGCCAGAACAACCTGACCCTTACCGGCTGCAGCGGGAGCCTGCGCCGACACCGGCGTGAACTCCTGCGGGGCGCCGTCCCACTCCATGAGGGGGTTGACTTCCTCGTAGAGGTCGGCCAGGGCGGTGATGCCCAGGTCGAGGTCGAACTCCTCGGTGAGGCGCACGAGCACGTCGCGGTCCGTGAGGGACGTCGCCGAGCGGGCCTGGCCGAAGGGGCGCAGGCGGCCCTCCCAGTTAATGTAGGTGCCGTTCTTCTCGACCGCGGGAGCGACCGGCAGGACGACGTCCGCGCGGTCGGTGATCTCCGAGGCGCGAACCTCAAGCGACACGAGGAAGGGAACCTCTTCGAGGGCTTCGCGCACGGCGGCGGGTTCGTCGAAGTCGCGGACGTCAACGCCGCCGACGACCAGAGCCTGGAGCTCACCGGAGGCAGCGGCCTCGATCATCTGCTCGGCGTCGAGGCCACGGCCGGGAAGCTCGCCCCAACCCAGGGACTGTGCGCCGGCCTCGTCAAGGCCACGGCCGAAGGGAAGCAGACCCGGAAGGAGGCCCGCCTCGATGGCGGCGCGGTCACCCGCGCGGCGCGGGACCCACGCGAGGCGGGCGCCCGTGCGCTCGGCAAGAGCGACGACGGAGGAGAGCAGGCCGGGGGTCTGCGCGGCGCGCTCGCCCACGAGGATGATGCCGCCCGACAGCGCCTCAGCCACGTCGGCGTAGGCACCGCCTGCCGCGATCGCGTCCACGACGCCCGGCTCGGAGCCGGGGGCGGCGTGCAGGAGGCGAGCCTTCATCTTGCGCGAACCCGCGGAGGTGAAGGGGGCGACGGTCGCGACCTTCAGGCCCGACTTACGCGTGGCCTTACGCAGGCGCAGGAACATGGCGCCACACTCGTCCTCGGGCTCGAGGGCGACCAGCAGCACCTGGCCGGCGCTCTCCAGGTCCGCGTACGTGGTCTCGAGGCCGGAGCCCGCCACGTAGGAGGCCAGGAAGGAACGCTCTTCTTCGCTGGAGCGACGCGAACGGAAGTCGATCGAGTCGGAGCCCACGACGGTGCGCGCGAACTTCGACCAAGCCCAGGCATCCTCGAAGGTGAGGTGGCCGCCGGGCAGGAAGCCCACGGACGAACCCGCCTGCTCGAGGCCCACACGGACGCGGTCAAGCGCGTCGGACCAGGAGGTGGGAACCAGCTTGCCGTCCTCGCGCACGAGCGGGGTGGTCAGGCGATCGACCTTGTCCCATTCGAAGGCGAAGCGGTCCTTGTCGGTGATCCACTCTTCGTTGACCTCGGGGTCGTTGCCGCTCATGCGACGCACGACCTCACCGCGGCGCACGTCCTGGCGGATCGCGCTGCCCGACGCGTCGTGCTCGGTCACGGACGCCGTCGACACGAGGTCGAAGGGACGCGCACGGAAGCGGTAGGACGCTGCGGTCAGGGCACCGACCGGGCAGATCTGGATGATGTTGCCCGAGAAGTAGGACGCGAAGGCTCGGCCCGACACGTCGCGCTCGGCGACGGAAAGCTCACCCTCGTTGATGGAACCGACAATCGCATCCGTGCCGTACGGGGACGACAGGGACGAGGTCGAGGCCTCCTTGGCCTTCGGATCAAAGAAGTCGAGCGTGGTCGAGTCGAAGCCGCCGACCTGCTCGCCCATGAAGTAGTGGTGCTCCGTGGGGGCGGTGCCGCCGCCACGACCCTGCAGGTCCATGAACACATCGCCCGAGATCTCCTTGCCGAAGCGCACGCAGCGCTGGCACAGGATGCAGCGCTCGCGATCCAGCAGGATCTGAGAGGTCAGGCGCAGCGGCTTCTTGAACGTGCGCTTGGCGTCGGTGAAGCGGGACTTGCCGCGACCCTCCGTCAGTGCCTGGTTCTGCAGGGGGCACTCGCCGCCCTTGTCACAGACCGGGCAGTCCAGCGGGTGGTTGATGAGCAGGAACTCCATGACGCCGCGCTGAGCGCGGTCGATCACCTCGGAGGTGTGCTGGGTCTTGACGACCATGCCCGGGGTGACGGTCTGCGCACACGAGGGCTGGGGCTTGGGCATGAAGCGCAGCTCGCCCGTGTTGCGGTCGGGCATGCCGACCTCCACGAGGCACTGGCGGCATGCGGCCACCGGGGCCAGCAGCGGGTGGTCACAGAAACGCGGGATCCGGATGCCGGCCTGCTCGGCCGCGCGGATCACGAGCGTGCCCTGGGGGACAGAAACCTGAACGTCGTCGATGGTGACGTCGATCATGTTGGGTGCGTCGCTCATCGGCCACCTCCTCGCGCGTAGTTAGCGGACGCCTCGTAGGGGAAAAGCTCGCGGGCGGGCGTGGTGAGGCCGGCCTCGAACTCGTCGCGGAAGCGCTTGATGCCCGACATGATCGGGGTTGCTGCGGCGTCGCCGAGCGGGCAGAAGCTACGGCCCGCGATGTTGTGTGCGATCTCGTCGAGCAGGTCGACGTCGCCGGGGCGGCCCTCGCCTCGCTCGAGACGCAGCATGATTTGCTTCATCCAGTAGGTGCCTTCGCGACAGGGCGTGCACTTACCGCAGGACTCGTGCTGGTAGAACTCGGACCAGCGGGTGATGACGCGGACCACCGAGACGGTCTCGTCGAACACCTGAAGGGCACGCGTACCCAGCATCGAACCGGCCGCACCCACGGACTCGTAGTCGAGGGGCGTGTCCAGCTCGTCTTCGGTGAAGATCGGGGTGGAGGAGCCGCCGGGGGTCCAGAACTTCAGCTTGTGGCCGTCGCGGATGCCGCCCGCCATCTCGATGAGCTCGCGCATCGTGATACCGAAGGGAGCCTCGAACTGGCCGGGGTTGTTCACGTGACCCGACACGGAGAAGATGCCGTGGCCCTTGGATTTTTCGGTGCCCATCGAGGCGAACCACTCGGGCGAGTTGCGGAAGATACCCGCCACCTGAGCGATGGTCTCGACGTTGTTGACGACCGTGGGACGGGCGTACAGTCCGGCGACCGCGGGGAACGGGGGCTTGAGGCGCGGGTGGCCTCGGCGTCCCTCGAGGGAGTCCAGCAGAGCCGTCTCCTCACCGCAGATGTAGGCGCCGGCGCCCGCGTGAGCGGTGATGCGCAGGTCGCCGAGCACGCCGGCCTCGGTCGCCTCGCGCACGGCCTCCAGCAGGCGGCGGTACACGTGGGTGACCTCGCCGCGCAGGTAGACGAACGCGTGGTCGCAGCCGATGGCGCGCGACGTGATCGCAATGCCCTCAATGAGGACGTGCGGGTTGCCCATGATGAGCGGAATGTCCTTGCAGGTGCCCGGCTCGGACTCGTCGGCGTTCACCACGAGGTAGCGGGGGCCACCGTCGGCCGGGGGCAGGAAGGACCACTTGAGGCCGGACGGGAAGCCTGCGCCACCACGGCCTCGCAGACCGGAGTCCTTGACAGCCTGCACGATGTCGGCGGGCTCCATGGTGCGGGCCTTTTCGAGGCCCTGGTAGCCTCCGCGGCTCCGGTAGGAGTCCAGCGTCCAGGAACGCTCCTCTCCCCACCCGTTGGTGAGGATCGGGGTCAGCGGTCCGGGCGCAACGTATGCGGTGCTCACTTCGCCTCTTCTCCCTTCGTGTCAGTGGCCTCGTCGGCGACCTCGACGGCAACCGGCTCGGTCCAGCCGTTCGCTGCGGCGATCTCGCGGCCCAGCAGGGTGGCGCGACCCGCGGAGGGGCCTTCATTCTCGTGGCCGTCCAGGAAGCCGGCCAGGACGCGCTCGTTCTCCTTGAACGTGGGGGCCACGATGGGGCCGCGCGTCGGGTGGATGTCGCGGCCGGCCTGGATGTCATCGATCATCGCCAGCGCCGACTCGGGGCTCTGGTTGTCGAAGAATTCCCAGTTGACCATGACGACGGGCGCGTAATCGCACGCCGCGTTGCACTCGATGCGCTCGAGCGTGATCTTGCCGTCTTCGCTGGTCTCGTCGCTTCCGACGCCGACCTTCTCGGAGACCTTTTCCCAGATCTCGTCGCCGCCCATGACGGCGCACAGCGCGTTCGTGCACACGCCCACCAGGTACTCACCGGTGGGGTGACGCTTGTACTGCGTGTAGAAGGTCGCGACGGCGCTGATCTCTGCGCGGGGCAGGTCCAGCGTGGCCGAGATGAAGTCGATGCCGTCCGGGCTGACGTAGCCGTCGACGGACTGGATCAGGTGCAGCATCGGCAGCAGCGCGGAGCGCGAGTGACCGTCCGGGTAGCGGGCGATAATCTGCGTGGCATCCGCCTGCAGGCGTGCCAGGGTGTCGGGTGTGTAGCTCATCGGTCAACGCCTCCGAGAACGGGGTCGATAGCTGCCAGTGCGACGACCACGTCAGCCAGCTGGCCGCCCTCGGTCATCATGGCCAGCGCTTGCAGGTTGGCGTAGGAGGGGTCGCGGAAGTGCGCACGGAACGGGCGCGTGCCACCGTCGGAGACGAGGTGAACGCCCAGGATGCCCTTCGCGTGCTCGACGGTCTGGTAGACCTGGCCGGCGGGCACGTGGAAGCCCTCCGTGACGAGCTTGAAGTGGTGGATGAGGGACTCCATGGACTCCCCCATGATTTCGCGGACGTGCTCGGCCGAGTTGCCCTGGCCGTCGGTGCCGACCGCCAGGCGCGCGGGCCAGGCGATTTCGGGGTCGGCGACCATGGTGGGCGCGCCCTCGCACTGGTCCAGCTTGGCGAGAACCTGCCAGATGATGCGCATCGACTCGTAGCACTCGTCGAAGCGAATCATCGTGCGGTTGTAGACGTCCGACTTGTCGCGGGTGGGAACGTCGAACTCGAAGTTTTCGTAGCCGCAGTAGGGCTGGCTCTTGCGCAGGTCCAGGGGCAGGCCGGCGGCGCGCACGCCGGGGCCGGTGGTGCCGAGGGCCATGAGACCGCTCAGCGGCATGACGGCCACGTCGCACAGACGCTTCTTGAAGATCGGGTTCTCCACGAGGATGTCCTGGAGCTCGCCGATGTCCTTGCGGGCGCGGCGCAGGCGGTCGCGGATGTAGTCCGAGGTGCCCTCGCCGATGTCCTGCACGACGCCGCCGGGGCGGATGTACTCGTGGTTCATGCGCAGGCCGGTGATGCGCTCGAAGATGCGCAGGATTTCCTCGCGGGCGCGGAAGCCGATCGTCATGATCGTCGTGGCGCCCATTTCGTTACCGGTCGAACCGATGGCGACCAGGTGCGAGGCGATGCGGCACAGCTCCATCATGAGGATGCGGATCAGGGAGGCGCGCTCGGGAATGTCCTCTTCGATGCCGAGGAGCTTCTCGACGCCGAGGCAGTACGCGGCCTCCTGGAAGAAGGGAGCGACGTAGTCCATGCGCGTGCAGTATGCGACGCCCTGGGCCCACGTGCGGTACTCCATGTTCTTCTCGATGCCGGTGTGCAGGTAGCCGGTGTCGACGCGGGTCTCGCGGACCTTCTCGCCGTCGAGCTCGAGGATCAGACGCAGAACGCCGTGGGTCGCGGGGTGAACCGGACCCAGGTTGACGACGATGCGCTCGGAGGTGATGGCCTCGATCTCGTGCAGGACGTCGTCCCAGTCGCCGCCCTGGGCGAGGACCTCGGGGATGTCCTCGATGGGCAGGTCGGTCGCGCCGGCGGGCGCGTGGAAGGCGGTGGTCATCAGTTCACACTCCTACGAACGTCGGCGGAGGCAGTGACGGCTCCCTTGAATTCGACGGGGATGCCGCCCAGCGGGTAGTCCTTGCGCTGGGGGTGTCCGACCCAGTCGTCGGGCATCGCGGTGCGCGTGAGCGAGGGGTGCCCGGTGAAGACGATGCCGATGAGATCCCAGGTCTCGCGCTCCTGCCAGTCGTTTCCGGGGTAGACGGAGACGATGGAGGGGATGCGGGGGTCCTCGTCGGGGCACGTGACCTCGAGGCGGATCATGCGGTTGTGCGTGATCGAGTACAGGGGGTAGATGGCGTGCAGCTCGCGCCCCTTGTCGAGGGGGTAGTGCGCGCCGTTGGTCCCCAGGCACATTTCGAAGCGCAGGTCCGCGTCGTCGCGCAGGTACTTGGCGACGCGCGCGATGTACTCGCGGGCGATGAAGATGCCGAGCTGTCCGCGGTCGACGGTCACCTTCTCGATGACGTCGGCGACCTCAAGGCCATCGGCGACGATGAGCTCTTCGAGGACGTCAACGACCTGGTCGAACCATCCGCCGTAGGGGCGGGAGGCCTCGCCGGGCAGGAAGGAGTCGGAGACCAGTCCGGAGAAGCCGGAGGTGGAGGAGTCGGTGCCCGCGCCGAAGAGGCCCTCGCGGTGGGCGATGGGCTCGGGGAGGGCGAAACCGCGCTGCGACGAGGCCTGGGTGACCTCGGCGGGCGTGTTGTCCTCGGGGATGGAAAGGTCGCTCATGCGAGGAGTCCCTTCATCTGGTGGGTGGGGGTCGCCTCGAGGGCGGCCTGCTCGGCGCGGCGCGCGATCTCGCGGCGGTGGACGCCGAGGGGTTCCTTGCCGATCTGCTCACGCAGGACGAGGACCGCGTGGATGAGGGCCTCGGGGCGGGGCGGGCAGCCGGGCAGGTAGACGTCGACGGGGACGATGTGGTCGCAGCCCTGGACGACGGCGTAGTTGTTGAAGACGCCGCCGGAGGACGCGCACGCACCCATGGAGATGACCCACTTAGGTTCGGGCATCGAGTCGTAGACGCGGCGGATGATGGGCGCCATCTTGTGCGAGACACGGCCCGACACGATCATCATGTCGGCGTGACGCGGCGAGGCACGGAAGACCTCGAGGCCGAAGCGCGCCATGTCGAAACGGGGGGTACCGGCGGCCATCATCTCGATGGCGCAGCACGCCAGACCCATGGTGACGGGCCACTGGCTGTACTTGCGTGCGAGCCCGAGGACTTTTTCGACGCTGGTGAGCGCGATACCCGCGGGCAAGGATTCTTCAAGTCCCACTTGTCTTTTCCTTACTTATATCTCAGTAGTCCAGGCCGCCGCGTCGCCATTCGTAGGCGTAGGGGACGCAGAGGGTGACCAGGAAGCTCATCATGACGACCAGTCCGAACAGGCCCAGCTGGTTGAAGCTGACGGCCCACGGGTACATGAACACAACTTCGATGTCGAAGATGATGAACGTCATGGCAACCAGGTAGTAGCGCACCGGGAAGCGACCCTCGGTGAGGTGAGCGCTGGTCGGCTGGATACCGCACTCGTAGTTGTCGGCCTTGGTCTTGGACTTCTTGGTGGGGCCCAGGATCGCGGAGGCGACCAGGCCTCCGAAGGCTAGTACGAGGGCAGCTGCCGACATGATGAGCAGCGGCACGTAGGGATTCGTCATCGTTCCTCCCGGTTATCGGTGGTGGTGGTCATGCGGGGCGCACCACCTTGGTCAGCATTGTGATGAGTTGGTCGTCGAAGTCGCCCCCGGTCCTCTCGTACCCGTCCGACAGGAGTTTGTGGACGAGCGTCATGAGGCGCGGAATGGGCAGCCCGACGTTCGTGCAGGTGCGCATGATTGCCGGGTTTTCGATGAGCGCGACGAAGATGCGGCCCAGCTGGTAGTAGCCGCCGTATTCGTCGCGAAGCATGTGGGGGTATTCGCTCATGGCTCGGTCGATGCCGGCGCGGTGGGAGCGGGAGAGGGCCTGCGCGATGCACGAGGCCGCGTAGCGTCCGGCCTTCATGGCCGGGGCGATGCCTTCGCCGTTGTAGGGGGAGACCATGCCGCCGGCGTCGCCCACGAGGACGAGGCCCTGGGTGTAGTGAGGCTTGCGGTTGAAGCTCATGGGCAGGGCGGCGGAGCGAAGCTGACCAATCTGGTTCTCAGGGGTGAAGCCCCATTCTTCGGGCAGGTTCGCGGTCCAGGTCTTGAAGACCTCGCGGTAGGGCAGGTTGGTGGCGCCGGCGCGCGAGGCGACGGAGCCGAGGCCGACGTTGACGATGCCGTCGCCCATGGGGAAAATCCAGCCGTAGCCGGGCAGCAGGTCGGAGGCGCCGGGGGTGCCGCTCCACAGTTCGAGGTGGGATTCCATCCATTCCTCGTCGCCGCGGGGGCTGTGGAAGTAGGCGCGTGCGGCCACGCCCATGGGGCGGTTCATCTTCTTTTCGAGGCCGAGGCTGGTGGCCAGTCGGGCGGCCACTCCCCCGGCGTCGACGACGATGGAGGCGCGTACCTCGAAGGTGGCGGCGTTCTTGCCGCGCCCGCTCTTGACTTGCACGCCGACGACGCGGCCGGAGCCGTCCTGAATGGCTCCGATGACGGTGACGCCCTCGTAGAGGCGGGCCCCGGCTTCGACGGCGCGCCGGGCGAGCGTGTGGTCGAGGTCCATGCGGGCGCGGGTCATGCCGTAGCCGGGCAGGGACTTCTGATCGGGCCAGTCCATGTGGACGGTGTGGCCGCCGCCGATGACGGTCAGGCCGCGGTTTCGCATCCAGCCGGTGGTGTCCACGCCCATCGCGATGAGCTCGTGGACGGCGGCCGGGGTGAGCCCGTCGCCGCAGATTTTGTCGCGCGGGAAGGGGCTTTTCTCCAGGAGGACGACATCGAGGCCTACTCTGGCCAGGTGGTAGGCGGTGGAGGACCCGCCAGGGCCTGCGCCGACGACGACAACGTCAGCGCTCATGTCGCTAGGCATGGTGGATGCCACGGCATTCCTCCGTCATGTGGTGCGCGGGTGCATCCGCGCGAGTGTGCAAGGTGGATGAAGCGTGCACATCACTTCATTCCGCACGCAACCCTAGCTAGGTGCCCCTCACCTCGGCGAGCGAGCGCACTTTCTCCCACCGTTTCAACGAACGAGGCCGGGACCAGGCTCGCCCACAGCACCCATTTGCGCAACGAATCTCTGTCGTAAATGGTGGCTCCGGCCTCGTCGATGAGGCGACACCACACAGCGAAAGGCGCCAGGACCGACCAGCCCTGGCGCCACACGCATAAGACTCCTACTGCCCGACTACGACACCGGGTAGCAGTGTTCGGGTTCTTCGAGGCCGGGGGCGAAGTCCACATCCCGCCCATCGAGGCGGAAACGCGTGCGCCCAACGACCTCGACGGTCTCGCGTCGAGCGAGCCACTGGGCCACCTCGGAGCGCTCCTGCTCTGTCAGCCACTCGAGCGGGTCGGAGGAGGACTTGAAGCCGGCGACCGCGGCGACATCCTGCAGCCAGGAGATTTCCCGATCTCCCAGCAGGTTCTTCATGTGCCGGAAGAAGACAACGTCGGGATCGCAGTCGATGAGGGGACGCAGCCACAGGCGAGCGACGGACGTCATGAAGGCGTTGCGCGCTTCAGCATCGGAGCGGTCCTCCGTCGCGTAGTTTTTCCAGATCGGCGCCACGTCGCAGCCGACGCGGATGCCGTCATAGATGCCGATCGAGGGGATGATGAGTGCGCCCGAACCGAGCAGGTAGACGTCATCCCCCAGAGCCTCTCGCAACAGTCGCGAACCGATGACGTAGGCGTCATCTCCCGTCACATCGGCCTCGTAGCGCACGCCGTCGATGGCGGCGGCGTTAACAAAATCGGCCTTCACGTAGCCGATGCCCGCGTCGACGAGGGATCGCGCGAGGTCACGCAGGTATTCCTGAGCGAGCGGGTGAGTCGTGTCAAGTGCGTAGTAGGGGCCTCCCCAGTTGTAGCCGGCGATGGCGAGCTCCCCCGAGGGGGCGTGCACGAAGGCTTCGGGATGCTCGGTGAGGAAGGGCGTGCCCGGCCGCGCGATGAAGGGGGCCACCCACACGCCCGGGGTCACCCCGAGCGCGGCGATGTCCGAGGCGCGCGCACCCAGGTCCTCGCCGAACTTCTCGTTGGCGCGCCAGTCGCCCACGCCCTTCTGCCAGCCGTCGTCGATCTGCAGCGTGTCGAAGCCCAGCTGCGCGAGCCCAGGCAGCTGGCCCAACAGGACGTCCCATGAGACCTTTTCGTAGTAGGAGTACCACGAGCACCACACCCGGGGAGCGCGCCCGGGAGTGCGAGCACGATCGCTCAGGAAACGCACGTAGGCGTCGAAGATCGAGGCTTCGCTCCCCCACGCGAGGAGCCAGAGGGCGGGGCGAGTCTCATCGAACGCGGCCAGATGATCCTCGTCGGCGCGCACGCGGGGGTGGCCACCCTCGAGGGCTCCGACGAGGACGCCGCTGCCGTCCACCTCGTCGACGACGGCGCCCATCCAGGACCCGTGGTGGCGGACCGTATCGTCGGCCGCCGGATCGTCTGCGGTCGCCCGACGCTCGTCGGTGGGGATGCGCAGCGGGGGACCCGCTAGGTCGTTCCATCCGGAGGGCGACCAGGAGTTGTGCCCGCTGCGGTAGAACTGGCCATCCGCGCAGCCGTGGAGGACCGCTAGGCGCGAGGAGCGGATGAGAGCGTACCCCTCCCCTCTCTCGACGAGCGTCGCATCGGGGGATGCGCACGCAACTCCGGTGGGCAGAGGAATGGTGAGTCGATCCATGGGAGGCTCCTGGGAACACGGCGATTCGCCGATGCGGGCAGTGGTGAGGGGGTGGGAGGGAAAATGCTCGGGCCCGGCGCGCGTCGCTCGCACGCCGGGCCGCTCGCGATTACTTGAGCAGGGCGTTGGCCTTGTCGTTGGCTTCCTGCAGGGTCGAGGCGGGGTCTGCTCCGGTGGCGATCGCCTGGATCGCGTCCTGGATGAGGGCGTTCACCTCGTCACCGTGCGCGAAGACGGGCACCGGGAAGGTTTCCTTGTTGTCCACGACGGTCGTGAATGCGCTGTTGTCCTGGCCCTGAGCCTCGCGAGCCTTGAGGGCCGCTTCGGTGGCCTTGGTGACGGCCGGGAAGATGACACCGGACTCGCCGACCTTCATCTGGCACTGCTCGGAGGCCATGTAAGCGATCCACTGGAAGGACTCCTCGGGGTGCTTAGTTCCGCTCCACACGACGTCGTGCAGGCCGTTCATCGCGGAGCGGCGACCGGCGGGGCCGGTGGGAAGCGGCGCGTAGGCGAACTTCTTCTTGGCGTCGGGGCCGAGGTAGACGGAGGTCGTGAAGGAACCGACGATCGTCGAGGCGGCGTTACCGTTGTTCATCACGGCGTCGGTACCCAGGGACGAGGTCTTGTCGAACTTGGGCGCGTAGCCCTTGTCAATCAGGCCCTTGATCCACGCGACCGTGTCCACGAGGGACTTGTCGCCGAAGTTGAACTTCGTGGGGTTGACGGAACGGTCGCCGTAGGTGAAGCCGTTCGCGGCCGCGAGCTCACCCCAGCCGTTCTGGCCGATTGCTCCGTCGGACCACTCGGGGTGGTAGCCGTAGCGCACGACGTTGTTCTTATCGAACT